>JAYODQ010000036.1:0-15512 GCA_038106355.1 Candidatus Poseidoniales archaeon | reverse complement strand
GTTCATCTTCGCCGTACGATAACGTCACCCGAACTCCTACGATGTTGAGGTCTTCTGCGTTGTCGAGAGCATCAGTGCTGAAGGTTTCGCTCCATGGTGTACCATCGGCAACATACTCGGCACCAGAGTCGAGCGTGACATAGGTGATTTCGCCATTGACTTGGTAATCCCCTACGCCACCACCAAGTGAACCATCGGCTCGGTCGGCTGCGATAGAGAAGTATGTGGGGAAGGCGATAAGGAAAAATGCAATGCACGCAACGGTAATTTGAGCATCTCTATTTTCTTTGAGGTCGTCCATGGAATACATCGTTTCTCCTCCGCTATGTTTGTGCTAAACCGACCATGACTGTCATAGTTTCGCTTATTCTTCCTCTTCAAAAACTTCGAAAGTCGGCACCAATTCCTCTGGAATCGGCCAACCTCTTTTACCGACATTGAGCCCAAGATTGGCAAATTTTTTCTTTGCTCTGCGCCATACAGGCAGCAACCCTCCTATCTTCGAACGTTCCCCGAAGGTCCATTGCCACGGACACCTGTCTAAGCGTGATGCCCACAATACGATGAGATCTCGATTCGGTTGGTGTTCAATCCCTTGAGGTAATGTCCATGACACGATGTTAATCGCCCCTGAAGAGCCTCGTGTTTCTGCCCAGGCTGACAATTCAAGGCCTGCAAACGGCCCATTGGTGATGTGGAGTGTGAGTGTTCGAGTGGCTTGCGCCATTGGCATGATGATGGCAAATCTATCGACCAATCTCGATCCTTCGAGACGTCTGCACGACCAATTCAATTCTTCGGCAATCAATCGCATCGCTTTGATGCTTTGGACAGGACCCACACTGACTTCAAAATCGTGAGTCCTTCGACGAACCATGATTATCCTCTACCGAAGTATTTCATCAATACTGTGGCGTGAAGTCTTGTGTCTTCTTGCCAAAGACCTGAGCAGTTGTTGGTTGACTCATGCGGTCGTCGCCCTTGGTGGGCGAGGTTTTCCCTTGGACAAGACCAGCGTCAAACCATTCCGTTTCGTTAGCAGAGGCTAACGATCGTACTGGATGCTTTTCTGTTCTCAGCCAAAGAGTGAGCCAAGACCTTCGAAGCCGCCGTCGTCGTCATCTTCTTCTTCGGCAGGTGCTTCTTCAGCAGCTGGAGCAGCGTCTCCTCCACCGCCTGCAGGAGCAGCAACGGCAGCGGGTGCGGCAACAGCCTTGGTCATAGCATCAGCAATGTCAACGCCAGCGAGTGAAGCAACGAGTGCTTTTACTCGAGCAGAATCAACATCGACACCAGCGCCCTTGAGCACTTTTGTCACAGCGTCATCTGTGATTTCTTGTCCGGCAGCGTGTAACAACATAGCAGCATATACGTATTCCATTTTTTTCACCTCATTTTTTTATTTGTTTTTTTCAGCCAAATAGGTCTCCGAGTCCGCCAAATCCGGCGTCTTCATCGTCCTCTTCTTCCTCCTCGGCTTCGGCTGGGGCCTCGGATTCGCTCGAAGTGACGGCACTTGCTGCACTGGCGGCTGCGGTAGCAGCTGCACCAAGCATTTCTGCAAGTTCATCATCGAGTGCGTCTGGGCCAAGTGCACCTGCAACACCCATGAGGCTTGCATGTGCTCTGGCAATGAAGAGTGGCATTGTTTCAGCGTTCGTGATCTCCGCTTCCATAGCCACGGAAAGTGCTTCACCACTTGCTTTCGCAATGAGTGTTGGCACGGTTTGTGGGGTAAACCATCGAATGAAGCAGGCAACATTGAATGCACCTGCAGCGTATCCTACGAGGTTTTGTTCGAATTGGTCATAGTCAATATCGAGTGTTTCTGGTGAAAAGACAACTCCATCTTCAATGGTTCCACAGAGTCGTAGACCTGTGATAATTGGGTTGATACCGACTTTTGAAAGCATTAAGCCGAGGTCACCTTGGAAGGTTTCTCCAGCGTTCAAAACAGTAATTGTCTTTTGAATATGAACAGTACCAGTCATAATCTTTGCAGGAATGCCAACAGAGTTGAGTTCACCAACGATTGGACCGGGTTTCATACCCGTGTCTTGCTTTTCAACGACGATATCGAATGGAGCAATGTCACCAGGTTTTGCAGCACGGCCCGCCTCAGTTTTCTTGAGTTCTGTATAGAGTTTGAATGAGTTAAATGAGCTCGTAGCGACAAGGGCTGGTTGAACGGCAGTTTCGTACATTGTTTCGAGGTCTTGTTCGTCGTAACCTGCACGCTCCCAAGCAATTTTCATGAGCCTCTTCTTTGCAACGATGATTTGCATATTTTCTCGAAGGTTGGCTCGCATCTTGATCATTGAATCAGCAGGGACGCCGTGAATGTCGATGACTGCAATCGTTTCACCACTGGTGAGGAGTTCGTGCAATTTGTCGACAGTGTCGCGCTTCCAGTTCATCACTTTTGGAATCACAATATCACCTCAAGTTTTTGCGCAGGACCCATGGTGGTCTTGATGTACACTGAACGTATATTTCCAACACCACGCTCAAGTTTTGAGATGATACGATTGTAGATTTCCATGGCGTTCGCAACAAGGTCCGATTCACTTTGTTCGACGGTACCGATGGTTGCGTGGAACGTCATTTTGTCACCTGATTTGACTACGACGGTTGATCGTAGACCCGATGCGAGCACGCCAGGGTCGAGTGTTGGTGGAACAGGTCGTGGCATTTTACCACGTGGACCAAGAACAGTACCAAGATAGCGACCAATGAGACCCATGTGTGGAACTTCTGAAAGGAAAAAGTCATGTTGGTTAGCAATGGTTTTTGCTCTTGTTTTGTTGGAGCCGAGGTCCTCAATTTCCTGAGGTGAAATCACTTTGATGCCTGCTTCTTTTGCTTTTGATGCTGCTTCACCGGTAGCGAACATGGCGACCTTGACTTCTTTTCCACGTCCGGAAGGAAGTCGAATTTCTTCTTTGATACGATTGTTAGGATTCTTGAGGTCGATATCCTTGATGGTAAAGGAAATGTCAACGGACTCAACGAACTTTCTCTTCGGTGCTGCAGCAAGAGCTGCTTGGATGGCTTGTGTGATTTTTTCTTCCATTTTTCCTCACCTCTGCGGTCAACGAGGATGTTCTCCTCTCCCGCAATTCGTGATAGCTCAACTAAACCGCTCGTCCCATTCTCCTTTTGCAATGATTTCGAGGGCGTCATTGGCCCAGTGCCCATCGATCTTGACTCGCATAGCCACGCAAGTTCCGATAACTTCTCGTGTTTGTGCTTTGAGATCTCGGCCAGTCAAGTGTCCGTCTCCTGCCTTCTGTTTAGCGATTTTCATCGCTTCTTCAAGTGGCAGGTTTTCGGTGGCGGCTTCAATGCTTCCGTTGCACTTCTGGACACCAAGTGATTTCTTGATGAGTTCGGAAGTCCATGGTTTTGGCATTGATTTCACCTACTCTCGTAACCTGAGCGTTTTGCCCGACTTGAAACCCCTATTTAATCGCACCGCGTTCCTACAGGTTAACCATCGACGCGTTCGTAGACTCGAACGTGGTCTCCGCGCATGCTGATGGTCATTGGAATTGGATTTTCATAGAGGTCAAGACTGACTTCGTTCTTGGTGTCTTGAACAGAAAGAACACGTGCTTTTTCTCCCTTGAACGCACCGGAAATAATTTCGACAATACATCCAATTTCAATGCCGTGAGTCACTGATTTTGGCTCGAGGTAGGGCAAGATGTCTTCGAGAGGTGCTTCACCTGGTAACACAGATTTTGCATTTTTCAAAGGAGTTTGGTTGACACCTCGTCGAGCAGACGGGTCTCTTCCACCACTTCTTCCAATGAGTTTCTCGACGTGGTGCAGGGCACTTGCTTCAACAAAGACATAGCCACGCATTCCAGTTGGATGGAGAATCGACATAATCTCTTCATCGAGGTCGGTAAGTGACCCCGAACCCGTGAGTCTCGCTCCCATTTCATCGACCACTCGAATTTCTGAATTGATAGCGGTTTTGATAATGTAGAGGAAAGAACCAACTGAACCGTACATTTCCCTAAACAGTTTGTGGGAGTTGTCCATATCAAGGTTTGAGAAGATACAGGTGTATTCTTGAATACGACCCGGGTCAACCCATTCTGCATGTGTGTAAATTCCTGAAGGTTCAACTTGATCCGTCGCAGATACAACAAGAACAGGCACCACATCAACAAGACTTCCTGAATCCATGACAATTCCGCGGTCCGGGCCGTGGCCATGATACACGAGTGCTTCGGTGGGAATACCTGTGCATTGTGAAACTCGTGAAATGACCTCTTCTGGGTCTGTGCCAGAGCCAGTACCCCAAACACCATCCCACATTCCAGAGAAATCAGCGGAGGTGTTACTTCGCTTGAGGAGGAGAAGTTTTTCTTCAAATCGAACATATGCTACAAATGCTTCACTCATCTTTGTCACCTCAGGGATTGGCGATGTTAAACACATCATGGATCATCCATGGTAGGAAATTGTCCATCAAGACAAGGATAGCAAAACCGATGGCTCCAAGAACGAACAGACCAATGCCACAAATGATTGCGGTTTGGCGGAACTCTTGCTTTGTAGGCTTTTTAGCCATTCGAATAATTCTTGCCCATGAACCTCGAGTGATGCGTCGAAACTGCGACTCAATCCAATCTTGACGGTCCTGCACTCGTTGTTCAAACGACTTTTCGTTTGTGTTTTCATTCGACATGGTATAACCTCGACCGACCAAGCCACAAACCCCCTCATTATAACCACTCCGCATAATCCCTAATTTGTTGAAATGGAGATGTAGATAGTTTTATTTCATCATAGTGTGCAAACTGGTCATGATGAATACAGGAACTCCACTCGTCCTTCGCCGATATCAAATTGATGAGTCTGGCGCATCAGGTGCAAACGTTTGGATTGAAGCTCGGCAAGGTGGATTTTTTAATTTTTTATTGACATTAGTTGGCCTTGACCCAAACTCTTCGTTGACAGTGTCAAGGGGTTCGATTGCTTTTCGTACTTCGTCCGTCTTTGGCTCGACACAGGTTTCAACGCCTCTTACAAACATTGGAGCTTTTATTGGTGGCTATAAGAAACCATTTTTCGCTCTTGTGTTTGGCATATTTTTCATTTTTTTTGGAGTCATAGGTACTCTTGCTGGTGTTCTGTTTTCAATCGATGATGCCAAAATAGTCGGAATCATTTTCTTAGTACTTGGAGGGGCATGTTTACTGTATTATTACCTTCAGAAGACAATGTATGTTGGATTTGAAACGAACGGTGGGGGAGTGCATGGCTTTGCTTTCAAAGCATCATTGATTGAAGGTGTGAATGTAAACATACAACGAGTACTTTCAACGATCGATTACGTGAATTCCTTAATCAGTTCAGCGACATTAGGGGAAACTGTTCGAGAAACCTCGCAAATTAAGGAAATGGGAAGTCGAACAGCTACGATTTATTCAGCACCAATGGAGGAATCACCAAAGGCGGTGCCAGAAGTTGTGCAACACTATCAACCTGCTATTCCACAGGTTCAAACGCAAATGACCTATGCTCAACATCATCCGATTGCAGCGACTCAACAAATGCCTCAAAGCACAACTCAGGCCCAACCCAATTACGCTCAAGTGGCTCCTTCTGCCTATCCTCAACAATATGCACCTCCTCAACAAGATTCAACGAGTATACCAATGGCGACATCGCATGAACCAATACAACCAAGCATGCCACAACAAGAAATTCCAAGTTTACCGAATCAAACAACCTTTGAGCCATCTGGAAATTTGTGAACTGTAAACTCCTGTTCTTCTCCAAGAACTTCTAAAATGGGAGGATTGATGAAGTTCCTACACGGCGGTTCGGTTGATGAGTGGGCGTAATCCATACGAGGTCCTCGGGGTATCAAAAAGCGCTACCGATGCCGAGATTAAGCGAGCCTACAGAAAACTCGCACGACAGTACCATCCCGACCGAAATCCGGGCAACCCAGCCGCTGAATCAAAGTTTAAGGAAATTCAGGCAGCCTACGAAAAAATAGAGTCGCCCGAGGCCCGTCAAGAGTTTGACCAACAGCAGCAAATGTCAAGCATGTTTGGTCAAGGATTTGGAGGCGGTAACATGCGATTCAACATGGACGGCTCGGGCATGGGTGGTTTCCAAGATATTTTTTCATCCATGTTTGGTGGAGGCCAGCCTCAGCAACCATTCGGAGGACAACAACGTCAAAGGCAGGCAGAGAAAGCAGCACCCATCAATGTCGCTCTTGAACTCACACCAGAACAGGCGAAAGCAGGTGGTGAATTCCCATTTTCCTTCAAGCGATTAAAAACAACAGGAAAGGGTATGGAAACCAAAAATGTGACGCTCAAACTGAAATTACAACCCGGTGTTCAACACGGGGAGAAAAAAACACTCAAAGGGCAAGGACACGACCATCCTGAAGGCGAAACAGGTGATGTTCATGTCACGTTACGAATTGACCCCGGAGAACAAAGGGCGTGGGATGGCGATACACTGATTCAATTTGTTGAAGTTCCCTATTCGACGTTGGTGCTCGGAGGGACCGTATCAACGAAACTTCCGAGCGGCAAAAAAGTGCGTTTGAAAGTTGAGCCGAATTCTCAAAGTGGCGATCGACGCCGAATTGGAGGTGAAGGTTTCAACGGGGGGCCTCTCGACGTTGAATTTGTGTTGCCTGAGGTCGAAAGTGACACCTTGACCTCTGAACAACGACGAGCCTTGGAGAAACTTCGGGACCTTGGATTGTGAGCAGGGGTCATCGAATGACGAAAAAAAACGCTTACAAGAGAAAGAAATCGAAAGGGCCAACTCAGGATGTATCGCTTCGTTTGTGGAAGCGAGTCCAAACATTGCCGGGCGAGTGGTGGAGTGAATCCTGGGATGTCGACACACTTGCTACGAGACTCATTGAGCATGAACATGGGCAGAATCAACAAACGACAAAAAAAGATTTCGTGAAAGCGTACAATGCCGACCTTCAGCGTGCATTTGATGAGGCCCGAAAAAGCGGTACATTCGCCGTACGAGGTGAAAACAAGACCCTTCAATTCCGCTCTCCAAAAGATATAGAACGATTGACACAAAAGGTAGATGAATGGAAAAATCTGTTTGAATTCGCATCCATTCAAGAATTGCACAATGATATGACTACACCATTGTCAAACGCATCAATTCTCCTCGATGCTTGGCAGTCATTGCTCAAAAGTGAGCCTTTGCCGAGTGAATTTTCAATTGAACAATCCTCTGCATTACGCTCCTGGCCAGGATTTGATATGGTTGAGCAGGCCAAGAAATGTGCAATGAAACTCACTGGACTTCGTTTTCGGCATGCTGAACCTTCAATGGCTCTCTTGTTGGTACAATTTGGGGTTTGGAATGCGTTCGATGTGATGACATCTCGCCTTCATCATCTGAGAAAAGAAGGCAAGAACCCATTTGCCCCGGTCTATCCATCATCGCTTGTTGACCATGTCTCTTCCCTACCTGAGGTTGATGGGCAACTTGAGATATCTCGTGGGCGAACAGATTTACGCCATCTTGAATTTGTTACCATCGACCCTGCTGATGCCAAAGATTTTGATGACGCCATATGCCTTGAGACCACCACGGCCGGGCAGAAGTTGTGGGTGGCTATTGCTGATGTGGCTCACTATGTCGTGCCAAAAACTTCGCTTGATGATGAAGCATACGCAAGGGCGACGTCTGTCTATTTGCCGCATGCAGTCTTACCCATGTTACCTCCCCGACTCGCAGATGAATTGTGTTCTCTTCGAGCCGACGTGGACCGACTCGCAATGGTGGTCTGCCTCCACATTGACAAGAATTCAAGCATTATGGATACCGAAGTGTTTGAGGCAGTGATTCAAGTTCGAAAGAACTTATCCTACGAGCAAGCGGTTGGAAATCTCGATTTTAGCGAACACTTTTCGCTTGCAAAACGTTGGCAAGAAGACGAAATAAAATTGCGTTTGGAACAACCTGAAATGCGGCCAAGAATTGCTGAGGATGGTGGTCTTCGAATCGAAGTAAAGTGGCCCAATGAAGCAACGAAAATGATCGAATCCTTCATGGTTGCAACGAATTCGGCAGTAGGGCACTTTCTTGGGAAGAAAGGTGCATCACTCCCATGGCGATGTCATCCTCCACCAGACCCCCCCGAAGTTGAATCGGTCAATGCAACATTTTCAGCCTTGGATTTGACCATCCAACTTCCAATGCCAAGCACAAAAAAACACGGTCAATCTTCAGAGGATGAATTTGCAAATATTCTTGCCATGATGGGTGCAGGCATTTCGATTGATACAAGTGCTCTCTCTCAAGAAAGCAAAGACGAAACGCCACCATACCTTTCATGTGTCCTCGACCCAGAAGCTCGAGAGGAGATCTTGCATTCACTTGAGAAAGCCCAACAGGAAGCGATTGCCCTCAAATCATCCACTCGGAGAGTGGTCGACCAGGGCCTGTTTCAACTCATGCAAAGGGCGTATTATTCCTCAGAAAACAATGGTCATTTCGGCCTCAATCTTGATGCTTATGTACATTTTACTTCGCCCATTCGTAGGTACCCGGATGTACTCGTTCATCGCCAACTCAAATCGTACATTCACGGTAGGCCATGGATGCACGATGAACAAGGGATTGAGAGATTGGTCGAGCAGTGCAACCAAAGGGCAAGGGCAGCACAATCACTTGAGTGGGATCTTGTTGCAAATGCCTTTGCACTCAAACTTCTCGAAGGGGGTGAACTGTTTGAGCATACCACACCCTATGGTCTTGATTCGAAATGGAAAGCAAGGGTTGTCGGAGTACGGACACCTTGGATTTTTCTCGACCTTGGTGATGAAGGCTATATTTCGGGGCGCGTCCATTTCAAACAATATCAACCCAACGTGCAACTTGTTACCGATGAATTCAATCTCAAAGTACTGAGTGCTGAGACCGAGCAATCCATTGAACAAAAAGAATGGCTGAGCGTTGGTCAATTGGTGATATGCGCCATTCAAGGCGTAGATATCTGGTCGGGGGAATTGGATGTTCGAATCCTCAATGAATAGTTTTTGACTACAAAAAGAGAAGGTTTATATTGACTACAAAAAACCCAATTGCATGGTCAGGATCAAAGCACAGGCGTGTGCATGCGAATGTAAAATGAAACGACTTTATGTTCGTCAAGAAGGTGGCAAAGGTTGGGATGGTGTGGGCTGGATGTGCACCTGTGGTTGTGGCTGTGTGACCTTTGACAAGAGTGAACAAAAAAACCTCATCGATTGTTGCAATTCATAATTAAAGGTGAAGAGATGGAAGAAAAAGTCACCCTCAGTGTGCAAGGAATGACATGTGCTGCTTGTGTAGCATCCGTGTCAAGAGTTGTTGAGAAAATCGACGGTGTGCAACATGTAAGCGTTAATTTACCTCTTGAGAAAGCTTGGATACAACTCAAAGATGGCTATTCTGAGGCTGACCTAAAATCCAAAAGTATTGAGGCCATTCAGAAGGCTGGGTTTCAAGCAACCGAACTCAAAAGTCCATTGCAACTCCGCTATGAAGCTGAACAACATGTGGTCGTGCAAAAGCGAAAGGTCGCCCTTGCTTTTGTGATGATCGCCCCTGTTTTTGTTCTCACAATGTTCGTTGATGCCCTCGGCACATGGCACAAGATGGATGTTCGGTGGTTGCTTGCCTTCTTGCTTTCCACACCCATCTATGTATGGTCAGGCTTCGATTTTCACAAAGGTGCATATGCTTCACTACGAAGCGGTTCAGCCAACATGGATGTTCTCGTCCACTTAGGAACAACGGTTGGTTATTTTTGGTCCTTGTTGGTCACATTCGCACCTGTTTGGCAGGGAAGTCCAGACCTTTTGCTTGAAGCAAAACACGTTTTTTTTGATGGCGTTTCATTCATCATTGGCTTTGTGTTGCTAGGAAACGTCCTTGAATCCAATGCAAAACTCAAAGCCACAGATGCAATTCATAGTCTCATGCGCCTTCAACCGAGGCATGTTCGTGTTGTGGAAGATGGAAACATCAACATGGTCGAAGTCGAATTGATCGAACGAGACACACACATTCGGCTCCTTGCAGGCGATACCGTTCCGCTTGATGCCGTCATCATCGATGGTCGTTCAAGCATCGATGAATCGATGATGACGGGTGAACCGTACCCTGTTCGCAAGCAACATGGCGAAGAGATTCGTGCTGGAACGATTGTCCTCGATGGAACACTTGAAGTCAAAACCACCTCTACTGTTGACGATTCTCATCTTGCTAAAATCATTCAATTTGTTGAACAAGCACAAATGGGCAAGGCTCCAATTCAACGATTCGTGGATAAAATTTCGAGCATTTTCGTACCCGTTGTGGTCGTCCTTGCGGTGGCCGCTTCTGTCTTATGGTACCTCTATGGCTCCGCGTGGGCACCAAATTATGGCATGGAGGCACACGAAATAGCCATCATGGTGTTTGTATCGACCATGGTGATTGCATGTCCATGTGCACTCGGACTTGCAACACCGACAGCTCTCGTCGTAGGTACAGGTCGAGGTGCGAATTTCGGTTTGCTCATCAAAGGAATCGAGGCACTCGAAGCCTCACACAAAACCGAAGTCTTGCTCGTTGATAAAACGGGCACACTCACCTCAGGAAAACCCAGAGTGAGTCACATTGAATGGATCGATGGCGAAGTCAAAGAAGTGCTTCAAATTGCATCAGCACTTGAGGACCATTCAACGCACCCGTACGCTACAGCCGTTCATACGGCATGGTCGAACTTGGCGACTGACAAGCCGGTTGCTACCGAGGTGACGACATTTCCAGGGATGGGCGTTGTTGGAATGGTAGGTGAACAACATGCGATGGTGGGCACGCGACAGCTCTTGCAACAGCACGGATTTTCTTTCAGTGAGGAACATGAAAAGAGAATCGGCGAAGGGTTAGAGCGCGGTGCATCGTTATCCATTGTGACGCTTGGTGAACGTTTACTCGGCACGATTGAATTCAAAGACCGAATTCGCGAGTCCACACCCTATGCCATCAAACGTGCGAAGATGATGGGGATGACCATTTGCATGGTCACTGGTGACCGAGAGGCCGCTGCAAGAAACATTGCCGATGAACTCGGCATTGAAACGGTACATGCAGGTGTATTACCAGAGGAAAAAGGTTCAATCGTCGCAAGGTATCAACAAGAGGGTAAGATTGTGGCTATGGTTGGCGATGGCATCAACGATGCTGCTGCACTTGTTCAGGCTGATGTTGGCATCGCCATGGGTGATGGAAGCCAAATTGCCCTCGAATCTGCGGATGTTGTGTTGTCGAGAAACGACCTCTCCGGTGCCATCGCCGCCCTTGAACTGGGGCAGGTAACGATGAGGAAAATTAAGTCAAATCTCGCTTGGGCATTCGTGTACAACATCATCGGAATTCCGTTTGCAATGGGCGTGTTTTACTTTAGCACTGGTTGGTTCTTGCCACCGGCTTTTGCAGCAGCAGCGATGTCGCTTTCAAGCGTCAGCGTCGTGAGCAATTCTCTCTTGTTGCGGTTTTGGAAGCCTGCGGTGTTCAACGCATAAAATTCAAAGGATTCAAGAATGAAGTGGGAATGGAATGACTATGGACACAACACATCATGTTTCAATCACTGGAATGACCTGTGGTGGATGCTCAGGCCGTGTGACCAACGTTCTCATGAACACGCCAGGCGTCAAGAGTGCTGATATTTCGCATGCACAAAACAAAGGGACCATCGTTACCGACGCTTCAATTTCCACGGCACAATTGCTGGAGATTATCGAAGGGACCGGTTTTTCTGCGACTGCTTGAATCGACGGTTTCAAAACCGATTCTCGCTGAGCCGAAACTACGCGGGGGTCGCCCAGCTTGGTCAACGGCGGTGGGTTTAGGCCCCATTCCTTATCGGTTCGCAGGTTCAAATCCTGCCCCCCGCACCACGATGACAAGTTTGGGGGAGGTTCAATTTAAGATTCAAATTCACCACCATAGGTTTGGTGGCTGAGGTGATGAAGAAACCAGAACGAAGCCATTACAATCGATTTTGGAATCTTGACAACGATATTGTATTTCTCAATCATGGTTCTTTTGGAGCCACACCCTCCTTTGTGCTTGAAGAACAACGCAAGTGGGTTCGCCTCATGGAAAAAGACCCGATTCATTTCTTTGAACACGGAGCATTGGAACCTCACGCACAAGCAAAGAAAGCAGTAGCACAGATGGTGGGTTGTGAAGCAAGAGACATCGCCTTGCTCGAAAACGCTACTACCGGTGTCAATACTGTGCTGCGTTCTCTGACCTTCAAACAGGGAGACGAAATTCTCGTTCCAGACCATGCTTACAAAGCCTGCCGAAACGCCATTGATTTCGTGGCAAAGCGTTGGGGGGCTACGGTCGTGACCTTCAGCATCCCATTTCCTCTCCAATCCGAAGAGCAAGTCCTCGCATCCATGCGCGAAGCAGTTACCGATCGAACCGTGATTGCGATGATCGATTCGGTCACGTCTCCCACTGCGCTCCGTTTACCTTTTGAAACGATGGTTGCGGAACTTGAAGGTCAAGGCATTGAGGTCTTGCTCGACGCTGCCCATGGAATTGGCATGATTCCACTCAATCTGTCTGAACTGGGTGCATCGTATGTCACAAGCAACTGCCACAAGTGGCTTTGTGCCCCAAAAGGAGCAGCATTTCTCTATGTTCGCAAAGATAAGCAGGAGCATATTCATCCGCTGACCATCAGCCATGGCCACACCATTCCGGAGGGTGTGAAAAGCCGATTTGAACTTGAATTTGATTGGACCGGAACCAGAGACCTCTCTGCAATTCTTTCACTTCCAACGGTTATTGATGGTCTTGCCCACATGCATGAAGGCGGGTGGAATGGCATCATGAAACACAACCACGACCTTGTCGTGACTGGAAGAACTTTGTTGCTTGATGGCCTTGGACTCGAAGCACCTTGTCCTGAATCCATGCTTGGCTCAATTGCAACCATTCCGTTGCCTCACCACGGTGAAATCAACCTCTTCGCCCCCGATCCGTTGCATGCACGCTTACGAGAGCACTATGGCATCCAAATCCCGGTCATGCAGTGGGATAGTCCTAAGGGACGATATGTGAGAATTTCGGCCCAATTGTACAATTCAATAGAGGAGTACGTGTACTTACTCGAGTGCTTGAAGATAGAATTGAATGTATAAGCGGGCGAGCAATTCTTAACCCTTCATGATGGCGAAAAGTTGTGTCGGAGCAACTTGAAGAACCATCCTTTGAAGTCGTTGAGACGTTCAAGGATTTTCAGATTCGAACGTACGCTTCAAACATCCAAGCCTGCCTCAAAAGTGCTGGAACGGGCGACATGGTCAATCGAGGCTCTTTTCGTCGAATTGCGGGGTACATCTTTGGTGGCAATAAGAAAAATCAACGTATAGCCATGACAGCTCCCGTGCTCATGTGGCAGGAAGATGGAGGTTCAATGATGTCGTTTGTGATGCCGTCAGCCTACGCTCTTGAGGACCTTCCAATGCCCAACGATGCTGGTGTAGAACTCGTGGTCAAAGCAGAAGATGTTGTTGCAGTCCTTTCCTTTAGCGGATTTTCAAGGCCGAGCAAAGTCACACGCCTCACCAAACGCCTTCAATCACTTTTGGAACGAGAAGGCTGGCAACAATCCGGACCAGCCCGACTCGCCGTGTATGACCCACCCACGACTCTTCCTTTCTTGCGCCGAAACGAAATCATCATTCCAATCGGAAAAGTATGAAACCAAGACATACTAAAATACGATGAGTCGAACGTCATATTATGAATCGGCAACTGGTCATTGCATTTTTTTTGATGTTTGCACTGATGGTTGTACCTCCCACCCAATCCCAATTATCTGGTGCTGCGGTATCGCTGGTTTGTGATGAAGTTTTGATGTTGGATGATAGTTTATCATTTGGTCAAGACTCCATTGAGTGCACGGTATCAAACCCAACGGCATATGTTGAAAAAATCTCAATCGGAGTTCAAAGTCCATTTGTTGTTATCGATCATCCCGAAGTGTTGTATGTCGGGGCAGGTGCTGATGCAACATTCGAGGTGAATGTTTCTTGGCAGGAAGGATTTTTTTCTATAGATACAACTCCTCAATACATGATGGTGAATGCAACTGTTCAAGAATTGAACAACCTTCCTCCGCCAAATACAGCTTCGTCAACGAGCACGATAATTATCGACCCTTGGTCAGCCTATCGAATGAATGGCTGTAGGACCAATGCCTCCATTCAGTTCGAATATGTTCATTTTACGATAGAACACAACAATTCCTTTTCAAATCTCACGATTGAACTTGACCATACTTCAAGCCCAATCCATGCGACAAATTTCGGATTATTGTCTGCGATGAATTGTTACAACGATACCACATTCCACCGGGTGATTGATGATTTTATGATACAAGGTGGAGATTTCACCAATGCTGACGGCACGGGAGGACATGCAGCGTTTTTTGCAGGATTTTGCAATGGTCAAGCCTCCACCGACTCAACTTGTTCTGGGCAAGGGCATGATGCTTGGACCATTCCAGATGAAGCAACCAATGGCCTTTTGCATGTACCCTGTGCCATTTCAATGGCAAAAACGAGTCAAGCAAATACGGGAGGGAGTCAATTTTTCCTTATACCAGAAGATAGCAACAACGGGCTCGGCCCAGGATGGCTTGACGGTGTCCACACCGTTTTCGGAACGGTGAAAAGTGGATGTGACTATGTGACTTCCCTTAGCGAAGTTGATACAGCATCAAATGACAAGCCGATGAGTGATATCACAATTGTTGATGTTTTTGTTACAGGTTTGTGGGCTGACACCGATTCAGATGGCGTTTCAGATTCCAAAGACAATTGCCCTAACGATGCCAATCCAGATCAACTCGATGCAGATGGTGATGGAGTGGGTGATGATTGCGATGTTGACCTTGACGGTGACGGAACAAACAATTCCGAGGATGCATTTCCAAACGATGAAACTGAAACCCATGACGACGATGGCGATGGTGTTGGCAACAACTCCGATGCATTTCCTCAAGATGCCAACGAAACCCATGACGACGATGGCGATGGTGTTGGCAACAACTCCGATGCATTTCCTCAAGATGCGAACGAAACATTGGATTCGGACGGTGACGGTGTTGGAGACAATGCTGACGCAGACCCAGCAGACCCACAGATTCGCTTTCAGGATGACCTTCAAATCAATATCAGTGATAGGTCCTCGTACTTGATTTCAGCCTCAATCATCATCCTCGCCCTTGTGTTGCTCTTGAAGCGTCCGAGAAAGCCAAGTCAATCAGAACAGTCATCCTTTACCGACGAATCAGATTCAATCTGGAACGATCAATTGTGAACCAATCTAGCATCCAAAATGGTTAACTCATTGAGACTTTTTGGCAATCAGCGTGAATGAGAGCGGGATTCTTGGGAATCCAGCTTTGAGTTTCCAAAACCCAGGTCGACTTG
>JAYODQ010000082.1:0-2331 GCA_038106355.1 Candidatus Poseidoniales archaeon | reverse complement strand
GGATTTGCTTTGCAGATGGTTGGTCTTGATGATGTCAATCCCGCAACCTCAGCATTTCTTACTTCTATGGACATCGTCCTTGTTGCACTGTTGAGCACGTATTTTGCCGGCCTGCCAATCACGAGAGGACTTGCTCTCGGTGTGGTTCTTGCGACCATCGGGGCGGGTTTCATCGATGGACCGCCACACCTCACCTGGGGCCGAGGTGAATTCTTGACCTTGCTTGGTGCAGTGATTTTTGCCTTTCATATCATGCTCATTCAAGACCTCACTCAGAAATACAATCCGCTCGGCATCACTCAAATTTCCTTTGTCGTCGTGTTCATCGCATGTCTTGTGCCCTTGCCATTTCTGGCCCCGAATCTACCATCGGCAATGTGGGACATTTATACCACAAAAGGCGTGCTGGTTCCACTTGTTTGTCTTGGACTGTTTGGTTCATTTTTGGCCCTCGTTCTTCTCAACACCTATCAGCGACATCTCCACCCAGTACAAGCATCCATCATTTACACTTTTGAGCCAGTATGGGCCACCATCTTTGGCCTCACTTTTGCCTTCGTTCCTTGGTCGCTGTGGATTGCCTTTGGTGGCTTGGCTATTTTCATCGGCAATCTCGTCGTCGAAGTGTCAAGCCACAAAGATGACGACGACGCTACAGTATCAACTGCAGACGAAGTCGAGGAAGACGATTAACGAAAACTTCCTGCCTTTCCTTCGTAGTGGTAAAACGAAACCATGGTCTGGGTTGCCCCTATGCCTTCAATGGATGAAATTTCATCAAGAATAGAATCACCAAGTACATCCATGCTCGGAGCTACTGCTTCAACAAGAATGTCCCAATCTCCGGTGATAATATCGCATCGAACCACATAGCCAAGCGATGCGACCTGTTCCGAAACTCTTCGACGATCGATTTGGTGACCTTCGCAACGCAGAAAAAGAAACGCCCTTAGATTGAGGCCAAGTGCTCGGGCGTCTTTTTCAATGGTGAACTTTCGAATAACACCACGGTCCTTCATACGTCGAATCCTATCGTGTACCGTCACCCTTGGCATGGAAAGAACATCGGCAATGGCTTGGGTGGTTTGGCGGGAATCTTGCTCAAGACACTCAAGAATGGCTTCATCGCGCTCATCAAGTTCTGTTGGCATGCTTCGATGGATGAACGGAAAGGATTCAAAGATTTCGTCGAATCGTCGGTTTATTAAAGATAAAAGCAATATTCTTTCGACATTTATCCAAAAATCAAACCATATTGTTGATGAACTTCAAACATTTAAGGACATTCGGGGCTAAGATGACCGACGATACGACCAAAAATCAATTTGGAACACAAGCAGTACACAGTGGCACACAACATTTAGGGGATGCCGTCAACACGCCCGTGTTCCTTTCTTCCACATACAAACTCACAGAGGAGCGTTACGCTGGGTGGGCTGCGGGTGCCCAACACACCTTGTTGTATGCAAGAATGTCATCGGTGAATTCCGATGCTGTAGCACAAAAGATGAGTGCTCTCGAAGGTGGTGAAGACGCTGAAACCTTTGCGTCTGGAATGGCTGCCATTTCAACCACTCTGCTTGCATTTCTCAATGCTGGCGACCACCTTGTTGCTTGCCCAGATGTATACGGGGGGACATATGGGCTTTTGACTGAAGAATTGCCAAGATTTGGAATTTCGCACACAATGGCGGACATTCGAGACCCAGCATCCTACGAAGCCGCTATTGAGCCGAACACCAAAATTCTCTACATTGAAACACTCACCAACCCGATGTTGAAAATTTGCGATATTCCTGCCTTTGTTGACATCGCCAAGCGTCACAACTTGTTGCTCATTATCGACAATACCTTTGCCTCACCTTGGGGATGCCGCCCCATTGAAATGGGTGCAGACCTTGTGATTCACTCCACCACAAAATACCTCGGTGGGCACTCTGACCTCATCGGTGGATGTGTGGTTGGCCGTGCGGATTTAATCACGCAGATATTCAAGCGAAAAATCCATTTTGGTGGAAGCCAAGATCCACATAATTGCTACCTGCTTGAACGAGGTATACGCACACTCGATGTTCGAATGCCACGTATATGCGAGAACGCTGCGACCATTGCTGCACGACTCGAAGCACACCCAATGATCGCAAAAGTGTACCATACTTCCCTCGCTTCGCATCCGGACAGTCATATCGCTGGCAAAATCTTACCCAAAGGCTCGGGTATGGTGGCCTATGTGGTTAAAGGTGGGGATGCAAATGCCCTTTCGTTCATGAGAAACCTCAAACTCATCTACGAGGCAACCAGTCTTGGAGGCGTGGAATCACTGATTGAATG
>JAYODQ010000006.1:0-72270 GCA_038106355.1 Candidatus Poseidoniales archaeon | reverse complement strand
GGATTCGGATACATCAAGTGGGTTCATCCGAAACCCCTCTGTATCGGTTTTCATCAGTAAAATGGGCTCGCAGTGGGCCAGTATAGACACTACCCAGTGATTTGAACTCTTATTCGAAGGCGACCATGCATTGAAAAACCCTCGACGCCACTAAGCAAATATGGCTTGGGACAGCACAACAAGCAGCCCGATTCCCATCGGGGACTTTGTGCAATTCGTCAAACAAACCATTGCTCAAGACCCTCATTTTCAACTCCAGACGCTGAAGGGGGAAATTTCCCAATGGAAAGAACACAACAACAACATTTACTTCGCCCTTCGAGATGAAAAAGGGCAAATGAATTGTGTCATTTGGAATGCTTCGATCCCTGTTGACCCGAGCATCAAGGAAGGAAGTGAAGTCATCGTTATTGCCAATCTCGATTTGTGGCCAAAACAAGGAAGGATTCAACTCGTTGTCAAGAAGATTATGCCGATTCTCTCGATTGGAGAACTTGAACTTGCAAAACGTGAGTTGCTCGCCAATTTAAGAGAGGAAGGTGCCCTCGACCGTCCCAAAAAAACACTTCCGCTTCTTCCAAAACATGTCATGATTATCACAGGTAAAAATTCTGCAGCCTTAGCCGATATGAAACGACTTGCGATGCTTCGATATCCAAACGTGAGAATCACCGTCATCGAGGTCCTTGTCCAAGGGCAGCAAGCTGCACAAGAAATTGCACGTGCCCTTGCAATATCGCGAATGTGGGCGGATGAAGACACAGCAAATTCACTAGGCATTGTGCCCGTTGATGTTGTGATCGTCGGGCGAGGGGGAGGTTCGGTTGAAGATTTATGGGCATTTAATCTTGAACAAGTTGCGCGTGCAATTCTTGCAAGTCCGATTCCTGTTGTTTCGGCGGTGGGCCATGAATCAGACATTCTTGTCTCTGACCTTGTTGCGGATGTTCGAGCATCAACACCATCCCATGCCATTGAACTAGTCATTCCGGACCGATTGAACATCGAACAGTGGTTGGACGAACTGGAGATACGTTCAAACCAAGCCATGTCAAACTACCTCGAGCGACATAAAACCAATTTGAATTTTCTTTTCAAGCGACTTGCACATGCTCCGAAGGCCGGTGTCGTAGCCATGCATCGAAATTTGGATGGTTTGAAATCAAGGCTCTCGGCCTCTGTCAAAACTTCGATGAATGTGTACAGACAGCAACTTGTGAGTATGGAATCAACCCTCAATGCTGCACATCCCCAACGAACTCTTGAACGCGGTTACGCAATGATTGAATCCGAAGGTGCTGTCGTGCAGTCCATTCACGATATCGAAGTTGGACAAGGCATTTTGTTAAGGCTCTCGGATGGAAAGGCACATTCAACCATACAAGAAAAAGAAATAGGTGAGAACAATGAGTGATGAAGTGATAAATTTTGGTGAAGCGATGAAGCGGTTAGAGAGCATTGTCCAACAACTTGAACAAGGTGGTAAAGGGCTTGAAGAGACCATACAATTGTTTGAGGAAGGTGCTGCACTGCTCAAAAAATGCCAGCAAGAATTGAATTCGGTCGAAGATAGAGTGAACGAATTATCACTCGATGAGGCAGAACAGTTGGGCGATTCAGAATGAAAAAGAAACATCATGAGGCGGCTCAACGCCAGGTCTTCAAGACCTTGCAGCAATGGAAGGACCCTCACGATGTTGCACCACTCACATCCATCGATGTCGTTCAGAGGATGCAGGTTTCTTTCGAGGGTGAAGTTGAGTTGGTGATCAAACCATCAAGGCCACACTGTCCTTGTTGCCTGTACGACTTGAGTGAATTGAGAAAAAAAATCTCAGGTGTCAAACATATCACAACTGTGCACATTGAAATTGAAGGTGTACCGGAAGCCGGGCGGTGGACGAGACTCATCAACGATGACCGTTCATCCAAAGAGGAGTAAGGTCATGCGAGACTTTTGTGCTCTCGATTTCTATACTTTTGTAATGCAAAAAACGCAGGTACCGACCACAGCACAATAGCCCCTAACCATGAGGATATGGCTCCAAACCAAGGCCCGAAAAGGGGAAAACAAACCATCGCAAGAAGAGCAAAAACAGCCACACTCATCCCACCGAGCATCATTGGGCCTGCAGCACCCTTTGGTACCGAAGGACCTTGAGCGTGCCACAAAGCAACCATTGTTGTGAGGAAAATAGCTGGAAACACACTGGCTAGACCTGCAAGGAGTGGTTGATGAAGATGGGATAGGGCCACTGCGAATCCAATGGCAGTAGCAGCCATGATGCCACGAATGAAGAGCGTGAGTCGACTAACTTTACGATGGCCCCCCGGTGCGGGAAGGCGTTTGATGTTAAAGTAAAGGGCAACACAAAAGACACCAAAGAAGCCGACGTACCCGAGTTGTTGTGGAGGAATGTTCGAAAATACTTGTGATTCCAAAGCAAAAAACAATGCTGAGCCGCATACAACCCAGAAGATGATGGATGACGTCGTAGTTTTTGCAAGAAGATGGTTAGAATGCGGAAACTTCGAAGGTAAAATGAGCCACACACCGAGGAACATAGCATTCAACATCATACCAAATGGAATAATAGCCATACTTTCAAGAAATTCTTCAGGCGTTGAAATCATGTACATTCCGATGGATGCTGGTACTATGGTTGAAGGAACAGTTCCCAAAATTCCGCCGATAACACCGCCCCACTTCTCGATGGCAACGGTCACCAACGTTGCAACGACACCTGCAAAAACAGCGGACAACATCACTGTCGAAGCAGACATGCCATCACAAATAGCGGGAAAGACGGTGTGATAATTGTTGGATGGTGCCACCAGCCCATTCTTTTTTGACCTCGCCTTGAACGAGAATGATGTTCATGGGCAGGACATCGATATTGTTGACCCATCGATACGATTCTGCTAGGTCTTCAGCCACGCCTGAATCGAGATTTACCAAAAAAATTCTACACGTTGGTATATCTCCAGATGCCGCTGCTTGACGTAATTCAGCATGCCAATTGGAACAATTTTGGCAATTGCTACGACCGAAAACAAGCACAGCAAGTTCTATTTTAGGCATCGAATTCAACGAACTCTCATCAAATTGTTCTATCTGTATCATCAATCTTCACCAATGTGTTTGTCACCTTTTTGCCACGTTGCCGAACAAAGACCATTTGATTTCAAGGCCTCAACCATTCGAAGAATTGATTTCGGTTGACGTCCAACGATGAGTGAACTTTGGGAATAATGCTGAATCTTGCCAAATTCATCGACAATCACCAGTCCACGACATGGTAAACCCGATGCTTCGTGAATGAGATCAAATGACTTTGTGACCTTACCGTCTACATCGGAGAGAAGCACGTGATGAATACCTTCAGGGAAAATATCCTGTTGGGAAACCCATCGTTCATGCGTTTCAATGGAATCAAGCGAACATCCAAACAAGGTCACTTCTGCATCTTCAAAATCCTCAAGATGGCGATTCAGTGCTAATACTTCAGTTGGGCATACCGAGGAAAAATCTCTCGGGTACCAATAGATGACATACCAGTTTCCAAACAATGCCTTCGAGGAATATTCTTGACTTCCGCTTGGTCCAAAACCTTGCAATGACCATTCTGGTACAGATTGCCCGATGAAGTTCATCACTGCACCTCTCGTTCAACTATTCAAAGGCATTATTTCATTGTATTGGAAAATGGACTATGCAAATGGGTCGAGATGAACAATATCATCGATGTCAATGGCTCTTTTTCCTTGTTCTGCAGCATTCTTTGCAGCTCGGGAAACCATTGAACGAATCCAACCAAGTGTCATCAAACCCTTCATTCGCTGTATTGATTCGATGAACAATTGCGGGTTTCGGCCAAGTTGAGCATGCTGACGAATATCGCTTTCCAGTTCCTCGAGCACCAATGTGTATGTTTCAAGTAATTCTTCTACGGCTTCTTTGGTGACGGGCATTTTCGCCATCGACCTCGCAAGAGATTGGATGGTAGTTGCCGTCACCACGCCACCAACCTGCCCTGCGACAAATTCGGTATCGAACGATGCACTGGATTCTTCTTGTTGCTCATCGTTTTGTTCTTCCATTTGAACGAGGGCGGCTTTGAGGTGTCGGGGCTTAATTGTTGAGACCCTGTCTCGTTCCGCCGCTTCTTGGGCAAATCGCAGCGTCTTGGCAAGGTACTGTTCGAGATGTTCAATACCTGCTTGCACGGCTGCAGAGCCGACGGAATCCACCGATTGAATTCTGTCGATCATATGTTCCCTTGTCCGATTATAATTGAGTCTTGTTCGAAATGGGTCGTCGAGTGTTTTACGTTCACTGTCCTGGGCGAGGGTTTCTTGTTCAAGCACCGGAACATAGTCATCCAACTGCCCAAGCAATAAGGTCACCAACTCATCCTTAACCTCACCTGATAATCGCATCGATGTGAAGGAAGATGCAACGGCTGCGATATGACTTGGTGCATACGGTTTTGCGCCCATGGTTGCCTTACGGAGTATTCTCTTTCAACCATGTGGTGAGGGAATTTGACTCAAGCATCCCATTGAATCAGCCAAGGCAAATCGGCATCAGCGGTGATGGGCTCAAGTCCATCTTGAGTTCGAACCCACGTATCTTCAGTTCCTATTGACCCTTGAGGATGGACAACTTTTGGTTCGATGGCCATGACCCCATTGATTGGAAGCGGACGGTCAAAGCCTTTGGCTATCACCGGACTTTCGTCAAGTTGTAAACCAACGGAATGGCCTAGGAATTTACTTTGGTCAGGAGCCATACCCATGAGATGGTCAGCATGGCCTAACTCGGTAGCAACCTCAAGACCCTCTTCCCAAGCCTGGCTGCAATTCATACCTTGGTCAAGGACATCAATGACGGTATTTTTGACCGTGAGCATATCATCAAGACGCTCCTCCCACACATTGTTTAAACGACCTGAGACAAAGATGCGCGTCGTATCAACAACATATCCACGATGAACATGGACAAGGTCAACGAGCACTGGTTCATCCCTTTTGACCTTGTTAAATCCCGAACCCATGCCCGACAGAGGATGAGGGCCTTCGCCTCCAATGGCCGAATCGAAAAAAGATGGGACGCCGCCTGCTCTACCTGCTACAATCACGCCTCTATCGCATTGGAGAGGGTATCGTCGCATTTGCACATTGCCACCAAATCCTTCGCTTCGACTGATGGCTTCGGCTGCAGCGACGAGGTCAAGTTCTGACATCCCTTCGCCTCCAACGGCTTCAATGGTGTCAAACATTCTTCGTTGGACTTGTGCTCCGATATGCATCTGTTCCAATTCCCATTCCGACTTCACTTCCCTCATCGCATGAACCAGAGAAGTCGTGTCTTGGAACTCGCCTTCGAGTCCTTGCAATGCTGCTTCAAACCGTTTACCAAATTCAGACGGGATTTCGCCGTACTGCAAACATGGTTTGCTAGAAACACCCATTGATTTCAACCGCTCTGAAAATTGTGACAATCGACCAAAATCCTCGATTCGATGCGGTGCGTTGTCGCCACCAGCTTCGTAAACGGCTCGACGAAGCGAACGACGAACAAAGGCTATCGGTCCATCACCACCATCTTCGGTTGAACCGGGGGCCCCCTTGGCTGGTATGAAAAAGGTGGAATCTTGTCGACCTCCCGTGAAGTAATAGAGATCAATAGGATGGTGGATAAGTGCACCCTGAAGGCCATGTTCTGCAAGAAGATGCGCGAACTGTTGTTGTCTGGTTTCTAATTCTTGAACCGGAACTCGCCAATCTTCTCCTTCGGGACCAAGTTGTAGACCAAGCGACTCCTCCATGATTCGGCCATGAGGGAGTGGTTCAAAACAACTCCTGCTTCAATGGTTTTCTTCTTTGCATTCGGTCACAATTTAAGGGAAGGAAGCAGATCTGCTACACGTTGTTGAGCTGTCTTGCAATATTCCTCTGAAATATCAACGCCGATGTATGTTCGATTGGTCAAGAGAGCAGCAAGTGCAGTTGAACCGGAGCCGAGGAATGGGTCGAGCACGACATCGCCTTCGTACGAGTAGAATTCAATGCATCTTCGAGGTAATTCGATGGGGAACGGCGCTGGATGTTGAACACGTGAGGCTCGCTCGGTCGAAAAAGACCAAATTGATTTTGAAAATTGAATGAATTCATCTTTATCGATGGTGTTCTGTTTCACATTTTTATCAGGACCAACCTTTGATTTCTTGAAGTCTCCTTTTGAAAAAACGAGCAAATATTCATGCACATCGCGTAAACATGGATTGCTTGCTGATTGGAATGAACCCCAAGCACAAGAACTTCCCGCACTCGCCGATTTGTCCCAAATAATTTCGCCTCGCATCAAGAACCCTAATTCAATCATCATCACATTGATGTACGAAGTAAGCGGCAAGTACGGCTTCCTGCCAAGATTAGCCACATTCACGACCATTCGACCTCCAGGAGCCAAGACTCGATAGCATTCTGAAAACACACCGCGAAGCAGATTCAAATATTGATCAAAGGTCAAATCTTCATCGTATTCTTTGGTAGCATTGTAAGGCGGAGATGTGACGACAAGGTCGACACAGTTGTTCGGTATGAAATGAAGGTCGGTGGAATCGTGGCAATGAATAGTGTTGCTCAGATGAGGTGGAATCGAATCTGCATCGCCAACTTCCCTCGATGATATGAAAGCTTGATTCATTTTTGCAGTATAAAACGCTGAAGAATCATGGCCTTCCCTCTTTGAAACGCCAAAGGCTGAGGTTGCGGTTTTTGCTCGCCGACGAGGCCCCTCGAGACCCTTTTGTTCATGCAAAGGATCTTCTGCCATATCTCCGAATCAACGCGAAGCCCTTTCTATTTTTTTCAAAATCAAAGGCATTCCAACCAATATTCTCAATCAATGTACGGTAGCGAAACAGTTTTTTTCATAACAAAAGATATGAAAAACCGACTTCGCTTCGTTCTCACAATGGCGAAGGTCCTTACCTTGTCCGATGTGGACATCGCTGGTAAGACCGTGTTGCTTCGCGTGGATATCAACAGCCCAATGGACCCTCAAACCAAAGAATTTCTTGATGTGACTCGAATTCGAGCAATCGTTCCGACCATGAACAAATTGAAAGGGGCCAAAGTCGTCATTTTAGCTCACCAATCTCGTCGTGGTAAATTCGATTTCACAAGTACGCTCGGACATGCAAGAGAACTCGGTCGTTTATTGGGGCGAAAAGTACAGTGGGTCAATGATATCCATGGCGAACGTGCAATGCAGGCCATCGAACAAATGAGTAATGGAGACATTCTCATGCTCAACAACGTACGAATGGATGATGATGAGTTGCTCAAAGGAGACATGAACACCTTGGGCGACACAAATATGGTCCAACATTTGGCAAGCATTGCCGATGTGTTCGTCAATGATGCTTTTGCCTGTGCTCACCGTGGAAGCGCATCCATCGTTGGATTTACCAGTCATATTCCTTGCGTTGCAGGAGTGCTCATGGGCAAAGAAATCAAAAAATTGGACCAAGCACTCGAACAGCCAGTTCGTCCATGCCTCGCAGTCTTGGGTGGCGTCAAAATCGACGATTCAATTGAAGTTGCTCAAAACATGCTTCGCAACAAAATCGCCGACGAAATTTGGGCAACCGGTGGAGTCGCCAATGTATTCTTCCACGCCAAAGGAATCGACATTGGGAAAGAGAACATCGACTTTCTCATCAAAGCGGCCGAGGGCGCATGGGAACATGTCGTTGATATTGCGACCTCATTACTCGCCAACTTCTCAGAAAAAATTCGTCTGCCCATAGATGTAGCCGTCAATGTTGAAAACAATCGGGTGGATATCCCGCTCGACAAATTACCCTTTGACGCACCAATTCATGACCTTGGAATCAAATCAATCTTTGAGATTTCAACAGCAATTAAGCAAGCGGGTACCGTCATCCTCAACGGTCCAGCAGGGGTGTTTGAGAACAGTGATTTTGCACTTGGCACCTATGAAATTCTCAATGCATGTGCTGAATCAAATGCTTACACTGTCGTTGGTGGAGGACACACTGCAACCCTCGTTTCGAAACGAAAATTAGCCCATAAGATGGGCCATGTATCAACCGGTGGAGGGGCATGCCTCGATTATATCGCAGGCCGTGCTTTACCGGGGGTCGTGAGCCTTGAATCGAGTGCGACCTTATTTTCCATGGAACTTACAAAGGTAAGCAAAAAGGAATAGAAGCCACTGGGGGGATTCGAACCCCCGACCTTCTGATTACGAATCAGATGCTCTACCAGCTAAGCCACAGTGGCATAAGGCGGCCGAATTTATTTTTGAACATAAGCAAGTCGGTATGAATACTAGCATTGATGAGAGAGAAGCCTTCCCAAGAACCATGGGCGAAGATGCTTCTGTTCGATACACGAACACGATTCTCATTGACCATCACGGTCTTCGCCATGAGGGTGATGTTCTCCTTCACGCCGACGGTTCATGGTCTGTCTCCAATGGTGATGAGGATGTCCATGAAGTGCTGGATGGCTCAAAGAAACTCATCACAAGATCCCTACAGAACTGGCATACCCATCTCGCTATGCAACTTAATGGACGTGATTTTAGCGATGGATTTCCGCTGCATCGATGGCTCAACGAAGCAATTTTTCCTACCGAATCCCGAATTTCTCCAGAGTACGTGCGTGTTGGTTCAAGTGCTGCAGCCGCTGAAATGATTCGAACAGGTTCAACCTTTGCAGCAGACATGTATTTTTTCCCTTCGACAACTGGTGATGTTCTTGACAAAGCAGGCCTACGTGGTTTGGTCGGTGGCCCTGTAAGTGATGTTGCTCTTCCAAGTCATCCCGATGCCGTGTCCGCACTTGACGAATTGGACAGCCTCTTATCTACAAATGATGCGTCACACCGAATTCAATATGCAATTGCGACACATTCTGTCTACCTTTGCACGGAAGAGACCCTGCAAAAAGCGTCTGACTTAGCTGAAAAAAGGAAAGCACGGTTGCATATTCATGTGAGTGAAACGAGAAAGGAAATTTCAGATTGTTTTTCAGCACACAACAAATATCCCGTTGAATATTTGGATTCAATTGATTTTTTCAAACCTGGTACGATATGTGCTCATGCCTCTTGGGTCAAAAAGAATGAAATTCAACTTCTGAAGAACCACGATACAACGGTCGTGCATTGCCCTTCATCAAACATGAAACTCGCTTGCGGAGGCACTCTTTCTTATCCAGCCTACGCTCAAGCAGGTGTTGATATCCGGCTCGGAACCGATGGTGCAGCGTCCTCAGGCAACGGACTAAATCTGCTCGCTGAGGCGAAGACTGCAAGTCTTGTTCAACGACATGACCATTGGGATTCGACCTTGTTGCCTGCATCTGAGATCTTTCAAATAGCCACAAAAGAAAGTCAAGATTGGGTTGCTTGGGCTACAGACGACATTCGAATGTCACCTCATGGTCGAGGTAGGAATCGCTATCTTTCTCATCTTGTATACAATGGTGGAGAATGCCTCGATATGTGGGTCGAAGGAAGGCCACTGCGAAAAGACGGCATCACACTTTCACTTGATGAACAGCAAATCCGAGATGACATCAATCTCGCTGTTGAGCACTATTACGAAGGTGTCGAAGGAAATTAATCCCACCACATGACTGCTCCACCGATTCCTAACAGAAAGATGATGAAATACAAGGCGAACGAAGCACGGATATGAACTTCATAATCGATAGTCACATCTTGGTCGGAAGATAGTGTGTCGACACGAGAACCAATGCCCACATAATGCGACCCTTGCTCAACTTCCCAAGTGATACCTTGATCTGGTCCAAATGCGGCACCTCCGGCAAGAATGTCTTGGTCTGTGGATGAACACTGGCCACCTGGCGTGGCCCCTTCGATGAATGCTGCTTCAACAGGGCAGGAATTTTTCTCATCTTCATCGACGATGACAACATAAATCTCCTCGCTATCCCACGTCAATTTCAATTGTGATGTGAGCAGCATATTGGATAATTCCGAAGGAAGTGGTTCACTTGAAAAAAAGGAGTAGTCTCGAATCGTCGGCGTTTGAATGTCTGAAACTTCACCTTCGGTGCTCCAGCCCAAAAAACCCAACATGCAACTCATTACGCTCAAAATTACAAGAATGCTTCCAGCGAGTTGCTTTTTCGTTTCTGGCCTTGAAATCATCTCAGCCCCTCACATAAAGAAAAATGCAATACCAAGAATTGTGTAACAAGCAAGAGCGAGGACGCCTTCAAGCCAATTGGTTTTCCCATCATTGAGAATGGCTATGGTGATGAGTACGGCAACAAAGGTTGCAGCGGTTTCAAGCAATCCAAATTCCAATGGAAGATGAACACCAAGAACCCAAGCAAGAAGAACCATCACAGGAGCGACGAAGAGTGCAATTTGGATGCTACTTCCGATAGCAATTGACATGGAAAGGTCCATTTTTCCTTTCCCTGCAACTAATACTGCGGTAAAATGTTCTGCCGCATTGCCAAAAAATGGAAGTAAGATGACACCAATAAACAACTCCGGAATGGCATATTTTGTCACTGTTTCCTCCAAACTATGGACAAGAATGTGGGCCATCCAACCCACAAGTATGGTCGCAGTAAGCAAGAGAATCCAAGAATCACGAATAGAGAGTTCTGGCTCTTCGTGTTCACCATGTTCAGATGATTCGAACATCGATGAATGAGTTTTGAGTTGAAACAGAAGAGAACATCCATACACAACAAGCATGATCACGGCAGTTGCTCTTGAAAGTTTGAGCACGTCTTCGGCTGTACCTCCAGAATAATCCATTGCCGATGGAATAATCAAACAAGCAATAGCGATCACAAGCAACGCTCCATTCATTTCACCTCCAACGCGACTAAACGATTGTTCATTGTGTCGCAGCCCACCCCAAACAATGGAGAGGCCAAGCACGAGCAGAAGATTACCCAAAATTGAGCCAATCAATGAGGCCTGGGTAACGGTAACCATTGTATCCAAAATGTCAGGGTTGGTGCTCGCAGCATAGAGAGCCATACCTGCGATGATCATTTCAACAGCATTTCCAAAAGTGGCGTTTAACAATCCCCCTATGGATTCTCCAGTTCGTATCGCAATTTCTTCGGTTGCTTTGCCCATGAGGAAGGCAAGTGGTGCGATGGCAAGCATGGATGAAAAAAATGCTAAAGTAAGTTGGTGGGTCAAGGAGAAATAAATTGAAACGGGTAAAAAGAGTAATAGCCAATTCAATTTGTTGTCTCCAGGATGGAAAATCGAAATCAACGGGCGATAGGGCCCCCCAATCCCATGTTGATGTTCTGCTTCATCGCTCATGAAAGCATCACCCGGAACGAAGTTCCTCAATCATCGGATTGTTTGACAGTTCGACGCTTGCGAGGTGCTGAACTTGGTGCTGGCCTTCTTCCGGTTGTAGGTCGCTGACGAGATGGTGCTCGACCAGTGGGTCGTCGTCGTGGCCGTCGTGGACCATCATCGTCATCATCGTCATCGTCGTCTTCGTCATCGTCGTCAAAGAGGTCTTCATCGTCGTCATCATCATCGTCATCATCATCGTCATCATCTTCAGGTTCTTCCTTCTTCGACCGTCGACGCGGTTTCCTTTGTGTGATGTTAATAGCAAATGGATCGTCTTCTTCAGGTTCGTTCGATTTCTCTGAACTCTCGCTACTCAGCTCTGGAACCACCTTCTTTTCAGTACCAGTAATGGCGGACATATCCAATTCTTGTGATGAGCCTGAGCCAATGAACTCAGCCATCCAATCATCAGTCTCCTCCTCGTCACCTTTCTTTTTCTTAGGACCACTCATTCCAGTCTTAATGACAAGCATGGATACAAGAATTGCAAGCAAATTGATGCCAGCAACAATCCATACAATAACGTAGGGAGGGTCTGTAAATGACGGGCGAATTTCAATGGGGTCTGGAGTCCCCTTTAAAGCCTCAACGACCTCACAAATTGTGGTTCCATTGATTGTGTTTCGACAGAAATCAACCGTAAAATCAACATTTGCTGTGTTTTGATTTCCAGCCGTATCTACAACTCGAACCGAGAGTCTATGATAACCCAATCCAAAGTTACCTGCTGCAACATCCATGTTTGCTGTTAATGCTGACCAATCTCCGTCGATATCAGTAATGCCGGTCAAATCGGACCATTCTGTTGAGACGGAGTTTCCGGTTGTTCCACCATAGTGGTAGGTGAATCGGTATTGGAATGAGGCAATCATGACGTCATCTTCAGCGCCAACAAGAACGTTGATGTTGTTTCCATAGAGATACTGGGATTCATCGTTCCTTGAAGAAGGTGAGAAGACGGTAACTGACGGCATTTTTGCATCGACAAATTTCTCACTCCATGATTGGACAACTTCGTTGTTCGACTCATCAGTCATACGAATTTGAATGGTCATGAGACCTGCTTTTGTGTTTGATGTGATGGAAAAATCGTATTCGTACACCGGACCACGGTTGGGGTCGTTCCTGTTGTCTTGAAGAATCGGTAATGGCTCTTCATCACCAGTAAGTTGACCGCCGCTTGAGGTTGTAATGTTGATGGTTGGGGTCGTTGAAAGATCTTCGTTGACTTCAACTCGGAGGGTGTATGAGCCTGAAACCAAGGAGGGGCTTGTGTAAGGGGCACCGTTGCTATCGAGGAACAAGAGTGTTGCATTGGGCAAGAGTGTGTCCTCGTGAACTTGGTAGGCGTTTCCACCAAGATTGCTCGTGATTTCATAGTTGGTGTTGTTAAATCGGTCGGTAATAGTGATGGCATACCATACATCTCGGTCCACATTGACCTCGATTTCAAATTCTTCATACAGGTATTGACCAGGCTTTTCTTGAATGTTGGAGCGAACGAGTTCCCATCCGTCTTCGATGGCTTGTGAATCACCAAGTGGGTCAAATGGGTCACCATAATGCCTCCAAATGGCATAGGTTTCTCCTTGTTCATCATCATCGTTGACCCACTCAATTTGAACAAGGTTGAGCACACCATTTGTTTCAGCAGTTCGAATGGATGGAATGTCTGGTGCTTCGGAATCCTCTAACCCTGGTGTGCAGAAATTCTGCTTCAAACCAAGATAATGATAGGTTCCATTGTGGTTGCCATACAAAGCTTCCGTGGTCACAAAGTACCTTGATTGGGTGTACTCGATGCCTTCTTCGATTTCGATGAGCAACTCTCCTACACCGTCAGCAACTGAACCCTTGAGCCAAAGTTGTGCACCCGTATCAACAGACATGTTCCAATTCAACGCACTAGGGTTGTTTTGGACTTCAACACCTGAAACTCTGTATGTGGCATGCCACACATGGTATTGCTCTCCTTCCACGCCGAGTTGGTCATCCCACGTGACACGTGTTGTTCGATCGCCTAAGTATTCACACTCAACACTAGTTGGCTCAGCAATCCAGTTGTAGAAGGCGTCTTCTAAAATTCCATCTTGTGAGGTGCAACTCGTTTGAGTGGTGTTGGTGTTGATGACGCCGGTAGCATCGACGGTGACCATACAGTAGTATGAGTATCCAAGATATCCACGAGGTACTGGGACTTCATAGGATTCAATGCCTTCGATGATGTCTTTGACGACGAGTTCAACATCCGCACGCAAAATTGTTGTGAACGGTTGGTCTGAGCGGTAAATCCGATATGTTTCGCCCTCTTCATCGAGAAGGTCATTCCATTCAATGAGGGTTGCTCCACCACCTGAATCTGGTTCTGGCTGGAATTCTGCATAGATAATCGTTGGTTGGGCAGGGGGCATATTGTCTTCTTCCACTGGTTCATCAAGAGTGTTTTCTGCGAGAAAGCGGAAGTCCTCATAGGATTGATTTGGACCAGACCAATTTGGTAAGTAATATGTCAGTGAGTAATAGCTTGTTCTTTCCGTATCTTGAGGAATGACAATATTGAGTGACGAAGCGTTGGCCGACAGATTTGCAACCAAAGTACCTTGTGTGGGTAAGGTAAGTCCAACACTTCGGTCGACTGGGTATTCTGTTCGCCACACGCGTATACTCATGGCGGAATCACCTGTTTCAGGAAGGTCATTGCAATTACAGATTTTGTTGTGATTTATCCACCTCAAAGAAGTGATGCTCGTTGCAGGGTCAAATGATGCTGAAACGAAGTAAGGAGTACGAATCGATGAAGTCAATTCTTGAACTGGTTCGTACAACGAAGATGAATTCATGATGAGTTCGGCCGCTTCGGTTCCATTCGAAAGCATCGTGGTGATGCCGTAGTAAAATGAACCATTCACACCAGGTGCTACATCATACGTCACTGAGTGGCTCATTCCGTAACAAGAGAATGGATCGACGACGGAGGGAGGACAAACCTGCTTGGTAGCAAACGGTGTGAGGCTTGATATCGTTTGGGGAGTGATGGGATTTGAAGAACGATAGACTTGATAATATTGGAATCGAATAAATTGAGCGGTGCCATCCACAGTGGCTTGAACAGTCCAATTTACGGTTGTTGATTCAGTGATTGGGTCAAAATATGCTTCAATATTTTGTGCTTGATAGTTTGATGGAACACCTTGGTCTTGAGCAATTGCGATTGGTGAAATTGGCACGATTGAAAGGAGCATGATTGCAAGCACAAAAATTGTGTATCGCCTTGTTTTGTTCATTGGATAACCCACCCCGCTTATACTCCTGTGAACTTCGTATATTATGACTATGCCGCCATTTTGCTTAAACTGTTCTATTTGAGTATGTTTGCATGTCATCCGGTTATTCTTCTTCAAATGAGACCTTTGGTTGGGAAAGGGGCTTGTTGGCATCCATGGATTGAATGACCTTCTGGGCTTGGAAAAATCGAAGGAAAAATGTCCACAAACCTCCAAAAAGGCTGACAAACAAAACAACAGATAACGGATTGAGTGCAATGGTATCGAACGGCGCAAAAAATCGGTCGTTAAACGGATAATCCGCGAGTGTCACCACACCCATAATCGTGAGCATCAGGATGATGAGGATGGTTCGGTCCGCTCTTGAAAAACCACCATAATTTCTTGTTCCTGAAACTGCTTGAGCTTGCGTACCCATGTACGAGCCGAGTAACGTAAAGAAGGCAGCAGCAAAACCTAATGCGAAATTATCAACATAGACTGAGGCACTCAGTCCAATCAGCCACGCTGCATCGAGAATACGGTCGAATGTATGGTCGAGGTAATCCCCCCAACGAGTCACCATCCCCCTTTTCCTTGCAATTGGCCCATCCAATCCGTCAAAAATCATGGCAATGCCGATCAACGCTGCACTCCCAAGAAACCACCATCCCCCTTCTGAACCCATGGGAGCAAACCAAGATAAGATTGCTGCAAGCAAGCCGATGGGTAAAGCAATCCATGTGATAGTCGAGGGAGAAATCCAATCGTATTTCTCAAGAATTGGGTCAAGACTTTTTTCCCAGGATTTTCGAAGTTGCTCAAGCACCATGGAATCAATTGGTCGTAACGCTTGAACATTGTTATGCTTTTGTATGATTTCAAGGGCAAAGCCATCAATTTCCATTCTCCATATCTTCATCAAGCCAATCGATAACTTCACTTGCTTCGTCCATGAATACTCCCGAAGACAAGCGCTCAATAATTGCAATTGCAATCTCTTCTGCAGATTGATTCGTGGTATCGAATTCAAGGAGTGAGGCTGAATGCTCCAATTCTTGAATTTCTGTCCAAACCCCACCAATCATTTCCCATTCTACATTGTTTCGAATTTTGGGAGGCAAGTACCCTCTTTTTTCCAATCGATGTTGGAGTTCTTGAGGGTGGCATCGCAAGATAATAATGACATTCGTAGGAACATAATGCGAAAGATGGCCTTCGATGATCAGATTTTTGCCGAAGTAACCTGATTGAGTTTGCAGGCAATCCACATCAATAAGTGACGTTTTATCGGTTTCATCGAACCCCGCAAAACATTGAGTCTCGGAAGCAATGCTCTCAATCGAAAAAACTTCGATGCCTAATGTGGATGATAGACACGCAGAAAGTGTTGTCTTTCCAACACCTGGTGTTCCCGTGATTGAGATACTTCCTCGAAATTCCACATCAAGACCAGCACCTGCAATCACTTAGGTGTTGCTGTTCATCGGGCGTAGATTTCGTATCAATGATACAAAGACATCATACATAATGAAGAGTTGCGATTTCCGAGTACGATGTTTGGCATGAGCGACCCTGCCCAAACCATCCTCCAAATTGACCGTTATTCAAGTGAAGGACGACTTGAATTGGCCGAAGTGATGGCAACTGAATTTTGCCAATTGATGCTTACCAAACATGGCGAAGATGTTCAACAACTTGTGTATTTGGTGAAGGGTTTGCGACTCCTATGTACCATTCATTTCAAACGAAACAAGGGGCATGATGGGTTAAAATGGATCAGTAAACTACATTCATTTCGAAACAAACTTTACAGATATTTGAATAAAAATGCACCCCATTTATTGGATTCTCTTCCATCCCCTGGTGAAGATTTTCACCTCTCTGGAAATTTACATGCCCAAGCAGGAAAAATCGGCAAAGCGAGAAAAATGTACAAAAAAAGTGCCTCGTTTCTAGAGAAACCAATTGAGGTCTGGTCCGATGCAGTGCTCAATGGGATTTTCGATTCAAAAACCTACTCACTTCTCATCGATGCTTGTGAACAACACAAAGGCGTATCAAGAATCAATGGTGAATTTTGGGTTCACTCTACATCTGGTGCCAAAGTGAACATTGAAACGGTGAAGAACGCTCTTAACACCATCAAAGCATCCCCTCAACATGAACAACAAGGATCGAAGTTCATTCAATTCCTTCAAGATGAAATGACCAAAATTGACGCTGGAGAGAGAGCCGCAAATGCTCAACTTGAGGCTGCATTGCAAAGTTTGCAACCAAAACATGACTATTACGAGTATGGTTAGTGGTAGCGAGGGATGGATTTGAACCATCGATCTCCGGGTTATGAGCCCGACGGGATATCCAGACTACCCCACCTCGCTGACTCATCCGCCTTGATGCACCAATTTGAAACCACCGATGCATGAACAATCCAAAACACAGCCATTGGATTCATCTATGTCCATGCTTTACCATGCACATGAGCAGAAGGACGACATGTTTGATGTTTGTCTCATTGTTCATGAGTTCTGTTGTTGCTGGTTGTTTAACAAGTGATGACACAAGTGCGTCTCCTATTTCTCTTGTTGTATATTTTGATTCGACCTCGGGAACGCTCTATGAGAACTGGACCAATGGTCAACGGATATCACAAACGGGGGTCGAATTGAATTTTGATTTTGCAAGGACCACATCGAGCAAAGGAGAAATGCAATCATTTTCATTTTCACCAGGTGATGGTAGTGCAGAGATTGAAGTTCTCGCATCGGATTCTGCGTCCATTACGTACGAATATCAAACACATGGCCTCTTTCTGGGTAAGCTTTCTGCTACCGACGAGAGCGAAAATCGCGCTGAAATGGACATCACAATTCGAATCGATTCCTTTGTCCATTGGATTGAACAAAATTCAGATGATCCCCAAACAATGAGCATCAACACAATCCCCGATTGTGAGCAATGTGAAGGTCCGACGCTCATCTCCATTGACTCACAAGTATCAAATCCTGAAAGTGTATTTCCCCCAACTGGGTCAACGACCACAATTACATGGCAATTAAATGACCCAGAAGATAATACAACAGCATCAAAAACTGAACCTATTGCAGACGGGCAAACAAAACTGTGGGAGCATGACCAATTGGGTGTAACTCCAGGAATATGGAGCCTCGATGTCATCATCGACAATGGTGAGGATAACATCAACATCGAACACGATGTTTCTATACGCTACGAAGAAAAAGAAACAGAGCCAAACCCAATTGATGTACCCGAGTCATCTTCACTTTAACTGAGTATTAAAATGAATTAAAAGTAAAAAAACAGCCCATAGCGGAACATTAGCGTCATTTTTCAAAGAAAATAATTCCATTGCAGTCTTTTCACCTTTCATATAGAGATGGCAGATGTTCTCCGTTCATGCCAGCAAAAACGAAAGCCATACAAACAGATGAAAAAGACAAAGCGTCACCGATTGAAGAGTCAATACCAATGGAAGATGAAGTACCAGAGTTGACCATTGAAGACCTACCAGGTGTAGGACCTGCAACAGCAGAAAAGTTGAGGGAAGCAGGTTTTGAAGAACTTCTTTCCCTTGCGGTGATGTCACCTTCAGATCTTTCAGAAGAAGCAGAACTCGGTGAAGCAGTTGCAGCAAAAATAATTGCTGCGGCGAAGAAAATGGCCAACATCGGTGGATTCGTTTCCGGGGATGCCCTCCTCGAACGAAGAAAAGAAGTACAGAAATTATCCTCAAAGGTTCAGTCAATCGATGACCTCCTCGGTGGAGGTTTTGAAACACAAGCCCTTGTCGAGGTTTACGGTGAATTCGGCAGCGGGAAAACCCAAATTGGGCACCAACTCGCCGTAAATTGTACGTTACCAATTGACCAAGGCGGCCTCGATGGTGATGTATTTTATATCGATACAGAAGATACTTTTCGTCCTGAGCGAATCTCTCAAATGGCGAGGGGTCACGGACTTGACCCAGATTATGTCTTATCACGTATTCATGTAGCAAGAGCATACAATTCAGCTCATCAAATGCTGCTTACGGATGAAATCAAGAGAATGAGCAAAGGATTGAAAGTAAAAATGATCATTGTCGATTCTTTAACCAGTCACTTTAGAGCGGAATTCATTGGTCGGGGCATGCTTGCACGTCGACAACAAAAACTCAACAGTCACCTCAAAGATTTGAAGCAACTTGCCGATGTGAACAACGCCCTTGTGTTGGTCACCAATCAAGTTCATGCCAAACCTGATGCCCTATGGGGAGACCCTACCAAACCAATTGGAGGGCACATCTTAGCACACGCAAGTACATTCAGATTGTATCTCCGAAAGGCGAAGGGTGGCAGAAGGATAGCACGACTTGTCGACTCCCCAAACTTGCCAGACGGAGAATGTGTCTACGAAGTGACACAAGACGGTCTTCGAGACTGACGGAAAAACAATTTTCCTTTGAAAATCGCAATGATTAGCCTCCTTTGAAGCGGCACATTCAAAATGTGTTCGGTGGAAAATTATCCATGCGCCATCTCATCGAACGAGTGTTACATTTATCTGAAGACGAATTGCAATCCGATTCTACACCACCAATTCATCTCGATGAAGGCAGTGATGCAGAACTTAGAGCACTTTTGGAATCCTTGCAACCAAGGATTCGAGTGTACGGCGTAGGTGGTGCTGGATGCAATGCAATTAACAGATTGCATGAGGAGGGGTTGTTCGACTCCTCGTATGTTACTGGTTATGCAATTAATACCGATGCCCAAGCCTTACTGCAATCACCACTCGAACAAAAAATCTTGATCGGCAGAACGGCTCGCGGACGAGGCGCAGGTGGAGACCCCACCAAAGGTGAAGCAGCTGCTTTGGAATCCGAAAATGCCCTTCGACGAATCACAGATGATACTCAACTTGCTATTATCACAGCAGGCATGGGTGGCGGTTCAGGAACAGGTGCCGCTGGCCAACTCGCCCGGCTCGCAAAGCAACAGGGAGCACTAACACTTGCAGTTGTAACCTATCCGTTCAAATCCGAAGGTTCGCTTCGAAAGCAAAACGCAGAATGGGGACTCGAACGATTGAGAGAATTCTGCGATACTATTCTTGTCATTCCAAACGAGCGCCTCCTTGAAATTGAGGGCGTGAAAGATTTACCAATTGCCAAAGCCTTCAGGGTTGGCGATGAATTGCTTGTTCGCTCGATTACAGGCGTGACAGAACTCCTCACCACCGAAGGAATGGTGAATCTCGACTTTGAGGACTTGCGTTCCGTAATACAATCGGGCAGCGGGGTTGCGATGATCGGCCTTGGTTCTGGTCGTGGGCCAGAAAGAGCAACAAAGGCAACACTGGAAGCCTTCGAATCGCCATTGCTCGAAATGGATACCTCCGATGCCCGTGGTGCACTCATCAATGTTGTTGGAGGCGCCTCCCTCAGCCTTGGGGAAGCAGAAATCTGTGCCCAATTGATTCAACAACGTATTTCTCCTCATGCCAAGATTATCTGGGGAGCTGCTGTTGATGATTCAATGGGTGATGAAATTCGAGTTATGATTGTACTCACGGGGGTAAAGAGTGCTCAAATTCATGGTTCAAACGAAAATCGTCAGTTGCGAGCTTTGCGAAATCAAAGTATAGAATTCGTCAATTAGACCTAAAACTGCTCCACAACAAATATCCAAGCAACAAAAGACCAAGGATAAGAATTGCAATATCAGTGTAATCAATATCCTGTGCATCATCAAGTGAAAAATTTTCATTGCTTTGGATACCAGGAACTTTGACAACCAACTCAGACCAACCATCTCCAGTTGGTGCATTGTTGCCATTTACTGCATTTCCATACACTCGAAATTCAACCACGGATGAGTTATCGACTGGTGTCGTCCAAACTATGACCCATTCTCGAAGAAGTGAACCGTTTTCAGTGTGTGTAAGAAAGCCATCCAATTCTTGTATCAGCGAAAGATTGGAGGGTGCGACAAGGCCGTCTCCAATGTACTCCAATCGGAAGCCGCCATTATGTTGACCCTCGACCAGAGGAATCGAACTCTCTAATGAAATCGTAATATTCAATGTCATATTTGATTCGAAACGTTGAGGAAGGCCATCAACATGAATCACCGTGTTTGAAGAGAAGGTATGGCATTGACAACCCTCATTGGCTGCATCACCAACCCCCAGTTGACTCGCATTTGTTGAGAGAAATGATGGGCTAACAAGGAATACAAGGAGAGTGAACCATACAAACACCCACCTCATTACCTTATGACTTCAACCCTACTTTTTGAGGCTTGTTCTTGATGCAATTCACATTCAAAGAAAACGATGATTTATATTTGAATGGAGTGACACATACTTATGATTGAGGACGATTTTGACGACGATGATGACATTGATATCTTCATGGTGTTGGGGGTAAACCAACCAAATATCATTGAACAACCCTCTTTGTCCGACCCACTTGAAGCATTTATGGAAGGCGATACTGAACAAGAGGAGAGCATAGAAGATTTGTTACGAATCTTAGCCCAAAAGGAAATTGCTTCCGATGCCCAGTTGCTGCAAACTATTCAGAGACATGAAATGGAATTGGATGTGAACTCTGTTCTCATCAAAAGGGACAGAGATGCTTACCACCTTTTGCTCGAACTTTCCGACAGTCATGGTGAAAAGATTCGTCCATTTGCAACAGTGCTTCAAAAAGATGACACTTTTGTTGGGCTTACTTCACCTAAGAATTTACCAGAAAAATGGAATGAATTTTTTACGCAATTGTTGAAAGTTTTGCAATCGGTGATGAAAAAACAGTTCAACACTCCATCAATCTGAATGAACCTTTACTTCAAAAGTAATGGAAACAGACTGGCTCAGCATGTTTGAAACACTACAATACTTTTCATGGCTCTTTTCCACAATTCGCTGGACCAAGTTCAACGGAACATTACCTTTCACATGGTACTCCATGTGAATGTTCGTAAAAATGCGAGGGTAATCTGTGGCTCGAATAGCATCACATTCGACCCAAACATCATCAAATGCTCTATCTTTGAGTCCAATGACCACATCAACCAGTGAACAGGCCCCGATCATTTGGAGTGTCACTTGCATTGGAGAAGGGCCCTCCTCCCAATCCAAGTTTAATTCCTGTCCTAGAGAGGTTACTCCAGTTATTTTTGTTCCGCCACCCCACCTAACGCTCGCCTTCATCAATAAATTGCGTGCGTTTCATTCTTGAAGGAGATGTCGGTCGCAAGACATGAGAGTCATGACAGGAATGCCAATATCCTTTGAAAACGGAACACTACACGTACCGGATGAACCCATCGTACACTACATTGAAGGTGATGGAATAGGTATTGACATCTCACCTGTTATGCTCAAAGTCGTTGATGCTGCTGTCGAGAAAGCTTACGGGGGTAGCAAAAAAATTCACTGGAATGAAGTTTTGGCTGGAGAAAAAGCATTTCATGCCACCGGTGAATGGTTGCCTGAAGCTACTTTGCAAGCCATGTCAGAAGGATTCGTTTCTATCAAAGGGCCACTTACAACTCCTGTGGGGGGAGGTATTCGTTCCCTCAATGTTGCTCTTCGACAACAACTCGATTTATTTGCGTGTGTTCGACCTGTTCGATGGTACAATGGAGTACCAGCTCCGGTGCGAGAGCCACAAAACGTGGACATGGTAATTTTTAGGGAAAACACCGAAGATATTTACGCTGGAATTGAATTTGAGGCAGGAACTGAAGACAATGCCTCGTTTCTTCGAATGCTTTCAGAGCATTTCCCCGCAAGATATGCAAAAATTCGCTTTGGAACCAAAGAAAAATCAGACCAGTGGATCAATGCTTTAACATCCATTGGAGCACCATCCCGTGACCTTCCTGTCACCGTTGGCATTGGTCTCAAGCCAGTAAGTTACCTTGGAACTGAACGTCTTGTTCACAGTGCAATTGAATACGCAATCCAAAATAACAGACCCAACGTAACCATCGTTCACAAAGGGAACATCATGAAATTCACTGAAGGTTCGTTTGCGGATTGGTCTTACAAAGTCGCACGAGAATTCTTCGGTGCTGTACCGTTTGAAGGAGGACCGTGGCATGTGATTCCTGAAGGGAAAAATGGAGCAGGAATCATCATCAAGGATGTCATAGCTGACGCTATGCTTCAACAAATCTTACTGAGGCCAAAAGAATACGACGTGATTGCAACCCTCAACCTTAATGGAGATTATCTCAGCGATGCTCTCGCAGCACAAGTTGGCGGAATTGGAATTGCACCAGGCGCTAACATCAACTACACGAGTGGTCATGCAATCTTTGAAGCAACACACGGCACTGCTCCAAAATACGCTGGGCAAGATAAGGTGAATCCAGGTTCTCTTATTCTAAGTGCAGAAATGATGTTGAGACACATGGGTTGGATAGAGGCTGCGAATCTCATCATCAAAGGGATGGAGGGTGCAATTTCAGCAGGGACCGTGACCTATGATTTTGAACGGCTGATGGATGGTGCGACCCTTGTGTCGTGCAGCGAATTCGGAAATGAAATCATTCAACACATGTAATTTGAGGTGACAACGATGGCAAAATCGTTTGAGGCCCGTTGGGTAAGCCTCAAAGGTGGAGGAAAGCGAAAATGGTGGATTCGTTTGAAGGCTAAAATCGATACTGGCGCAGCACGATGTTCAATCGATAAAAAATTAGCAAAAGCGCTTGGTTTGAAAGAAATCGGTGAAATTCAAGTTCGGAATGCGATGGGAAAGCAAACCCGTCGATTGGTTGAAGCGAAAATTCGAGTCGGTAGAACCACGTACGATATAGAAGTATCAGTAACGGACCGAACAGAATTATCATGCGCCATGATCTTAGGAAAAGATTTGATTGACATGGTAAATGAGGATTCACTCAAGCCGACCAAATCTGGAACAACTGTCCCTCAATTTGTCTAAATTACAGCCAATCAGTTAGTGTTCTTGGATTTCGAACAACTGAAAATCCAAACGATTCCTCCAACGAACGGGAGATAAAGGTGAAATCATTGTCATATGATGCAATGAGCACGACCCCGATATCTTTTGATGCAAGTTCCGAAATTGACTTTGTGTAATGCAATAAATGCATATCATTTTCTTCGGGATAATACTTTTTCCCAGCAATTTCAGTTCGAGGAGTTGTAGCACCATTCTTCTGCTTCACCTCTGAAATCTCTTGAAACACTTCTTCGTGGTGGATAAAAAATTCTTCGATATCTGGTGTAATAACATCCTCCAGTGCTTCGATTTGAACTGGGCTCGTCCATGTCGAAAAAGAATCAATTACGTCATCAATTGTCTTTTGCAAGAACTCTTGAGTTATTTCATTACCATTTGATTTTGAGTACATCGATTGAAGATTCATTTGTCTTTCTAATCGGCGTTTATCTTTGAACATACCCAATTCGCCGCGAATAACGTCCGGCACATGGAGGAAAATTTTACCCGAATCCGCTTGATTTTTCAAAAATCTGAAAAAATCACCAAGCCCAGAATTGGGCAGAACATCTCCAAGCGAATCACTTTGGTTCATTGAGGAACGTTGATGACCGATAATAATGCCTAGATGGGCGTACACCTCTTCAATGAGCGCGTTGACAAGGATGTTGGTATCGACGATAACAAGAGGCTTCAAATTTAATTGGCGTAACTGACTTCTGTGTTTGAGCGCAATTTCAGACTCATGTGATTTGAATAAATTCAACTCAGCTGCCTGCAAACTATCGCGTTGCTTTGATGTGATATTGGATTGATGTTGGGCTCTCTCAAGAATTTTTAATCCAGTAAGAGGACTCTCCTGACTTGCATCCTTCGCAAGTTGATAGACAGCCATCGTATCCAATTTCTTTTCCTTGGCAAGTGTTTGGTACCTTCGTTCAAATTCATCTCGATTTCTCGACAAATTTCGTGACAATTCGGTGTGGGCTGCTATCACCCGACCATTGAACGGTTTTCCTGGCAAATGAACCGCGTGACTGGTTGTGTAACTTCGCAAGATTTCAAGTTCTTCTTCATCGTATGTGTCCCGATGTCGATGACCTTCATCGTGTTCATTTTTCGCATCTTGCTTCTTATGAACATGGTCCAAAATGCGACGAGTTGCTGGTCCAGATTGTTGACGACTGGCTAAATCAGACACATTTAGATAGAGTTGGAATCGTTTTGTGAGGGCCGATTTTAAAGATGCATTCTTTTCGAGTAATTCCAAAGCCTCGGACCAATGTTCAGCATGGGCGTAATGGATAAGTGCCTTTCTGTACAACGCAATTTCTTGTTCTATGCCAAAAACTCCTTGCTCTATGTAATAACTCACTTCTTCTTCACTCTGTTTCCCTTTATCTGATTGGATTCGAACCTGATGGATTTGATCTGCAATTCGTTTGTATTCTCTCGCTGCATTGAGTTGCTCATTTCGTGCGACATGATTGGCTGCTCGGGAGAGAGTTTGCCACGGAGAAGATGGACTCCAACGTTGATACCACTCGACCAATTCAGGAATGCCTAAATCATAATCCAACACAAGTTCATGAATGGTATGTAATATAGTCAGCGTGAAAAAAGGTTCTTTGACGATACTTGACAATGTCTTTCGTTGCTCATGATCCTCCATTCGATTGTGAAATGCTTGGCGAATATTGTTCACAGAAATGGTGGCAAACAATACGTTGAATAAATGGCGTTCAATGTTTGATAAATTATCGATGTTATCGACCCTTAGTTTTACGGCTTCGAGTCTGTGTTGTTGGATGTTGACTTCTGCAATACCGTGATGAAGAGCGTTGATGATTGGTAAAAAATCGATGTATGTCTTATTACCCAAGGTTTTCATTAAGGCGTTGGATTCACTTTGGATTCCTTCCATAAGGAGAAGGAGTTCTTCGGTTGCATCTGACAAATAATCGGGCCTTTGCGAGTCGTTTAAACTTTGAATAGAATGAAATCTCAATTCATTGAACTTTTTTTCATCGTTTGCTGACAGTCCTGATGGTGTAGCATGAAAGCAAAATAACGCATCATAAGGGTAGGACATACTGAGCACAGGGTCCAAACTGAACAAGAGAACTAAGCGTTCAAAATCCAAGCCACACACAAACGCTTTCAGGAGAAAACTTCGTTCTTGTTCAACATCTAAACCATGCGTGTCGAATATTTTCTGGGCGATACGTAGTTGTAATTCGCCTTCGTAATGGTTTGAAATGAGAATTGCACTCAATCCATCAATATCGATCACATCTAAATATTTTTCAAGCCAAGATGAAGTGTCTTTTTGGGGAAACATGGTGAGGAATTTCAACAATGCGTCGATATCGGTCGAAGAGCTCATCGATACATCCTGAAGCACTTCTAATGCTATGCTGCCTGCTCCTTCTTTTTGCAATGCACTCATTTTCCACCATTTTATTTTTTCAATCTGGGTTTTGGAATTTGTTATGTTTAAAATTCGTTCAATCCCCTTTTCAAGTTCATCTGAAGAAAGTTCAGATGCCTCATCGGGGATATTCATCCAAAGTGTTTCGAGAAGAATCATCTCGAGTTCATTCGCGCCTTTCAGTTCGATGACAGTCTTCCACGATGCGTAATTTTTGAGTTGGAATTGATGATACAAATGTAGAAGTGCAGCGACTTCGATTTGAGAATTTTGAAGAAACTCAATGTCCAATTCATTGAGGGGTTGTTGAATGAAAAATTTCAACACGATGCTCAAATATTTGTGGTCCCCAATCATATCAAGTAATTCATGTTCAACTTTACCTGCTTGACCAGAAGGAGATTGCAGTTGTCCAATTAATCGATTCATTGCAACTTGCAAATTTGCATCTATTGTTGTCGCCAAGGCGTGAGATAACAAATGTACGATTTGGGCGGATTTCGTCGGATTGATTGCTACTTTGGTAACATCAAAAGGTATCGTCGATGTTTCTGATTTTGGCCTAACTTTTGAAAATGCCAGGAATTGAGTGAGATAATTTGTTTTTTCTGCAACCATATGCCAAACCGGATGAACGCCTTTCTCAAGACAATCGTTTCTCATGACCTGTTCAAGAGCATCAAAATCATCGTTCCATTGTGGGTCTTTCATCTGCTTTCGAATAAGCAAAATTGCAAGGGTTGAAGCTGAAGAAAGATCATATTGATTCATTTCATTTAATTCGGGCAAATATTCAAACGGTGATATTGCTGATGTGAGCCCTCTACTTTTGTTCCTTAATCTTCGGCCCTTTGACCTCATAGGTTGAGACGTTGAACTTTTTTCCTCATCCTCTGCTGGTATTTCTTCTTCATTCATCGCAAAGGAAAGAATGCCTTTGTGCGGCTTATCAATGAGTTCCCACGAAGGAGAGCGGACAGCGGATTTGAGCCTATTTTGCTTCGGATATCCCAATACTTCCTTCAAGCATTGTTCCATCCTAAGTTCAATCATAGGATTACCTCGACAATGCAAACGCGGGTACGATGTGCTTTCAATCCACCGCTACGAAAGTTTGACTTCTGTGTTCTTCAAACACAAACTCAACATAGGAAAGAGCCATAGTCATGGTGAATCAGATGGATATGTTCTCGACCATTGTCTTGCTTCTTCATCCAATTTTCGCCATTGTGCTCATTACTGCAATGTGGTGGCAATATTCATGGAAAACGAGACAATTGCAGTACAAAGGTGAAACGCGGGTTACACATGTAGCCCAACATCAAAAGTTTGGGGAACTATTACTCTCTTCCGCAATAGCAGTTGTCTTACTCGCATTCATCGCTCGGGCGATACATGCATATATCCACAATGAAAGTATTTTGGCAAGTCTTATTCCATCGAGCCTCCATGGTTTTTCGGGTCCAATTGGGCTCTTTTTGCTGTATTACATGGTGCGATTTGGCCGACGAGCGGCTGAATTGAAAGAAAAAGGAGAATCGTTTGCTCTTCCAAAAAAGCAACACGGCCGGGCCTCGGATTTGGTCATGATTCTCGTTTTTATTCACGCCTTCCTAGGTTTTTTGTATATTTTTGAAGTATTATAATCATGAGGTGAAATGCACTTTTTGATAAACTCATGATTTGCCCATTCGTTTATGGAAGGTGCAACCGACCCTGAAGCCATCAAAAACCGTGTCTCATTTCGACTAGGCTTGTTCATTCACGACCATCGGAAGATGATGATAGCCTTTGGCCTCGTTTCATGTATGCTCATGGGTGGACTCATCTCCATTGGGGCAGATTGGGCAGAAGGATTCGGTGAAGACGACGTAGAGTCTGTCAATGCGGGACGACTCATCTCTGAGCGGTTCGGGACCGACGATGATAACGGAGGACAAACACTCAGATACCTTGTCTACCATCCCACATTGAACGACACCACTGATGCATGGCAAGAAGCTGTAATTGCTGCTTTGGAACCGTTTGCATCTAACCCTCTCGTAACGATTGACTATTCTTGGGATGCAGAAGATGTTGACAGAGATGATGTGTTCGTCAACAGTGACGACGGCAATTACGCCATCAATACCGTCAACTTCGCCACTAGCCGAAAAGAGGCAAAAGCCATTATGGATGAACACCACGATTCGATTGAAATCGCAAGCGGATTTGAAGGATGGCAGACTGATGGGATTGCGATTGATTGGACCTTTGACGACCGAATCAAAAATGACCTCGTCAAAGCCGAACTCGTTGCTATTCCGCTGACACTCATCATTTTGGGACTTATCTTTGGTTCACTCATTGCCGCAATCCTTCCAATGGGCATTGGTGGAGGAACACTTCTCGCTGCAGTGGGAATGACCATATGGCTCTCAAACGTTACCGAGGTGACCGTTTATGCCACGAACATCGTTTCACTCATCGGCATCGGGGTGTCCATTGATTATTCCTTGTTCCTTGTCAATCGATTCAGAGAAGAATTAGAACGTGGTCTCGATGTTCGGACCGCCACGGCAATGAGTTGTGCTACCGCTGGAAAAGCGGTCTTTTATTCCGGCATCACTGTCGCTATCGGCCTCATGGGGATGCTCTTTTTTACCAACACTTCGCTGCCATCACTCGGCATTGGGGGGACGATTGCCGTTTCTATTGCCATGGTCTATTCCACCATCGTCCTGCCTGCGGTACTGGCTTGGCTGGGCCCTCGAGTCAACAAAGGAACGATTCCCTATGCGTTTGACATGTCGGCCAAAGACGATGGCATGTGGGCTCGCATCGCCAAGCGAGTCATGGACCGGCCTTGGACTGTTCTCATTCCTACATTGGTGTTGTTGATCGGCGCTGGATTGCCGTTTGCCTACGCTGAATTTTCCCTCTCTTCGTGGAAAGCCCTGCCACCCGATGACGAATCCCGACAAGGTATGGAACTCATCGATGAACATTGGCCAGACCAAGCAGCCAACTCGATTTTCTTGGTCATTGATACCGACGGAGCCGACCCGCTTTCAGAAGCAAACCTGCGTGTTCAGCACGCTTACATGACCGAACTACTCAACGATTCAAGAACGTCAGGAGGCATCGGTGTGGGGTTGCCGTCTCCCACGATGAACGTCGACGAGGTGCTGCAATTCTGGCAAACGCCAGATGAATTCCTCCCTGCTGAACAAATCGCTATGCGAGAAAGTTTGCGTTCAGCTTTGGTGGGTGACAACGCTACCATGATTTCTCTTCAATTGGTGGGGGCTCAAACCAACGTTGATTCCAGAATGATGGTTGAGAACATCCGAGAACATCGGGACGGTTTTCTCGATGAATTAGATGGGGAGAACGACCGCTTGTTGGTTGCTGGTTTTGCAGCCTACAATGCAGACAATCTTGACGCCATCGCTGACAATCTTCCGCGGGCTCTGGCCTTCATCCTCATCGCTACCATTCTGTTGATTTTTCTCCAAGTTCGTTCTGTCATCATCCCAATCAAGGCCATCGCCATGAACATCTTGTCCATCTCGGCTTCGTTCGGCATGCTGGTGTGGGTATTCCAGTGGGGGTACGGAGAAAGCCTCCTCAATTTCACCGCACAGCCCATCGATTCAGGCAACCCCGTCATCATGTTCTGCATTGTGTTTGGACTTTCTATGGACTACGAAGTGCTGATGTTGTCTCGTATTCACGAAGAATGGGAACGAACTGGCGATAACACGCTCGCCGTGGCCAACGGACTGCAGAAGACGGGTGGCCTCATCACCGGTGCTGCAGCCATCATGGTCGTGGTGTTTAGCGCCTTCGGCTTGTCATCGGTTATCATTTTGAAACAAATTGGCTTAGGATTGGCCCTCGCCATTCTTATCGATGCCACCTTGGTTCGGGCTTTGGTTGTCCCATCCACCATGCGATTGATGGGCAAATTTAACTGGTGGTCGCCACAGATTTTCCAACGAAAAAAGACGATTTAACCCGATGACATGGACCCGTCAATTCAATGAAGTGGAAGACGGTCCGAAATGTATGGAGACATCATGCGGTGTTGTCCTGGTGAATTTTGGAACGGTTCTGCTCTTGCAGTATCCACAAGGTCACTGGGACCTGCCAAAGGGGCATGTCGAGGAAGATGAGCCATACGCGGAGACCATGAAAAGAGAACTGCACGAGGAAACTGGCATCGAGGAAATACGAATCCACGAAGGCTTCCAAAAAACTACATCGTACTCCTACACCTATAAGGGTAAAGAACGAATAAAGCAAGTGTACTGGTTCTTGGCAGAAACAGAGGAATTGAGTGTCACATTATCCCACGAACATCGTGACTACATTTGGCTCGACTGGGACAGTGCATTCCAATTAATCACCCATGATGAAACTCGTGAAGTAGTACGGGCCGCAAAGGAGTTTTTACATTCAATCTAAGGCATCAAAATCGGCGTCATTTGCCTTCATTTGAGATAACATATCGACAATTCCCTTCTCTGAACCTCGTTGATTTAATGGCAACCATAGAGGTTCGTTATCACCCAACGTCGAACTGATCCATCTACCAAGCACAAAGAACCAATCAGACAAGCGATTGATATATTGAAGCACAATTGGACGGATTGACCCTTGCATATCTCGTTCACATTGAACCATAATTCGTTCTAAGCGTCGAGTTACCGTCCGGGCAAGATGGAGAAAGGTAGCGGGCGGACTACCACCGGGTAAAATGAAGCTTGTCAAGGGTGGTGTATCTTTTATCCACGCTTCCATTTCTTGAAGTAAAACATTTGAATGGTTTGTATCCAATAATGTCAAATATTCTGGAATGTGATTGATGTCGCAACCCAATTCAGCACCGAGGTCAAAAAGTTCATGTTGAATCCGTTGTAAAGCGACTAATGCAATACTTTGGACACGTTGAATTGAACTGCTATCGCCCCCATCAGTATGATGGGCAAGCCTGTTTGTCTCCATACAAACAATGCCGATGCATGAATTCACTTCGTCGAGGGTACCGACCATGTGTATTCGAGGATTTGATTTTGCAGTACGTGTTCCATCAACAAGTGATGTATCTCCTGCATCGCCTGCTCCAGTATGAACTCGGTCTATTCGAACCATGGCCTCACCAAGTCTACCGCATTCATGCTTCTATGAGGGGTTTTCGGGTTTGAAAACTGCAATGTACATCATGATACCATTCAATATCATGTTCACCAATCATCCAAGAATAAATGGCTAATGTACCATCGACAATGCCGTACCATTCTAATCTGCCCAGGTCGAGAGAGGCTATTCTTGCACCAGTCAGTTCCAGTTCTTCAACCAAACCTTGCCATTGTGAAACTAAGCAAGCAAGCTGTTCTGCTACCTGAACAACATGTTCATCGTTGATGTCCAATTGTTCCAATAAAATCTCTAGTTCGTCGGTAAGGTCATGTGCTTCTTCACTAAGAGATTGAAGAATACACATCGTACTCGATGCTTGGTCTAAAGAACTCCTCGCCTCATCAAGACTCACTAAACGTGCATGTCTTGGCAAATCTTCCGAAAACTGTTCCAGATGAGTGGGCTCCACATCCATCGGAATTCCGGAGAGAAAAGGCTCATCTTTCTTTGAATTCACGATAGTTCTTAATTTTGACAGCCTTTGAATTCATCGGTTCATTTTGTATGGAAATGACCGTTTTTTTATTCAAAAAATTCAACCGCATCAAACTACAATTGAATTCCCCAATTCCGTGGTTTTTTTGGATTTTAACGACTTCACCTTTGAATATCCAAGGAAAATGAGCGTTACCCACATTACGATTTCAATAAAGAAAATCAAGTAATAAATCGGCCCAAGTGTTCGGAGGAGTTCAACCGCATCATATGGTTCTCGATTGAATGCAAGGTACAGTGATTGTGAAAGCAAACTTGCTGAAAACCATATAAGAACTGCATACCACATCATGGTTTGAATAGACCAATCTTCGTGCCGAAGCGTTTTGTTCATGGTTGTATATCGACCTTGAAGATTATTAAATCTTGTATTCTTTGACTCAAATTCCAATCATTCTTCACTATCATGTACGTCACCCAATGAATCTTTGGTTAACACAACGATATGTTTCCGGACCGCTTGAATCCATTGTTCATCGATGGCATCCATGCCACCTGAGAGGATGAGCAAGTCGCTCCACCGATTCATCTCATCGGTGTTGTTGAGAAATTTATGGATGCTCATAAGGGCAAAATACGCCATTGGATTGAGATGTTCTTCTTCAGCATCCCAAGCCTTTTCGAAGCATTCAATCGCTCCGTGAGTACCGTACAATTGGCCTCGTGAGAGGGCAATAAATCCTGCCTGACTCCAAGCCAAAGGGAGTCGTCCAATTAACAGACCTCGAAAAACCAACCATGTCTGTCCTGAATACAATGCACCAAGGGTGATGAATCCAACCCAATGCTCCAAGGATTCTAACTGATCCCAAAGATTCACCACCAATCCAGTGCTTGAAATACAAAAAATGAAACCAAACATTGGCGCAATAATGACATCTCGTCTTGTTTTCATGAGATGATACATGCCAACCCAAAGACCAAGGCCAGAAAAAACAAACATTGTGAGGAGAACTGCTTCTAATCTCATGGGCCGAGGTGCAGTTTCGGATAGCAAGAGTAAACCAAGAAAGCCGAAAGTAATCATCCCAAGCCGCTTTGAAATCGTAGGAAAAGGCTGATGGCGACTCCACATTGTAAGAATTAAGGCTATGGAACCTACAATGACATAAAGCACATTTTTATTCGCGAATGATTCGATGAGCATGTCATTCCTCCTCATTTCGTAGGTTCATTCTTTATCCATTGGTTTTCCTATTCTTTGTGATAATTTGATCCTCGAAGAATTTCAAATGCCCGATATATTTGTTCCAAGAGTAGGACTGCTGTAAATTCATGTGTTAATGTCATTGGAGATAATGACAATTTCATATCGCTCTTGGATAAGACACCTTGCCATCCGTCAAATGGCCCAATGCAAAAATGGATATGTTCAGATTCAAGGGTTGAAAGTTTGACCATTTCGGCAAATTCCAATGACGATTTGAATTCCCCATGTTCGTCGAGGAAGAATTTCTTTCCATCAAGAGTAGAAAGATGAGCATAGTAATCTTGAATTTCTAACTTTTCTGAATGGAATTCAATCTTAATGCTTCGTGCTTTCAATCTCTGTTCATACACTGCATAAAGTGCAACAATTGATTTCTCCTTCAGTCGGCCGTGATGATGAAGAACAATTCGGCCCATGTTCTCGCGATGACGAACTTGTTGATACTTGCTTTGATGAACAAAATACTCAAATGAGTGGATGAATGATTGACACTCATGCGGTGGAGGTTCTGGACGAAAAAACACAACCTCTCCAACGACCCTATTCTCAAAACCTACGCGAATTGGTTGGCTGAACTTCGTGAATCTTGTGAGCATCATTATGAACAACCAGTTGAGGGTCGTCGACAAATTGAGCTTTTGCGGTCAGAGTGGAAAGACTCTCATGATGATGGGACCTTAACAAAAGTCAATCTCCGTGGTTTAGAATCTAGAGCACAAGTGCTCCTTTCTTGCAACGATAGTGAATGGTTACACTGGTTGGACAATCTTGAATTTTGGAAACCTGGTTGGAAAATTAGTGAAGATGAAACAAATTGATGAGGCTTAAGAAGGGACAATTCTTGGCAACCATATGGGCAACGATGGAACCCTGCACTTACTGTACACCTGCCCTTTTTGTTGGAAGGTTCGAGGTATGATTGAGTATCTCAAACTCGATATCAAGTATCATGGGATTAATGGGCTCCGTGCAAAAAAAGAATTGAAGTTTGTAGAAGATTGGAACAAAGTGCCAGTATTCACAGATGCAAATGGAAAGCATGTTGTTGACTCAACACCAATTATGAAACATTTGGACGATGTTTTTAATGGAGGTTCATTACGTTCAAGTTCAGATCAAGTTCGACAGGATGAATGGCTTGAATGGTGCGATTCAAAATTATCCAAAGCGACGATTCCTATCCTCTACGGTGGATTTTTTTCTGCGTTAAGCACAACCAGAAGGGTGTCCAAAGAAGAAAAATTTGGCTTCGTTTCACGAAGAATGTATGCATGGTTAGGATTTCCCATCATGTGGGGCATTATTGCACGTTCTCGGGTCAAAAAAGATGGCAGAAGTCCTCAGAAACTTTGGCATGACCTACTCGATGAATTCACATCTGAATTTGGCGAGCAGCCTTTTTTTGGAGGCTCAGCACCTGATTTAGTCGATTTTGCGGCATTTGGATACATGCGGTCAATCTCTCCGTTCAAGCAATTTTCCCTTCTCACAAGTCATGAGTTAGGAATGACTTGGTATACACGGATGATGGATTTAGTTTCATGAGGAATCATCGTGGAACATCTCAATTTTTTGGATTTTACATTCGTTAAAATTGAAGCTCAGTCATGCTATATCGGGACGGACAAGGGAGGGTGGATGTATGCCAATCAGCGTCCTCGGTACGAGGTAAGGCTTCCATCGTACTTCATTCTTGAATCGCCCATTCAACACCACCATCTTGGAACGCTCTTCGGAACGATGGCCGATGATGCACATGGGGATTATGATGCTCTCAATTTTATTGAAACTCGTGAAATCATTGAAGTGTTCAGTCAAATAAAACAAGTTGCAGAATTTATCGAACAGGAGCAATTAGAAATCCGATTACCTACTTTATCAGAATGGCAATGTGCTTATGAACAAGAAAACATCATGACAAGCCCCGGAACCACGGAGTTACTGTCCGATGCACCTCTCATGGGAAATCGAGGTGCAATGATGGACGGGAGACCTCGGCCAAACACGCTAATTGGCCCTGCTGCTGCACAAGTTGCTGCCATCGCAGTTCACCCAAAACAAAAGGGTATTACTGCCCTGACCTCTGTTCCAATTGATAGAAATTTGCCGCATGTCATTGCACGCATTGTTTTATCTCCCCGAAGAACAGAAACACCAAGGGTGGTACCAAAAAATGCTGACTTCAGTGCAACATTACGATCAGAAATATTTTGGATTTCCCTCTTTGGCATTCTACCATCCTTTCTGATACCCATCTTGCGAGGAATGCACGATTATGCAATATCAGATTGGCCAAATCTTCTGTTTGGGGGACTTGTTGCTGGATTTGTAAGCGGAGCGATTTGGCGCCCTCGACGACCAACTATTTCATATGAAATGGGAGATTATTCCGGTGAGAATTGATCCCATATTGATTCCTTTCGGATAGCATCTGCAACGCAAATAGTTGCCATGTTGAAGATATGCCTCACACCATCTTGTTGTGCAACGAGTTGTACTGGACACTGCATACCTTCAAGAATCGGGCCAGTTGTTTCAGCATCCCCCAATTCTTCAAGCAATTTATAGGCGATATTGGCAGCTGCCAAATTTGGTAAAATGAGGACATTGGCAGGGCCACTAAAAGCCATGAATGGATATTCTTGTTGAACATCTACGTTGAGCGCTGTATCTGCTTGCATTGGACCGTCAATCACAAGAGTAGGGTCCAATTCTTTTGCAATTTGAAGTGCTTTTTCAATTCGATTCGTTCGAATTTCTCTTGTCGAACCAAAATTCGAAAACGAAAGCATGGCTACCCGTGGACTCACACCAAAACGCCTTGCCACCTTCGCTGTTTGAACAGCGATTTCAGCAAGCGTTCTCTCATCAGGGTAAACATTGACTGTTGCATCAGCAAGAAATATTGTTTTTCCTTTGATGTTCATCATATAGCATCCAATAACACAATGACTGTTGTTGCTCTTTCCAATTGATTCAAGCGTTGGTCGCAAGACATCAGCATAATTTCGGCTCACGCCTCCAACGAAACCATCTGCATCACCTTGCATCACCATTTGACTTGCAAAATACGGCCTACTTCTCATCATTCGTTGGGCATCTGCTAACGTAATTCCTTTCCTCTGACGTCTTTTGAAAAATGCTTCTGCATACGTTGTTTTTCGCCTTGGATCATTCGGTGGATCATAGACTTCATACTCAAAATGTAATCCTAAATCTTCCACCATCTTATGAATTCTATCGACCTTTCCAAGTAAAATTGGGTGGCAGATTTTCTCCTCATGCAGTTGTGCAGCTGCACGTATGACTTTCTCATTGTCCCCTTCTGGGAATACAATTTTCTTGTTTTTCCTTCGCACTTGATTGATGACTTGTCGCATCACAGAATACGTTTCTCCAAGCCTTGCCTCAAGTTGTTCTTGATATTCTTTGAAGTCAAACTCCTCTGCTGTCACACCAGTGATCCCTTCGTCAATTGCCGCTTGGGCTACGGCTGCTGCTTCCCAAATCAAGACTCGTCGATCAAATGGTTTTGGTATAATGTATTCCGGACCATATTGCATGGTAACGCCGTCGTAGGCTTCTGATATGTAATCGGGAACGGGTTCTTTTGCCAATTGTGCTAGAGCTTTTGTTGCCGCCATCTTCATATTTTGGGTGATATCTCTCGCCCGTACATCAAGAGCACCTCGGAAAATGTAAGGGAATCCGAGAACATTGTTCACTTGATTCGGATAGTCGGACCGACCTGTCGCCACAATAGCATCCTTCCGTACTTTCATGACCTCCTCGGGGGTAATTTCCGGGGTGGGGTTGGCTAAGGCAAAAACGATAGGTTTCGCAGCCATCTTTGCTACCATGTCCTTGGACACCAATCCGCCTTTTGAGAGGCCAAGAAGCACATCTGCACCTTCAAGTGCCTCACTTAGGTCACCATCCTTTCGGTCTTGAGCAAAGGGTTGTTTGTACTCATTCACTTCGCCTTTTTGAACGCGGTTTTTCGTTACGATGCCTTGACTATCAACCATTGTGATGTTGCTCATGTTCACGCCGAGGGCCACATAATGAGTGGCACAGGCAATTGCAGACGCACCTGCGCCGACCACTACGACCTTGACGTCGTCCAGCTTTTTCCCTTGTAGTTCACAAGCATTAAGAAGAGCTGCACCAGAAATAATCGCAGTTCCATGTTGGTCGTCATGCATGACTGGAATGTCTGTTGCTTCGGCAATTCTCTTTTCAATTTCAAAACATTCCGGGGCTTTGATGTCCTCAAGGTTAATTCCACCAAATGTTTTCGAAATATTCACAACCGTGTTTACAAATTCATCTGGATCTTCTGTATTGACTTCGATGTCAAACACATCAATGCCCGCAAATGTCTTGAGAAGAAGGCCTTTTCCTTCCATGACGGGTTTGCTTGCGAGAGGCCCTATATTTCCCAAACCTAAAACGGCAGTTCCATTGCTGATGACGGCGACAAGATTTCCTTTGGATGTATACTTGTAGGCATTCTCTGGTTCTTTTGCAATTTCAAGACAAGGATATGCAACGCCTGGTGAGTAAGCCAAACTTAATTCGTGAGATGTGGAATGAGGTTTTGTAGGTACAACCTTGATTTTACCACGAGGTTCTGCTTCGTGGTATTCCAATGCTTCTTTTTTGAGTCGAGATTCTTTCTGTCGTCGATTCATAGCATCACTTTTCAAAACCCGTGCATACTTCATGTATGAGGCTTGCGAATGAATGATGAGAACCAATGCGTTTCTATCGATTTGATGTGATGTTCACGAAGAAAAAAAGAGTCAGTGAGGGAATGGCTTCAAATATCATTAGACTGCAAATTTTTTCATGATGGAGCGCTCTCCGAACAACAAAGCGTTTTCAGCCGTTTTGATGATTGCCATTATGGTCTTGAGTACCACGATTCCACTCGGTCTCATCACCCCTGTTCAAGCACATTCTGTGCCCGGAGATGTCGTATGGCCCACAGAAGGAAGCAACGACACAGGATGGGTTCAATTGACCACAACGGGTGCAAATCCCGCTGTGGGAACAAAGGCTTCTGCGACTTGGAATCTTACCTTTGCTCCTGGTGCTGAAGTTTCAAATGTCAACCTCGAAATCCAAGTCCGTGGCCAAGATGGAATTATTATCGATGAACCACATCTTTTCCTTGGACAACAAAACAATGCCAACATTGTCGACATGAGGGGTTGGGGGTCACTCGGTCAAACAAATGTGTTCGATGGTTCACCTGCATCCTCAACAGCATCAGGCCAACTCAGTCCGAATAGTTATTCTGGTGCACAAGTGACAATCCCCACCGATGCTGAAATTACAACGATGATTATTGAAGCACTCTCTCCTGCAGACCCTGCAATTTCACTCCGGGAAGTGACCGTCCAAATCACTGATACGGAACGAGATGTGAACGATAACAAGATGTATATGGCGATTGGAACATCGATTCTCGTCTTAGGCTTTGACGGAACGACATCATCGATTCTTGATGTGATCGATTTCCAAAAAGAACGAATTCTCGACCTTGAACTTGAGGCGTCGAGTGGTCTTTTGCACATCCTCCACGAAGATGGAAATTTTTCTGGATTATCGCTTTATGATAATTCAATTCAAAATGGTCTGCCACATGCTCCAACGAATTATGATTTCAACAAATTTATTCACGATGGTCAAACTTGGTGGGCTGCATATTCGGGTGGCGTAGCATCGCTTCAACAGACCAATACAACCTCAACTTGGGTGACAAGTGGTCAGCAAAATTCTGGCCCTAACGATGGTCTTGCCATGCTTGTCCACAACGGCGTTCTTTATGTTTCACATGCAAATCTTGGTGTTCAAGCCATCAATACAACAAGTGGCAATGTCAAGTTCCAATGGTCAACTGCAAATAACCTTCACTCTGATTCAGTAACAAATTTTCTTGTGGTTGGTAACCAAATTTTCATGGCATCGCATGACAGTGGAATTGGACGATACGATTGGAATTCTGGATTTTGGCTTTCAAGTTGGAATAGTGGGAATTGGTTGTCTTCAAACTATGTCGGTGGCCTTGCTCTCAATTCAAGTACCCTGTACATTTTGAACGGAAAAAATCTCCAAACCTACAACCTCACAAGCGGTGTTTTTGTGAGTGGTGGAAATTACGGATTGTCATCGACCTTCGGACTCTTAGGTGATGGGCAAAGCCTTCTCTCTTGGCCTGCCGGTGGCGAGTTTGGCCCATCGTGGTCTCCGGTGCTCATCGACGATGGTTCGGGTCGATTGATTGCATTTAACGCCGACCGAAGTTCATCTTATGTTGAAATTGTTCTCGCAAGCGGCCCAACATCGGGCGACATGACGGGAATTGTGGAATTAAACGGCATCGTTTATGTCGGTGCAGAGGGCCTCATCAACCGATACAATGTTGCATCAGCCCAATGGGATTCTCCTTTTTCGAATTTGGGAAGTCAAAATCAAAACAATATCGCTTTTCTTCGAACCGATGGACAATCTATCTTTGTATGCTTTGAAAATGGCGATGTCTCAAAGGTTTCTTCCTCAGGACAAGTTCAAACATTTTACTCAAGCAGTCAGCAAACCGGTTCTCGACTTTCAGGATGTGCAGTGGATTCAACGAATTTGGTGATCGTTGCTTCAGGTGTGATGGCTTACATCGACCACACGTCCGCAAATTCGGGCTGGAATGTGTTTAACACACAGAACGGCCTTGATTCATCCTTCCTTCTCGATGTTGCAATTCACAACCAAATCATTTACATTGCATCAGAAGATGAAGGGGTCTTACGTTACAATATCAGCTCCACCTCATTCTTACAACCTTGGGCCTCCACTGGTGTGAATGGGGTTGACTTTGCTCCGGTAGCCATCATGGGTGACATCCTTCACTTGGGATTACCTGGATTTGGTATTGCCCGAAAAGACCTTTCTCTCAATGAAATCATTCAACCTTTGGTGACCGCACAAGGTAACAGTGGTAATCGATTCGCTATCCTTCCATCAGCGAATGTCTATGCTCTCGCTTCGGATGGAAGTAATTTGTACATTGGAACTCAACAGGGGGCACGTAAATGGGATGGTCAATCAGTGTCATCCTTCGGTTTGGGAAGCAGTTGGAGCACCCGACCCTCGCAATTCTTTGACCTCATGGTCGAGGGAAGTGCCATTTACGCTGGAACAAACATTGGTCTGTGCAAATACACATTGAGCACCCTTGCAGTGCAGGATTGTATTAACCAACAGGATGGAATGCCAAACTGGGCAGTCTACAGTGTAGGAACCAATGCAACGACCGTCTTTGGCGGCACTGTGAGTGGTGCTGGCCTCATCGACAAGTCATCGTTTACATGGTCAGAAAATTGGGAAAACGATTTTGGTCAATCAGGTAATGCAGTGGTTGAGATTATTGGAAACATTGCGTACATTGGAATCAATGGTTTCGGTGTTCTTCGATACGATCTTTCGACAAACCAATGGCTGACACCGTACACACTCGACAATGTACTCGACAATGGGAACGAAGATGTGTCTGGTCTTGTCGCTGATATCCGGCCGAATCATCTTTGGGTTGGAGGAGGAGATGGTTTCCAACTGATCAATGTCACATCTGGTTTGGAAGTCTACGATATTGAGCGAAACAGTAACCTCTACACTGGAACCTCTGAGCCGTATCAAATGGTTCTTCACAACAATGTCATGTATTACAGAAGTGACAATTCAGATTCAATTGGTCGAATTGATGTCGCCAACTTTAGTCAAATGACATTGCTTGATGCCGGTCCTCAAGTCAACGAAAATGGTGGTGTGATCTACGGGCTCGGCCTGATTGGAGACATCATTATCGCTTCAGTAGCCTCAGGACAGTGGTGGAATGCTGAGGGTTCAGGCGGTCTCGCTTTATGGAATACATCAAACAATTCTTGGGGAACGAGTGTATTCCCCGAAGGTCAGGTCGACCGCGTCACTGCGTACAAAAGTAGTTACGGGAACACGTGGGTGGCTTGGGGTGAAACAAAACTCGAACTTTATGACTCGACCTATACGCTCATCGGTACTTGGACTCAGTTTGATTTCCCCATTCGAGGTATTGTTGAATGGAAAGGAACAACGTTGTTAGCATCTGAAGATGGAATACTTCGATACGATGAACAAAACTCACAATGGCTCTCGACATGGACAGAAGGAAATGGCCTTCCAAATAATGCTGGTTCGCATTTCTTTGAATTGTGGACCGATGGAAATCATCTTATCATCGGCGGTGGTATTTACGGGAACTTTGGAGGTGGAGATTTCTTCCAAGAAGGCGTAGTCACACACATCAACGGAATTACGAACATCACGACACTTCATCGAAGCAGTCAATCCAACAACATTCCGAATGGTTATCCTATGTCTGCCACGATGTGCGGTGGATATCTCCACATGGCGATGTACCAAGGCACGGGTTCCATTGCACGTTTCAATATCAACAACAACCAGTCCAGCACAGTATCACCGTTCCAACGTTCTGACTTTGGTGGATTCGGTGTCGCTTCTGTTGCATGTGATTCATCGCAAACGTTGTATGTTGGATTTTACAACAACAACCAGGGTATTTCGAAATACAGTTATTCCACTCAACAATGGCTCAATCAAATCACAACCTCAGCAAACGGATTGCCTTCAGACCTCGTTTGGTACGACGGATTGGATTGGGCAAATGGACGCCTGATTGTTGGGCATGGCGTCGGTAACGATATTGCTGGTGGATATTCAATTTTCACCTCGAACGGAGCAACAACTGGTCAAGCAACAGTTCGGGGAGGGGGATCTTCTGCGACATCATTCCAGTGGCTTGGCTCATCTTGGTTAATGGGCCAAGCGGGAGGTTCTTCTGGGTACAGTCGAGTGTCAAACATTTCAATTCTTGGAGAACAAGTCTTGCTCGACTTACCTGGTATCGTAAGTGGACAGTTGGGTACCATCACGGGAAATTCAACACATGTTTATGTCACCACACGCCCCACCAATGGTGGTTCTGGAAATTCATTTGCTGCAACCGGAGTTCTCAAAGGTCATTTCTTGCAAAACGGAACCATTGAATGGGATTATGGATGGACGTTCCCCGGTCGTGCAGTGGCTTATGATGCAGAAATGGTCAATTCAGATATTTACTTTTCAACGATTCAAAATGGACTGTTTAAACTATCTTCGAGTGGACAGTTGCAAAAAATCAATGGTGGACTACATGAAAATCTTGACGGAATTGTCCGATATGGGAATGAACTTGTGATCGGACTTGCAGCACAATCTGGTTCAAGCCCCGGAGTTCAACGATTCAATCTTGGTTCACAATCCTTCACAACAGGAAGACTCATTGCAGGTTTGCCCTCCAATATTGTCAATGGTTTCGGTTCGAGTTCAACGCACATGTACATCGCCACCGACAATGGTGTAGGCGTTTGGAACTACTCAACGGCAGATTGGGAGGATTCCATCACCACTGCTGATGGCTTGCCTGCCGCCGTGGTCAACGATGTGTATGTTGGCGGTTCTGGAACTGGACAGGGTTCCCTTGTGTACTTCGCTACGGCCGACGGAATTGTTGAATTTGATGAAGGGTCAGTTCAATTGCAAACCATTGGGCAAGCTCAGGGTCTTGATGGCGACTCCTCATGGATGTTTGCTCCGAGAACAAATCCGGATGGTTCAATCAGCCTCCTTGTTTCACACGATGGGCGCGGTGATGAGCGACCTGGCGTAAGTATTCTTGACATTGGAACTTCACCTCCAAGTGTTGATTCGACACATAAATTTGACCAACTCCCCTCGAACGTTGTGATTGCATTATCCAGCGATTGGTGGGGCATCCATGTGTCGACATTCAACTCTCAACAAATGATTCACTGGAACAGCAGCAGTGGGGATTTTGAAGAGGGGCAAGGCTTTGTCAATCTCAACTCTTGGTGGCCAGCACGAGACATTATGAGTAATGGAAACCAATTGGTGACCATCAGTTCAAACAACGGCATCGCGATGCTCGAATCACGAACCTCGTCTCACTCGATTCTCAATTTAGCCTTGCCACCTCAGGGTGTCAATGAAGTCCGACAAGGTATCGTCACTTCTTCGCACTTTTGGTTAACAACCAATCAAGGATTGATTGGATTTGAAAACAATGGGCAATACAACAATGTCGAAGATTTCGTGCTGAGACGAGCACAACCGCTTCAAGTGGCGACAGCAGGAGGTGCAATCGCTCGAAATATCACATCCCAAACACATGTGGGCCAAGCGATATCACTGATAGATTCGACCAATCCATTGCAACTCAATTTAGCCGGTGATGTTACTGGACCACACAACATACAATTCTCAACCATGCCTCTCATGTTTACTTCTCCTGTGGAGAACGCCATGATTTGGACTCAACTTGTTGATTTGAAATACAACGCCATTTTGAACTTATCAAACGATGTGAATTTGCAATCAAACTTGCAATACGCTATCGATTCGGGAATGTTACTCAACAATACTCAGCATGTGTCACTAACACTCCAATCGCCACAAAATGGTTCGATGTTGATCCGATTAAGTTACGATTATATTCGCCGAGATACACCTATCCAAATGAGTTCAATTTACGATCGTCCAGATGATGGTGGTTCAACATTGATGGTCGAATGGTCCCTCATACATGACCCTGACTTTTCCCAATACCACGTATTCCTCAACCAAGGGCCTTGGTCAATGGCACCAACTGAACTCGACCTAAGTCAAAGGACCCCTGATAAAATCATATCACTCCACAGCAGAACTTCGACGGATGTTTCAACTGCAAATGGACAAACCCTCATTGATGGCACCGAATATTACGCACTTGTTGTCACAAAATACAACGATGGGCGATGGGGGAACATTCCTTCACCAATTGGACCAGCATCTCCTTCCGACGAAATCCCGCGGCCCCCGGTATGGGCAAAAGCCCAACCTCACCTCAATGGTGCCGATGGTGAAATCGAATTGGAATGGGCTCGATGCACTGCTTTGGACCTCGCCTCCACCAATGTGTACGTGTCAAAAACACAATTTAGTGATGTGATCGGATTGAAAGTTCACTCAACATTTGACATGACCGAAGGCAACACATCGATTATTACACTCACACCTCAAACCCCATATTGGATTGGATTTACTTGCGAAGATGATTCGGGTCAAGAAAACAAATCAGACGTGACCATCATCGGACCGATTGTGCCGACAGGAGACCTCAATGACGAACAGGCTCCTCCTCCAGTTGAAGGAACTTCAGCAGAAGATGTTCCGAACGACGAAGGTGGGAGAATCATCGTTCGTTGGAATGAAAGTTCCGCGACCGATTGTTCATTCTACGCAGTGTTCATGGCTCCATGGGATATGAATGTGGATTTACCCGATGTTCAACAGGGTGACGTTACCGCGTTTTCACAAGCAACCGTCGTCAGTCCTTGTGACGAAACCGATGTCATCATCAATCAACTCGATGGCATTCCATTGGTGGATGGAAAGATGTACGCGGTGGGTGTCGTTGCTTACGATGCATGGCTCAATGCTGACCTCACAGCTGTCACACTCGTGACGGTTACTCCGCTCCAAAATGTCGTCGGTCAAGGCTCGATTCCTGATAGAATCACCAATATCATGGCTTTTGACCATCCCAATGACGATGGAACGGCAATCGATGTCATATGGGCCCCTTCTGAAGCAGACGACTTCTCATCCTACACAGTTTGGGTTGCTGACAAACCATTACGTGACCTCTCATGGTTGTACGCCTCCCGTGGAACAAATGCTGAAACCTGTGGATGCTTTACGTTTTCAAAACAATGGATTGACGAAAAAACAAATCCGATTGAGTTAACCATTTCAACTGGTCTTTACGGTGGACAAGACCTGCTTGCTACCACACCTCAACTCATTAAGCCTGATATCAAACTCTACGTCGTGGTCACTGTCCATGACTTGAAAGGAAACGTTCATGTCGACGATTTGATACAAGCAACGGTGACTCCAATCGACAACATCAACGATAACACTCCACCTGATCGCCTTGATTCAGTTGTAATTTCTGATGTACCAAACGATGATGGCAGTGCGATTTTTGTTGATTTCGACCTCTCCGATGCCTCCGATATTGCCTCCTACGAAATCTACGGTGCAACCTGGGCATTCACAAATGTGAATGTGGGTGGTGACGGACCGACAACACCGCTTGTGGTCCTCAACAGGGCTCCAGAATTGCCTCTCCGAATTGAACTTCTCGCGGGTGATACTCCGATCATAGCTGGATTGGATATTTGGATTGCTGTCGTTGCAGTTGACGCTTCAGGCAACGCCCACAAATCGAACCTCCTTGTCACTCAAGGTCAATCCGTTGATAATGGCGGATTTTCCGCAAACGACCCCCTCAGCACACCCACAGATGTGAAAGTATCTTGGGTGGATGAGAAGGATATTTTGGTACAATGGCAAAATCCAGTGGATGACAGAGTGGATGGAATGAGAATATACATTTTGGATGAGGGTTTTTCCAGTACCGATGAAGCGGATTTCGTCATTGAAGTTGCGGGAGCAACCTCATTTGTCATCAACAATGAAAACTATCCAAATTTAGTCAATACATCACGATGGTACATTGCTGTTGCACCGTTCAATACCTTAGGCATGGAGAAAGAAGTGATACCAGTTGTCCTCAATAGCGTTGAGGATTCGACCGGGACAGACAACCAAGATTCAGACGAAACGGAGTTCTCAATCAATGCCCTGTTGAGCCAAGAATTGCTCCTTGCACTTGGATTGGCACTTCTTCTGCTCATCGTCCTTGTGTTCGTTGTTCGAGGTCGCGGAGGAACAGGAGGGTCGACGCGGGTCTCCAAAGATTGGGAATTACAAGAGTCAACATGGGGCATAGATACGGATTCAAGATGGAACGAAACAGGCTATGAAGCGGCTCAAAACACCTCAATACCTGAACAACCTCAATCCTTCCAACAAGTAGGAGCATTTGGTAGAGCGGTGTATCAACCCACTCAACCAGTTCTTCAACCAATACAACAACCCACTCAACAATTGAGTCAGCCTACGCAAAACTCACCACAAAATGCACCAACAACAATTGACACATCATTTTTGGATGACCTACTTTGAGGCCCTACTCAATGACTCATGCGCAGAAGCAACCTGTCGACGCAGTGTTTACGACATGCGTGTGGGATGGGTGTGGAAATCTGTTGGATGGGCACCTCCATTTTCTTCGAATGAAACAACATGCAGACCGGTTGGGAATACAATTGCCTCACACACTTGAATCGGATGTTTTCAAACAACTTCAACCACTCTTCAATGACCAAGGTCAACCATACAAAGCCTATGAATTGGTCAAGATCGAAGTCCAATTTGATGGAGTTGTTCAAACGACAACACGGCCGCTGCCACCTCATCGACCTTATCTACGGGCCATGAGTATTGCTGCGCCACGTTGGCCCGGTTCAATCACCGGATGTAAACATGGAGACTGGAGGCCATATCTTGAGGCTCGAGACATCGCACATCAACATCAATTTGATATCGCTTTGTTCATGCATGAAAACAATGTTGTTGATGCAGACCGTGCGACTCCTCTCCTCATTTCGGAGGATGGTGTGATTTGGATGGCATCTCATCAATCAGGCGGAGTTGCAAGCATTACCTTCGATGCGATCAAGAAAGAGTTGAGCGAGCATGGATTTGCCATTCAATCGGGTCGCTTAACTGAGCGAATGGTTCGGAGATGTCGAGAACTATTTGTTAGTGGTACTGGTGTGGGTTTTGCCCAGATCCTTGAAATCGACTCCATTCCAATTGGTTCAAGCCAAAGCATAACACATCAAATTCAACAACTTTACAATCAGCATCAATCCAACAAGGAATCTTGGTATTCACTGGGGTGAAGATTGTGCATAATTTGTTACACCTCAAAAATTTGTGGGAGGAGCAAGGTTGGTTGGGTGCAAAGGCCAATCGCTTTGGCAGCCCAGATTGTGTGCTGCTCCACTCGGGTGGACCTCCAACTCACTTAGCGACTTTTTCATTGCTATGTGGCCCCCCAAGAATGAGGGCTACGATTCGCCAACCTGATGTGCCCACTTCGCGCCAAGACTCAAAAATTGACATCTCCAACATCAACATCAATCAACAGGTGTTGAATTTTGAACTTGAAATAGAAGAGTGGAAACATGGGGCATGGTATCACAAACAAAGATCAAAGTTTGACGCGTTATCAAAGGCGATTGATGAATTAAGGCACATCACCCCCACTGCAGTATTTGATTCGATTCCACATCAAAAGTTGCCCTCACAGCCGTTTTGGGTTGCCGCATTGTCTTACGACTTAGTACAATGGACTCAACCACTCAATCTACAATTCAATCCACATACTGGATCTCTTCTTGCTTGTTTTTACTTGGTTGAACAGGGATGTATTTTCGATTGCCTTGAACAAAAATTTTCCATCTTTAAAATCGGCTCATCGCATTGGAATCCCCCTCTTGATTTCCAATTGAAACAGAAAGAGAATCTTCGAGATTTCAAACAAATGGAATTTTCTACACGATTAACGGATGGGAAATATATCGAAAATATTGAGCTTGTCCAAAAGCAAATTATTGCAGGGATGGTGTATCAAGTCAATATTGGTCAGATGTGGGAAGGCCGTCTTCAGAACAATCCTTGGGAAACGTTTTGTGCTTTAGATGATATCAATCCTGCACCATATTCAGCCTTCTTTGAGATGATTGATGAAGGCATATCTCTCATTTCGAGTTCACCAGAATGCCTTCTCGAATCGATTGATGATTTTGTCCACACGGCTCCAATTAAAGGTACAATTCATACAGGAAATGATGAATTTGAAAACGAATTGGCTCGTTCAACGCTCCTCAATGATGAAAAAGAACGTGCTGAACACCGTATGCTTGTTGACCTCATGAGGAATGACCTCGGACTCATTTGCGAAGTTGGAAGCGTCAAAGTCGACCGCTTTGATATTGAACAATACGCCAGCGTTCAACATCTTGTGAGCCGAATTTCTGGGAAACTCAACATTGGCATGACATCCTCAAACACGATTGAGGCTATTTTTCCCGGTGGATCCATCACCGGTTGTCCAAGAACCATGGTTTGCCATGTCATCAATCAAATTGAACAACAAGGCCGGTCATTTTGGACTGGTTCCATCGGTTGGTTCGATCCATTTTCCAACAATGCCTCATGGAATATCCTCATTCGAACCATAGAAGCAACATTGGATGGAACGCATTGGAACGGAAAAATAGCTGCTGGTGGGGGCATCACTATTTCTTCGAACCCGAAATCAGAAGTTGATGAAGCATTTCAAAAGGCGAGTCCGTTGCTTCATGCAGCAGGATGGATTTCAAATTCAAAAAAAGCAGCACAGCAGCACATCAAAATATTCAGTTTGCCAAAAGAGAGGAGTTGGCAGCGAATTAAAAATCCCGCAGGACAAGTTTACAACAATGTTGACCAAATTAATTCAGATGTTCTCTTTATTGACAATTTAGATTCCTTTTCAATGAATATTGTTCACGCTATGACTGCTAAAGGTTACTCAGTCCATGTCGTCAAAGCACGTCTCCCTCCATTTTCGGAAATGAAAGAGAATGACGTCCTCCAATGGATAACAAGTCATCAGTCGAAATTTATTGTTATAGGTCCAGGCCCAGGTCGACCAGAACATGTATCTTTGAGTTTCAAGATTGCACAATTTGCAGTCCAAGGGAAACTCCAACAATCTGTGCTTGGGGTTTGTTTAGGTCATCAAGCGATTGGGCTCCATGGGGGCTTTGAACTCATTGAATCACCTTTTGGACCGGTTCATGGAAGACCTTGTGAAATGCATCACGATGCGACGGGATTGTTCCATAATATTCAGTCACCTTGGAAATTTACTCGCTACAATTCACTTGTGTTACAACCCAAAATGGCACATGAATTCATCATCACTTCAACCGATGAGAGAGGAGAAATCATGTCGATAGCACATTCAAAATTACCTATTTATGGTGTGCAATTTCATCCAGAGTCAGTTGGCTCCCAATCAGGAGGGATTATTTTCTCAAATTTCTTGAACAGCAAACGCATGGTTGAAGAATGAGTTTCAATTCCGATAGGTTGGGGAGCCAATGCCAACGTGTAGACACTGTGCCAGTACATACCCTCGCGAACAATTTATTCACGGCAATGGACCAAAAACACAGGTATGTGTTCGTTGCGGCCTTGATTTGGGACTTGTGTCCAAGGCGGATGCCTCCAACATGTACAGTGGAGACCTCGCAAATGCACGATTTGGAATTGTTGCAAGGAGGTACAGCATTCTGCTTTATATTCCGATCTTATGGACACTCTGGATGATGTATCTCTCGAATATTGACCCATGGGGCACCTATTTTCTCATCCTTATCCTTCTCTTAACCGCACTCGGTCCAGTGTGGTTTATCTACAGAGGAGGCAAATTCTCTGGTGATATGGCTCGATTAACCCCCAAATATGAGCGACCTAAAGGGCATTGATTATTTTGAATGAATCTTGATGACATCGTTGGGTTGAACAACATAATCTGCACCTATGGTTCGCTTTGTCACTGCGTGAATGGCTCGAATGAAACCATCTCCAAGGTCTGAGTGAACCTTGTAAGCCATCTCTCTGCAACTTGATTCTGAGGACACGAGGAATGCATCGGGTAAAATTCGTCCTTCACCATCAACCCAGTGATTTTCATCTTGAACTGGAAAAACGACAACTTGTCGGAGAATTTCAAAAATGATGTGTTCGAGTAACGGGAGAATCCCAGTCGTTCCATGTTTCTCAAGCAAAGATTTCATTTGGTCGAGTGCTTTCTTTTGAGCATCATTGAGATCAACTTGGTCTCGAATTAAAAATGATGGTTGGCCAGGAATGTAATCGATGATTTTTGACTCTGAAGCTCTCCGTAATGCAAGTTCCAAATCGGATAAACAAGGAGTAAATTCAACGTGAAGATCTTGCATCAACTTCTTTGCATCAACGAATTTATCGCATTTATTACCTGCATACACAATCGGAAAAATTCGAGTACGCAACATGGTAGCAAGTTTTTTCTGTTCAACATCAGAGAGAGACCACGGCGTAGATACGTCTCCACCTTGGTGTAAGTAGTCTTGAATGGTTTGATTGATGTGCGACTGTTGGGCACCTATGCCACTTAATTTATCGAGCAAAAAAGATGCAAAACCACGTTCACCTTCGGATTGAACTCTCCTTGTTCCTCGGCTCCAACCCTCGGAAAGGATCTGGAAAATCCATGAATCTAACTCGTCTTGTAAAAATTCTATATCCTCACTTGAACGTTGCAATATAGCCTCATACGATTGGTCAAATCCCAAAAATTGGCCTTCGATATCAGTTGATCCCGATGCATCAAAAATGTGAATTAATGCATCGCAGTGTGATAAATCTGCCAGAAATGCATTCCCTCTTCCCCGTCCTTCATGCGCCCCTGGCACCAAACCTGCGACATCGACGAGTTGAACGGGAATAAACCGTTGATGACCTATACAAAAGCCAGTTCGGGGTTGGCATATGCTACCCTTTCGATCTTCATTGGATTGATTCTGATGTCCTCGGCCTTCTGATTCAGCCTTTTCTCGCAATTGAAGACAGGGACAAGGCATTGGAGAACGAACATATGCGATGCCGATGTTGGGGTCAATGGTACAAAATGGATAATTCGCAATGTCAACATGCGCTAAAGTTGAGGAACTAAAGAAAGTTGATTTACCAACATTTGGTTTGCCGACCAAACCAATTTTCACATGAGACCCTCATTCTTCTTCTTCGGAGGATGATGAAACATTGTATGCCGCGTTGATAAGTGCGATTTGAATGTCCATCTCAGGGAGGTTGATGGACCCATCTCCATCGATATCAAATCTGCGTACTAACGCTGATGTTTGTGCCGCAGAAAGGTCTTGCCCCAAGTCTGAGAAAATATCCATCAATTCTTGTTCATCAATTGAACCACTTGCATCTTTATCGGATTGTCGAAACAAGTCAAAAACTGATTTCTTTTCCTCAACGAGATGATTAGCGAGCAAGACAAGAAGGTGGTCAACTTCCTTGTCTGGAATTTCTGTGATTTCATCATCATGGAGCGTTGCTCCAACTGAGATGAGCGTTGTACCTCCTTCGGCATCCCCTTCTTTAGCGAGTACAAGAACAGTATCAATGCCAACTCCACGTCCGATGAGGTCCCGAATCGTCGTTTTGGCACCGGAGACCAATGTGTAAGATTTGATGTCTGCTTCTTGAACAATGGCTCCTTGATTTGACCTTGAAATCCCTGTTCGAATCATGAGCAATGTAGCAAAGAGTGCCCCGATTGGGAGGATGTAAAACAAGACTGAGCCGGTGAGGTAATAACCACCAACATCTGCTGTTACATCTTCAAGAGCAAGTGCATTGACGGTCATGGTTGAGAACTCCCCGATGGTATAGGCAATTGTTGATGCAAGTCCACCGACGAAGATCATGTACACCGAAAGATGGGCAGTCGATGATGATGGTAATTTCTTACCTGAGGCCAACGGATAGGTTGTGTACACCGTTCCAACAAGTACAAGTCCACCGATAGTGAACATTGCTCCAACATCAATAATTGCTGCAAGGCTTGTCATTTCACCTGTTCCTACGAATACGTCCATTGCGGTAAAGTAAGAACCAACCACGAAGAACGGCAGGAGGAAAAATGCCAAGAGGACGGCTAGGGCGCCAGGGTGATTCATCACTTTGTCAAAACCATTGGTTGCAGTCATTAGGATGTTCACGCTTGCTGCAAACAGCGGGAGCATGGACAAGGTGAGAAGGATAGCACCGACGTTGGACAAAAAGTTGCTACTGTCTGATGACGTCATGAAGAATACACTTGGGGTTACAAAAAGGAGAACCATGCTTGCCGTTCTCAACGATGGTGACCAAATTGGGGACTCAGCGACCTTAGGAACAACATAATACCCCATTCCAAGCAACAAAGCAAGAATCGCCCAACCATTTGCAACTCGTTCGCCAAGCCAAACCGTTTGAGTTGAGTCTGCAAGTTCGCCGAAGAAGATGAACATTAATCCAAATATCTTCACGGTCACTGCCATGATCACAAACCATGAGCCTGTAAGAAGGGATGAACCATTTGATTGTCCAATGGTCACGAGGAGATTGATGAGAACTGGAATGAGCAAGGCAGCAATGGCAAGTGTCTCAAGTGAAAGCAAAAGAATCACGATGCCGGTTGACGATGTATCGATATCAAAAATACTCATCAATCCCGGTAAAACGAGTCGGGTAATGAGTAGAACCGACATGAGAACGGCAACCATCGATGCATTTGACTCGCTTGCTAAACGTCCATTTGCATTTCGAGATACGACCACCATACCTCCCCCCACAAGACCAAGCAACAATGCAATGTTGAGGGCGTTGACAGTAAAGTCAAGGAGGGCGGAGCCGTCATTGTAGGACCAACCCACACTCGACAATGAATTGAGTGCTGTCGGGTCATAGGTGTGCCAGCCAACGAGGAATCCAAGGATACCTGCGAAAAAGAACCAAAGCATTCCAAAATTCATCCAAGTTTTTGAGCCACTGCCGTCTTCATCGTTGAATAAGTCGACAAGACCCGGTGGATTCTTTTTCAAAATAAATAATCCAATTTGAGTGAATACTGACTTCATTTCACCAATGCCCTTGGCAAGAAATTGGGATAAAAAGTACAAAGCGAGAATAAGAGCGGTACCAAAGAAGAATACAATATCCATTTCAACACCTCAATCGACAAGTATCTCCCCTACAAGAGTGGCAACAATAGCACCAATTCCGATGATGAATCCTAGGAGGTAATACCAAATTCCCCCTCCGCCAAGGTTACCTATCAAAGGTACAATTTCGCCGAGGAGTGGGATATTATCCCAGCCAAAAATATTTGAAAAAAGTGCAAAAAATCCAAGAATAGCAACGACCATGAGCACGAGAATCATTCTCGACGTGGTTGGTTCATTGTTTCCAACGGTTGTGTCTGGAAGAACTGATGTATCTGTCATCGTACTCACTCACCATAGAGGTATGCTCACGCCACTTGACGGGTATCCATAAAGATTCAGTTAAGGCATTCAAGCAAGAGTTGGAAAATTTTGATGTTAGGGTGAACGAAGTTTATCGAATTTTGAAGTTCGGCGATGCTTGGAAATGCCTAACGGCAAAGGCATCGTTCGCTCCAAATCTAACTCAAGTGACCATCGAAGTTTACACTCACAAGAAAGGCCACTAAATTCTTCGAGAGATGCCGATACTGCATATCGTTCGATGGCTGCAACAACCTCTGCATCGCACTGACCGCAATTGTGTGAGCCTCGAAGTTTTCCTCCTGCCGTTGGATGAACGATAATCCGTGTTTTTGAATTGTTTTGTTCCAAGGCCAAGTGACTTCGCTGAATCATTTCGACCAGAGACCACAACCAAGGTGGATGATAATCGCCGTTGCGATAAAGTCGATCGATGACTGTTCCATTCTGAACATTCATTGGATTCACCGATATCTCATCCGAGAGCGGAGCGACAGAAGAAATCCAAGAAATTGAGTGGTCAAGGGCGTCAGCTTCACTCATGAAGGGCGGTTTGAACATGAGGTAGGTTTTTACTCGTAAATCAAATGCTCTCAAATTTTCTACTGCTCGATGCCAAGATGCTGTCGTGAATCCTTTGTTCACGTGAAATCGAAGGACCTCATCATCGTACGCCTCTAGGCCAATGGCAACAGTAAACTTCGGATTGTGAGATACTGCCCAAGAGAGTTTCTCTTGTGTCAGTTGTTCACATCGGCTTTCAATGATTAATTCCTTTTGAAGTGCATGGCAGTCTTTCAAGACCGTCTCTTGAAAGTCGAGGGGGATTTCTCTGTCTTCAAGCAAACTACCTGAAGTATAGACTTTAACCATGTCCACTTCTGAAAAATGATCAAGCTTCTTCTTCGCTTCCTCCCATTGAGCATGTAAGTCATCTGAGGTAACGTCGTCCCTTGTGTCATTAAAGTAACCGCAAAACGTACAACCTGATGACCACCACCAGTGGCACCCTTTGGTTCGCAAAATAATCGTGGCTGCTTGACAAATGGAACCCTCAGCAGTCACTTCAGGAGTTTGGTACACCAATGCTGGGTCTTTCGCATCCCATGCGTGCTTCTTTTTTTGAGCGAATGGCGTGTTCTCTGGTGCCTTGACCAAGTCATGAATTCTTAACCTCTTTGAAGTCGGTGAAAGCAATGAATGATGTTCGGCCATGTGCATCAAACTCCTGCGTTGAGTGATTGTGTAAAGAACATCACCAATTTTTGTTCATACAATTCTGGTTGGGTGAGCATCAATGTTACATGAGCAAGCACTGCTTGTTCACCATCATCTGAGGTGAATTGTACCGCAGAATCGGCAAACCAACACTCAACGTGTTCACTATGCTCTTTGGCTGCCTCGCACATACTGTTCCCGTGATGCAATCGAATACGTGTGTCGTTGTTGGACTGAGCGATAAACATCCAACGGCCATTGAGTCTCTCTGCCGCCTCATATGGTTCAATATCGACGATATCATCGCCTGAATACATTTTACCTGCGAAAATTGCAGCATCAACCAACACAGGAGGTAATCCCTGATATTCGAGTTCTTCACGCAAAATGGTGTCCATAGAGAAGTACACAGAATCCAAGAAAACAGATTGAATCATAGATTCTTGAGCGAAGGTTAGGGCTGCAGTTCCAGCCCCCATCGATGCACCATAGAGCCCAATGTGTTCTGCCTGGACACCCTTTTCAGATTGAAGCCAAGACCAAGCCGCCAAGACATCCCGCCATTCTCGTTGACCTGCAGAAACTAACTCATCTTCAACCGTACTTTGCCAGTGGTCGCGCAGATCAATCATCAAGACATTAAACCCATTGTTCGATAACATCCCTGCGGGAATGAGAACCTCGTGATTTGCTTTGCATGACCGGATGCCGTGGATCAGAATCACCCATGGTGCATTTGTATCTTGTTCCACATACCATGCAGAAATACTGATGGGTTCATCTTCAAGGTGAATGGTAGCGTTTTCCCATGATTGCATGTAATATTGGCTTATATTCGCTACGATGGTGTCATTCCACTGGTGAGTGTATCCTTCGATGTTTTCTGGGTAAAGGTGGGGTTCAAATTCGGCTGGTGTATTGTACGGGGCATGACTGGTACATTCCAAATCTGTTTTGGCAATTTCAAAATACACATACAATCCAACTTGGTAATACAAGGCTGGTGCTGCAGCAAGAAGCAGAACCAAGAATGCCGGTAGAGTACGGTAGAGAGGTTTCATTCAGCCTCCTCCACAAGATTTGGTACAAAAAGAATGCTTGACCCAGCTTGAACAAATTCCCCCTTGGGGTGCTGAGCATTTTTTTCCTCTGCCGAAACAACGTTGGGAAGATAAGCATCTGCCTTGACTCGAATATCGACTCTTGAACCTAATCGAATCATCCCGATTCTTTGGCCACGTCGAAGGGAAAAGGGAGCTATGACCCAAGGAACTATTGTGCGGGCAAGGGCTCCAGAGATTTGAGTGACTTCGATGCGTTCTCCTTGACTATTTTCAAACACATTTCGAACTCGTTCATTGAATTCACTTTCTTTCTTGAACGCGGGTAAAAATGGACCTCTTTTGAGACCCTTTCCCTTTCGATGTTCAGTGATGATAAGTTCGCCTTCAATTGGACTTCGGTTCACATGGACATCGAGTGGAGACATAAAAACAGCAATACGCCAAACATCAATGTCCGATTCTTCACCTTGAGGAACTTCTTCAAATCGTTGTTCAGTTTCAAAACGAAGCGGGCTATCCAATGGTTTTGCAAACCAATCGCCTGTCAATGCGTCACGAATAATTTCGTTTGAATCGAGTTCCGATGAAGATGGTCGCCGCCCCACTGCCCGTTCTCGTTTGATAAACATCACATGACCATCTGCAGGAGAAAGCACAACGCCTTCATCCTTTGGAATTGGTCGATCAGGATCTCTCCAAAAATTTGCAAAAAACAACGATATCATGATACAAAGCACGCCAAATAAAGGAATGAATCCTGCAACTGGATCAACGATTGTACCAACAATGAGAGCACTTATGCCCATAGTTCCAGTCGTCAAAACTGGCGCTAAACCTCCGGGGGCTAATCCGCCCATTGTCTCACCGATTATGATGACGACCAGGGGTCTGCTGCATCTGACCAAGTAGTTTCTTCTTTGTCAGACGGTGTGCTGTCAGGTTCTTCATCGACCGATGCATCATCATCTCCTGCATCTTCGATTGTGGCTTCTGGTGATGAACTTTCTTCTATGGGTGGTGCTTCCTCTTCGACGTCTTCAGACTGTTCATCCTCGACTGACAGTTCGCTCGCACGTGCCTCGACAAGTTCGTCAACGCGTTCGGTAAACGCACGTCGCAGATGCTGAGATTTTCGTTCTGCTTCAACGGCCCGTTCAATCATATCGTAACGCACTTTAATGGCCTTGTTCAGTTCTTCAAACAAAGCCATGTGGTCCATGTACCAAGTATCTCTTGCTGACATTTCAGCAACCGCAAGACGAAGATCGTTGTCCAACTCCTCTGCGATAGAAAACACCTTGCCGAGTCGGTCTTTTTCTCGAGTGTACTTTTCTTCCATTTTCTCAAGTTCTGGTTCAAGGTGTTCGACTCTTTTCATCGATGTTGTTGCTTTTCGCTCCAATTCTCGGAGTCTGACATCCTTTTCAGCGATAATGGATTCAAGGGATTCCTTTTCGATTTCTCTGTCAATAATTTCTTTTTCGAGAACTTCGATTTCAGCTCTTGCATCAACAAGTTCTTTTTCTTGTGTTTCATAGGCTGCAAACAATTTCTGAAGTCGGTCGGTTTCTGTTCTAAGGGCGTCTTGTAACTCCTTTATTCGAACCTCATCGGTTATTGTACCGTCTGTCAATTTGCTCACCTCGGCCTACGCCTGCTTCTAATCCACATTGGCCTTACATATCAAGCCGACGCTTGAACATGCCATATTGGTCTCGTATTTCCAATGTTCAAATTTTGTCAGTAGCAGACACCAATTCTCGAGCAATACTGACCTCACCCATCGAATGACCTGCATCTGGCACGATGATGAGTTGACTGTGCTTCATTGCTTTGTGCAACTCCCATGCACTTCGTGCTGGGCAAACCACATCGTACCGCCCTTGAACGATGATGGTTGGAATGTGATTGATTTTTTCGATGTTGTTTAAGATGTAAGATTCTTCAACAAATATTGCATTGATGAAGTAATGGCATTCGATTCGAGCGAATGCAACTGCAAAATCCAAATCTTCCGCTTTTTCTACGTATTTGGGGTCGGGAAACAAACGACTGGTCGCCATTTCCCATCGAGTCCATTCGCGTGCTGCAGCCCTTCGAACATCAACATCGGCATCGGTCAGACGAGAATAATAGGCTTCGATGAGGTTATCTCGCTCTTGGAGAGGGATGTGGTCTCGGTAGGGTTCAAAAGCATCAGGAAAGATATGGCTGGCACCATCTTGGTAAAACCATTGCAACTCGCTTTTTCGACACATAAAAATGCCCCTTAGCACTAAACTAAGCACTCGATCTGGGTGATGGAGAGCATAGATGAGTGAGAGAGTTGAACCCCAAGAACCTCCAAAGACATGCCATTTTTCAAAGCCGAACAATTTCCTCAATGATTCAATATCTTCAACTGAGGCGTGTGTATGGTTCTCTTCCAATTCAGCATGCGGTGTTGATTTGCCGCAACCCCTCTGGTCAAATTGGATAATGTCAAATTTTTCTGGGTCAAAATATTGCCTATACGAAGGGTGACTGCCACCACCTGGTCCACCATGAATGACGATAATGGGAAGGCCATCGGGATTTCCAGACCTCTCATAAAAAATGGTATGAAGTGATGTGACCTCCAAAAAACCGGTCGTATGTGGTTCAATTGGAGGATAAAGAACTTCCTCGATTGGCTGTGATGAGATTTGCATATCCATTGCAAGTGTGTTGAGGACATGTTTTTTTCTATCGTGGAGATATTTATCGAATAGTGATTTGTGGAAATGAACATGAACACAAAGACGGCTACCGATGTTTTTTCGGATTGGGCTGAAATCGGCAAAGATGAAGGAATGGAACAAGGTCATGGACCTTCGGTAAATGCAATGATTGAATTGATTCTTCCTTTCATGAAATCAAATTTTACATTCATCGATATCGGATGCGGAAATGGTTGGGTCGTTCGAAAGTTTCAATCCAACCTCCAGTGTACGAAGGCCATCGGCATCGACGGTGCAGAAAATATGATTCAAAAAGCAAAGCAGATTGACCCACATGGTGACTACATCCTCGCAACGTTGCCTCAATGGGCCCCACGAGAGAAATTTGACTTAGCGATGAGCATGGAATTCATGTATTATCTGCATCAACCACAGGAATTTCTTGCCTCAGTGTACGAACATTGGCTCAATTCAGATGGCTGGCTCGTCTTTGGAATTGATCATTATCTCGAAAATGAATCAAGCCACACTTGGCCAGAAAAATTAGGCGTACACATGACAACTTTAAGTGAACAGGGATGGAGAGATTGCTTAGAGTCCATTGGTTTTCAACACGTGACATCAAGGCGAACTGGTGCATCAGATGATTGGGCAGGCACGCTCATTTTGATGGGTCAAAAACCTTGAGTCCTAATGCCTCAGATTCGGGTCCGCACCGACGAACATCGCCAATGAAAAATGGACAAGAGCGACATTCCTTATCTGTTTCAAGTCGGGGTGGAGCCTCAAGTGATTGTGGAGTCGAATGCACGAAAGCTCGCCATTTGAGATGCTCAAGAATATCTGATTTGCTTTGGTTGAATTGCTCTTGTGAGAGTTGTATCATCCGCCCTGATGCACCAACCAATATGGATGGTGGAAGTATTGTTCGACGTTCATTTGGTTCTTTTCGTTCCTCGATGGATTCAAGCACCATTGAATACATGGTTAATTGCAATCTGTGTTCGTTAAGCAGTTCAAATTCATCATGAGTTCTCGGTTCAGAATCTTCTACGTTCTGATGGTTTTCTTGTAACGGATGACCCTGTTTGCTATCACTTGAAAATTCATCAAGACAACCTTTTGTTTTCAAATCGACCACCTGTAGATACCCTTTGTTTTGCTCATCACGTAGTGCGATTGCTAAGTCAATTCGCCCTTCAAAAATCATCGATATATCATCAATGATGGACATGATTTCTGACCCATATGGCGTCTCTTTTGTGCGTTCAATACATAGTTGTGAGATGTTGTGTGTGTGGCGGAATGGCAATTCTGTGCGAACGGCTTCGATATGGAATCCTTCACATTCAACCCCGCTCAGGAGCAGACCCAACCTTTGTCCCACAATCAAGGTAGAAATTTCTTTCACTCGTTGTTTTGTCGATGAAAATTTAGCATCAGATGATGAAACTCCAAACTCTGTGATCACATTCTCGATGGTTGAATCATCAAGCAATTTGCTTTCATTTTCTATGAACCATTCCTTAGGTAAAAGCGGCGTCCTACCGTTATGGCTGCAAGGGTTTGGTAAACCTACCTCAAGGAGACGATGCATAATCAGACCAAATTCGGTGGGACGAGGGAACTTGGATTGGGCATATTCTTTTTGGCGAGATTGAATATACAGTGGTTCTGTTTGCCAACCTAATACATGACCAAGCCAATGTCTTCTTCGACATCGAAATGAAGTATCAAGGTCAAACACCGTGCCTTTTGTTTCAAGATTCAAGTGTGGAATATTTCTTGAGCGTGCCTGAAGATGAACATCTTGCCCTAATCTTGAATAAAGATTCAACGTCTGTTGTAACACCGAAACTGGCTGTGAACTTGTAAAACAGTCAGGATGATGATAGATACGTAACGAACCTACAGCTGATTCATTAAATGTCGAATCAATGAACAAGTGTGCAGGATTGATGAAGAGGGGCGATTCAGTCACAGGGGGTAATTGTTCTGCTTCAAAATCTCCTTCAAGAAGCCAAGGAGAGTGCTCGCTTCCCCCGCATTTTGCGACATGTCGCATGGCATCAATCAGCATATTTCCAAATGAACGAACACTTGTGCTTCGTTTTATTTTGAAGCATTGAGATTCATCATCGAATGTACTAGACGAAGGTGACCCAACAAGAATCAATCGCTCTTCGGCTCGAGTGAGGGCGACATAGAGTTGCCTTCGCCTTTCCGCACGCCCTTGTGCATCTTCAATGGCTTTGGTGAACTCCCACAGACCATCGTGAGGGCGATCGTGGTCAGTCCATGGTTGAATTCGTCCTGCGACAATTTGAGGGGTAACAAGGACATTATCTCGCACAGATTGGGATGCATCTTGTTGACCTGCGCCAAACATACCAGCAACAATGACCACTTTGGCCTGCAATCCTTTTGCCTTGTGAAGCGTCATAATTTGAACCGCGTTTGCAGACGATGTTGATTCTGCTGGAGGACCGTCATTTCCTAATGCTTTCAATGATTGAAGATGACGTTGAGTGGCAAGGATATTGTATCCAAAATTTGCTAATGCATCATTCAGCAATGCACACCAAGCTTCAACATGATTTCGCTCAGATTCGGTGGAATGGACTGCGAGGAGGTCCGAATAATCGAGAAGATAATCGAATATATCAGAAAAACGACCTTGTCGACGATAAGAATTTACATCGTAAAACATTTTTTGAATTGATTGAGGGAACAAAGGAGAATCAAAGCATGAGAACAAATCGTTCTTCAATTCTGTTGTATAGAGCGTATTGATTTCGTCGTCGTTGAGTCCTACCAGTGGTGAACGCAATACACCGAACAAGGCCCTTCGTGAATCTGGATACGCAATGAATTCAAGCATCGACATCAAAGGTTGAATGACTGGTTGGTGAAGCAATGCACCCTGTTTATCCGATACCGCTGGAATTCCGCGAATGGAGAGCCGTTGAATTAAATCAGGAACGTGGGTTCTTGCATGAAAGAGGATCATAATATCGCGAGGTTGATATTCGCATTGGTCTCCAACTTCTATCCAAAGGTTGTTCTCAGTATCCCATATTCTCGTGCTTTGCCCTGAAAGGAGTGATGCAACCCTTTCGGCGATAAGTTCGTTTTCAAGTTGTTTAACCGATGAACGTGAATCGAGGAATGGGTCAAAGCTATCATTCATGTCAGTGCTTGCTTGTTCGGTTTGGGTTTGAATTGGAAGAAGCCATTCAAGGTATCCTCCTCCATCTGTTCGTCCTGGGCGCAACCGCTGTGCATCAGCGTACCAGTTTCCGACGATAGTCTCATGTCTTGGCGAAAACACATCATCAAACACATCATTCATAAATTCAAGCAAATGGGATCGAGTTCGATAATTCGTTGTCAAATCAATATGCCCTTCTCTTCGACGTTGAACCCACTCTAAATCGGTCATGAAACTGCTTTCATCGTCATCCCTTTCAGCTACATGAACATAAGAAAATGGTGCACTTTTCTTGCCATCGGAGTGTTTGTTCGTAAATGCATTTCCAGAAGCCCCATCGCCAACAGGCCTTGGGTCTCTTCCATGGTCTTGCCTTCGCAGTTCTGAAAATCGCTCATCATCTTCTTCCATTCGGTTGGCTTGTCGTATCTGTTCAACCATATTTCGCATCACAGAAACTTCCGCTTGACGAAATCGGTAGATACTTTGTTTCATATCCCCCACAATACAAATTGTTGGTTCCCAGTATCCAATCGGTTCTTTGACCTCCTCCGAGGATCGAACACGTCGACCCCACAATCGAGCTAACAGCCTCGCATGACTCGGATTTGTATCCTGATACTCATCGATGATGAATGCCCTGAATTGCCTTCGAAGAGTTTGGAGAATTCGATATCGATATTGTAAATCTTTTCTGCATTCTTCGTTATCATGCAAGATGGTCATGGCCCTTGCGATGTGCACATCTGTCCATGGTTCTGAAGTCATTGAATCGAGGGCATCAACGGCCTCTCGAGGGTACATGTGTCGACACATATCTGGGCAACGTGAAAGCAATATGTCTGCAGAATATCGAAGCACATCATCAAAATCACTGAATCCATCCATCGCTTTTCTGTGGGAATGAATTTGTTGAGTTCCTTTGTGAACGAAGAACAAATCTCGTAGTACATCCATCTGAAGTTCTTCGCCTACATAGTGGCCGAAGCCTTCATGTTGGTGTGGTATCTCTGTATTCAATCCATACAGATACGAAGAGACACCAGGGGGCATGAACGCATATCCATCTTCAGGTTGAAGCGTGAAAATACTTCGTGCGAGCAGTAAGAAAATTGACGATTCTTGGCTGAGCAAGTGTTCCTTTATCAGGTCAGATAACTCCAATCCAACATCAAAAACTTGTTTCTTTAGGTCTTTGTCACTAAAATTTGATTCACCTTTTTTGAAGAGACCTGCTGGCCAATCATCACTTGGAAGAGTACCACGTGGAAAGTATGATGGCGTGCCACTTCCATTCAGACTTGACATACTTGATATGGATAAGCACACTCGCCAAATCCATCGAAGTTGACCGAGCGGTTCTTGCCCAGGTGGATGTTCAATCAAATGGATAAGATGATGCATTCGACTTTGTGTATATGCCGGACCAGCAGGGATGCATTGGGAAGCATATGCTCTGAAGTGTTCAACCCAATTCGTTAAACGAACAAACAATGTTGCAAAAAATGTTTCAAGATGTTCTTGGTCCATTGTATCAAACATAATGTCGTAGAGCAGTTCAATAGGCCCAACATCATGTCCATTCCATTCGATGTTTTGGTCTTGGGCTCGCCTCAGTAAATTTCGATGAGCTTCATCAACGAACATCGATTTTGCCATCAAACCTTTGATGACGACTTCTGCATTGGATTGCCCACCAAGACGAACAGCAAGTCTATCTCTTGCTCCGAGGAATTCTTCTGGATTTTCAAGCAAGCCAGCATTTAATGCATCCTCGACATGTCGTAATCTCCAAACACTGCTCAGTGTATCTTGTATGAGAATTCTTGACATTTCTTCTGAAATTTGTTCAGTTGGAGGCGTGACGACAACGATATCGAGGTATGGTTGAATGAGTTGATTGAGGAAACTATCGATGGTTGAAATTGGTGCATTGTCAAGTTGAGAGAGCAACATTTCAACATCTCCACTTTGTTGAATTCTTGGGTCGAATATTCCTTCTTTGTCGGTTGAAGTTGATGTATCTCGTAATCGAGACAAAGCATCACGAATGCGGGCTTTGAGTTCTGATGCTGCTTTTCTTGTGAATGTGATGGCTACTGTTTCAGACGGAAGTAAACCCGGCCATTCTTCAACTGAAGTTCGTGACTTTGGCATGGACATTAATGAGCTCGGTGCAATTCGGATATCTCGAGGACCATGAGGCGTCACGAGTGTAGAGCGTTGAAGGGTGGATAAAAGGTGTTGAATATAGCGTTGGGCCATCACAGTGGTTTTACCTGTACCTGCTCCAGCATCAAGGGCAATGTGCTTATCAACATCGAGACCAAGTCGTTGGCTGTTATTGAAATTGGTCAATCCATTTCACCTCCAGCGAGGTCAAAGAGTGTACAAACATTGTTGATTGGACAATACGAACAATACGAGCCTGGCGTTGGATTAACATGCCCTTGAGCTGCGGTTTGTAGCACCCTCAATGCCGTTTGAATTCTCTCGTTCATCCATACTCGAAATGGGGTCATGGTCCGTTTCTCATCTGTTGTGGTTGGGTAGAATTTGCTCAGTATCTGAGTTTGTCTCCCGATACCACTGATCGAAACATTGGGGGGAAAGGCCGAACCATCAAGTTCAACATAATGTTCTGACCATTCGCCAACTTCACTAATTCCAATGCCCACAACTCGGTCGTTGGGGTGGGTGATTTCCCAAGCACGAGCATACAGTGCAAGTTGCAATTCACGCAAAAGACCTTTGAAGTGTCGAGCACCTATATTGTCTGATTTCGGACCATGGACGGTCTTGATGTCTCGGATGATCACATACCGTTGGGCAGAACGAATCTCATCTTCAAAATCCATTGGAAATGGGTCAGTAAATTCTGTTTCATTGAGTAAACCCATATCGACTAAGGCGTCTTCTAATGCTTCATCGAAAACAATGACATCAACCCTATCTGCAAAACCATTGACGCACAACGTGAAATCATCATCACCTCCAAGATTCACAAATCCAAGGTCATTTTGCGAAACAGGCCATTCGACAGCAACTGGAGCGGAAGAGATGAGCGAATATGTTTGGTTGATGAGGTGACCTATGCTACCGCCAAGAGGCAACAAACGAGTGCCTTCCAAATGCTCTCGCCATGCTTGGGGGGATGAGCCAATAAGTCCTCGACAACGATGGACTGAAATGGCATAATCTTGTTCCAGCCAAGTGACATGTTCTGCAAGATAAGATAATGCGAGTTCCCACCCCTGTTCAACTGAAGGAATCGGCCCACAATGAAGTGGAAGTGGGGAGGAGTGTTCATCGCCGTATGCTTCAACTCCATGACTTGCAAGAATGTGGGCCAAAATTTCATGCACCATATCTCCTCGTTTCATAGCGTCGATATCTTCCTCCAAATCTGTTGGCGCATCTTCAAGATTAAGAAATTGCTTTGCCCACCCCTTTCGTGGACACTCTAACCATGCTTGAAGACGAGATGGAGACCATCGATTGCGTTCAAGTGCACTTGAAACCACTCCGCTAAAAGGTGTCATCTCAGGCTGATGAAGAAGGGCTGGAGGCAAGGGATTTGGGTCGATGTAAGGCGTTAAACTTCGACTGCCCCGAATCCCAAGATGGGGGAAGGCGACGATTGCCGTGTCTTCTTTCTCAGCTTGTTTTAGATTCATGCTGAATTTGAGGTCTGATATTGACGAACGTAAACCTCGAGAATCCCATGCCAATACTCCACCTTTCACTACATCGTTTTTCGATGGCTGCCGTAATATCCTATCTTGATGCAGTTGTCGTTCCATGGAGGGCAAAAAAGAGTCAATGCTGGTGAGCGATTGAGACGGTTGAAGTCCGTATTTCAACTCAAGACCAAGATTTTGTCGAATGTTACGTTGCCGTGTCCCATTCTTTTCAATGATGTATCGCCCCTGTTCTTGACGAATGAGAAGCGGGTGAGGCGTTATCCATGTCAATTTATTTTTTTCATCGTAGTGGTGCCCCCAGTACGATGATGAATTGCCCCCTGAACCTACATTCATCCAATCAAATGGAGTTGTGATTGCAGACAAACCGTCGTTTCCGATTTCGGTCAACCATTCAGAAAGAGGTGCCGATGGTTCACCGCCTTCTTCTAAACTTGAATCAAAAATGGCTATTTGGGGCGAACAATTGAGTAAATGACGTAACTGATGGCGTCCTTGCCTTATTCGTTGGTCGTTCGAAAAGAATCCTAATTCTTGCTTAGAATATTCATCCAACCAAGGAATCACAGGCTGTCGCATTGACCATGATTCCAAATCCATATGGGTGAGAATCATGAGATCACACTCTAGGCCAAATGCTTGACTAGGTTGTAATATGCGAATTTTATTTGAATTACTTGGTGAAAAACTCGTCTTCACCTGTGCACAAATATATGTCAACCTTTCCAAAAACCAATGGATTCCAAATTGCCCAAACGATGAAGGTGGGATGGATGTTGAGAGGGCTCGAACATGCGAAATCAACTTTTCAAAGCCCTGTAATTCTTGATGATGTTCAACTTGAGAGGATAGAAGATGGCTCCAGTCAATCTTGCTCAACAATTGTTCAAACCACGCAAATACATGAGGTGGGCTTTTGGGGAGTGGAAGTTGCTGTTGTGTGCTCGCTCCTTCTATGTCAAGTTGGGCAACATAACTGTCTTCTGGAGACAATAAGGGTGTCATGAACCGTGCAAATGCAGCAAGAGCCCATTGGGTTTCTTCAATTTCTTGAGCACTGATGGACACATATTGGTTCTCAATTGGTTGCATTCGTTGAAGATGTGCCCTCCAACGAGCAAGTGCACCTGGCCCCCCAAGGAGATGATGAGCAGAAGAGCATTTTTCCAAAACATGTTGGTGTAAATTTGGTCGCCAAGTATTGTGAAGTGGGTGAATCAATTGAGGAAATGCATCGTCGATAAGTTTGAGAGAACTAGAATGAACGAGGCGAAGAATGTTTGCAAATGACCAAGCATGGACACCATAGCCTATTCTTGCAATTCCCAAGACTTGTTGCACATGTGGAGTGTGATGAAGTGCGACTCCAGGTGTGTCGACTTGAATGCCGCTTGAAGCAAGATGCTGGCCCCACAATGCATGGTGTTGCTCACTGCATGGATCGATGATGATGATGTTACCTTCGTTGTGTTGTAAATATTCAGAAATACATTGCCCCACCGCTTCGAATGTCTCATTTTTATCCGAAAGAAGAAAACGCACACATTTGGTACCCCTTTCTTTTCCGACTGAAGTTTGCCAGCCCGATTCAACATGGTGAGGACGTTCAATTTTATCAAGACCAAGAGGCAATACATCCAATTTATCGTAGGCTTTGTCAACAAGATACCGTCCGTGAAAACCAAGCCTAAACGACCCTTTGGCAATGAGTTGATGAATTGGCACCCAATCAGCAAGGTGTTGAAGAATAGCGGATTGCATCTGCGTATAATCGGGTGGCTGATTGAGGATGATGATGCCCTCAATCAGTCGTAGATGGAATGGTTTGCTCTTGGTTTGTTTCAATGCTTCAAGCACATGGTATTCTAGAAAAAATGGCAACGTGCGTTGCAGTTGAGATTCAAAGACGTGGAGTTCGGTAACGATGTCATCAAATCCTGGATTTTCACTCCAATTCCAAGGCTGCTCGCCTTGGAGAAGTGAGGCCAGCGTTGTCAGGACCCGTTGGGTCTTTGAAAACGACCACGGATGCACTCCACTATGAAGAAGTGGAAATGCGAATTCAGAAGCCCTCCTCTCCAAAAAAGTATGAATTTGTTGTAAGGTTGAAATGTCGACATCAATAACGGTTGGTAGCCTGAGATCACTGGCAAGTTGCCGGATGAGGCCATCGTAAGTCACATGATTACTTGGATGGACAACAGTATTTTGTTGATGCAATTGATTTACAAAATCGTGTCGATATTCACTCGTGGGGTGGAGAATCAGTGTTCGTTCAAGTTTTCCGTCGAGAATGGTCGCTTTCAGCCAGTTTGGTGCACCACGGCCCAATTCAACTGGCTCTGATGTAATCATTCTCCTCGCCCGCCTTCTCGACTTTTTCTTACTAATTGCGAGGCTTTATCAACCTTCAGTGCTACATATTATCTGGATTCAATTCATCGAAGTATTACGAATACGAAGATAGAATTTGAAAAATCGGCTTGAAGATCGAAGTTGGAACCGAAAAAACTAATAACAGGGTGCTTCTAACTAACAAATCTGTGTGGCGAGAATTTGTTTTTTAGGCAATTTTGCCTTTGAATTAACATCATGAATGAATTTCATGTTTTCTTGCTCACAGATTCAAAAAGGATGTTGAGAAAATGACAAAACAATGCGATGATTGTGGAGGGAGGGACCTCCGTATTGACGATGAAAAAGCCGAATGTGTTTGCGAAGATTGTGGTTTCGTGATGCCTGCACCACAAAATGATGAAACGAACAACGCATCTAATCTGTTCGGTGAACACCGAACTCACGAGCGCGTAACATCACGTGCAGACCTTGGGGGCACCTACCAAAGAACCCGAAGTGGATTTGACCACACTGGGTGTAGAATTAATCCTGCCTTGAGGCGAAGTTTGGATTTTGGCAACCAACGCACCCAAGAACGCGAACGAAACCCACAGGTTCGAGAGGTGAAATCTGCTGTTACGTATCTCGTTGGTGAAGATGCAATGTTAAGCATTGAGAGAATCATTGATGCTTGCATTCAACCATTTAGCGAGGAAGACCATGCTAAAATCCAGGAGCTTGAACAGTCTCGACGAAAGGAGAAGAATCTCAAAAATGTCGCTCAGAGTGTCAATCGAATTTCAAAAGATTTCTTCACACGACAAGGCGAAACAGAAAGGTCAACGGCTGGCCCACTCAACAACTACCTCCTTGCAATGGCAATTCTCGAATGGGCTTCAAAGTTAGGACTTATTCAACGAGTTCAACTCGAAAAGCAACGTGAAGCTTTGGGCATCCCGCTGGAATTGGTCGTGAAAGCAAAGAATATTGTCGATAAGTGCCTCAAGGCACAAATTCGCCATCAACTTCGTTGCGATGGACTTCGATTCATCGCTGACCGACAAAATAAGGACCTTATGGTCACGAACCGAGACGAAGATTTCACCGTCGCTTTGAAAATCCTCATCGATGCGTTATCAGACTACGGTATCGATGATGACACACTGGAGAGCATGAACAATGACATCGAACAACGAATGAACATTCTCAAAGAAGCATCTCTCGAAGGTCCACTGACCAATCACCCGGCAAAGAAAATCATGGCCATGCTTGTGTATGTTTCTTTAGAGGCTCATGTTGGAAGTCATCGCAATCTCACACTTATCGCAGAAGAGGTATCAATGACTGCACAAGGACTATCAAATTTCATTCGAATGGTTCGGGAAGATCGAACGTTACTACCTCTTGCGTTCATCATTGCAGTCCTTGCAGAGCAAATTCGATCCGCTAGCAACGAAAGCACAACAAACGATGATTCTGATATTCCTGAAGAAAAGTAGGGTAAAGGTCAAACCAAAGTTGTGAATCGAAGATTCATGCGAACATGGCTCGTCGTTGTTCTCGGCCTAATGCTTGTCTGCGGAGTCCCTTCGAGTACCGCAGGCCCTGTTGAAGAATTGGATGTCGGATTTATTGTCGGTGGCCAGTGGACCAACGCATCGAATTCTTCAATTGCATACGATCAATTCGTTGATTTGCCAGCGTTGGTCGAGGATTATACTGCGACTTGGTGTACCAATTGTGTGGAGGTGGAGCATGCTTTAGATGAAATTCCATCAAATTTCCTTCAACAGTATCACTTTCACCGAGCTATCGGAGAAACTGAGGACCCTTTTGGTTCGGTCGTATTGGATGAACGTTGGGAAGAACGTTATGACCTCCGAATTCCGCCGACGGTGGTGTTCAATGGTTACCTCAAGAAAATTGGGAGTGTCGCCGAAGGCGAGTCTTTGAAAGCAGACTATGATGAGTTGACCAATTCAACACCACCAATTGATGATGGCACGACCCAATTTATTTGGACACCGTCTGGCGATGTAGGTATCGTTGCATGGAATGTCACATTTGAATCAAGCATTCTTGAAAATTACTCGCTCGATGTTCAAGTTTGGTTTGTTGAGGGTGGTGCGACATTCGAAGATGGTACTAACCAGCTCGGATATTACCCTCACATCGTGCGAGAAATTCACTCATTGGGCAACGCTATGAATGGAACAAGCACCTTACCTATTCCAGTTGCATTTGATGGAGATGATATTGAAGTTCACCTCATTTATGAATTCAAGCCAATTGTTTTACCGGGATGTTGTGATGAACCGATGACCTCTGATGAGGCCCCTTCCAAAAATCCGTTACCCTATTTGAGCACCATGGAGCTCGGTTTTATTTTCGCCCTTAGTGTCATTTGGAAGACAAAGAGGAGATTGTAGGTGACTCATCGTTTGAAGAACATGAGATGATGAATTTACAAATCTTCAAACTGCACACGTGATTTTTGAGCCCTCGGGTTATCGGTGAGATCCTCGTGCAATTGCCAGCGTCCTCGTTCAGCCTTTTTTGGCTCACCTTCGGAATCAATATAATTCCACCAACGAGGCGGTGCTTTTTCAGCACCCTGGCGTTGCTGTAAAACATTCAACAATCTCGCGATTTCAATTCTTGCTTCGGTGCGGTGTGGATGCCTTCGTATCATTGTGATGTTTTGCCCGTCCTCCACCAACAGTTCATAGCCGAGGAGTTCAGCCATTTTTATGACGAAATTTCGTTCATCACCATCACGAAGGGTAACTTTCAATCCATAGTGCTGGAATCCCAACACTTGAGCATCTTGAGTATACACCTGTAGTGTTGAGTCGATGGGTTGGAGATGCATGCATTCCCAAACGCGTGCGAATGTTTCACACCAACGCCTTTCTCCATCACGAACATCCCCACAACCGTGGAGATAAGTCACACGATTATGGTCACGGCCTATGTAAATATCAAATTGGTTGAAGGGAGGGTCTCGATTGATTCTCATATTCCTAATGTAGTCGTGTATTCCACGTGGCCCTGTAACATTTTCATCCTCAACTGAATTGAGCGATTGGTCAACCAATCTTTTCCAAGCAAGAACTGCTTCTCGATGGGAAAATTCTTCCAATGTAGTTCGAGGACCTTCACTAAAATCCCGCAAAAAATTTCGGTCCATTCTCCTGTTTTCTATGAAGATTCGTTCTGCCCACCTCGCATTCTCATATTGGTTTTGATGCAATTGAACTTGCCTTGTTTTTTCAACAGATTGCATTTCTTGTTTGTGAAACCAACGAACTGTTCCAATATCTCGTTCGTTGTGGTGGTGGCCTGGTACATAGTGGGTATTTTGATGGACGAATTGATTGAAAATTGGGCTATCAATCCTCTCTAAAAATTCCATTCGATTTGATGGCGTGAAAAGCAACGGAGAATTCCTCACAAGATGATGTCGAAGACTATCCACTTGCTGAGAAGAGATTGCGTCATTGGTAATTCCAAGCACTACTGAACCAAAGGTATCCCCGAGGGGTAAACGTCTTTGGCTCGCACCGTTGTGAATACATAACGATTCACCGTAACGTAGAGTCGTACCAGAACATGTGAGCGGACGTAACCTGTAAGGAGCTCCGTGAGCCCCATGTCCCACTTTTAATTCATAATAATGGCCAAAATTTCCAATGATGAGAATTCTTGAACGGTACACAATTGCATTCTCTCCAGCAGCATTCAAACAGCCCTGGAGAAATTGGATTGAAACACCAAACGGTGTATCGGAAATGGGTGCTTCGACATCACCACTTAACCATGTTGCTTGAAGTGCCGAAAATAGTTCTCTGGCTGGATGATCAACAGGATAAAAGCAAGCAGACAACACGAAAGCGATGTGAAGAGGTTGTTCTAACACTGGTACCCAGCACGCGGAACCATCTTGCTTCCGACATCGAATTTTGATTTTGTCCGGTGTAAATCGTAAAGGATGTACTTGATTCACATCTTGATGGTGAATGTTGGTTTGGAGATTCCATGCTTGAAACCACGGCTCTGGGAAAAGTTGTTCAAGACCGTCGGGAATGTTTCGAATTGCATTTTTGTAGTGTTCAGAAAAATTTTGGTCTCCTCTTCTCCGATAATGGGAATTGACGTCATAAGCCCATGCTTGGATGCCTGAGGATAACTCGGTTCGCTCTGATGAACATGAAATAATGCTACCAAGCCATCTTAACATGGCATGGAATGATTCTTGACCTGCAGAAATTGGTCGATGCCTGCGTAAGAACTCTTCAGTGGCGTTGTACGACAAGGCCGATGCGGCAAGGAAAAATTGCTTGAGGTTCCAACCTCTTCGGAGTTCCTTATCACAAACGAATTTGAACAGAAGTCGGATTGGAGTGGCCCTCGTTAATCGAAAGTGGTCAACAAAACAATCACTACCTTGTATGGATAAAATGGAGCCTTCGTGGAGCTTCACCCCTCTCCTCAATATCTCCTCTTGGTCCCATGTCAATGGCCCATTTGAAAACTTCAATTCGATGATTTGAGTAAATTCTTCTTCACTACACGGTAGTTCTTGGACCGGGTCAGTGCCATCAGGGAGTTGAAACCAAGACAGTTCTTTCCTCTGAAGGATTGATGAAATTCTTCGCCATCTCGTTGGTGATTGCTTGGCGTTGTCCATGAATCGAAGCAGTTCGGTTTTGGTATTCGGGTCAACTTCAATGTTCCATGCTGTGGATTTTGATTTCGAGAGGAGTGAAGCACAAAGTTCACAATACTCTTGCTCTGATTCAACATGTCGCATTGAACAGATTTTACACGAAATAGCGTCATGACTCATGTTCTATTATTCCAACGAGGTGGTAT
>JAYODQ010000081.1:0-2352 GCA_038106355.1 Candidatus Poseidoniales archaeon | reverse complement strand
GCTTACCACACACGTGTGTAGGTTTCACCCCTGTGGTTGCTTCAAACATGACGAGGTACGCACCAGTGTCAGGGAGTCCGCCATGCGGACTTGGGCACACCATATCGGGATGGCTTGCCACAAGGGGAACACCAGCATGAAGGTGAATGCTTGCGGTTGAAATTTTTTCATAGGTGAGTTCTGTATCGTACCCAACCACAACATATTGCGGGGTTGCGCTTCGGGTGGCGATACCAACAGCTTCGAGCATGGAACACATACCATCCGTGGCAACAGCCCAAGTTTCTGTGATGTCGTATCGCTGAAGCCAAGCAATCAGATCGTGGGTTGAAAGCAAAATTTCATCCTCAGAGGCTTCGATGCCAAATCCTTCGAGTTTCGCCTTGTACTCGTCGACAGAACGGCTTGAATTATTGGAGAGGAAGAATGTAGCGACGCCTCGTTGTTTGCAACGCTCTAAAAAATCGTGGGCTCCATCGATGAGGTTGCTGCCCATGTACATCGTACCATCGAGGTCAAGGAAGATGGCTTTGATGTCGTTTGGTAATGAAGCCATGGAACCACCTAAAACATAAGCGTTCGAAACATAAACCACTTGGAATGGAGTTGCTCCTGTGCTTCTTTACTTGCAATCATTTCGGTCATCATCTCTTGGATGGCCGGCTTTTTACTGGCTTTTTTGACAAACCAGTTGAGCAACCATTTTTTTCGGCTCAATTTCTGCATTCGAAATGAATTGGTCAATTCGGGCCCGAGCAAATTCCAAAGTTCTTGTTGATAGGATTGGGCACTTTTCCCTTCAATGATGTGCTCGCACACCATTTTGCCACTCACAAGGGCGTTTCCTACGCCTTCACCGCTGAACGGGTCGACAAGAGAGGCCGCATCTCCAACCAACCAAATACCACATCCCGCTGAGCGTCGAGGTTGTAAAGCGGCGTTCTTTCTCGGTGAGCCAAAAGGCAATTGCCAACCCCTGCCGGTCCCTTCGATCATGGAAGCATTGGCAAAACGTTTCTTGAAAATCGGATGATTGACGATGACATCAGCTTGGAGCGCTTTGAGTTTTTTCGATTGTTTATCAAGTTCTGATACGACCATACCGATGCCTACATTGACAATCCCTTTGGAAATTGGGAAGAGCCAAAAATAACCGGGAATGACAGTATCAACAAAGTGAATTTCGATATCCCCCACGGAGTCTTCGCATCCTTCGACACCTGTCCAGTATTCTCGGTAGCCCCCACAATAGTGGTCACGGTCAAACATGACCTCTCCAAATGTATCCTCGACCAAAGATTTTGCAACAGGGCATCTGTAGCCACCTGCGCCGACGATGTTGGTTGAATTAAAGGACAACACCTCACCCTTTCGCCCGCCGATTCGTACTTCCACGCCACAGACATGGCGTTGTGATTTTGAACCGACGCCAGGGTCATCACCTCCGTTTCCATCGTTGTACAGCACATTGATGACCTCGCCGCCTTGGAGAACGAAACCACCATTATCACGAACGAGTTTCTGAACGCGATTGAACAAAAGGTGGTCGAATTGTTGACGTGGAAGGGCATATCCCGCCTCTAATTTTTGAACATCTTCCTCGGGAAGTGCAACACGTACGTGATGGCCCTTCGGAGAAGAGAAGACAATGCCTGTGACACGAAAATGGTCGGTTTGTTCGATATCTGCCTTCACCCCGAGGTTCTTAACGTGGCTCAACGACTTTCCACCGACGGCATCACCGCAAATTTTGTCTCTTGGCCATGCATCTTTTTCAATGAGCAAGACCTTTTTTCCTTCAAGTGCAAGATAGCCAGCAGCACTTGATCCACCCGGGCCACCGCCGACTACGATGACATCAAAATTTGAACCATCTTCGGGCACCGGGCCTGTTTCAATTTCGCCATACCATGAGGTGGCCTCATACATGGTTTCCATCCCCATGCTTGTCTGTGAACAACGGTAACACTTGAGAATATGGTTTCTGGTCAATGAAAGAATCATCATCTCCATTCGATTCGACACCTCCAACGATGGGGGATTTTGTGTGAACATCACGTTTGAAACCTCACCCGCAATGCATCGCCGCGCATTGATTTTACTCCTTTTCGTCACCGTAATTTGGGGTGGGACCTTCATTTGGATGAAGATGGCCCTCAACGCCCTTGCTATCGAGATAGATGTCTATGGTATCACCATGGTTGTGTTCTCATTGATTGCAGCGAGATTTCTCATCGCCATCGTTGCCCTGCTCCTCATTTCCACTTCGGCTAGGCAATCTTTGAAACAGAAAATTATGTGGAAAAAAGGGGCTATGCTCGGGGGGCTCATGTTTGCTGGATTTGCTTTGCA
>JAYODQ010000080.1:0-2358 GCA_038106355.1 Candidatus Poseidoniales archaeon | reverse complement strand
GTTGCTTCAAACATGACGAGATACGAGCCAGTATCAGGGAGCCCACCTTGTGGACTTGGACATACCATATCGGGATGGCTTGCCACAAGTGGAACGCCAGCATGAAGATGAACACTCGCGGTTGAGATTTTTTCGTAGGTGAGTTCGGTATCGTACCCTACCACCACATACTGAGGTGCCGTACTGCGTGTTGAGATGCCAACTGCTTCGAGCATCTCGCACATGCCTTTGGTTGCAACAGCCCATGTTTCTGTGACGTTGTTTGTCTGGAGCCAAGCGATGAGGTCGTGAGTGGAAAGAAGGATTTCATCATCGGTAGCATGAATCCCGAAGCCTTGCAATTTTGCTTTGTACTGGTCGACCGAACGGCTTGAATTGTTGGAAAGGAAAAATGTGGCAACGCCTTGTTGTTTGCAACGCTCAAGGAAATCGTGAGCACCTTCGATAAGATTGCTGCCCATGTACATCGTACCATCGAGGTCGAGAAAGATGGCTTTGATGTCGGTTGGTAATGAAGTCATGAAATCACCTAAAACATGAGCGTTCGAAACATAAACCACTTGGAATGGAGTTGTTCCTGTGCTTCTTTACTTGCAATCATTTCGGTCATCATCTCTTGAATCACGGGTTTTTTGCTGGCCTTTTTGACAAACCAATTGAGCAACCATTTCTTCCGACTTAATTTTTGCATTCGAAACGAATTGGAGAGTTCAGGTCCGAGCAATTCCCAGAGTTCATGTTGATAGGATTCTGCACTTTTCCCTTCGACAATGTGTTCGCATACCATCTTTCCACTTACAAGGGCATTTCCAACACCTTCTCCACTAAACGGGTCAACAAGTGATGCAGCATCTCCAACCAACCAAAGACCACATCCTGCAGACCTTCTTGGTTGCAGAGATGCTTTCTTTCGAGGCGATCCGAAGGGCAATTGCCATCCGCGACCTGTACCTTCAATCATGGTGGCATTGGCAAAGCGTTTCTTGAAAATTGGATGGTTTGCAATGACATCGGCTTGAAGTGCTTTGAGTTTCTTGGATTGTTTGTCGAGTTCAGATACGACCATTCCGATACCCACATTGACCACGCCTTTGGAAACGGGGAAGAGCCAAAAGTAACCAGGAATGACCGTATCGACAAAGTGAATTTCGATGTCCCCTATCGAATCTTCACAGCCCTCGACCCCAGTCCAATATTCGCGGTACCCTCCGCAGTAGTGGTCTCGGTCGAACATGACTTCGCCAAAAGTATCCTCAACGAGTGATTTAGCCACAGGACATCGGTAGCCACCAGCACCGACGATGTTGGTTGAATTGAAGGTTAGCACCTCGCCCTTACGCCCGCCAATTCGTACTTCGACCCCGCTTGCCCTTCGTTGTGATTTTGAACCAGCACCAGGGTCTTGTCCGCCGTTTCCGTCGTCGTACAACACATTGATGACTTCACCACCTTGGATGATGGAGCCCCCGTTGTCACGGACGAGTTGCTGAACGCGATTGAACAAGAGGTGGTCGAATTGTTGTCGAGGAAGGGCATAACCTGCTTCCAATTTTTCAACGTCTTCTTCAGGTAGGGCAACTCGTACATGATGGCCTTTGGGAGAAGAGAACACAATTCCTGTGACCCTGAAGTGTTCGGTTTGCTCGATATCGGCTTTGACGCCGAGATTTTTGACATGGCTCAACGATTTTCCACCTACGGCATCACCGCAAATTTTGTCCCTTGGCCACGCGTCCTTTTCGATGAGCAAGACCCTTTTTCCTTCGAGGGCGAGATAACCTGCTGCACTTGAACCACCTGGGCCGCCGCCGACCACAATTGCATCAAAATCTGCTCCATTTTCGGGCATCGGGCCTGTTTCAATTTTACCATACCATGAGGTTGCCTCATACATGGATTCCATGCCCATGCCTGCTTGTGAACAACGGTAACACTTGAGAATATGGTTTCTTGTCAATGAAAGAATCATCATCTTGATTCCATTCGATACGACCGTCGATGAGGGAATTTGCATGAACATCACCTTCGAATCCTCACCTGCAATGCACAGACGTGCGTTGATTCTCCTCCTCTTTGTGACGGTCATTTGGGGTGGAACATTCATTTGGATGAAGATGGCTCTTAACGCCCTCGAGGTCGAAATCGATGCTTACGGCATCACCACGGTGGTGTTCACACTTATCGCAGCACGATTTTTGATTGCCATCATCGCTCTTCTCTCAATATCGCGTGACGCACGTGCGTCGCTGCGAGATGCGTTGATGTGGAAAAAAGGGGCGATGCTCGGAGGATTGATGTTTGCCGGATTTGCTTTGCAGATGGTTGGTCTTGATGATGTCAATCCCGCAACCTCAGCAT
>JAYODQ010000079.1:0-2392 GCA_038106355.1 Candidatus Poseidoniales archaeon | reverse complement strand
GATGAATCGTCTTCGCTTGCTCAAGGAAGACCGCTTCGCCTTCTTTGAGGGAAATAGAGTTGACAATGGGTTTGCCTTGAATGCATTTGAGGCCGGCTTCAAGCACACTCCATTTCGATGAGTCGATCATGACGGGAACCGAAGCAATGTCTGGCTCCGTGGCAATCATGTTGAGGAAACGGGTCATGACCGCCTCGCTATCTATCAAACCCTCATCCATGTTGATGTCGATGATGTTGGCGCCGTTTTGCACTTGGTCTCGTGCTATTTCCACGGCGTTTTCAAAATCAAAAGTCGTTACGAGCCTGCGAAATTGAGCCGAACCTGTCACGTTGGTTCGTTCCCCGACCATGATCAGGTTGGAGTCGGGCAAAATGGTGCACGTATCCAAGCCAGCGTATGTCGGAACTTCGATTCTTTGCCCTGGGGCCCGTGGGGGCAATCCTTGAACTGAATCGTGAATGGCTTGGATATGTTCGGGGGTGGTGCCGCAACATCCCCCTACAAGATTGAGCAATCCGTCTCGAACCAACGAGGCGATGTGCAAGGCTGTGATGTGCGGCGTTTCATCAAATCCTGAGGGGGAGAGTGGGTTGGGTAATCCAGCGTTTGGATAGATATGGGTTCGGGTGTTGCAGATGTTAGCGAGGGTGGATAACTTACTTCGTAAACCCGTGGCTCCCAATCCGCAATTGATGCCGATGCTGAATGGTTTTGCATGCTTGACGGTGGTCCAAAAGGCTTCAACGCTTTGTCCGAAGACAGTCCTGTCCCCTTCTTCTTGAATAAACGTCACCGAGATGATGATGGGCAATTCGACCTGTTTCATCTCAAAGGCATCTAGTGTTGCTTTGATGGCTGCTTTTGCGTTGAGCACATCAAAAATCGTCTCGATGAGGATGATGTCGCAACCTCCATCGATGAGAGTCATAATTTGTTCAAGGTAGGCTTGGTACACCTCATCCCAGGTCGCCGCTCTTGCGGCAGAATCTTCCACATTCGAAGAAGCTGAAAGCGTAACATTTGTTGGGCCAATGGCTCCTGCCACCCAACAACGCTTGCCCGTTAATTCCTGATGTTTTCGAACGGCTTCTTTCGCAATCTTCGCTGCACGCTCGTTCATCTCAACAACACGGCCCCCTAAGCCATATTCTGATTGGGCAATGCTGGTGGCGCCAAATGTGTTCGTTTCGATGATGTCGGCTCCGGCTTGGAGGTATTGGGTATGGATGGTTTCAATGAGATGAGGTTGCGTGATGTTCAGCATCTCGTTGTTCCCTTTCAAGTCAATAGGATGGTCCTTTAACAGCACGTCACGAAAGTCTTCTTCCTTCAAGGGATGTTGTTGAATCATGGTTCCCATGGCACCATCGATGATGAGCATTCGGTCCCGTGCGACCATCTCCAGTTCATCCCTTGGAGACATGGTGTTTCACCCTTGGAACTCTCGGAGAATTTGTTGAAACACATGACTGTTGTTCATTGTGAAAAAGTGCACACCAGCTACGCCATAATCGAGCAAGGCTCGTGCTTGTTGAACAGCATGAGCAATCCCAATCTGACACACTTCGTCATCGGTTTTGCAGGCATTGACATCATCAATGAGTTTCTCGGGGATGCTCGTTCCGAAAATTTCGGGTAAAACAGTGAGTTGTCGTTTTGATGTGATGACCTTGAGTCCTGGAATAAGCGGTACATCGATGCCTTCGTTACGGCATGTTTTCTCAAATCGATAGTAGTATTCGTTATCAAAAAACATCTGAGTGATCACAAACGAAGCCCCAGCGTCTATTTTTCTTTTGATGTTGGTAACCTCTTCTGCCAAATCGTGGGCTTCCGCATGAACTTCGGGATACCCTGCCACGCCAATTTCAAAGTTTGTGGCTCTAGCTTCGCTCACATCTTCCAGATATTTTCCAGCGTTCATATCCACGATTTGCTCGACCAACTCGTTGGCGTAGGTGTTCCCATGTGGGTGAGGAATGAAATGAGGTTCTGTCTTGTTCGGGTCGCCACGAAGTGCCAAGACATGGTTGAAACCAAGATAGTCCAAATCGACCAGGAAATCCTCGGATTCAAACTTGGAAAAACCGCCGCAAATAACGTGTGGGATGACATCAAGTCCGTATTGGAACTTGAGCATGGCGCAGACACCGAGTGTGCCCGGTTTTTTCCGATTCCAAATTTGCTCGGTCTGACCATGTTCATTGAGGTGTTCTATTTTGTGCGCTTGGTGATACGTGACACTGACAAAGGCGGGCATCCATCCATTAAGGCTGTTGAAAAAGTCGTGAATGTTTTCAAGACCCAACCCTCGGTTCGGGGGAAGAATCTCTAACGAAAACGGAAGGCCACTTGCAGCATTCCAGTACAACGATGCGACGCCCACGAA
>JAYODQ010000035.1:0-16489 GCA_038106355.1 Candidatus Poseidoniales archaeon | reverse complement strand
TTGCCGGATAGTCATCGTTTGCATCACTAAATCCGTCAAAATCTTGGTCGGGGCACCCTCGTCGGTCTTGGGTCGAAGAACCAGCTTGGCTTGGACAATCGTCACCATAATTTCCGCTTGTGTTATCACCAAAACCATCGTTATCGCTATCGGCCCATTGTGTGGGGTCGAGGACAAATTTATCATCGATATCTGCCCAAGAATCGCCGTCTGTGTCGGTACAACCTCGTTTGCCTTGTGAAGAATTTCCGAAGGCGAGTGGACAATCATCTGAACTCGAAAATCCTGGATTGTCACCATACCCGTCGCCGTCACCATCTGACCATTGATTTGCGTCGAAAGGAAAATCGTCGTTGATATCTGCATAAGAATCACCGTCGGTGTCAGCAGCAAGAAGTGTCAATTCCTGAACCGATGCGTCATTGTGCAACGCAAGGAGGGTAATGCTGCTTGCAGCAAGATGAGATACACAACCCGAAGCCGCTGAAAGTACGGTCACATTGATGACGCCAGATGGCCGCCATGCGAGAATTGAATTTCGTTCAATCGTTGAACCAGAAGCAACAGTTGCCACACCATTGGTCAGTGAACCCGTATGACAAATTGAAATGAAATCGATAGTGGCTGTTGAAGCAACTGCAACGTCAAAAAGGTCTTTTGAGGTGGTAAGAACATCGGTTGAGGAGGTGTTGAGCCTTCGGTCACCAACCACCAATGCTTCTTTGTTGATCCATTTTTGCTTGAGTAATTCGTTGGTTGAAGAGCCATCGCTCTCTTCATGGGTATCAATTGAACATGACATACCAGGCGAACCCGTTGTCCAACCTACGACTTTGAACACCATACTGTGGCCAAAGTGGTAAGGAATGAGTTTCATCAAATTGTCATATGAGCATTCTTTCGCCCCAAAAATCCAACCATCGTAAGTTTCGGTTCCACTTTGGTCGAGTGTTGAGGCGGTAAGACCTAAGCCCCAATCGGTGAAATCATCGGGAGACCAATCTGAAGTACCTCCAAACAGAGAGACGGATGAATCGACGGTCTGGAAAGTATTCCAGTCACCCGAGGTAGCACAATCTGTGCTTGCAAGGCTATCGATTGCACCAGTAGGATGAAGGTAAATAAATTGGTCACAATCTGGTGATGGTGAAAGAACATTCGAAAGCGTTCCCGTTTTCGTCCCATATTGAACCGAAGTTGAAGACATATTCAACCAACCAACTGAGGCTTTATGACTCACGGATTGGGTCGAAAGGTCCACCATGTAGGTCGTGAGATTGTACCTTCCCGACGAAGTAGCACATTCGTCACCATCGAGAGTTGTGCTGCCTGAATCTTGTTCGTAACAACGAAGAACAAGAGCGACATTGTTCCCTTCGGCATCAACGGCTAAGATGTTGAATGGCCCAACCGAGGTTGAACCCACTTCCATGGATACGACGTTGGCATTACCGATATCGTGCAGTGATAAATTGATGATGCCAGAATCGTTGCTCACAACCAGAAGGCCTTGCATGGTGGAGAAGAGTTTAGGTTGAGCATGTGGTGTGAAATGATATGGGCTCGAAACCGTTCCATTTTCATGAATTTGAACAATAGAATGAGAAGCAGAAACACCATTCCATGATTGAGAACCAACTTGGCCGTTTCCTCCATGTGAAACGAGAAGAGCAAAACTTGAGTTGTGTTCGATAAGGTCAAGGACGACTGCACCATTTGAAATTTGAAAGCTCAAGGCTTCGACATAATCAGAATCCGGAGGGGTGCTTGAAATGGTTGATGATACTTCATTGAATGATAGGTTTTCATGGTGCTGGGCCATCGGAGCAAGGTAGGCTACGACCAAGAGCAGGACCAAAAACTTCGATTTCATCGGTTCATGAATTGAACCCTTGTTTATGAATATACTGTGTTGATTTCATTTATTCTTCAATGCTCCAGCAAACTTACTGAAAAAAGCAGGACTGCGAGCCATTTTTCCTTACAAGTGCTCGTGCCGGGATTCGAACCCGGGTCGACGGGATGAAAACCCGCAATGATGGACCTGGCTACACCACACGAGCGACGGCTTCGCCTACAACCTCCTCTTCATAATGCTTCCTTTGGTCGAGAATACGTGAATAGGTTCACACATCAAGTGACTGAGGCGATGGCTTAGATTTTGATTTGAATAAAATGTACCACACCAGAGCAATACTTGCGACAAGTACAATTCCTAACAACAATTCATGATCGAGGAACCACATGATGCCATTGAGCAAGGCATCGCCATAGAACCAAATTAGTATCGCTTCAGCACCAAATCGAAGGCCTCGTCCAAGCATTCCTGCAAGGAAGAAGTTTCTTTTGTCCATGGATGCCATTCCAGCAATCCACCCAAACACCTTGTATGGAAGGGGTGAGCAAGCCGCAATGAAGATACCAATTCCACCATATTTTTCAGTTAATCTTTGAAGTGAGATGAGATGGCGTTCATACCCAAAAAATTCAATCAATTGAACCCCGAAACGCTGACCTATAACGTACCCAACCAAAGCACCGCAAACAGACGTAAATGTGACGACAAGCCACAACCAAAAGACCAACGGTGCATCGCCACCTGCATCGAGCAGCATTGGTAGATAGAGGAGGTCAGGCGGAACAGGTTGAATGATCGCCTCAGTAAAGGAGAGCATCGCAAGAGCGGCTGGACCAAATATATCGAACCAATCGATGATGGATTCTTTCCAGCCCATGCAGTTGGCGGTGGTTTTGCCTTCAATAAGGTAAGTGATAACGGTGTCTTGAAGAGGGGGTTTTTCAACAGAGGGTCGAATGCGAGTCCTTGACACATCGGCTTTGTTGAATTGGCCGCCTGAGAAAATCAACGGTGGATGTTGTGCATTTTCACAACTCCAAGAGCTTGCAAACTTGAGTTCTTCAAAATCGATGTTGCTTGAAAGTCTCGACGTTCAATGGATAGAACCGAGTGATGAGATGAAGTCCGAGGCAAGGCGATGTGCGATGCAAACAGGGGACTTGGCAGGACTTTCCGAGGTAGACATCGAAGTCTTATCCCTTGCCATTACCAACCACGGAGCGACGCTCTATACCGATGATTATCGATTGCAGAACATAGCAAGGGCTTTTGATATTTCATTCGAGTCCGTTGTAGTGAAAACCTCGACAAAACAATGGACTTGGCACATGAAATGCGAAGGTTGCCGAGCAACTTCACCTGTTGACCAACATGTCGATACGACGAGAAAAAATATCACGATAGAATGCGAAATTTGTGGTTCACAAATGAAACTAAAACGCAAGAGTTGATTTATTCACTCTCTTCCATTGCTTCGAGTGCTTCGACTTTCTTCTTTAGTTGGGATACGGTCATGCCGGTATGGTCGATACCAACCGCTTTCGCCCTGTCGATGAGAACCTGGTCTGGAGTTTTCCCACCTGCCTCTAAATCAGCAATGGTTTGTTGCTCATTGCCAACTTTTGTTGCTTCGGAGAGGCCTTTTTGAAATTCACCCTTTGACCTTCCAAGAGCATTCGCAAGTTCCGGCAGTTTTTGTGCTCCAAACAAGATGAATGCTAAGAAAATGAGAATCAAAACTTCAGGTGTTCCGATACCGCCAAACATGATTGAACCCATTCTATCCGAGGTGGTTGTAGTGTTCAAGGCTTTCGCTTTGAAAGAACTTAACCACCGCTCATTGGTGGTAACAAAGCGATTTCATCTCCGTTTTCGATGACTACTTCCATCGAGCATCGGTCGCCGTTTTTTGCAACCGATAATCCATATCCAATCCACTTTTCAAGGCCCATGGACAGAATGAATTGACGTATGGTTGTGTTTGGTTTGACCTTATGCTCTGTTTGCCTGGTACCAAACCTCTCGACAATTGGTCCAAAGGACAGAACATGGAAACTTACAATGTCGTCATCCATAGCCTTCATTCACACCAAGATAATGCAGTTTATCAACGCAATTCCTTGTGCTTATGTCATGGGCGCAGTTTTGAGAGCAGATTCGTTATGGAAGGTGTATTACACTCATGAGACCACCGTCGAGGCTGTTCGAGGCATTCATTTGACCATTGACAAAGGCGAAATGATCGCCGTGATGGGGCCATCGGGTTGTGGAAAAACCACACTGCTCAACGTTCTCTCAGGCATCGATGATCCCTCAGCGGGGGACGTATTTGTCAACGATATTTCGTTGTACAAAGGCACTGAGAACCAAAGAACCGATATGCGTGCTGAACACTTTGGATTCATTTATCAAAATTTTAATTTGCTCCCCGTCCTAACGGCTGTCGAAAATGTTGAACTACCCCTGCTACTCAACGGAGTGCAGCCTGCAGAGGCGAGACGACGAGGTATCGAAGCCCTCAGTTCTGTGGGTCTTTCGGATAGGTTATCCCATCGTCCTGCTGAACTTTCTGGCGGTCAACAACAAAGAGTCGCTATTGCAAGAGCTATCGTTCATCGACCAGCAATAGTGTTGTGTGATGAACCCACAGGAAATTTAGATTCTGCAACATCAAAAGAGATTATGACCCTGCTCAAAAGTATGAATACGGAACATCAGATGACGTTTCTCATCGTAACCCATGACCAATCGATTGCAGATGAGTGTGGTAGGACCATTTCAATGGTTGATGGTCACATCATAGCCCCACATCATGTCGCCGGGTTGGAGGAAGAATAGTGTTTTTTTCAACAGTCATCGCTGCAATCATTGTCTTCGTTTGTGGCCTTGTGGCTGTTGATGCCTTCAGAAGTTCCTTTTCGGTGTCCCGAATAAAAAAATTATTGATTGTTTGTGGTGCCACCTTCGATACAATCCTCAGTATTCTTCTCCTTTCCTTGTTGCCTCTCTCCAACTCTTCATTGCTCTTTTCAGGCATTGTACTTGGCATCCTAAGTTTAGCAGGTTTTCAAGCCATCTTCATTCCTCAGCGGCAGTTGGTTTGGAGGATTGCCATCGAAAATATTCGTCGGCGAAAACGACAAGCAACGCTTCTCGTTGCAGGTTTCATCATTACATCGGCCATCCTCTCATCCTCCTTTATCATCGGAGATTCACTTGATGCAACCATCACCTATGAAGTGGAATCCACTTGGACAGAAACGGACATTCTCATCAGTGGATTCAACCCAAACACAGGAATCAATGTCGCATTTTCGGAAGAGTTGGCTGAACGTTTTTGGTTCCAAGCCAAGAATGAAGAGGCCTATGGCTCAAAACTTCAAGGTCACATGCATGGGCTCACCACCACAGCAGGAGTATTAGGGCCCACTGGGTTGGGAGCCGCAAGCGTGACGATTCTTGCCAACAATGCGAGTTTGGAGGAGGAGGGTGTTTGGCCAAAAATCGGCGGTGGGCAAGATGGCATACAATTTGCCACCCTCGAAATTCTCAATCGATTCAATACCGATGAACCATTCGTTGTCGTCAACCAAGTGTTTGCCGACGAACTCGAAGCGAAAAAAGGGGATATGGTTAGCCTCACTTTGTATCGAGATGCACTCAATGGTTCTGGCCGAGAACGTGTGTATGAGGATGTTGTGATCTATGAAGTTGTACAAATGGAAGGTTTTGCTCAACGGGGCGGTACAATGCAACCTTCATTGTTTGTTGATCTTCCCACCGCTCAACATTGGTTGAATCTAGAAAAGAAAGTGACAAGGGTTGAATATGCTTTTTTTCCTTCAACATCAAGCGAACTGATTGAACGTTTTGCCGAGGACATGCAAACCAAATTGAGTGCAAGTGTTCACTACAACGATGCGGGCCTTCAAGTCGATGAGGATGAAGAGAATGGTGGCCTTACGATTTCTTCATCTTCTGATTTTGGAAGAATTCATGCAACGACAGTTGAACAATTACGAAATAATCTTGCGAACAACCTCACTCACATCACAATGCTTGAGGCAATTCTTGCCCCAATCGTATCTGTTGAGCATCAAGGCGAAGAACTCCTGTCCTTGAGCGAATCAGACTTGCAAGGATTGTACGCCTCCGAAACATCTCTATGGCATTGGTCGCACTCAGGTTTTGGATTTGAATCATTTTCGAATGGTGACCCTTGGGTATGGAAACATCCGAGCAATGGTATCGTCAATGGTTTCGCCTTGAGTCAAGACGGAATTGGTGTGGTTGCCACCTCGACTGGGTTTGTGTTCGCAAATGAACAACAACCGAACGAACTCGTGCCGATTGAACTTGGTACGGTCGGTGAAGCGAACGCCATCGTGTCCAATGAAAATTTGTTTTATGGACTCGCCACAAACGAAGAAGGAATTTCATTGTATGAACTGCGTGGTGACGGTGAAATCGTTCAACAACTTCTGCTTGAGTCGTTTGTTTCCAGCCAAACGCTTGACATTTCACTCCATCTTGATGATGCATTGTATCTTTACCATGAAACCCTTCTCGAAACCACATGGTATCAAGTACAACTCTATCCCGAATTCTTCGTGCAACCACTCTCTGAAGAACCGCAATTATCCTCAAATTTCCACAAGGAAGTGGGTTCCTACCATGAGCAATGTGATACCTTGTTTGGCATTCAGCAAAGTGATGATGAAGCATGGTGTACCACTGATTTCGGTCTGTTGCGTTGGAATCCAACCTCAGGAGCAGTTCAATCCATTCGATTGCCACTTTTGTCTGAAGTCGATGGCGTTGGAGCACTCCCCCAACTTCTCTTGGCTTTCGAAGGGGATGCCACGTATACTCAAGTGAACGGTTCAATACGAGCAAGTAGCGTACTAGCCGACCTTGCTCAGTCCACAGGAGAATCTTCGGTCTCCGTCCATGGGGCTATTCCATTTGCTTACGGAAACAATACGCCTTTGGAGTTGAGCGTTGAAGGACCACTGCTCTCAATTCCAGGTTTTGAAAATGTCACCAACATCGAAGACGTGTTTTTCGCTCTCGCTTCGATTCAAGATGTTGAAACATTGGCAATGGCGTCAAAAGGCGAGCGCTCTTTTCTTTTGTTGTCATCACAAACTCAAGGGATAAGCAATGATGAACAAGACAGGATTGTTGCTGTTCTCAACGATGCGAGTACCTTTGAAGGACTGTTTCTCAATATATCAGCAGTTCAAATCGAATCCATTCAAGCTGCAGGGGAATCGTCCGCTCTCTTATCGGGTATGTTCGTGGTGTTTGGCTCATTCACAATTGCAGCAGGAATTCTCCTTACCGTTACGATTCTCATGTTGCTGTTCGAGGTAAGGAAAAATGAGGTGGCAACCATTCGAGCGTTAGGCCTTCGACAGTCGGATGCAAGAGCCTTGTTCTTCTTTGAAGGCATGCTGCTTGCATCCATCGGAGGTGCAATAGGTGCCTTGTTTGGAGGTGTACTCGCTTGGTTTGTTGGTGAAGGCTTCGCAACGATGTTTACTTCTGTTGGAGCAATTGGGTTTCAATTCGATTGGACACTTGACTCGGTGTTCGTAGGTTGGTTTGCGGGTTCGTTGCTCTCATTTGTTCTTCTATGGTGTTTGAGTTGGTGGAATGCACGCCTCAACATCGTCAAAACTTTACGTGATTTACATCAGTTTGTCGTCCACCAAGTTCCCTGGTACATCTTCATTCTTCAAGGTGCGGCCTTAGGTATGTTGATACTTTTGGGAACAGCCCTCGTTCTGCTCGGGTTGACATCAAACTTGGCAAGTACGCTTGTCTTGCTCCTTGGATTGAGCCTCATTACCTTCCTGGCGCCAATATTGTTTTGGGAGATGCCGATTTGGTTGAGGGGTCGGCCACTATGGAAGGGACTGTATCGCCATACTGCAAGAAATACAGTTGGTGTGCTCGGTTCAGCATTCTTGCTATGGTCAAGTTTCTATGGTGTACTTCTGCCAGTTGAACGTGCCAGTTCAGATGAACTTGCCCTCATTTTACGAGGCTTAATTCAAGTCATGGCGGGCGTATTGCTCCTTTCGAGTCTTGCACCGTTGGCCATATCTGCGATGGTAAGATTCATTCCTCTGCCACCAAGGAAACGATTACTCACCATTGTTGCTCTGGCCCACCCGCTATCTCATCCAGTTCGTACTGCAGCCGTTGTTGGTATGTTTTCCTTAACCATGTTTTCAGTCATCGTTCTCGCTGGATACACCTCGCAATTCGATCATTTTACAACTCAGTTTGTCGAGGAGGCTGAGGGCGAATATGAAATCATGTTGACCTCGTCAAGAGCAAGACCACTTGACTTCCCCGAAGACATAGCATCTTGGAATCTATCATCAACATCTGAACAATCGATAGATTCCATCTCAAGAATCCATCGAGCTCCAGTGCATTTGGAAGATTCGTCTGGAGAGCGGATGCCGTACATCCTGCGGGGATTTGATGAAAATTTCTCACAACATGGAGGGCTACCATTGCATGTCTGGGATGAATCCTTAGGGCTTACCGAAGAAGAAGCGTGGATTTCAATTGGAAAATTCGATAATATCGTCTTTGTTGATGCCTCGTTTGGATTAGAATTAGCAACGGATGGTTCAGGACTTATTCCATTAAAATTATCAATTGGAGATTTCATTTCTCTAATTGATTTTTCGAATCCCGAAAATCGCCGAGTTGTCCAAGTTGGCGGCTTCTTGGCTGAGTCATCTTACCTCTATTCCGCTGGTATTTGGATGAACGATGATGTTGTCCAAGTACAATTTCACGGAGAAGTTACGAGAATGTACATCAGCGTTCAAGAGGGAAATGGGTCCTCAAAGATTCAAGGTAAATCCGAATCCGCACGAGCCTCAGCGTCAATCCTTTTCGAGGAACTAAATCGAAAATTTGCCGCAGACGGGGTTCAAGTCACGTTGATTTACGAAGACATTCAAACACTTCAGTACCTCGTTCAATCTCTCCTGGGATTATTCGAAGGATACCTTAGCATTGGGCTCTTTGTTGGAATTGCTGGAATCGGTGTGGTTACCTTCCGGAATGTCAGCGAACGTCGTTCATCGATTGGAATGTTGAGAGCTCTTGGCGTAAGAAGACAAGAAGTAGGCCAGTTGTTTCTCATCGAAGTCACTTGGATCGCTGTCTTGGGACTTCTGAACGGCTTCATCATCGCCTATCTCTTTCACTCGTCCCTTCATCAAACCATCTGGGCAGAGCAAGGGGTGGATTTCGCATTCCCATACCTTAAGTCGTTTGGCCTCTTGCTTGGTTCATGGTTGGCTGTTGTTTGTGCCACACTTATTCCTATTCGAAATGCAACAAAAATCTCACCGATTGAGGCACAAATCGAATAATTTTCTACAATTGTGAAAAAATAGAATTTCTCGCGGTTAAAAACGAAGGACTGCACCCTATTTTAGATATGAAATAACTGAAATCGTTTATAATGACACTGAAACTTTATGCTCCTTAGAGTATAAATATGATTCACATCGTGGGGAGAGATACCGAGCGTCGGAGGAATATAAATGAAGAAAGTGACATCAATTACGTTAGTCGTCTTGTTTATGACAAGTTTTCTAGCAAGTATGGATTTAACAGAAATGAACATCAGCAAGGATATCCTTGAAGTAAGCGGTAGAACCACCGGAGACCCAACAGTTTCCGCTATTGCTTCGCCTAAGGAAACATCTTGCAATGACTTGGGTTGTCGAGATGAACTACTTGCTGGTGAATCCGTGAAGATTGAGAGTTTCATCAAGAACGATGGAACTGGTATCATCGAAGAACTTGGATACACCACAACCATTTACCTTACCGACTCAAGTGGAAATCCAGGTCTTATCGCCAAAGATTCCTCAGGCTCAGATCTTCGTTGGGATAATCCAGATGTCATTTGTGATGACGGAACAATTTGTCCATTCGATTCAACCAATGGTGGCTCACTTGCTGTAGGGCAATTCCTCGGCGGTGGAAAGCACATCATGCAAATGCAAGGTGGCGGAGACATTGTCTGGACCCCTACAGTTGGTGAGTACATCGTTGATGTCACAGTATATTCACCTACTGACGATGACCCTGGCAACAACGCTTACCAAACCTATGTGAAAGTTATCGACTGGGTTGATGTACAAGTTGACCTCGCTTGGACACCCTCTGGAAGCGAACCTACCGACGCAACAAATTCCCGTTCAACAGACTTCACCCTCACAGTGGCTCTTGAAGGAAGTCAAACTGGAGCTCAAATTCGTGATGTTGTCATTCTCCTTAAAGCCTCAGGAGAGGTTGACAGTGCAATACTCGATGATGGTGGTTGGATCGTTGGTTCAGATACCTCAAACGACTTAACCGGTCAAGGTCGAACTGTTACCCTCGCATCAAGTGGGGCATCAACCACAGTCCGAACATGGGAAAATGGCAGCAATGCAAGTGATTACACGGAGGGTACTCGAAACATAATCACGTTAGGAAGCGACGCAGAAATCACCGGCAATGTGCTTGGTGGAAACACCTCAAATGAATCCACATGGATTCTTTCGGCAGAACTCGTAAGTTACACATTGTATGGTCAGTTTCCAAGTTGTGAACGCACTTGGAACGCAACAGGTGACTCAGAAAATGTAACCATCTTCCAAGATTTTTGTGAAACTGAAGAAACGACTGATGGATACGCTCGAACCAACTTCGATGAAATCGTTGGAAGTATAACAAACGTCCATGATATTCGTCTCAATCGAGTTGGTGTCTATCAGGGCTATAGTTCAGATTGCAGTGGTTCTGCAACATCCTTCCTCGGTGCAGGAGATGTTGGCTCACTCAATGTCGGTTGTTCTCAACTGTACGCAGAAGTAGAACACCGTGGCTCTGACCCATCGACTTCATACGAATGGGACCTCTCTTATACAGTGTCAGTTGACGGTGTCCAAGTCACCAGTGGTACTGCGAACACTTGTGTTGCCGTTGAACCAGGTTCCCCCGTGTATCAACCAGTTTCAGGTGCTACCCCTGCTGCGGTTTGTGTCCAACTTGATTTGACTCCGGGTGAATGGGAATTCAGTTTGACGCTCTCACTCACCGATCCCAAATACACTGACATGCGACAATCCAACAACGACGTCTCCTACGAAGTCCGTGTTGAGAACAATAAGCCGTTCATCACATCTCTTGAACTCATCAACGAAGGCGACCTTATCATCGGACAAGCCGATCTCCTGATGATGACTGCAGAAGCATTTGACGTGGATGACCCAACTGGTACTTCGCTCACCTATGTATGGAGCACACCAGGTGGTACGCTCCCAGGTTGTTCAAGCAACGAATGTTACGTGCCAATCATCCAAGAATATGTACCAACTCTCGCTGTGAGTGTTGTTGTCGAAGACGAATTCGGTGGAGCAGCAAGTCAAGAAATTGTTCTCGAAATTTGGAATTCCCAAACTGGTACAGCAGCCACTGATTCCGGTATTGGCATCTTCTACAATATAACATACTTCTTGGCAAGCACATTTGAACTGACAGCAGCTGACGGTTCTCTCGAATCTCACCAAGGTGTTTCAGGACTCGTCGATATCGATGGTGACGACCTCAGCGGTACCTTTGATGCTGTTTCAGTTGTTGCGTACTCACCAAGTGCTACGTTCAGTTCTGGAGATATCCTCTCCCAATCTCTTAGTGCGAAAGTACCGAAGTCTATTGGAGCGAAGAACATGTGGTACTACGACTCACAGGGACGGTACGTCATGTTTGACAACGCACCATCGGACGATGACGATGATGCGACCGTCGATGTGTTCACCTACACATTCGACCCAACTCAAGGAGTTTTGCCATCAGGTCAACTTGTGTTCTTCGGTAACGAAGCGGTCAAACTTGAACCACCAGCATCCGAAATCAGCGGATTTAGTGCTGCTGCCTCAAAGGGCGGGCAAATCCGAATCAACTGGGATGTCACATCACCTCCAAATGATGGCGAAGAATTCGTCCTCACCATTTGTGAAGTTTCAGGTTCTGAATGTACTGATTTGAATGTTGCACAACCAGGCAATGCTGAAAGAATGGCAACATTCGGTGGCCCAGGGGTTACAACTCACGGTACGACCTACCATATCTACCTCGCAGTTTGTCAAGCATCTGACAACTCTGTCTGTTCTCAAGAAGCAGAAGCAGATGTTGTTGCTGACAGCCGAGTCGATGGTGATGTGAGTGTAACAGGCTTACAAATCCAATCCGTTGGTGAACAATGGCAACTCAAGTGGACCGTTTCCGGTGACACTTCTGATGTTGATGCATGGATGATTTGTTCAGACCGTACAAACTTCAATGCAGCAAACATGCCAATGGAAAGCTGCCAAACAACAACATCAGCAGATGTTTCAGAATATCTGTGGGCCCAACCAACAGCAGTTGGTTCCTTCACGTACTTCTTTACCGTCGTCCCTGTTGACGCCCTTGGTAATGTCCAAGCTGGTGATTCAATCAACAGCATCGATTATTTCCGTGAAGGTGTTGATGGTGGAACAGATAACAACACCATTGGCGATACCGATGAAACTTCCTCAGGCGTTCCAGGTTGGACATGGGGCGTTATCGGTGGAATCGTTCTCATCGCACTCGTTGCTGGTGGATTCATCCTCTCCCGTGGCGATGGCGGCGGCGACGAAGGCAAAGATTGGGACTACTGATCCAATCGAAATGACATCCAACCCGGGATGACATTCGGGACCAACTCCCTCGAGGGAGTTGTTGCGAAGGTTTGGCTTGGAGCTAGTGGCTTGAAAGAAAATCAGTCGATAATGGCGTGACCAATCAACAAAAGAGCAACAGCAAGGACGGAGAGAGCACGTTGCATATGCAACAATCGTGCCCCTCTTCGAACTTGTCGAGGTGGCCACTTCCATTTCAGGAGTGAACCACTGACAACGAGTACCCAAACTAACGCCATGCCAACCCACAATGTCCAATGCCACTCTAAAAGCAGTCCATGGGCAGTTCCAACAACGGCTGTAAGAAAGCCAAGGATGTTATGAATTGACATATGTTTGGTGTTGATGTTTTTCAACGTCAATTTGAATGATTTTGCTTCAACATCAAAAAGTTCAGGCCCCTTCTTTCGAAGGTACATATGCAATGGCTTCCATACAAGAATAAAGAGCGTACCGCCCATCATCCAAAGTGCTACCGTCCCCAATCCTTCGGCTTCAATACCATACCAGGTGACTTCTTCATCTTCATCATCATCCCGATCGGCATGCGTGGATGGAATGAGAAGGATTGCAACGAAGAACAGAAGTAATAGGATACGAAACTTTTGCATCATGTAGCCTCGAATAGGAGGAGTTTTTAATTCAATCTGACTTTGATATTTTTTTCATTTATTTCCGTATTACATTTTACATGTTCAACCAATTTTTCATCCTCGCAACTTGTTCGACCACACTTAAATTCAAAGATTTTGCACCCCAATCCATATAAGTAGAGTAAGTCGTGGAATGCTTTGCATACAGTATGTATGAGGTGAATGACAATGTTGGGAACAATAAAGAAAAACAAAAGAACAACCGTCCTTAGTGGAATCGGAGTAGCACTGTTTCTGTGCTTGCTCATGGTTTTGATGCCAATGAGCAGTTACGTACAAAACGACACCGAAGAATCAGGATTTGTTGACGCTTCCCCAAGCGAAGACGAAAATGATTACTTCAAACTCCCGGAAACCATTGAGGGCACAGAATATGAATACGATGCCGACATGGAACTCAAAGGGTTCCGTGATGCTTACACCAAGGCATTTTTGCAAGAGAACGGTGAAATCGTTCAACTGATTGCAAATGAGCCAGTTCACTACGTGGACAGTTTTGGTGTCTGGCACGACATCGATACAAATGTGAAGGCGACCGCAAGCGGATACGAAGTGTCTGAGAACACATTCTTTACCGCCTTCGCACCAGAGGCCGGCGGCGGAGTCATCGTTCAACCGAACGAATTCGTCGATCCAATCGTCACTGGAATTGCACCTATGCTCATCACCCTTGACGAAGCAGGACTTGCACCAACACCATACGATGCTGGTGAAGGTCAAGGCGGAGTTACTGTGAGCGGCAACTCTGTTCGATATTCAATCGGCCAAGGCTTTGACCTCGACTACCTCGTTGAGCAAACACAAGTTAAGCAAATCCTCGTCGTTCGAGAGAAGCCTAACCTCTTGGACGGCCAAGAGTGGTTTGGTCTTGCTGAAGGTCTCCGACTCCCTGCAGGATACGCTCTCTTCTCAGGCGACATTCAAGTTGGAACCGAAGTCGTTCAAACACAAGATGCTCTCCAAGTTCGAAACATCGAAACTGGCGAACTCTTCGTTGAGATTCCAGTTCCAACCATCATTGAGCCTCACTCAACAGAGGCATACGTTGCAACATTCTTCGTCCAAGTTCACGGAAGCCACGTGATTCTTCAAACAATGGTTGAATCAGATTGGCTTTTGAGTGACGACAGAGTTTTCCCGCTTGGTATTGATCCAACAATCCAAGTCGCAAGCTCTGCTGGTGGATATTGTTACATCTACTACACGTACTGTTATTCAAGTACATATCGATACCACTACAAGTACTACAGCTACTACTACTACGTGCCATGGCACAAGTACACCTTCACCTCTTCGAACGCACTTCCATCCGGAGCAACTGTTTCCCAAATCCAATGGAAGAAGTACATGTCTTACGCATATGGCTCATCAGTCACATTCACCGTGAGCGTTCTTGAGAGCTGTGGACTTGATGCACGATACAACTACGTTATTTCATCGAACTCATGCAATGGTAACCCAATCAGTGCAAGTTACCTCACCTCAAACTATGGTGGTACCGCTTCACGAAGCCTGGTTTCAGCGATTGGTAACTCACCATCTGCTGGAACGGTTAGCAGTTCTGGAACCGGCTGGAAGACGGTCACTTTCTGTAACTCTGCAAGTGCATGTGCAGCAACAACTGGTGGTGTAAGTCACATTACAAGTGCACAAACCAACCAAGGCACCATCGGTATCGGTGAGCGAATGAGCGCCAACTCCTATGTGTACACATACGCCTACGCCTCGGGTTCAACCAACTCCTATGTTGCAATCACCTACACAGGCGGTACCGATGCAGACGCACCAACAGCGAGTTTCCCGAAGTACGACGGACAAGCATCCTATGTTGAGGGTGAGCGAACATTCTTCATCACCTTGACCGATATGTCCGGTATTGACACCACCTCATCCAATGGTGTCAAACTCTACTACAACAAGAACAACGCTACAACTTGGAGTTCGACAAGTGCATCAACAATCGGCACCTGTTCCACAACCTCCAATTCTTGTAAGTTCAAGGCAACCACGCCTGATGCATCCTACGGAGATTACGTCCAGTACTACTGGAAGTACCAAGACTTGAACGTCAACAACGGAGCAAACGTTGGATACACTCCATCTGGTGGTTCCTCATCACCTTATGATTACTACATTGTTGACCCAGACGACGCACCAACTGGCGACACAAAACTCACCGTGTTGTCAACCGATGTGCATGCAGGAAGTTATTACTCCCCACAAGGCTGGCTTGACCGACAAATGACATACTACGAAGGCAATGCAGAATACTACTTTGAATTCGATGTCTCAAACTGTGGTTCAGGCAGTTCAACTTGCTGGTACACCAGTTCGTCAAGTTCAAACTACTTCTACAACAACTGGTATGTTCGATGGAACACTATTCCTTACTCAACCTCCTCGACCACAAGTTACGGAACTGGTGGTTCATGGGGAACAACTGGTGCCCGTGGCGATGTCGCACTTCACTCCTATGACGGTGGATATCTGCCAGGTCTCAATGCTGTCACAGGTCCTGGTTTCAACATCATGATGGTGTACGATTCAACCGCAAATGACTGGGCTATGATCGGTATTGGCACAACCCCTGACATCGACCAAACCTTGTCCCGTGGAACATCAGCAACCTACTCATACTCCTATGGATACACCGTCGGATACAGAATCATGATTCCCGGTGACATCACTGGTGAATTCGCTACCTGGGAATGGAACGCTTCAGCCGGTAGCAACCAAGCGAACCAACTCTGTGTAGGTACAAACGGATTCTACTACTTTGTGCGATACACAGGTACTAGTGGCGGTACACGCTGTACACCAGCATACTACTACATCTACAACACTCCAGCTTCAAGTTCGACCTACCGATGGTCTGGATTTGCTATGGGTGCTGGATACTACGGTCGAATGGCTACCACAGGTGATATTACCTACAAGGTGTCAAGCATCAAGCCGCTTCCAGACACAACTGCTCCATCCATGACGCACACGGCAATGGCCGACTCACATGCTAAAGACCGACGTGTTTCTGTGACCATCAGCGATGGTGGCGACCCACCATCAGGTGTGAACGTTACCGCTACGGCGGGCGTTGGTCCAACATTGTACTACCGAATCACAGATGCAAGTGGTACTGTTGGAAGTTGGACTTCAAAACTCTTGAGCCCACCATCCGGAAAAACACGTGCTGAGTGTGCTTCAGCATCATGTACATGGTCAGCAGA
>JAYODQ010000005.1:0-73782 GCA_038106355.1 Candidatus Poseidoniales archaeon | reverse complement strand
CCGTCAATTTCATCCATTTGGACTCCAACATGTTTGAATTCTAATGATTTAATGATATGTTGTGATGGGAGATTCGTTGGTTGGGTTGAATATCGTAATGTATTGATGCCATCGTAGGTCGATATCCATGTCCACATGGAATGAAGCATTTCTTTCCCATATCCGATGTTTCGTTTTTCTTCAACCACAGTGAACCCGATTTCGACCATACCCCATGGGTCTGGAGGTAAGTGAAATCCAATACTTCCTATGAGGCACTTTGTTTCAGATTCGATAGCATAACGAAGCAGGAGCGGAGCCAAATTTGGATGCTGCTCGACTTGTGGAGCTCGAAATGGAATGGCACCGAGACTGTCTTCAAAATGTCCAAACGGATTGGTCCAGCCCTTTGCTATCCAAAAGGAACCATCGACAGTATCACTCATGAAGCGTTGGTAATCCTCCTGAAGAACGGTGTGCAGTTCGAGACGTGGAGTGTACAAAACACCCTCGTCGTAATCCATTTCGATTCAACCTTACTCAGATGAAGGTTCTTGTGTATCGACATATTCTTTTTCAACCAGTGATGATTTCTTCCTGGTGAGGAAAAAGCCACCCAAGATGAATGCGGCAAGAACAAAGAGATAGATCAACAATGGTGTTTCCTGACTTTCTTCGGCGTAAGTCCATGACACCTCCTGAGAAGAGGCTCCATTTTCATCAACAACGAGGCCAGAAATAGCTTCAAGAACGGATGGTAGGAATGGTTTACAATTCAACTCTTGTGCACCATCCGTATTCGACCACCAAGAAATTGGTACTTTCACCGATTCGCCCTTTGGAATCGAAACGGTGATTGTTGATGGTGCGGTATCGGCGTCCATACCATCGACATAGCATCGGAAATTTGCTGTGGCGTCAACATCACCAGCATTGGATACCGTCATCATGAGGCCAATGCTTTGGTTGACGGTTCCCGTCACTTCGGACGCTTCAACTGAATCAACGGTGATGTATGGCAAAGACAAATTGAGGTAACCCACAGGTGTGCTCGGTGCGTCAATGGTCGTTGAAAAAGTACCCCAGTTACTTGAGATACTCAAGGTGATTGATGCCTCTTCTTGATGTATTGCACCATTGCCATCCATCCATTCAATCATACGTCGGTGTTCATTTCCATCTTCCTCAACGAGGATGAGAACGCCTTGGTCATTGGTGAGGTCGTTCCAATTCGTTGCCCCATAGCCCAAACCATAAATGTCCACGCTACCGTTTGGGATGTTTGTGTAAATGGTTCTTGATGTGAGGAGTCGAACCCAAGCATCAGTGAATCCTCCCGTACCTTGTGAATTGAGATATGTGATTTCAGCATCATCATGAAGAATGATATCCTCATCACCTCGTGAGCCAAAAATGGTTGAGTCGGAGACAGACAATGAACCTGTACTTGGCACATCGAGAGGTGCACTCCCGATGAGTGTGGAGCCATCGATATGACAGGTGCCGAAACAGGTGATATTTGCCCCTCGAATGTGTGATCCAACCACCGAGAGTTCTCCATAGACGACAAGATCGAAGCCAGCATTGTACCACCACAGATTCGAGTTCGTTGCCTCGATGTCTTCAGCCAGTAACCTCGATTGTTGGCCACCGTTGTAGATGACCCTTGCTTCTGTGACCTTCACGTCAGAGAATGTAAAGATGGAAAAATTGACATCAAGGGTTCGACCATCAAGTGGTACGTCATCAAACTCAATGATTTGAGAATTTAATTCTGCAACATCGATGGTTGTGTCTAAGAATGTTGCATTAAACTGAGATGTTGAGGGAACGATGGCATCGAGGTGAATCTGGAGAAGTCCTGTATCGGCAATGTCACCAAAATTTAGATGAAGTTGTGAGCCAAGGGTGAGAAATCGTCCAGCAGATACATCGTTGCTTTCTAAACTCGCACCGTTTGAAATTTGGAGTGTCGCACCCTCTTCCACAAGAATTGAACTACCTGTGACGACGTTGTATGTTGCAGTGACTTCCACCGAAACACCAGATTCTATGGTGACTGTTCCATCAAGAACGCCACCACTGGACCACATTTCGGACTCGGAAACTGAAACATTGTCGCCGTTCGAAGGAGGTTCAGCATGAATTGTTGGTGAAATAAGGGCTACAATGAGCAGGGCGAGCAGGAGAATTTGCGTTCGCATGAGTAAAAGTGATTGTTCTTTTTTCATGAAGGCTTCGTTGAAATGATTAGTATGGGACATCTTTCCAACCAATTGCGTAGCCAATCAGATTGAAACTTCGGTGCAATATGGGTGTTGCTACAATGAGTGCAATCATGGCAGGAATTAAGGCAGTCGACGATAGTAATGCATTTCCGAGCACCAATTGCCCAAAAATAAACAGCATGATAGCAAAAGGGAGAGTGTCAAGTAATGGTGCTTTTGAAGATACGTTACCCTCTCTTTTCAAGCCTCTTCGTCGCTTGAAAAAGGAACCGGTCATGTCGCCGAGAAGACAAAAGAATCCGAGCATCGTACCCAAAAGAAATGCACTTCCAGCAACAGATCCAACGTTCCACCATGTGTCCTCATATCCAGTGAGGGGATGGACAAAGATTGTTGCATCAATGAAGCTGTATGACGATGGCGTTCCCATTGAAATCGAGATGAGCATGCACATCAATCCGCTTGTGAGCGAACCACCGATAAGCCCGTTCCAAGTTTTACCGTCGCCAAGCAGTCGTTCGCCGTCCTTCCAGACTTTGCCACCATCGATTGGCCATGGCCCATACCCTGTTTTTGGCAACCATTTCCCCCACATCATTGCAAAAGTGTTTGCTAGAAACCCCGAGAGGTACAGCCATAACGTCATAACCACAGCGGCAAAAAATGAAGATTCTTCGACGAAGGATGCAGCATCTGATGCAAATCCCACAACCGTAGTCATTGATATCGTGTTCTTCGTGCTCAATGAAGTGTTTGATGTTTCCCCTTCCTTCCTACATCAATTCCTTGGGTTATGTTCATGAGACGGATTCATTTCAAGATGACCATGAGTCTTCATCGAGTTCTCGTTGTTGGTGGAGGCGGTCGAGAGCACGCACTGTGCAAAGCCATTGCAAAGTCGAATGCATTGGTTGAATTGCACTGCACACCCGGAAACGCTGGGACCTCAAGATTCGCTACAAACCATGATGTGCAAGCATCGGATATTGATGGCCTCGTTAACTTAGCATTATCCCTCTCATGTGACTTGGTTGTCGCAGGACCAGAAGCCCCGTTGTGCGATGGCCTCACAGATAGGCTCACTGAACATCATGTACCTTGTTTCGGCCCAATCGCAGCGCTCGCTCACCTTGAGGGTTCCAAGAAATTTGCAAAGGAAATGATGAATCAGGCAGGTGTTCCGACCGCCTCCTTTGATATTCTCGACGAAACATCAAACATTGAGCAAGCATTGAACCGAAAATCAGCCGCTCCATTTGTCATCAAACGAGATGTGCTTGCTGGTGGTAAGGGCGTGGTGGTGACTTCGAACATAAATGAAGCCACGGAATTTATCCGAGAATCAATTCGAACGGATGGTTATGTTTTGCTCGAAGATTTTCTTCCTGGGCAGGAGGCGAGCATGCTTGTTGTGATGGACAAGCACACCTATATCCCTTTACCATGCAGTCAAGATCACAAAAGAGCATTCGATGGCGATGAAGGCCCAAACACAGGTGGGATGGGAGCATATTGTCCCGCCCCGATTGTGACCAAAGATGTTCATGCCAAAGTCATTGAGCGTATCGTTCAACCGATGCATCAACATCTTTCTTCGTTGGAACAGCCATATCGTGGAGTGCTCTATGTTGGGTTGATGATCGATGAAATGAACGACCCATATGTCGTCGAATTCAATGTTCGATTTGGCGACCCTGAGTGCCAAGTAACCCTTCCTCTTATCAAAAGTGATGTGCTTGAAATGCTTCATGCAGCAGCAACTGATCGTTTAGAAACTTACAATGTTGATTACCATAACCAACACGCCATAACCATCGTTCTTGCATCTGAAGGTTATCCTTCTCGTGCCGAAACAGGTCGACTCATTCACGGATTGGGGACATTCGAACGCGAACGAGAAACGGATTCGCTCTGGATTGACCATGCAGCTACGAAGTTGAATATGGAGGGCCAATTCGTGTCATCAGGAGGACGAGTACTCTCCATGACCGCGATGGAGCCGACGCTCGAGGAAAGCTATTCCAAAGCATATGAAGCCATGACTTGTCTTCGTTTGGACGGTGGACACTTCCGAACCGACATCGGAAGGAAAGCTATTGATTCGAAGTAAAAATTAGGTGCTGTGTTCTGTTTATCATCACATCTCTCTGCGTCATCTTGAAAAGGGGTTCTCAGGTGGGTAGGGTCGCTCCAGCCTTGCTGTTGGAGTGAATTGAGGGATAAAAATGGAAAACGAAAACAAAAGCGTGCAACATCGCCCAAGTTCATTCCTTGGTTGGATTATTCCAGCCTTGGCAATTGTGCTGGCGATTGCAACAATGAAAGTCGCAGGCATTGACTTCGACTTAACCACAGAGAACTTGACGCCCTTCTTCGTGATGGGCGTTGCAGCCATTCTTGCCACCGTGCCAAGAATGATTCTCCGCTCTGGCCGTTCCAATGAAACACAAATCTCCCTCGCTGTGTTGGTCATTGGTTTCATCCTTGCAGATGTCGTCTACATGTACATTGATGCAGTAGCAGGTTTGCTCTTCTTCATTCTCTTCGTCTTTGGTCATCGTCTGAATTTGAAGTCGAAACATGAATGGCAAGCGATGCTCACTTTCTTTTCGGTTGGTTACTGGATGGCTCTCCACGTCGCACAATCGTCGAATTTGCCATCCACATTTGAACTCGACAACGGACAATTGGTGGCTACGCTCAATCTTTCTCGAGAAACAATTGCTTACCTCTTTTTTACAAATCTCATGATGTTCACAATACTCGGTCTTGCTATTGGCGTGACCACTCGTGGACTCCTCAATGAAGCGGGAACTGAAGGATGGTTTGGTTACATCACCCCTGTTAGCGGATTTCAAAGGAATGCACTCCCACTCATCGTTGCATTGTATGTTTGGGTACTTGCATACGCTGGTTCCTTGTGGCACTACGATTCAGTGAGCCTCGGCAACAAACTTGGCGTAACCACCGTCGAAAATTACACAGGCTATGTAGGGTTTTGGACTGCAACGTTGACAGGCATTGTCGCACTTATCGTCGCGGGTATGTTTGCCGAACGATGGTTTACACGTTCAATGGTCGCAGGTTCAATGTGGGCCCTTTACCTAGTTTCTTCATGGTATGAAAAGGGGATTTGGACCTCGACTCAACTCGAAGGAAATTGGGCAGCATTGATTTGGCTTGCTTTCACCTTCTTCATCGGTGTCGCCATCTATTACATTGGAAGTCATGAAAAATACGGAGGATGGTCTAATCTTGAACCTCATGAAGGTTCTGGTGCACGAAAGTTCTGGAGCCAACATTGGAGTTCAACATTGATTTGGCTTGCATTCATCATCGGATTGGCGATTCGTGTACAATGGTACGTCGTACCATCTATGAACGCATTTGGAACCGGTGGATGGGACATGACTGGGGGTTCAGACCCTTGGTACATGAAGCGAGTCGTGGACTACATCTTGGCTCAAAATGCCCATCTTGTCTTCGATGCAGACCGATCATACCCGATTGGCGGTATCAACCCACGTCCACCGTTATTCTCCTGGTCAATGGCTCTCGGTGCAATACTTATCGAGCCTTTCCTCGGAAGTCAAGCGGAAAATGCAGTATGGTGGAGCATGCTTGGTCTGCCAGCACTCTATGGTGCATTGACCATTCTTCCAATCGCTGTCATTGCTCGAGACCAATTCGGCAAGGGTGCAGGTGTCATTGCTGCATGGCTCATTGCCTTCATGCCTGCTCACGTCACCCATTCAACATGGGCACTTGCTGACCACGACGCATTCGTGATGTTATTCATCAGTCTTGGTTTCATGTACTGGATGAAAGCGGTTCGATATGCAGGGTCCGCACGACTTTCAAAATCAACCTCTCCAAAATTTGGTAGTTTCGTGAAGGCATTCAAAGATGTTGTTCACAACCGCAGAGCATCGGTGGCTTATGCTGCTCTCGCGGGTGCCTCTTTCGGTGTAGCATCCCTTGGATGGAAAGGTTTCGTTGTTGGTCCGTCGATTCTCTTCTTGGCGTATGCACTTCAAGTCGCACTCAACTTGTTTAGGCGAAGAGACTCAACCATTCTCAGCAGTTTGTTCCTTGTGATGCTCGTTGTGAATTTACTCATGGCTCTTCCATTCTACGCTCACCCACAATTCAATCTGATGCTCGATCCAACAGGATTGCAACCTTTCCTCTTTGTGTTAGGGTTCACGCTTGCATTGACATTTATTACCACCGGATTTAGAGACAAGCCTTGGTTGCTCGTCCTTGGAACATTAACAGTCTCAAGTGCAGTATTCTTCGGCATCTTGTATATTCTACAGCAACTCGACGTTTCGAATGCTTGGGATGTTCTTCTCACCGGTAGTGGATATTTCACCAAAACCAAGATTTTCGGAACTGTTGCTGAAGCAAATGCACCGAACAGAGCACAACTCTTTGCCTCGTTTGGACCAATCACCTTTGTCCTTGCTTTGGTGATGGGCGTTTTGTTGTTGTCCGAAGGAATCCGAAAGAGAAAACAAACACAACTTGTGTTCGGTGTTTGGGTGTTTGCTGCTTCCTTCATGGCATGGAACGCCGCTCGTTTCATGTTCAACGCATCACCCGTTATGGCGGTTATGGGTGCAGCCGGTGTCGTTTCCCTTTGGAGCAAAGCTGATTGGAAAGGCTTGAAATTAAAGTGGCAAAAGTTTGGTATTCGAACGCCTGCGGATCGTATTACTGGTGCTCGCAAAGCCGTATGGAAAACACCATCGTTTTCTGCAATTATGATTGTCATGATCCTCATCTTTAGCCAACAAGCAACGTACGGTCTAGATTCAGCCATTCCTGGCTCATCAACATCCGAGAGAGAATTGGATGAAGACATTTACAACATCATGCCAGACATATTCCGCTTCGAGGTCCTTGGATTTTCATTGCTCGACAGTTCCCTGTATACTGGAAATTGGTATCTCGGTTCGTTTGGCTCTTCATTCAACGACAACGGATGGAACCTCGCGTACCAATGGTTAGCGAGCCAAGATACAGAAGTTGCATATTCAGAGCGACCTGCTTTCGTCTCTTGGTGGGACTATGGTTTTCAAGCACTCAACACTGGAGAGCATCCATCCGTTTCGGATAACTTCCAGTCGGGTATTCCTGCAACTGGTAACATGTTGCTTGCACGAAATCAAGATGACCTCACAGCTATGTTCATTTGGCAACTCGCTGAGGGCGATAGGTCGTACATGGAATCCAACTTCGATAAGATTGACCTTAGCCAAGGCTTTACCAACAAGATGGACAAATATCTTACCGATGAACAACTTGAAGAATTTTTGACCATGGAAACTCAATTTGATGAAGAGATGGTCGACTTTGTCTCAAAGCGTGCATTCACTGTCATGAAAACGAACAGAGATGTAGTGATGGCTGAAGGATACACGCATTCGAACGGTGTTTTTGATGATTCAAGTCAACAGATTTACCGAATTTGGAAAGATGGAGAACGTCTTTTCTGTGAAGAAACTTCTGGAACTTTGTGTCATAACGGCGATTGGCTTGATGAAAGTCAAGCAAATATCACATTTACCAACAATATTCGAAGTGGTCAAGACACCGTGTTTGAAACCACACATTACATCATTGGAGATTACTGGTACACCTCAGATTTGATTGACGAATATTTGTCGGTCTCGACCAATATCCACCGTCAGAACGCGCGATTGGCACTCACTGTGCAACTGCTTGATGCGGTCTTCGACGCTCACCCCACAGCAACCATCCATGATTTGTACAACGACATCATCAACATGGAAGGATATTACACTGTTCAAGATTACGATGCAGCACCAGGAGAAACCATTGACCGTGACCACGAGATTCGATATTTCGCTGTTGACAACAGATTGTACCCCCGTGCAGGACGATATACTGCAGATAGTCAATACAATTCAGGTCAGCCAATGGGAATCTTTGGTGCGCCAACCATCTTGTCCGGACAGGATATTCAAACATTTATGTCTGAAACTTATGAAACGATTCGCGGTGAGTTCAAAGATGAAATGACCGCTGCTGAATATGAAGAAGCGGTCAAGAAAGATTTCTTGAACAACCAAGCAGGTGCAGATATCGACTTCATCTCGCTCGAAGATGTGCGAATCACCCACCAGCCTGCGTTCTTTGACACGATGGTTGCAAGAACATACGTAGGATATGGTGCATCATCACTCGGATTGGACACCGACTCTTCAAACCCACAACCGTCGCAACACTTCGGTCAATCTGGTTCACCTGGAAGTATTCTGCAACAAGCAGTACCGCTCCCTGGTGCAATGATGAACCACTTTGTTCTTGCAAATTGGTACAGTGATGATCCAGAATCAAGTTTGGCAAATGCGAATACGCTTGTGAAGATTTTGAAATATTATCCAGGCGGTAAGCTCAATGGACAAGTGATGACAGAAGATGATGGAATTGGCATTCCAAATGTTCGTGTTCTCATCGAAAGAGATGCGTTTTCTGGTGAAGGCCTCGAAGATGATGATGGTGACACATATTGGATTCCTATCGGATATGTCGATGCAGATGAAAACGGAAGATATTCCTTTGATGTGCCGGCAGGAAGAATCCGTGTTTCGGCATTCGCAGGAACATATAATCCAGTCTTCGATCAAGACAACATTCGAGACGGTTCGTACGTAAGCAACATTCAAGACTTGCTTCAAATCTCAAATGAAAACAGAACTGTGAATGAGTTAACTGCGATTTTGGGTCATGTTTCCAACATGACATGGCTCGGAGAGTCAGAGGTCAACATCACTGGTGACCAAGCAAATCGACGCGTTGCAATTAGCGATTCTTTGGACATCCAAATTGGTTCAAGCGGTGTTTCTGGAACGATTCAGTGGACTGGCCATGAGAGTTTTGAAGGTGAGCCTGTTGAAGAAACGACATTCATTTTGAGAAATATTTGGTCAATGACCGACAACTACACGGTCACAACAACCAGTGGTACTTTCACTTCAGAAGAGACACGAATCTTGCAGGGTACTGGAGAAGTCGAATTCACATACAATGGAACATTCGAAAGTGAGGGTGTTGCATTCGTCAAAGAATTCAAAGGAACCTACACCCGTGAAATTACAGACAAAGTGATGTACTTTGGAAACGGTACATGGAATGGTAAGGGTACCTTTAGGGCTTCATGGCTTGAAAATACAACGGATATGGCACAATGTGAAATCGTTGAAAACACCACAGAATTTGCAATGCCAGAAAACCAAACCATTTGTGAAATGGGTGAAGACACCAATGAATACATGTTCGATGGCGAATTTGTTGGAAAGGGTATGCTGACCTCAGATGGCGTCACAACGTTCATTCAAGAATACGATGATGGCGTCACTTTCGAAGGCATTGGTAATTTCTATGGAACTGGTATCTTTAACGGTACAGGTTTGTTCATCGGAAATGGTACCTTTTCTGGTCCAATGGTTGAACCCGGTTCGTTTTACAAAACCGGATTACTTCCCGGAACATACAACATGATTGCACAATTGGAAAATGGAAAGGAAGTCCTCCTCCCGAATCCAGTGGTTATTGGTATCTCTCCTTCCTACGATGTTGGCATGACGATTCCAGGTTCGTATTTCACGGACACATTGGTTGACATTGATAACAATCCACTATCGAACATGACCCTTGAACTCATTGATGTCGTGCTTGGCGAAGAATCGAAGGTCGAAATTATGACCGATGAAAATGGTTCGTTTGGGTACGGACCTGTTACCTATGGTGAATATTACTACCGAGTTGACGTCGATGGTGATGGATGGTACGATATGAACCAAACCCTTCTTGTCGGCGATGAACCTCAAGAACTGAATCTTGCGTTTAATGTACCGCCGACCGGTGACCTCACCATTCAACTCGTTTCACCGCTTGATGAAGAAACCAATGAACCACTTATCGATGTGTCAAACAGAACGTTGACCTTTAATGACGGTTTAGGATTCATGAAACCTGTCCAAGCGACATCGGATGAGAATGGAATCGTGTATGTCGAACTCCTCGCAGGAGAATATACCATTAGCGACGATGTTGATGAATCCATGGTTTTGTATGAGAAAATTTCGATTGAGCATGGTTATGAAATCGATGTTGAATTCAGTTATGCGATTTCAGTTGTCCTCAACGGTTCAATTCGTTCATACAATGGTGATCTTAACTTGTATCATCAATGGTTACAAGAAACTGAGACAAACCCTGAACTGCTGACAAGAGAAACAGAGCCAGCGAGAAGCCTCGGAATCACATTGGTCGCAGGTGATCTTGAATTCACCGCAGTGACAACACAGGACACTGGTAATTTCTCGATTCGCGTTCCAAGTGGACTAGATTATCATTTTACTACCTCCTCCATTACCAATGCGATGGCTTATGGTGAACTTTTGTCTGTAACTGGAGACGAGAATATCGACTTGGGAATTTTGTATCTCGAACCTACCTCAACCATTGAAGGATTTGTCTATCTTTACGATAACACCACCTTCTGGGATTCATCAGTTCCAGGGTGGGAATCCGAACAACTCTATGTAACCGATGGGGATGGACTCAAGTGGAACACAAGTGTTTCCGAACAAGGGCGATTCTTCATTCAAATTCCTGATGGAACATACGACTTTGAATTCGAGAATGATTTGCTCAATGCAACGACAGCACAAGATGTGATTGTTGACACACAAACGACACGTCAAAATTCCATGTTGGAATTTTACGTTCATCCAGAAGCAATTGAGGTGAACCTGAATGTATACATGGCCAGCAACGCTGATGTGAACTTCACAGATGGAACAAAGGTATCTCCAAGTTTCATTTTGCAACCGATGGGCATTGGTACTCAAGTGAACATTACCGAAGAAGATTATCAATCGAATGGTGAACTCATTGTTACACTAACACCGGGAAGTTATCAAATCGTCCTCAATCGTACGGCTGCTTCAGATGAGAATGCATCAGATTACGACCTCGTCGCTCTCTCATTTTTCGACATGATCGACATCGGTTTAGCAGGTCCAGAAGATGTCGTTGAATTGGTATTCAAGGAGTCATACCGAGTCAACGGAACATTGTCCAATGCATCAGGCGACGGAATTCAAAATGATTTCCTTCTGTACAATGAAGTTAAAGATGATTGGTTCAACATCGCATCCGATGAAAATGGCTCATTTGCAGCTTATGTTCCAACAGGCGACTGGTTGTTCATCGTTGCCCCGTATTCATCTGGAGAGATAACCGAAGTGTTGAGACAACCTCTCAGCATTGATTCAAATGCCGATGCACGAATTGGTCTTGAATTACAAACGATGCAAGGTGTCAACGTAAGTCTCCAACTCGTTGAATCCATCACTGGAGCCAATCTCTCCGATATGAGAGTGAAAGCCATCAGTCATGAAGGCTTAGGAAATATTACATTTGAAAAGACAAATCAAACTGGCTTTGTCACTGAATTATTGATGCCGGGTGAATGGAGCTTGCTCCTCAATTACTCAACCTCAACAAAGCACTGGATGCTGGACACATCAGAATCTCCGTTCAATACCGATGACCATGATGAAGAATTCAACCTTGACTTGGGTCCACAAGAAGCAGATCTTGAGGTACAAATTGGGGGTATGGTCTACTGGCAAATCAGTTCTGAGGTGAAACAAGGTATTCAAGGGATGAATGTGACTGTTTTAAGTTCGGATGAAATGACTGTAAATCAAACAGTTGAAACCGATGCAAGTGGTACATGGCGTCTTTTCGTTCCAATCCAAGACCAGTACAATGTCACGGTGGAAAAAGAAGGGTATGGCACCGTTTATTATGAAACCACAAATGACTCACAAGGTTTTGTCGTGAACAACAACTCAGAATCAGTAGATATCGAAGTTGAAGCCATTACAGTATCCGTGAGCGGAACCGTCATTGATTCCGTTGGAAGTGACCACGAAAATGCAATTATCATTCTTTATCCACATTCGAAGTTTGACCGTGACCCAATTGAAGTGACTGGCGTCATGAATGGTTCAACGTTAGAGTGGAGTGCAGATGTACAGCCTGGCGAATGGATTGTGTATGTTCAATCACAAAATCTTGATGAAAATGGTGGAGATGTCGCCGTTGGATTGCTTGATGCAACGGTATCAACCGGAGGCTCCATCGAGTTGGAGATGAGGAACGGAGGGTACATTATCCTCAGTACGTCATGGACTGATATTCAAGGAAACTCACACCACATCGGAAGTGATGATGAAGGAACTGAATTGATCACTGAAGATGTCGAAGTAGAAGTTAACTTCGGTGATGGCATGGAAATGATTCAATTTGCTCCAGCAAATGGTACATTCTTCATCCTCGCCCCTGCCGGTGCCATCAGTTTCGATTCTGAATTTACAACAATTCAACACGACTTTGAACTTGAAATGAAGTACACAGGAGGAGCAGCTGGAACAGTACCAACAAGTGGTTCTCAGCCGTTAACCTTGGAATTTAATCGACGAATTAACTCCGACACGAGCATGGAAATTGTCGAATCGAGCATCGAAGGTGCTACTTTCGACGGTACATCAACTCCACGCATGGATGCGATAACCTCAGGAACGGAATACGAACAGATTACATTCGATATTGAGTTGACCTACAATGGAACTGAAATCAACGACGTGTTCACTCTTACCGGCTCGGTCAACGCTGCACCTGATTCCACAGATTGGATTGTTGAATTTTACAATGGAACTTCATTTGTTGATGAAATGCAAATTCAACTTGGTATTGGGGAGAATGGAACCGATTCAAGTGTGACTCAAACAAGCACTGTTCAAGTAAGAATTACACTGCCAGCCCAAAACACAACATGGCATCTTGACCAAGGACACAGAGTCATTCTTAACATGAGAACGCAACTTTCCGAAACAAGCGAAGTTGCAATCGATGTCTTTGTTCCACAAATATATGACTTCCACATTCATGATGTGACTGAAGAAGTTGGTATCTCGCCTTCGATTTCAAGATCAATGTCACTGACCATCGAAAATCATGGAAATGGTGATGACACATTCCGCCTTGAAGTTGTGGATAACATTCCTGAAGGTTGGTCCGTGACTCCAATGACCACAACAGTGACCATTTCAAAGGGAGATTCTCGAGAGATGTCCTTCACAATTTTTGCTGGCCAAAACTTCACCGAAGGAACGAAGGAGTTGTCAGTCATTGTATCAAGCGAAGGTGAGGAACTTGAATCAGAGACCATCGACGTTACGGTATCTGCTGCAAGAATTAGTCTGAGAGTCAACCAAAATAGTATTTCAAAGACTGCGGATGCAGAAGTCGAAACCGTGCTCAGTATTCCTGTTGAAAACTATGGGAAACTTGATGCAAGCAGCGTCATTGTATACTTGACCACCTCAGATGGAGAAACACTGCAGAAAACGATTTCGATTCCAGCAGAGAGTATTGTCAATGCAGATTTCACCATGAATGCAACAGATGCTGGAAATCATAGATACGATGTTCGAGTCGATGTCATTGGTGAAGACGCTGATTATGTTGACAAACAAGTTGAAGATTTCGACTTCTCTGTTGATTACTATGCTAGCAGTACTGGTGAAGGCAATTCGATTTGGGTGACATTAACGATATTTGTCTTGATGTGTCTTGTCATCTTTGCTGGATTCAAGGCTATCCGAAGCGGCAAATCGGGTTCTCGATTCTGAGTACTTCGGGGTCGAAGTTCATGGATGAACTTCGAAATGTTGAGTATTTACCAGAGCCAAATGAACCTCGGGTAGTTTCAGCAGTCGATCCGTCAATTGCAGGTTACGAAGATGAATGGCGCTCGGGAGTAACAGGATGGCTTCCATCCATTGTAAGGCCCATCGGCCAAACATATCGGCCGTTTGCCATTTTTTCTCGTGCCTTTGCCTTGGCCCTTTTCGCCTCACTCTTGGTGATTGTGTGGAGGTTTGAGTGGCTCATTATTGAACTACCTCCACCCAAATCTGAGTGGGCGTTTGACGATACAGGGATTCGTGAATTGCAAGAAATGGGTCTCGATGGTAGTGGAGTCAACGTTTGTATGGTTGATACAGGTATTGATTTTACACATGACGCATTCGAAGGATTAACCATCGTTTTCAAAGACTTTGTAGGTGGCAGCAGTTCCCCAGTCGAGTATGGTGCGATAGCACATGGAACGCTCATGGCCGGGATTTTACTTGGACAAAACCATCAACTCGGAGCAGCACCATCAGTAAATTTCGCAATGGTTGCTGCTTTGAACGAAGATGCAAACGGCATGAATACTGGTGAAGAATCCATCGTTGCAGATGCAATACGTTGGTGCAATGAAGTCTTTGATGCAGATATTATTTCATTATCTCTTGGTGGCATGCATCAAAATGAACAGGAAGTTGAAAGTCGCTCTGTTTCTGCTACACGTCAAGTTACCGATCAGGGAGTCTATGTTGTTGCTGCTGCAGGGAATGATGGTGGAGTGGATGATGACGGCGATGTGTCATCTCCAGGAAATGTACCGCGAGTCATCACCGTAGGAGCTCATGACAGATTAGGAAATGTTTGGGTCAATTCATCCATTGGAAATCAAACCTTGAGCGATGGGTCCTCCCGTGAGCATCCTCACTTGAAACCAGAAATCATTGCACCAGGCGTTCAAATTGTAAGCACCGGGGAACAGAATGCGTGGTATTCAAGCAGTGGCACCTCCGATTCAACGGTGTTTGTTACCGGTGTACTTGCTCTCATCCTCCAAGAGCATCCACAATTCAAACATACAAGCACATCAAATGGCCAGTGTATTGATGCTGTAAAAATGGCGTTGATGAGGTCAACCGCGAACGATGAAGTTGCACCCCAACACGATTCAAAAAGTGGCTATGGAGTCCTCAATGCAGCGAAATGGCTTGAAGAAGTGGGTAAAATAAGTTCGTGTTGATCAATAAAATACGACAATATCAACCATTTTATTGCTTGTTTTATGGAAAAAAACCTTCGAATTCCGCCTATTTTATTGATATTCTTATCGAATATTGATACTATTAATTTAACAATTGATGAGCAGTATTATATTCTCAATTGTTGTGGCAAAATTTAGGTGTAGGTATGCATTCAAAAACAACAACAAAAAGTCTGATGCTCGTTTTCATCATGGTGGCATCCACCATGTTGGGTATTGTGAGCATCCCATCGGCAATGGCTGTAAACGAAACGACTGCTGGTACTGTGACGGGGACAGAGACTTGGACTGGAACAATGAATCTCGTTGGCGACGTTGAAGTCGCTGAGGGTTCAAAACTCATCATTAACTCCGGTACAACAATCAACATTCCTTATGGTAAATTCATCGATGTTCGCGGTGCAATTTGCATTGGAGACAGCAATTGTGGTGCTTCTGCAGGAACCAGCAAGGCTCGATTTATTTGGCAAACTCCAACAGATTACACCAAACTTGGCCGATGTTATTCAAACCAAACCGGGAGTCCGCTTAACAATGGAGATACAGCATGCGGTTCAGGAATGATCATTCGCAACACCATAGATGAGGCTATCACCTCCATCCGAAACGCACATTTCGAGAAAGCATATGGATATCCGATTTACATTCAGACTCTTCAATCACTACAGTATGGTGTTCTTGTTTTTGATGGTTCAAGGGTGACTGCATCTGGACTCTCGTTCACTGACATCAATACCTCCAATGTCTTAGCAGTCAATGGGGCTGCACCTACACTTGATAACTCAGAATTTACATTGGGTATCGATGGTCGAGGTTACGATGCAGCAGCAGTCCGGGCATACTCAGCAGGCATTGGTATTCAAAGCACCTTCAATGTTTTCAACTCTCAATTTTCAGGAGATGCATCAAAAGATTGCGGCACTCAAGGAGGAGGTCGTTCCCTCATTTTCGTTGAAGATTCGTACATCAGCATGGATAATTTGGATATTGGGTCAAATACCTATGGCGTCTTCCTGAAGAGGACATCAGGATGGCTAACCAATACATCTATCGTTACCAAATGTAACGCAGTTGATACAAACGATGTCAAAATGACTGGCAATGTACGACACCTTCTCCGAGTGTACGACAACGTCATCACGACCAACGAAGGTGCAGGTATTACGGCATACGATGGTGCAAATGTCATGGCGGTCAACAACATCATCTCTGGAGCAGAACAGGGCTCGGGTGTAGGTATCCGTTCTTCTGAAGTTGCCCTTCACCGAAACACAATTGGTCCGATTGGTGGTTGGAACGGCATATGGATCTACGGTGAATCTGACGTTATTGCTGAAAACAACACCATCCAAGACACAACCAAGGAGCCAGTGCTCATTGGTGAATACCATTTTAACGACCAAGGCTGGAGTGTCCCCCGCCCTACACAAGCAAGATTACATCTTGCAAACAACATCATTTCAAACAACACCGGAACGTGCAATTCCGTGCAATATGGTGGTGACTTTGCTTGTCCCGCAGTCCACGTCTTTATGTCATCGGCAACAGTGCTTGGAAACACGATCAGTAACAGTAACGGCGATATTCTCCGTGTACGTGGTGGAATTGTGAATGTTCAAGATAACACTGGAACATCAAGCGGTGGTTATGCCGGAAACATATCGAATTATGACGACAACAATGGTAACAAATATGGTTCAATAGCATATTTCTCATCGAATTCATGGTCCAACGTATCGCAAGTGTACAATGTGACCGAATCAAGAGTCACAGTGCAATCGGAACAAATGCCCACCCCAGGATTTGGTGCTCAATATCCTGTCATGGTGAGATGGATGGGTGCCGAATGTCCATATGTTCAAAATGAATGTCTTCAAGTTCCACTCACCGCAAATATGCCGCCAAATGGAATGCCACTTGCCTTGGAGTTACTCAACAATGCATCCGTGTTTTCTTTTGCCGATGTTCAAAACTTCGATGAAACCATGATTCACGTGCAAAATCAAAACACTGAGTGGGGTACTCAAATCCAAAAAGGTGAACTCGTCAGGTATCAAGTGAAGGCAAAGAACAGCAATGTCTACAACGCGACCGTCATCATCAAGGATGCAACAGGGTTGCCGATTTTCAATCTACGAACCGATGTCTTTGGGTTCACACAACAAGTATCATTGCCCTCTGATTTCCTTCTCGACCGAAACTGGAACCATGTTGTGGGTGATGTAAACTATGTCATTCCTGGTACAAGTCCACCAAAGACTGGAGACGCTGAAAATTCATGCGCTGATGGAATTGATAACGATGGAGATACCTTGGTCGACGAAGTTGACCCCGATTGTCTCAACGGCAGAGAAAAGCCGTTTTACTCTGTTGAGGCATTCAAATTTGAAAAGGGTCGAAAGAGTTTCAATTACATTTTATCCGGCCCAGTTGACGATATCATCAACCTCGATAATTTGAGACCAGGTGTGACTGTGGATCAAGCCGATGGTACATCATTTGCAACCACGGTCAAAATCAATGGTGAATCATGGGATGGCGTCAAGTGGCCATATGCAAACGACAACACAGCATACGACAAGCAGTTTGGTTTAATTCACGACATCGAAATTCAACCACCTGATTCTACCGATTGGTATTCCGCTCTCGATACCTCTGGTGTAGACGAAATCACCCAAGAAAATCACCCATTCAAAACATGGTACTTCGAATGGGATATGTCTGCCCATCCAGAAGGTGAAGAAGACGTGACCTTTAGAATTCGCTCATTTGATGGCTTGGATTACTCTCCTGTCGAGGTTCGTGTGTACAAACTAAACTTAGTTCCTCCAACTATTCTTGTTGAAACTCCAAATGATGGGTCCACTCACGACAAGGGAAAGGTCACATTCTCTGGAACTTCGTTCGACCCATATTCTGGTGTGCAAGGCAATGATATCCAACAGATTTGGTTTGACATATCTGGACCAAATGGATATCAAAGCCATTTCTACACCGAAGGAGGCCCAAGTTGGGAATACGACTGGGATTTCAACGAACTCCCGAGTGGATCGTATGACTTCCGAGTGTGGGCTGCTGATTCAGACTTTTGTATCGATGACCCTGAACCTTGTGTTCCTGAAACACGAACATTGAACATCATTAACGAAAATCAAGCACCGTTTGTTCAAGTCACATGGATTGGAGCCGCTGATATGTCGACTGGAGGCCTGAACATGGGTGTCGTCCGTGCCAGTGCGAATACAGTGATTCAAGGTGTAGCAGTAGACAATGACGGAACCGTTTCTCGTGTTGACATTGAAATTTATGACCTTGCGAGTGGTAGTTCATTCCCGATGAACAACGGTCCTCTCCCTGTGACCACCTTCGCACCCAATGGTGCATGGTCTGCAAATTGGGATACATCCAACCTCATCCACGACCAACAATATGAAGTGGTGGTCAAAGCCTACGATAGCGACAAATATTCCAAAGAGGAAAGGCTTCGTATCATCATCAACAACCCTGCTGATGCAGATAACATCGACCCGATTTTCAACGAAACAGGTTGGAAAAATACGATTACAATTTTCTGTGATGAAAATTCGAAGAGTTTTGATCGATGTGGTGGAGGAGCGAGTATTGATTTGACGAAGTTCTTCAGTGACCCTGATGGTATCGGGTCTTCGAACGACGCCCTCGAGTTTGACGTGTACGATGATGCATCGACCTCAGAGGATGATTTGTACTTCGCATATGTGATCATCGACGCAAATGGTGTAGCCACATACAACCCAGCATCATCAATGGCTCAAACAACATCTGTCATATCCGAATGGTCACTTGATTCTGTCATCTTCGTGGCAGAGGACAAAAATGAAGCTAAAGTCTATTCGAGTCGAGTTGATTTTCTCGTGCGAGCAATCTCCTTCAAAGTTGAACGAGAAGACAGCGGTTTAGTCACTCAGACGGACAATGCGATATTCGTTGGCGAAGGTCTTCCTGGTAGTACTGTTGTTGCACGTTTCACCAATGGAGAAGCACGTGTAAACGCTACGGTTGTTGGACCCGATGGAACCTGGCGAATGGAAATATCAAGTCAGCAATTAGGTGTGGACGGTAAACGTTCAATTTTCTTCGAAATGAATGACCAGAAATTTAGTTTTGAGGGTGAATCGCAAGCAGCAGATTTCGTTTTGAGTGTCGCTACTGATGATTCTGCGGGCTCCTCTGTGTTGACGATTGTATTCATCGTCCTTGGAGCGATTGTTCTGCTTGGCATTGGTGCGTACTTCTTTATCGAATTCGAAGAAGAATTTGATGCTGAATTAGAACAACATGAACAACAAGTCGAAGAAGATCCGTATGCATGGGCCAAGCAAAAACAGTATGACGAAGTCTCGATTCCTGCCGCACAAGCAGTTCAACAGACTGCCGAAGTTCAACAAGTTGCTCAACCACAACAAGTTTCCCAGCATCCAGGTTGGCTTTGGGACGCTGCAAACAACCAATGGGTTCCAGACCCAAATTACCAACAACAACAGCAGTGAACAGAGCATCCGGTGAGCCTAAATGAGCATTGTCAAGCCTAGTGTCCAAGAGCGTATTTTGCTACACTTGTTTGATTATGCAGATTTTAAATCGAGTATTGAAGTGCCATTTGCTTTATCCCAAATGGGTATTGCAAACGCTGTAGCCATTGCTCGGTCAAATGTCCCGAGAGCAATTGCAGGCTTGAAAGATGACGGATTGTTGATAGAGCGACAAGCTCACGTGAAAGGCGTTTCAAGGAAAAGAAAGGCCTACTTCCTCACCGATATCGGTATCAAATTAGCGGGTGAAACATGGGTGCGGTTACAAACATATCAGCTTCGTTGCATTTTAAACGACGGTAAGTCAGTTACAACGACCCTTGGAACCATCAAGTCTTCTTTGCCTTTTGAAATGAGGCCTGTCGATGTCATTCGATACCTCGATGACAATGGAATATTGGATACAAGAACATTATCGCCAGACCTTATTGAGCGAGACCTTTCGAAGCATGTCGAAAAGCAGTTGGTGACATCACTCACAGACTTACCTCGTGTTCGTCATTTCTTTGGAAGAAGTCGAGAATTGGATAACATGGAAAGTATGCTTGAAGCGAGAGCAACGACCCTCTTGGTTCCAGGTATTGCTGGAATTGGAAAAACTTCGATTGCAGCCAAACTTATTGAACGATTTATGCACAGGAGAAATCTGTTATATCATCGTTGTCAAGAATGGGAGGGTTCACGTCCGTTTTTTGAGTCTGTGGCGGATTGGTTATCTTCAATCGGTGACTCTTCATTTTCCGATTTTTTAATGACCAATCCTCATCCTACACCTGCAGATGCTGCTCGAATGATCATTGATGGCATAGAAGGTGCACCGTCTCTCATTGTCATCGATGATTTACACAAAGTTTCGGATATTTTGCTGCACCAAACATTGCAAGCCTTCACACTCGCACTTCTTGAGTCTGAGGAAAAGATTGGCTTAGTGTTGTTTTCGCGTTCATTCAAGCCCGTGGTTCCCGCAAAAGACGCCGAGGGTCGAATTGCAAGTTTATTTCTGCCCCTTGAGGGATTGGACTCCGATTCTGGCCGCAAACTCTTGAGCAGTTATGAGAAAATGGCGGACGACCAATGGTTGTACATTCATGGCTTATCGAGAGGTCACCCACTTGTCCTTGAATTGATTAATCGTGGTGCTTCGGCCGGAACATTTCACGAGACGCTCGAAAATTACGTCACAGTAGAAATTTTTTCAAAGTTAAGTGCAGAACAAAAACGAGTGCTTTCCGCCATTGCAATTTACCGAAATCCAGCAACGCTTGACCAATTGGCTCAACAAGGTCTAAACACAGATGAACTAGATTCACTCGTTGACTCAGGATTAGCTCGACAAGTCGACATTGAACTCTACGATGTTCATGATTTGATTCGAGAGTTTTTGCTTCAAAGTATGCCAATGACCCTCAAGAAGGAATATCATCTAAAATGCCTCGAGTGGTACAGAACACAATCCGATGAATTGCACAATGTCATTGAAACCATCTATCACGCTATTCATTCAGACCAGCATGAAGAGGCATCTCAGCACATTATTGACCATGGAAAAGGACTCATATCACAAGGATATATGGAATTGCATGCACATATTAACAAGATTGAATTCGACAGCATCGACATAGGTTCTCGAATTCAGATTCTTCAACTTCAAGGGGACCTGTTCTCCTTATTAGGTCGACTCAACGAAGCAGAGGCAGCCTTTGATTATGCGATTTCAATGTGCGATTCAAAGAGTGTTGAAGTCAAAGCTAATATTCTCTCCTCATTAGCAGATGTAGCAAGGAAACAAGGAAACATTGACCTTGCAATGGAGCGGCATACTGAAGCTTTACAACATTACATCAAACTCAAAAACAACAAACTTGCAGCAAGGACATATAACAATCTTGGATATTTATATCGAAGAAAGAATGACAAAGCAACTGCACTCGAAGCTTACGCAGAAGTTGAGAAGATTGTTGCAGATTCAGATGATGAAACCTTGTTGTCTCATCGACTCACCCTTACTCGTGCCCTCATTGATTTGGATGAAATCGAGAGAGCGAGAGATCACGCGTTGAATTGCTTTGAAAAAACACAAGAACTTGATGATGAGAAATTACATGCAAGGGCACAATCTGTTCTTGGTCGATATTACGCCAAAATAGGAGATTCAAAGTTAGCTTTGCACCATTACACATCATCACTAGAGACGATGAATGATACAGGTGATGTCGTCACGCTTGTTGATATCACAATCTTGCTTGGTGAAGTTTTGCAGGATGCAGGTAGAAAAGAAGAGGCAATGGAGCGCTACAGGGAGGCTCTTGTTGTTGCTGAAGCAAACGATCTAAGGATGCAAATCGGTGAGTTACTTACGCGATTGGGTGGGGTGACCCCCGACAGACAACGACGTATGGAATATCTACAACGGGCACTCTCAGTGTACAGAGAACTTGGTGCAAGTTCCAAAATGAAAGAGGTCCAAGCCCTTGTTCACCGTGCTGTCATGGGCCGTTAATCAAACTGAGGCCTATCCGCTGAAAGGTATATTTGTCCATCCTCAAGGACAATCCAAATTGTCGAAATCCCGGCAAGTGATAGCGTTCCATCATGAATTGCTTTCCCAGTACCGGAATGAGGGGCGAAATACCCCTCTCGGGAAGACTCATCAATTAACTCTAAGGAATCGAGATGCAATTCTAAACTCATGAGTGATTCATCAGCTTCGGTAGGACGCCATGTCACCCATTCAGCATAGGTTGCATTGTCGATTCTGCTGGCTTGGTTTGCTCGCTCGACCGCTTCGACGAGGTCATCCATATTTGCAACAATGGCCTCATCGTTCCAGCGTTCTCTTGTTGAGGTTTCAATTCCCCATGCCCAAATACTAAACATGGTCATGAGCAAAACACCGAGCAAAAAGGTGAAGATATATCCGAGTTCAGTGGCTGCTGCAGATGTATCTCTACGTAGCGTGTTGGTTGACATCATCGATTTGCCTCCCTTAGGGTGACTTCAAGTGCAGCCAATTGCAAACTAAATTTGATGACTTCACCATTGGTGTGCCACACGGTTTCACTCGTGCCAAAACTAGGGTCAGGAACCCAGCCGACGTAATCGGTGAGCAAGTCCAGTCTACCGGGATAGACCGTCCAATCTTCGCTCCCACCAAGGCCTTCTCCAGCATGTTCAGCGATCGCTTTTCCATAAGGCTCATTCCAACCCCTTCGAATTTCGTAAGCATTCGTTGATGCAAGTGAGGTTCGCAAATTCAGTTCAACGTCGATGGATAATTTCCCTCCACCAATGACGCTATCCGAGGTTGGATGAAGTGCCGGAATGGTTGCGGCGAATCTTGGACCGGGACCGCCTCGATCTGATGGAGGGATCACAATGTATGGATTAAATTCTGGATGATTTGTCATAACAGCACCACCTGAATATGCGACCTCCATGCCTTGAACTGAGGTCTTGAATTGATAGGAAAGTCTTGACAAATGAAAGGCCCAAATCGTACCTATATTTGCGTTAAAGTCTGTTTCCAAAGTTCCAAACACATCGATTTGCACACTTGATGGATGTCGACCATCAATCCATGCATGTTCTACATCACTATCACTTCGGCCACCCATGGCTTCCCAAGGCAATTTGAGAGGCATCCATCCACTGGCTAATGTTCCGACTGATTGGCAACGTTCTATGCCCGAATGAGGAATGAAAAGTGCACCTGAAGTACCTGATTGCCGCAGAACTGAGATTGGATGGGTATTGTTGACTTGGATGTCCAGGGACTCGCTGCCAAGTTCAAATTCTTTCATTGAGGTTCCATCTTGAATGAAGATGCTAGAGCCATTTCCTGCACCTTGCTGCCATTGAAATTGAGATCTGTATCCTCGTAATGACACCTCAAGATTTTGGTTCAAATCTATACTCGAAGTGTAATTGAAATGACTTCCAGTCCAAAAGCCAGTGTCTTCTGCAATGAGTTGAAGCATTCCACTCCTTGTATCTACTGAATTTGATGCATCGTATGAACTCCAAAGTAGTGAAAAGGGAGTATCTGATTCAAGGATGAGTGGATTCGAGTAGGTTGTTGAAGGCGGCCACGAGACTTCTTCAAAATCTTGAGCAGCAACAGTCACTCCACCCCCTCTCCATGAAACGGTTATCGAAGTGTCTCCGGGGTTTGCAAGCCGAAGCGTGCTGTTTGTTTGTGGGGGAATGAATTGTTGGCCAAAGTAAGAGCCTGATGTTGATGGAAGGTAGGTTAACCCTTGACTTGTAGGTGAGCCGTATCGGAAAACAACCTGAGAATCCGAACTCGAAAAGAGATGCACTACTTCAGACCGAGATTGATTAAAATCAATTTGAACAGCCGTTCCTGTTCGAGCAATATTGTCTGGAAGACCATAAAATATCGAGGTTTCATTACCAATCATCTTGGTTACTTGGTTTGCTTCAGTGCTTGTCACGTACACAGTGGACTTACCAACTGGTAATGGGATAGACCAAGACCGACCCATCTTTGATGCTGCATCGGGTTGATTTGGAGGAATGTACGTTGCTCCATCGCTTCCCGCCAATGCAAGAACATTGAGTTCATGTGTGGACTCAACAGTAAGATTAGCCACTGAACTAAGGTATTGCACCGAGAAGGCATCGTCGACAAGTAGTTCGGTAGAGTATTCGTATCCATTGTCTCCAAAGAGCGACACCTCGATTGGACCCAGTGGTAATGCAAGACCTGGTTTCGCAGTGAGAAGGATTTGGTCTGCATATGGCGGGATATCATAATAAAATGGCCTGTTGATGCCAAGGCGTAAATCAGTCGTGCAGACGACTGCAGTTTCAGTTTCAGGGTGTCGAATTTCAAATTCATCATCAAAGTCAACGACGTTTCTTGCTCGTAAACTCATGCCTTCACCCCATGTTGCCGAATACCACATGCCCCCACGCAATCGATCCCAAACGAGATTTCCATCGACTGGTATGAGTTCCGCAGAGGTTGAATCGCCGGGCATTCCAGTTTCGCTCAAAAGGGCGGTCTTGTGGGCAAGTAACGCCATTTGTGCAGACATGTCATGTCGCTCAACCGACCCTTCAAGTTCTTCGATAACTGGAATCATTGAAACCATCATTAATCCAATGATGGAAAGCACTCCACCAAAGAGGAGGACTGTGGCTACTGCGGCTGAAACAGCATCTTCATCTCTCGAGAAATTCTCGATGCTGTTCATGAACTCACCTCAACACGCTGAAGGTCGACTTCAAAGAACACAACATCGCTCGTCGTCATAACGGTAAATCCATCAGCTCCACTCGCACGTTCAAATGGTGCTATGCCATCGTATGTCGTGAGTGTTGCAGAGGACCTGTGAATGTAGTAATCTTGCAACCAATTCTCGTGATACTGGGGGCTGACAACAGGATGTAATTCGTTATAGGAAGAAAAGTGAATGTTGTATGCAGGGCCGGAAAACAATTGAAGTGGGCCCAGCGAAACAAACTCAATGCTCGTTTTTCCAGCTCCACCAAAGGATTTGACAGCATGAGCGTCCGTCAGTAGAATGGCAAGCCTCACCTCCCCATTCGCTAAATGGTTAAAGGAGAGCGAAGGCATTGTTGATATTGTCCAAGGCTCGTTTGGAAATCGTTCGATGACAGCATTATTGATCAATGCCATTTGGTGTTCTCCCAATCCAAGACTTGTTGTCACTTTTAATCCTGACAAAATGATGTCAACATGACGATGCAAAGCATTTCCATTCGCATCATAGGCCGTGACCATGATCCATTTTTGCCTTGAAAGGTTATGTTGAATTCGATACTCATCCTCCCCGTCATCCACATCGATGGTTTGCAGGGATTCATGGTTCTGAAGTTCAACGACTGCGACTCGTTCGTTATAGGATTTGATTTCGATGGTCGAATCATTATGATGCCGAATTTGAATCACATCACGGGTCGTCAAATCGGCTGCAACAGTCCAATATTCTATGGCCTTCATGGTTTGAACCGAGGTTGAAACTAGAGATATCGAGTTTTTGAAACCAGTTCCATTTGGTGAGTTTCCTGCTACACGAATACGGTCATCGATTCTCTCGGTAATTCCAGTAGCAGATTTCCAGTTTGTGTTGTCTTCAAAATCACTCATGTAAGGATTGAGAAATATCCAGACGCCCCCCATGATGGTGATGACCATGGCAAGCAGCATAATGACCCCCAACACCTCACTAACAGCCCTCTCATCTCTACAAGAGGAAGCCGAGACTTGCTGGGGGGATTTGGCTTCCATATTCATTCCAATCCTTCGTTGGATTTATGCATTGACCTTGAATAATTGGAATTTGTTTCGTTGTACCTCATCGGGTTGCTGTCCAAGATATGTTGAAAATTCAGGGCCATCTTGATATGATATACGCAAATCTCCAGTGAATATGTCATCGATATAGTACAAAACTGTCGATTCAGCGAGATGAGGACGATTGTTTTCTCTACTCAAGTGAAGTAACGTGATACTACGAGTTGTTTCAGTACATACTTGTGCCAAGAACATACCTGTTTGTTCGTTTGAAAGGTGACCGCCACGACCAATAATCCGATCTTTCAGTTTTCTGTTGTATGGTCCAAATCGCAAACGCTTGTCATCGTAATTTGCTTCGATGGCAATGTGTTCACAACCCTGCACGTGTTGAACCAATTCATCAGTCCATGAGCCCAAATCAGTGATGATGGCGGCCCTTTCATTTTGGTAACTTACGATGAAAGCAACATTGTCTGCACCATCGTGCGGTACTGGGACTGGTAAAATTCGGACAGCGGAACCAAATTCAAGCAATTCAAGATTCTCAAAATATGTTGTACATTCGGGGAGGAGGTCGAGTTCTAAGGCAGTTCGCTCATTTGCATATACAGGAATGCCCCACTTTGTTTGACATAATTTTGCCCCTCCACCGTGATCACCATGGTGGTGTGTGATGAGTATTGCATCAATGTCCGTGGGGGTCAGTCCAACTTGTGCAAGTTTTTTTGTAAGTTTCCTGCCACTAAATCCTTGGTCGATGAGAAGTCGCTTGCCCTCGGTAGCAAGAAGGGTAGAGTTACCACTGCTACCTGTTCCGAGGTGGGTGATACTCATTGACATAGGAACAAATCTTTCCAATCGCGTAAGGACTTTGAATACACCGCTGCGGAATCTAAAAAACCTTCATTTTTTCTTTCGTAATGCCTCATTGAGAATGAAATCAATTTGAAATGTGTCGGAACAATGTTCCATCACCCTCATAAGGTAAACAGATGGAGTTTTGGTTAGCGGCAGGTGGTACCATGTCGCGGGTGATACCATGAGACGAAGTCAGACAACGATCTTGACCACCCTCGCCGTTGTTGCGAGTCTCCTTTTCATGTCCCAATTCCCTGCAATTTCTCCAGTTGCGAATGTCCACCCTGAAGATACAACTCAACTCCCTCCCCCAAACACAGATACCGATGGTGATATGATTCCTGATGTCCACGAATCGTTGTTTGAGGAGTGGCTGAATTGGACTAATGTTGATGGTCGCGAAATATCTATCAAAGGATTAGATAAAAACGATGCGACAGACGCTCTTCTTGACCTTGATAGAGATGGTTTAAACAGCACAGAGGAATTTTGTTGGCCATATCCAGCAAATTGTACAGCCCCTGGTTTTCCACGAGGCCTCACTGGAAAAACAGATGAAAGCGGAGATCGCATGTACTTGGACCCAAGGAAAGCAGATACAGATGGTGACGGACTTCCAGATGGTTTTGAAGCCTACATGTGTCAGCGAATTGGAGGCTACAACATCATTCAAATGCGGTACAATTGTTTGCGATTCGACCCACTCAACGCAAGTGATTTGACCGATGACCCTGATGATGATGGTTTTGATATCAATAGGGATGGTGAATTGTCGGTTACCGAACGATTTACTTCACCCGAGGAATATATCTATGGAGCAACCAATACTTTTGTGACGGAACTTGATGGCCTTTGGTGTAAAGCAAGTCTTCCAGATGGTGCTAGTATACGTTCGTGGCCATACATAGGTAATGGTGCAAATGCTACCTTTGTCAATATTCTTGATGCATGCACCACCAACGCAACGGGAAAAATTGGTGATGATATGTGGTTGGGTACAGACCCTTTGCTTGATGATTCGGACCGATACCATTGGGATGGTTTTGCAATTCGGCCATTGTTCCCTTCGTTTGGGGACGGTATGACCGATGGTTGGGAAGTCCATTTCGGTCTCGACCCACTCAATCGGACCAATGCTCTATCGGATGATGATAACGATGGGTGGGACAGAAATAGGGATGGAATCATAACAAGTGATCTTTCACGAACTCAAACGGCTCTTGCTGTAGGAGAGGCTTTGTCGAACATACAAGAGTACAATATTCATTTTGATAATGGAAACACCATCTATCCGGGCCTTAAATCCACAATGTTACGAAATGAATCAGTTGTCCACCGCTATCCGTTGATGTTGGAGGATGTTGGAGGAATTGAAACAATTCATCACGATATCAAATCGTTACTTGTTTATGAGAATACACTCCACATCATCACAACCTATGGTCTCACGTCGGTCAATCTTGATACCAATGAATCTGAACATCAATGGTTCCCTCAAGGTCTGAAAGCTAACGAAGGAGTGTATGTTTCCGATGAAGGTGTGATTTTTGCAATCGCAATGGCGACCAGTTATGGTGTTTCCATTGTTCCCCTCCTAGCTGATGGAACATTTGCCTCCCTCGATTTATGGACTCATATTTCAACACAGGAAATGAACGCCTTAACCTTACTCGCATCGCAGGATGGGTCGCCTCATATTCTTGCGTTGGGCACACGCGGAGATGGAATTATTGTGGGGCTTTCCTCAGGTTTTGAAATCGATGCCACCTACTCCATTGGTACCGGAATCGTTACTGAATTATTTGAACGCAATGCAACGGTTAACGATGTTGCTCATGGTATAAATTCAAACGGGGAGTCTATGCTTGCAGTTGGAACAAATGTCGGATTGGTGATTTTTGAGACCTCCACTGGCCGCGATGAATCGACAGGTGATTGGATAGCGTATTATGACCCCACGCAATCAACATTTGGACCTCAAGTTGATGCATTAAGGCCCATGATTATTGGAACACAAGGCAACCCAGCGGAAATACGAACGGTTGTCTTTGACGGACCTTCTGAATTCAACCATCGGGTCCTTTGGTTCGGAACACCTGCCGGTGTACACCGATTGGATACTCAATCCGGACAACTCACTCACAGTGGATTGCTAGCTCATCCTGGTATCGAAGGAAAAACTGTTCGTGAGACAAATAGCATTTACTCAATTTTTCCTACGGGAGATGAACTTCTTATCGGTTCGGAATGGGGGCTATGGGCTATTGCAGGTGATTATGCCGCAGTCTATGGTCTGCAAGACCAAACCAGAATACCCGGTGAAATCGTATCCATCGCACCGGTAACAATGGATGGAATGACATCGGTCTTTGCGGCAGCATCCCCTGGTCAATACTCAAATCTCAAACTCATTAATCCTTTATCAAATGACTCCGATGCAGATGGTATTCCAGATGGATGGGAGTATGAAAATGGACTTGACCCAACTGACCCATGGGATGCTCAATTTGATTTTGACGGCGATGGTATCGACCTTGACGCTTCTGGTGACGGTGTCCTCGAACGATTGTGGGTGAACTTAGATGAATACAGGTATGTTCAAAGAACATTAGGTGGATTCAATTCAACCAATCCACAGAATGGTGATACAGATGGCGATGGATTATCAGATGGAGCAGAGTATTACGGATTCTTCTTCAAAGAGTCAACGTTGTGGTGTTACTATACTATACAAATGGTCTATCAATGCAATAGTCAAATTGGCCAACAGGCAAATGCTACGTATCTCAATCAAATGAACATCGATTACGGAACTGACCCGACCAACGTCGATTCAGACGGAGATGGTATGCCAGATGGGTGGGAAATCGAACATCGAAGGTGGATTGGGTCATCCTTCACAGGTGGGAATAATTGGACTTTGGACCCTCATCGGCCCGAAGATGCGAATTGGGATGCGGATAGTGATGGTCTAGCAAATTTGTGCGAATATCAATGGTCACTGGTTCGCCTTGCGGGTTTAGAAGGTGAATTGATAGAGAACTTTGGTGAAGTTCCAGAATCAGTTCTCACATGGAGTGTTGCAGATCCAAACTCAATTGATTCTGACGGAGATTCATTACCAGACGGATGGGAGTCGGATGGTCGATGTACATGGTCACCAGAATACAATGGAGTCAACCCACTCAACGGTAGCGATGTGCTTAGCAATCCAGACGGTGATGGTTATGATATCAATCATGATGGTGTACTTACCATCGATGAACAATTTGTGAATTACCTTGAATATCATTTGAGGAGTGATTTATTTGTCGCAAATGGAACACTCGATGGTGAAGAGTTTCCATTCGAATTTGAAACAGGTTTGTTTGATTTCATTTATGATTATGGAGAGCCAGAAGATACCTTTGCTGAGAGGGCATTTAGTGAGTTATACAATTCACAAACCACCTACAGTATCGGTGCCGCAAATCCGTGGAGTGCCGATTCAGATACCGACGGGATGCCAGATGGCTGGGAGATTTGGTTTGCAAGATGGAATTTATTGGACGATGCGTGGACGCTCAACCCACTTGACTCCAAGGACAAATGGCAGGATGCAGATGATGATGGCATGACCAATTGGGAAGAATACAATTCAATTGACCCATTGTATTCTGAAATTCAAAACAACCGAAGTTCACCTCAATGGTTTGTCACAACGGTGGGTGCTGCATATGCACTTCAACAGTGGCCGGGCATCCCTACCTCAGCATCATTTGGTAGTTTTATCGATGAAAGCATACGAAATTCATCTGGACTGACCACAGACCCGAATAACATCGATACCGATGGAGATGGTATGCTCGATGGTTTGGAATTACTTTTCACAGCTTGGAATACATCGGCTGAAGTGTGGACGCTCAATCCCCTCGTTCCAGATGATGGAAATTTTGACGGAGATGAAGATGGTTTGATCGACAAGCAAGAATTTGCCCTAGCAACCTTACAACCGGATAACGGTATTGAACATCCCAGCGACGCCCCCTTGTTGCATATTGATGGTGATTTGCAACAACCAACTGAAAAAGCACAAAGAATCTTCAACATACTCATTTCGAAAAATACCCGAGGTAAGCGACTCCTCGATGATTTCAATGCTTGGCAATCTGGAGAACCTCCAAACGCATTCATCTCGGTGTTGCAAGGTATGACTGACCCAACTTCGAGTGATACCGACGGCGATGGAATGTTTGACGGATTTGAATATTGGTTCACCTCTTGGGACTTGGACGAAAACCGATGGAGCATGAATCCACTCATTGATGGAGATGTGTATCTCGATTCGGATGATGACAGTTTTGATTGCAATGGTGACGGGGATATCTCCTTGGATGAACGTTTTTCGAATTTGCGTGAATGGGAATCCCGAACGTGGGGTAAATTTGACCGGCGAGACACTGTCCCATTGGAACTTGGAATCATTGACTTTGGTGAGGATGCTATTCTTGCATATCAAGAAGAACTTGGATATTCAGGAATCCAAGCACAGTTAGCATTGTATCAAGATTTCATCGCAAAGGGCCCTGATTCAGTTGAACGCATGGCAAAAATAAACTCGCTTGATGAAGGTAATTTCAACCGTTCACTTCGAGGTGTAGCGGACCCCACGCATCCTGATTCAGATAGCGACGGCATTCCCGATGGGTGGGAATTCTGCTATGCAATTTTTGGTATGGATGACGCCACAACAATCAATCATTGGTCTTCAAATCCACTCAACCCATTTGATGTAAATTATGATGGGGATCACGACGGCTGGTACAACAGAACCACATTCGACCAACCTGCAGTTCAAGGACAGTGGTCAAATAGAGTCTTTACGCCAATTTCCCAACAAATTCAACCAGGCATTGGAAATTTGCCATTTACCAACATGATGGAATGGAAGAATCAAACCAGGCCAGACTTGAATGATTCTGATGGAGATAGCGTGACGTTCATTACAACAGTTGTGAATGGTGTCGTGGTCTCCCATGTCCGAGATTACAATTACTCGGATGGTCGCGAGGTCTTCAAGTACGGTAGCAATCCAAGCGATAATGACTCAGATGGTGATATGTTGCCCGATTGGCACGAATATAAATTGGGATGGAATGAATCGAACGATAACTTCAGTTCGTATTATCAAATTGAGGTTCAATGGATTGACCCTGCAACTGGTGGTGCATGTACCACAGCCACAAATTCATGTTTACCATTATCTCTCGATAGTCAATCTGGTGAACTTCGACGTCCAGAACTCAATTACACATGGTTCACCTTGAATCCTGCTGACCCGAATGATGCCAATCAAGACCCTGACCAAGATGGTAACTGGGATTGTAGCGGAGCTGGTTGTACCTATGAGCCATATACGAATTTCCAAGAGTTCTATGCCTTCACCCTCCAAGAGTATTCATCACCGAACGCTGTTAGGTTATCCGGGCTCACAATCGATGGAAATTTAGTTACCGAATGGTGGCAATTAAGGAAAGCAGTTTTGGGTATTGGACAATCCAATGAACTTATTTTGAATTATTTGAAAATGGATAAATATGCTGGTCAAGATTTCCAGTATGGATACATTGTAAATGACAATGATGCTCATTTCTTTGCATTGAATTCATCAGACGATATCATTTTGCTTGCTGGAAATCGTACGGATGCTTGGGAAATTTATTATCAATTTTCACCAAACACAGCACCTGACCGAAATGTTGGTGAGCATGAGTTTGGCTGGTACATCCTTGATTTCGATGATGACCATTTGGCTGAAGGTAGCAGTCCTATGAATTGGGATACAGATGGCGATTGGCTTGTCGATTGGTTTGAAGTTCGAGATGATGAAGAAGATGGAGTTCGTGGTCAATCATCCCCAATTCGATATGATTCGCGTCAAACTTGATTGTTTGAAAAGTGACATGATACCGTATTCTTCAAAGGCTATGAGTTGAGTGCATTGCTAAGAGGGGCTATGCCATGAGTAAAATCCAGCCGGGCCGAATTGCATTTTTCCTTGTCTTCATCATGGTTTTCACCCCTTGGTCACCTCTATTTTCAAAGGCAGTAGAAGATGTAGAGGCAGCAGGAGTTGCTCGACACATCTATGAGTTCAAAGATGGCTCATCTGAATATATTGCCCTCTATCAGGGTGGCAATCCCGATTCAGGCGCAGAAATTGAGATCCCAAAAGGTGCACTCGTCACCGATGTTAGCCTCACCTTATCAGGTGCCTCTGCTACTGGTTGGTCTCAAATTGTCAAAGACTTGAGAAAAGATTGGGTGAAGGGCCAAGAGTCATTTGTCGATGACCGAAGTGGAGATTTGACATTGGCGATGGATAACCGTAGCATTTTGTTCGACCCACACGGCAACGATGCCATTGAAAATGTCAATTCAAATGCATGGTTGGATAACGGAACATTTTCACTTCGTCAACCACACACCTCCAACGCAACCGAATCTCGATTTTCACAGCAGGTCAGTAAAACCTCAACAACGTTCATGGCTCAAGGTCAAGGTGCGATCCTCAAGCATCACGATTGGTTATTCTTATCGACGTGGTCTTCCTCATCGTTCCACAATGTGGTCAAAAGATTGTATCCTAACAATGCAACAATAGAGTCGACAATCACCCTCGATAAAGCACAGTGTACCCTGCCACAAAAGCACTCTAGTTCTTACTATGGGATGTATGGATTTAGGGATTGGACCATCACCGATGATGAACGATTGTTTGGAATTTTATCTGGATACAAATACCCATACGGCTCAACTGCACCTGTAATGTACCATCGAGTCATCGAAATGGATGTTTCGAGAGACGATGTTTGGACCTGTATCGATTCGTATGATGTGTCACCGCAATTGCAGGATTACGTAGCCATTGCTTACGACCACTCTCGTGATGTTGTATGGATTGTTCACAACTCTGCCCGTTCGATCGTTCCTTACACCTTCAGCGGTGATGGTACAGGTCAATATCAACGAGGTGACACCATTTACACATTTTCTTCATCTTCAGGTTCCTCTTGGGATTGTGGTCGAACGGGTCAATTGGTTCGTGGTCTTGAAGTCAATGAAACCACTTTCTTTATGCGATGCCAAAAAGATCAGTACTACAATGACCGAGACCAACTTGAGGCATGGTCCATTTCCGGTCAATCGTCCTCTCTTGTTCCCCAACAAGGCGTTCGTCAAATCTCTCCGTTGGGGTATGGACTGCAATTTGATGGACGACGATTTGTAACCGTTGATTCTGGATACTCAACATGGTCGGGTTCCACCCTATATTACAGAGAGTTAGGTACGGGCTGGATGTATGAAACAACTCCTGCACCCGGGACCACAACTTGGTACGGCCCTGTCGTAAAGAGTGGGGAGAACATTCTTTCAGCCAACATGAAATCGTATTGGTCGGCCACTTCGATTGGTGACCGAGTTGATTATTGGATTTCAGCCGACAATGGGACACATTGGGAACCGGTGGTGAGTAACGAGACCATCCATTTCTCATATCCAGGAAAAGAACTTGTTTGGAAAGCCCAATTGATTGGTTCAACTGCGGTTTCGTGGTGGGTCGAAATAGAATATGCCACAAAATATCAAACATCTGGCGATTGGACGAGTCCACATTTCAATACCGGAACAAAAGTCGGAAAAGTCCGTCCTGTTTGGATAGGTTCTGAGCCTTCAGGGACTTCGATTTCCGTCATGGTCTCAAACGATAATGGTTCAAATTGGGTGCAAGCTCCCAACAACCAAGAAACGAGTTTTTCCACCGAAGGTGCAGGCAATACACTCAAATGGGCTGTTTTCTTGACCTCCAACGATGCAAAAGTAACCCCTAAGATTGACAAGTTTACCCTCAATTTCGAAGAAGGTTATCCTGACCGACCAGAAATTGATGTTGGGAACGATGGAACCTGGGATTGGCGTTCACTATTATTCCTCAATGAATCAGCCATCGTTGCTCATGATGGATCCGCAGTGGGTTCTGTGGTACGAGATGCTCCGACCCTTGTCGATGCGTTCAATGACTTTATTCCTGAAAACGGTGAAGGTACTGTGAATGTCCCAATTGCCATCAAAGCAGCCACTTCTGGCAGAGTCAAAATTTCAAACATTGATGTCGCATACAAAATGCAAACGAGGGCAGTTGGTGTCGAGTTTGAAGGAAGCTTAACTGCACCCGATGGAATTTATCGAAATTTAATCACAACTGTTGCTCATGGAGATGATGTTGATAGGGTGACGAAAGCCTCCATTGGGATTGTCAATAGTCACGGCTCAAACCCCATCTTCTCATGGCAACTTGGCGATTCATGCACCACGATTTCGGATGCAGATGGTATTATCCATTTCGACACCGCAAACTGCACTTCGTCAATCAATGCAAACGGTGAACTTGTCATTCGCATTCCAACAAAGGTCAATTGGTCATGGGATGATGAAGTCGACGCTGAGGCAATCGTTTCTGTAGAGGACAGTCTCGGTATCTCCGTAAGTGGATGGAAAACCTCAACGATGAATCTTGTCATTGAGAATGACATTCAACTTGATGGTTTGCGAGTGTTTGAGGAAACTGGTCGAGAATTGTATTCTTTTGATTGGGTTCGTGGGGGCTATAATCTCACGTTTACCGGTGGCATTCACTTCGAAGGTTCTCAGTTGATGCCAGAAGCAGGCTCTTTCAAGATTCGAATTATTGGTCAAAATGTCACCTACGACGGGGACCCAATTGGTGAACCTGTTGTACTTCTTGAAGAAGTCAATCCTGCGTTTGGAGAATACAATTTCACCTTTACCTCACCAATGGAATCACAACCTGGCGGTATGGTGTTTTATGTGCAAGCTGTTGACCTCGCAAATGGCTCGACCTTTGCAAATCCATCGTACAATTCTATACGACTTGTTCTCGATGGTAACTCTCCTATGGTCTTATTTGCAACTCCTCTCGATGGCTCTGAACAACATGCTGCTACAGGTGGAGGAAAACCAATTTCAATTACAATACAAGATTCTGTTGACCCCCCAACGAGTATATCCTTGCATTACTGGATTGGATGTAAAGCCAGTGAAGCCATAGGGTGTACAGATTACAACTTCGATGGATTGCCAAACGCTGATGAGTATGAACTCAAGAGTGTCGGTTCGCCTGACACCAAGCCAGGTGGATTGAATATTTTCGAAGGTATTCTCGATGACTCGATGTTGCTCCATGGCCAAAAAGTGTCATTCTTTGTTTCAGGGAAAGATGGTCAAAACAACCAAGTGGCTATGGGTGGAGGTCCCGTGTGCCCACAAAGTAGCGTAGCATGTGGTTTCCGTCCCGGCGAAACTCAACCCGACTGGGATGCTGATCTCGTGACCTATTCTATTCGACAGGAATTTGAACCAAGCGTTGATATCGGAAATTCAACGATAGTTGGTCATGACGATTATGAGCCACTCCATCCTGGAATTCTTTACACAGCACAACTTGTTGTGAGTGACAGAAATACTTGGAGGGACATTCAATACATTCAGTTGTCCTTAAGTGGCGACCTTGATGACGATGATTCATCAATTTACATTAGTATGGAAGAAAACGAGTTTGGTTTACCAATGGCCGTCATGACTTCTGGCTCGACGCACATTGCGGTTTCAAACATCTACTCTGCAGTACAGATTGACCCAACAAACGAAAGCAAGATTCTCATCCAAGCAAGATTCCAATTAACTTGGACGTTCCCTGAGATGTACGACACAAATGGCGAATCCCATTTCATTCCAAAAATCCTCGTCACCGACAGGCCTTGTAACGAAGGAGAAGATGTCCCTTGCTATGAGCGAGAATACGGACTTGGTGAAGATTGGTGGAGTTTGGATAATGATTTCAGATTCGATACTGAAAGTGGTCACATTCGTGCAGTTGAACTTCGAAATGGAGAAAATCACTACAACGATGAAAACTTTGAAACAATCATTGGAGCAGGTCAAGCACTACGAGTTTCAGGGCGTGTCCTTTTCTCTGAAGATGAGACTCCAGCTCCTGCTGGAGCATTTGATGTCACATTCGGTGATTTTGAGTTCAAATGGGAAACATCCATTCGAGTGGAGGGTGAATTCACTCTTGACCTTCTCGTACCATCTGTCCGTTCTGGACATCTTGATTTGCGATTGAAATTAGAAGATTTACCAGGTCTCGCTGAAGACCAGACACCGTTTTCTCCCCGTGTTCGCCTTGCAGTCGATAGTGTTCGACCAACCATCGGTAGCATTTCACTCGGTGGAGTCGATCCCACCTTGCCGTTACCCATTGGAAATGCAAATAATCTTCTTGTCCAATTAGAAACAAGAGATGATAATGGATTTGATCTCGGGAAACCTGCAGTTCTTCACTACCGGGTGAAGGCAGGGGAAGCAGAAATTTCTCGAGGCAGTGTCCTCTTACCAGATATTACTCCCTTCGGTCAACAATTTTTCTGGACTGGACACCTTGATTTGACAGACGCAGGCGCAACTACTCTATTGCAATCCTACACCGTCGATGTTTGGATTTCGGGCTCAGATGAAGCTGGGAATCCATTTGATACAGTCGGGAATTCAATGATGGAACCATTTGCATCTTGGCCGCTTGCACTTACTGGGCCACAAGTTAACTTGAATGCTGAAACATCAATCTTGCGTTGGTCAAACCCAAGCCCGATTCAAAATCAAATGTCGAGTATGATTGTGAAAGGTATCAACACAGGCGGCACTGGTCAAGTTCAATTTTCATTGCAAAGACTTATTGAAGGTGGTTTTTGGGCTGAAGTAGATTCAACAGTACTCGATGTAACATCAAACCAAGAATTTACTGCGACACTTTCGGACATTGCCGATGTCCAAGCAGGTGAAAGCATTGAATATCGAGTGTTAGTCCTCGTGGATGGAGTTGAAATGGACAGAAAAACAGTGGACCCACTGATTGTGAAACAACAAACGGTTCGAGATGGTGAAGCATTGTCTCAACAAGCATCAGAAGGTACCTTTAGCATCGTTCTATTTATTATCGCTCTTGGTTCAATTTCTTTCGGAATATGGTCGATGGTCATGCGTCGAAGGCTCATCGCTGAATCGTTTGAGGATGATGCTGATCAAACTGCAAATGTTGAACAGGCAATGCAACAGGAAGAAAAAATTGTTCCTGATATCGTGATTTCTGCACCAGCTAATGCAAGCCCACCACCACCCAAACCAACACTGCCAACTCCAACCCCGCCAACTCCTGCCGCTCCTCCTTTACCTCCATCTGGCTTACCAGAAGGCTGGACTATGGAACAATGGAATGCTTATGGATGGCAATACCTCAATTCCTTGAAGAAGTGAGGGGCTCATCTTGGTTCATGTCATTGATTCGTCTGATGGAATGGTTCTCTTCCAAGAGCGAGTTATCAACTTGTTGAACCAATTGAAAATGCCTTTGTTTGAAGTATCTTTAGTGTTCCAAAAACACATCAATCAAATGTTGACCTCTCTTATTGATTTTGCATCAACATCGGGACAAGAGATTCCTTCGAACATTGCGAAACCATGGGAACTCGTTGATGAAGCAGTTCACTCCCCGCAACAGTTTTCTTTGGATAAATTGCTTGAAAGGGCAGACCATCAGCGAATGGATATTCTCGACACACTCATACGTGTCACTTTGGTCGAAATTGAAATTGAGTTGGACAATGCTATCCTCATGTTGAGACAATGGGAGCATTTGATTCGGACTCAATTATCGAAGGTTCATAGTCCTGGGCAGTTGTTTTCACCGCTTGACATACCAGACGATTGGTAACGAAGATTTTTGAAAGTCAAATTATCACATTCACTCATGAAGCACAAGGCGTCGGTGATCTTCGTCCTTTTGTTGCTCATTTCTTCACTCATATCGGGTTGCCTGTCAGATAAAATTAAAGATGTACTTCTTGAAGAAAATCATGGCATACCCGGTTCATTAGCAATGGCGTGCTTAAGGTCAGACAAGCACACAACGCTCGAATTTGAGATTGTGTATGAAGTCGGTTATCGCCCTGAAACTTCGAGTATCAATCTATTGAAAGAACGAATATCGGAGGTCTGCGAGAAACCATCGGGAATTCGCTTTGATTATATTGAAACAACATTCCCATCAAACTTGGAAACTTGGAGTGCTGATGATGTTCGAGAACAAGGATGGGCAATCAAGGACGGCCATCCTCACAGTTCCAATACACTTCAATGGCAAATTTTGTTTCCATCGGGAACCTACGAAGATGATTCAGTGCTCGGCGTGGCAGTCGATGCCTCGACCATTGCAATATTCAAAGACAGCGTAGAAGAAGCAGAGGGCTTTTTTGGACGCCCGTCCGCTGAAGAAGTCGAAAACAGCGTCATTATTCATGAGGTAGGTCATTTACTTGGCTTAGTCAATCTCGTGTATCAATCACCAAGGCCGCATGAAGATGCTGAGCACCCTGGTCATTCAAACAATGAAGATTCGGTCATGTTTTGGGCCATTGAATCTACTTCACTCATGAATTTTATCACTGGTAATTTGCCAAATGAATTCGATGATGATGATCTAGCAGACCTCGATGATTTGAAAAACGAAAAAATAACGATCACAGACCAACTTTGGATGCCTTAGTTTGCATGAGCAACGATTCCTGTAGCAGTTTTCCAAGCGTCAAAGATTGAAAAGAGCCACAACCCAATCCACAACACAACGGTAAGTGCCAGTGGAATTTGAAGAAGAGTCCAATCTCGTGCTTTGCCGTGTTCCTTGTTAAAATGTTGGCCGAGAAATAGAAATGGAATACATGCAATTGCTGCAGAGGCCATCGGCCTCATTGCCCCCCACGTTCCTACTCCAAAGGTAATTTCACGTAAAATCAATTTCAACGTTTCAAACATTCGCAAAAAAATATTCTTCTTTGACGAACTTGGAAATTGAACGACCATCTCGTCAACAACGATGTCGTCGCTCATATTCGTTTTACATTCCTTCTTCTTTGTGAATGTACCGATGAAATAACACCGAAGGAATCAAAATCCGAACTTTTGTACTCATGTTGTGAAGCCACTTCAAGTACTCGTTACTGGCTTTGAGCCGTTCGGGCAATCCAAAACAAATTCTAGTCAGTTGGTTGTTGAACAATTAGAAAAACTTGAATTTCCATCCATGATGAATTTAGAATTCAAGATATTGCCTGTGACACAACATGGTGCAAAAAGCACACGATTGAGAATGGAACAAGGTGAACAATTCGATCTTGTTCTTCATTTGGGTTTATGTGAGACCTGTGATGAAATTCGGATTGAAACTAGGGCGACCGATTCCCTTCTGATGCGCATTCCTGACAATGAAGGCCGCCAAATTTTGAATGATGTCATTGACGGAAAGGGTACGATTTATTCCGATTTGCCACTTCATAGGGTGCTTGAACAAGACCAACACCTCGTTGAATCAATAGATGCAGGCTCGTTTGTGTGCAATGAAACTTTTCGACAAACCTTACTTGGCTTTGAACAGCAAGATTTGAAAAAACATTGTGCATTTATCCACCTTCCTTCTGAACATGTTCACTCAGTCGAACAACTCACCTTTCGAACGTTTCAAATCATCAAGACATTGGTTGATGCACTCAATGTCAAAACTATTCCAGTAGCAGCTCTCGCCCTCCTCTCAAATTCAGGCGAATGTTTTGCAGCCTATAGGACCGAAGCCACCATTGCTGGTTGGGAATTTCCTGGAGGCAAAGTCGAAAAAGGCGAGACCATCCTTCAAGCCATTGAAAGAGAGTGTAAAGAAGAACTCAATCTTGAGGTAATACCTCAAAAAACTCTTGGACGCTGGGATTATCTCATCAAAGGGAAGTGGTATTCACTGTATCTCGTCGAGTCCCTACTCAATGAGAATGCTCTCACTCGCATCGAATTGAGGGAGCATCTCGAAGTTATTTGGGTGCCCCAAGAAGAAATCGATCAAATTGATTGGCTTCCACACGACAAGGATATGGCGAGATATTTATCTCGAATCATGCCAAATCCTTGATTCTCCATCTTTGGCCATGCTCATGTCATCATAGGCAACTCGAGGAAACTGCTCTCTGCCTTCATGCCAAGTTGCAGATTGAATCCAATCTACGACATTTTCGCCTGATAACTGAATCTGAATCAAACCCCCAAGAGGGTAATCGTTGGGAATTGGAAAGGAGATTTTACCCATCAATGCAGCCTGCCTCGAGATTGAAAAAGATACCGAGGAGTTTTTGAAATTCTTTGTCATACAATCCAATGCAGTATCAAGGATGCGTTGTTCATGTATTTTCTGAAGAAAAACCGACATTGATAGATTTCTCCAAGTGAACTGATGTGAGTTGTTCTTTCCGAAAAGGGGTTCACTCGCTTCCATTACTTCAGCATCAGGAAAAATCATCTGAACCGCCTCTTGAATCTTGAGAGGTGATTCCGCACCTTTTGCATCCGTTTTAATTTCAACTTCGATGCCTTCGCCAATTCCTGATAGGATGATTCGACGTTCGGACATCGTCTTGGCCACAACAAAATGCTTCAAGAATCTGTTGTGTTCACTTTTGTTTGTCATAAGAATCAAAAGCATCAACAAAAATCAGGAGGTATGGGTGGAGGGCAGCCAGAAATAGCGGTTGTGGTGCCCCTTTACAACGAAGAATCAAATATTGAACGATGTTTTACCTCCCTCGTCAATCAAACTTTAGATTCGAGTAAGTACGCCCTTTTTTTTGTTGATGGGGGGTCGACTGACAAGACCAAGACCCTCTTACACGAATTAATCGAAAAAAACGGAAATTCCTTGCCTCATGTGCTGGTCCTTGACAATCCAAAAAGGTCGGTTCCTCACGCAAGAAATATCGCACTCAAACACCTACCGGAATCTGTTCAATTTGTTGTTGAACACATAGGGCACGGATTTGTTGAGAACAGACATTTAGAGCAACGACTGGCGAGTTGGATAGAATGTGAAAAGAAATATGGTCCCAAACTTGCAGGTGTAGGGGTGAAGGTGATTTCAGATGGTGATGTTGTCAATCGAAGATCTCAATGGATTGAATCCGCCCTTCAATCTTGGCTAGGTCAAAGCGGAGGACAATTTGCTCGTTTCTCTGAAGTTGAAATCACAAACACGCCTGCTTTTGTCATGCATCGAAGAGAATATTTGGAAAATATCGGGGGTTGGGATGAGTCGTTTATCACAAGCCAAGATAGTGAATTATCCATGCGACTTCTCCGTTCGGGATACATCCTTGCTAGAAGTCCATCACCGACGGTCATGATGAAAAAGCGATCCACGTTGTTGCAATGGTGGAAGATGGGGCACAGGTATGGATTTTGGCGGACCAAAGTTTTGAAAAAGTATCCATCAAGAGTAAAATTTGTTGAGTTGTTACCACTTCTCGGTCTAATAACCACATCATTCCTGTTTCTTCTTCATCAATCATCTTGGGTGATTCCAGTACTTCTGTATGGACTTGTCATGGCCACTGATGGTGTTTCACAAGCTGTTCGAACAAGAAATTTGTCGACCCTTTTTGGGGGGCCTCTTTGTTTGTTCATTTTACACACTAGCTTTTCATTGGGACTCATCGATGGATTGTTTCGCAAAGGGCGGCTTTCAAGCGATAGACGATAAAACATTCAAGGCATACCTTGAATAAAAATGGATGCCACAAGTTCAATTGAGGGTGGTCTTTTGAGAGGTGGTCCGACCAATTTCTTACTAAGTCTTCTGCCACTGATTGTATTTTCATCCTTGCATCTCACCATCCCTCCACTTAGGGCTACCATCGAGTATTCCTGGATTGGAGTCGTCATCTATTATGCAATCGCAGTAGCTATCTTTTTGGTGATACGACGACGCTTGAATACCGTTCGAGACCATGAGTTTCATCGCTCAAAAGCGATGCAGAAAATGAAAGTGGTGTATAAGGCTGAAGAGGAAGGTGTTTGGGACAAAGAGGTGAATATGGGAGGAACTCTTTCGATTGAATCACAATCTCTGTACCACAAAGTAGGTACACTTTCAAATGAAGTAGCAGAAATTGAATTAGATAGCGAAGAAAAAGTGGAGGTCTCCATGCTCTCTGAATCCAAAACAGTACTGAAGGCAACTGGACGATTGTACGAAGGCAATACTTCCTCAAATTCTTCACAAGTTGGAACAGTTGGCGCAACTCGGGTAGATTCTCCAATGGACCGGTTTTTAGATTTCATCGGCTCATTCTTCGGACGAGATTCAAAGAAGGAACGACAGCAACGAAGAATCACTACATTGGAATCCCAAGCTGCAGCGAAACCAGTGATTGCTCAGCGGCCTGTGGCACCTTTGAAATCCTTACAAGAAAATGATGATGAAGATATTCGAATTACGAGTTACAGTGATACTGGTGGCATTGATGATAGTATCTCCTCATCAGGAGTTCCTATCGAAGGACTCCAAAAATCTCAAGTTGTGGATGTGCCAATTTCTTCTGAAAGTATTGAATCTATGGCGATGATGACAGGACAAAAAGCAAGCATCAGCACTCCACAGTCACAAGGTGGGAATATGTGTCGAGCATGTGGTTCAGCAAATCAAATCGGCGAACGATTTTGTCTAACATGTGGCATTGATTTGTAGCCATTCGAATGCGTGATGTTCAAAGGGGGGCTTTTCTCGTCTCATCACGGGGAGCAACCATGGCCGAGAAGCGGGATTATTATGAAATCCTCGAAGTTCAGCGAGATGCTACCGATAAAGACTTGAAAAATTCCTTTCGAAGGTTAGCACGAAAATACCATCCTGACCGAAGTACTGAACAAGATGCTGAATCGAAATTTAAAGAAATTCAAGAAGCCTATGCGGTTCTTTCTGACCCCCAAAAACGTGCACAATACGATCGATTTGGGCATTCTGGACCATCAGGGAATCCTTTTTCAGGTTTTGAGGGAGGCTTCAACATTAATTTAGAGGACCTCTTTGGAGGCGACCTATTTTCAAGCATTTTTGGAGGCGGCAGACGAAGGTCCCGACAACGTCGAGGTTCGGATATTCTTGTTCGTCATAGTGTGGATTTTGCTGATGTATATTACGGTAGCAAAGAAGAAATTACCCTCGATTTACCCCTTCCTTGTGGTTCGTGTGATGGCACGGGGGCCAAGGATGGTGCTCTCGATACTTGTGACACATGTCGTGGTCAAGGTCAAATTCAGGTTCGAGAACAAATTGGTCCATTCGTTCAATCCTCTGTTCGTACGTGTTCAGACTGTGGAGGGGTTGGGTCAACACCAATCAAGAGTTGCGAAGAATGTCGTGGACAAGGTAGCAATCTTGAATCAACAACACTTCGGTTTCAAGTGCCCATAGGGGCTGAAAGTGGAACACGGCTGAGAATGAAGGGGAGGGGTGAACCTTCTAGTTTCCCAAATGGAGAGGCCGGAGACCTTTTCATTGAAATTGAAGTTGAAACCCATCCTTGGTTTGAGCGAAGTGGTTCAGATTTGATTATGTCCCTACCACTTGGATATTCTGACCTCGTTCTTGGAACGAAAATTGATTTGGACCACGTTGACGGGAAAAGCCTTGAAATCAGTGTCCCACCATTTTCAAATTCTGGTGATACCATTACCATTCGTCAACGTGGTCTTCCCAATCATCGGACAGGACGAAACGGAGATGTGGTTGTGTTGTTAAAATTACATATGCCGACAAAATTGAGTAAAGAAGCGAAGAAAACTCTTACCACATTACGAGATGAACTCGGTCCAGAAGATGTGGTCAAAAGAATTCTTGAAGATTCTGAAGAACGAAGAGGAAAATGATCATTCTTCCTCCAAATCAATTGAATGGGGTATTTTCGCAGCAAATGGTTGACTATCAAGTCTTCCGTTCAATTCAACTTCAATTCTCTTCGCAGTACCTTGCAAGTCAACTTGTAAATATGTCAGTTGACCTTTCGTTAATGTATCGATGAACACTTCGTCGCCTCGATAGAGGAATTTTGGTGTGCAATTTGTAATTGTATATGGTGCTCCTTCCGGTGCTTCAATACGAAGAACTGCAAGGTCCCACGTTCCTTGTTTAGCATGGACTCCGATGAGAAGTGGAATTCCTGTACCATCTTTTGAAAGTCGCTGGTCCAATTTCCAAACCATAATTTCCACTCCATCGGTCGTGTGTTGAATGGATGGTTTACCCCATGACGAAGTTCCTTGTTTCCATGTTACAGATTGGAGTGCAGACAAACTCCGAAGAAGCGTTTTCCTTGTGTACACTCGATTTGTTTTTCCAGAATCAAGCTGAGATTTGATCCATATAAGCCGGTCTTTTTTTGACAAAATCTCATTTGTTAGACGTTGATTTCTTCTCCAGGAAATTGTAAGAATGAGGGCTGGAACGATGAGCACGAAACCAAGAATCCAACGTACGATTTCACCCCACATTTTAGCATTATCATCAGGGGGGAACCAAGGCTCTTCACCCTCATCGATGAGATTGTATGTTGAGGTGATAGTGTAATGAAGCGACGGAAAACTTTCTCCAAATTCGGAAGGCGTAGCATTCTGTGGGTCCTGATGGCGAATTTGCAAGAGATGATATCCTCGACCTACTTGTTGTCCAGCCTTTATTTCGGAAGATGTTTTTACTCCATTATGGGTGTTGATCGTTTCAAACGTAGTTTGGTCGATATCCCAAATTTGAGCAACTAGTGGGCCAATGTTTCCTTCGATTTTGAATTCAATAAAATGAACTGATTCTTCCCAACCTTCAATGTAAAATAAAAATGTGTCACTTGTATCAAAAACTGAGAGTGTCAATTGACAGGTATACGATTCGTTGATCTCTAAGACAATCCAATCTGAAGCCATCAAACTCAGATTTGTTGTTGGAATGTAGCCTTGAGCATCTCTGACGCCTGTTGCGTCGGTAAAATCCAATAATGAAATGTTGAATGAAAAAGTTTTCAATGCTTCAATGTTCATTCTCCCAGCAGTCGTGTTTGGATATGGAAAAATTGTGAGAGTTTCGAAGGGTTGAATCAATCTACGATTGTCCTTTAATTCAATGCCAGCGAAAAATGCCATTTCAAATTCGAATGCATGAGGCCCATTATGAATTCGAAAGGCATGTGCTGATGGCCAATCAAATGCGATTTGATGATGCCCATGTCCCACGATAGGTTTGATTTGCATAGAATCGGAAGGCAATGTGGTTGATTCCATTTTTGTATACATACTCAATGAAATTGAAAAATAATCGATAGGATTTGTTCCTTGAAATTTCAAGATGATCCTGCCTGGTTCTTGAGTTTGAATATACATCGTTTCGTGAACTAAACCCATGTGGGATAAATTACGATTTGGTTTGATAAGCAATGGAGACAGAATTTGGGTTTCTGATTCATCTTGGAAAAAAACCGAGGTTGTGATATCACCGGTTAAAAAATGCCAATTCCATTCAATTGTCATCCCTTCTTGAACTTCAAAAATTAAGTAATCGTTCAAATCTTCAAGAGTTTTTCCAGCATATATGGTCACAACTTCTTGATTGAGGTATTGCGTATTTCGAAGTGTTTGCTCTAAAGATTGAAAGCATACGTCGTGAAGATTACATACACTTGAAGTCTCATATTGCACTTCCTCTGTTGGCGCTGGTCGAATTGAGAACCCGTGATGCTGGACATTGATTAAGACTTGAACAAGAATGGACTGTTTTTCATTGGATTGTATGGTCAAGTCACCACTAGAGTCCTCAGAAATTTCAAGAATTTGAGAAGTTCCTTGGGTTGTCAATCCATCGATTTCAACCTGAACCACACAAGAAATGCAAACAATGTCCACAATTGTTGTAGTGTTTTGCTCGAGTATGAAAGAAAATTGATATTCGACCCCCTCCAATCCTTGGATTTCAAAGAGAGCATGTCCCTCAAGTGTATCAACAGTTTCTGCTTCAGCGTGATAGATGAAGAGCGTCATACTGAGAAGAAATCCAACCATCAAGATTGACCGATGGCCCTCTCCTTCCATGGGGGGCCCTCGTGATGCTGGTTTTCAAAATCTGCCCTCAAATCGTTCAAATTGTTCAATAAGGCGAGTGCTTCCGACGAGGTATGGCTGGTGGAATTGGTAAAGTGGTTCTACACCGAGACCGCTTTGCACGTTGTCTTGGCCTAGGTGATAGGAGAAATCCCGTTGTGACAACACCATGCCTCATTCAAACCGATGTTGAAGACCTACCATCCGATGTTGCACCATTTGTATCCTCCACAAGCAATACCTTGCCACGCGAAATGACCATTCGGTCACTTCTTCCATTGGAACCTCCAAATTTCGATGTTGCTGGCCCAAATTTTCATGCAAATATCGGTCACGTGTTGCCACCTTCACTCGATAACGCAGATGCAGGAGAAAAAGCAAGCACATCGGTTCTCTTACCCGTGTCATGGCAACGGTTGCACCATGACCAAAGTTTGACAAATTTAGAATCGCCGCCTGAAATTGTAGTATTAACCGATGCACTGCAACTTGCCCAACAAGGCGATAAACTCGTTCGAGCAATTCTTGCGATAAAAAAAGCGTTTCCAAGTGCTTTGCTCTGGGCACCAGCAATTGGTGGCCCAGACAATATTGCAGTACTTACTTGGTTGGGTGTCGACCTTTTTGATTTAGCAAGGTCTCGTGAAGCTGCAGTTGAAAAGATGTATTTGACAATGAATGGAGTTCTTCAATGTGCTTCATCACAAGATTATTCGTTTGATCAGCAACTCATGCATTGGCAATTAGCAAAACAAGAAGTTCATTCGGCGTTTCAGTTGGGAACCTTGCGCGAACTCGCAGAACAGCAAGCATTGAACAGCCCTCGACTTGTTGAACATTTGAGATTTCACAAAGAAATAACACTCGATGAGCCAGGATTTCTAGAGCGACACATGAATGCAGAAGACCGCTTTCGTTGTTATTCATTTCAGTCGTTTTCAGACCCACTCATCCACGATTGGGTCGATTATATCTCGCGCCAATATAAGAGTCAGCCAAAATTGAGTAAGGTCCTTGTGTTGTTACCTTGTTCAGAGCGAAAACCATATCGCCTTTCAAAATCTCATGCTAAATTTCTCGATATTTTGGGCCATTATGACATTGAGCACCTCATGGTCACCTCTCCACTTGGCATTGTACCTCGATCCTTAGAGGATGTTTGGCCAGCCTCTCATTACGACATCCCGGTCACAGGCACATGGACTCAAGATGAAATTCTTCGAATTCAAAACGTATTGAAATCTTTTTTAGAAAGGCATTCGTTTCAGATGATTATTAATCATTCCACCATCGATATCAACCATCTTCATGAACATGTCATTTCGACCAGAAACGGATTTGGAGCATTATCATCACAAGCATTGAAACATTTGGATGAAGCGGTCCAAAACGCTATCAAAGAATTTGGTGTAGGTAGGACAAAAGCTAGCAAGGCATTGATGAATCGCTTTCAAGCCATTGCAGACAAAATCATGAAGTCCTCCTCTTGGTTAGATGATTGTGTAATTCGTGGCAAACCACCACGTTGGAGAATTGAGCATAATGGTCAACAGATTGCAATTTGGTCCATTGATAGAAATGCGTTCTCGTTTTCAAAAGCCGCCATTGATCTTTTGCATCAACACAATGCCTTACCACGTGTCCAGTTACTACCAAATGTTAACTGGAATGGCGATATTTTTCCACACATGGTAGAATCCTATGATGTGGACCTAAGGAAAAACGACGATGTCCTTGTGTACAAGGAAAATATTGCCATTGGTATTGCCCGTGTTGTTGCACCAGGATGGGAATGGAACAATGGAATTGGAGTGCTTGCAAAACTACATCAGAAGAAATAGCACCCACCTAGACTATCAAAGTGATTAAGAAGGGGTGTTTTTTCGGAGAGTTGCTCGGGGACTGTGAATGGCACGAATGTACTCCTCTCGAAAAGGAAAGAGTGGCTCCACTCGACCACAAGTATCTGAGGCGCCTTCGTGGTCAAATACCGACAAGGCTTCCATCGAGTCCACTATTCTTGACTTGGCAAAGTCGGGTCACTCAACTGCAGAAATCGGCACAATACTACGAGATCAATATGCGGTTCCAAGTGTTCGTCTCGTCACAGGTAAGCGCGTCGGTCAGATTTTGCTCGAACAAGGGGCTCAAAAGAAGTACCCCGAAGATATGATGAATCTTATGAAACAAGCTGTCAGAATCATTAACCATTTGGGAACTGGTCGCAATCACAAAGATTTGCACAACAAGCGAGCACTTGAGTTGACTGAAGGGAAAATCCGCCGACTCGCAAACTATTACAAGAAATCAGGTCGCCTTCCTGAAGATTGGAGATACAAGAGAGACGAACTTCGATTGATGGTTGAATAGATTTCACCTTAGAACACAGTCAACTTCATGTAGAGTTGATTCTAGGTATCAATGAGAGATATGAAGTCGTTCTTTCAAATCGAACCACTCAATCCTCTAAAAGATTGGTTCGAAGGACTTGCATCGCATATACAGACTGCTGATAACATTCGTATCCTCGTGCCAGCGACCCTTGAAGGGCTTCTTTCAACAGTTCCTTTGGAGGCTGCTTTTCTTGACACCAAAAAATCCTTCAGCCGAAGATTTGTCCATTCAAAAGTTCACCAACCAAGGGATGAACAACGGATTACTGTTCCAGAATTTATGGGATTATCAATTGTCTTGGATGTTGAGTCTGAACACGTTCGGGTAGAGCATATCGAGTTTGATAACAAGGTTGTGTATCTTCAACCTGTTGAACTGGAACTTGAATTCAAGAATTCACAAAAAAACCGAACCTCATCCTTGGATATCGTCTTTGTAACAAGTCTCCTCGCATCTTTGCTTGCACCGAATGGCAAGAAAACGAGGGCCGTTCGGCCATTCTGTGGATTGGGATTATGGAGTAGGGCTGTCATGGACAACACCATTGATGGGATGTACACACTTGTTCGGAATCATCTCCAAGAAGAAGGCTCAATCCGTGTGGTTCCATTACCGGAAGTGCAGAACCCGGTGATTGATATGTTACCCGAACTATCACCTCGAATGCTCAAAAGACTTTCAGAACGTTGGAGCGAAATGAACTATGAACAACGATGTGAATCATTATCGGAATTTGCACTTCTGGGTATAGGGAATGAACATGTATCGACGGCACGATTTGAGGAGTTAATTTGGCATAGAGTGCTGATTGGAGAAAATGAAATCGATACAGCCAGTTCCATATTCCGAATAAAACGTGGTTGGCCAAGCGACCAAAATTCTGCAAAATTGCTTGCGTCGAAATACGCAGATGAAGTTTTGACCCATGCCAAACTTCCGAATCCATAATGCGAGGGTTTGAAACCATCGAACTCTTCGGGTCATCATGGCCATTGAACGATTACTCACAGGAAGCATTCAATCCCAATTGAAAGATCTTCTTTCGACAGAAGACCTCGTTATCGAGGCATTTCGCGACCTTGTGAAGGATGAATTAAAGGCTCATGTGCGTTCAAAAATTGAAGACGACCCAGAATTAAAGCAAGAAATCAAGGAAGCGGTTGCTTATTACTTCCATTCAAAAGCAAGAAGCATCTATGCAGAATTGAAAGCGACGAGAGCTGCAACTCGACTTGGATTGCGATTGTTGCCCGATGAATTGCAAGGTGAAGTTGGGGATGCCATTGTCACATTGTTTGAAAAAGAACTCGGTGCATTGCTCGAAAAAGCACTCTAAAGTCAATGTTGAACATGCATTATACAGTTTCCCTTAAGTGATAGTGTATCATCGGTGGGTCGGGAAAAATATGAAGAAAGTGGCTCTCTTCATGGTTTTGCTGTTCATATTTCTCTCCATCCCATCCCAAAATAGCGTGATTGCTCAAGGCGAGGATGACATTCTCATTTGTTGTGATGCTTCTACCGTTGATTTGTATTTGATTGGAAGTCAAAGCAGTAAAAAACTCACTCCATTCTTTCAAGAGATGGGTGATGAAGTGCAGACCACCTCTATCTCTACCACGATTGCATCTCAAGAATCAATCGGAATTTGGACTCTCGATAACGTTTGGGCAGGAACTGTACCCGATTCTACATGGAGTTTCGGTATCAATTACGAACTCAGTGAAGCAGGTGGAGCTCAAATCAATGCAACTGCAACCGTTCGAATTGGTTCGAAGAGTTTTAGCGCTGCCACAACTCCGGGAAACTCGTTCCTTTCTCAAGGAGAGGGGGTTCTCAATTTTGAAATCGAGGTGGACTCCTTTTTGGTATCTGCGTCAAATACAATTGAAATTGAATTAGCAGCCCAAGCCATCGTGTTTCAAGTGCCAACTAGTGATTCAGAACTCGTTTTCAAGTGGGGTACGGAGGAGTATGACTCTTCCCTAGAAGCAACGATACCCCTTGTCGATATTCACCTCATCGAACCTGAAATCGAGGGTAAAGATGTGTACATACCGATTTCACTGGAATCTCCGTATGGTATGTCAACCCTGGCATTGACCGATTCAGTTGAGTTGTTTGTCAATGGAGCAATTGTGACGGGTGACCCAATCGAAACAGGCAGCGGTGACCTCATCCGGGTCACATGGACTTGGACTGAGGCGAGTGGCGGAACTGAAATCATCAATGTCGAAATACGATTGGTGTTCCAAGAAGGGCGGCCAGCAATGCAAGGCTCAACATCGATTGAAGTGACCACGACCGACACAGGAGGTGGCACTGGAACATATTACCCTCCAGATGAACCACTGCGAACCAACGGAGTGGGTAGTCGTTTGAATGTAGATATTCGAACAGAGATTACTTCTGATTCAAGTGGTATTGTTTTAGAGAAATCGACAGAATTAACCATTTACGATGAAATGGCATTTTGGATGCGTTGGGGCCTTGACCACATCGGAGACGACAACCCTGCTCATTCTTCTGCACTACGTGCATTCAACGCAGGTGGGGTAACCGAGGATGACCGTGTAAGTCGGTTTATCGAACCTGTCGAGATAGGTGAATTTGAGCGCCAACTCGTAAATTTAGGAACGATGTACCTCACACAGGGATTAGGTCTTGATTCAAAAGAGTTGGTTGGGGATTTCAAAGATTTTGATGCAATTGATATCTCGTTGGATTTGCATGGCGAAAATGCGGTGAAACCACATCCTGTCACACTCACGTTCACAACTGTGGAGCATGTACAAGACCAAGAACGATACGATTTCATACGTGACTTTGTGGTGGTTCAGCCTGCAAAAATTTGGAGTGGATTTGACCTTCAACTTGAAATTTCAACCTCGATGATGACCGGTTTAACGAGTACAAAGTTATCACAATCTGATGCCTTCGATTTGCAAACGATTCGGACACCATTTTACGATACCATCATCCTCAAGGGAAATGGAATTGAACAGGATGAAAGTTTTACGCTCTCGTCTATACCTACCACCTCACTCGGTTATTCACCGTTTATCCTAGGGCTCTTACTTCTTGTTTCATTTGTCGGTGCTTTTTACATCGCTCTCAAAATATCAGCCTATCGACGAAAGAACGTACTCATGGCTGAACTCATTTTAATGCCACTTGCATTACTTGTGTATATTTTTGCTTACCCTCCGCTTTTCATCGGGGTCAGCGTTGCCCTTATCGTGTTGATTTGGTGGATCACTGCAATTTTCAGTCCCAGAGATCCTTCGCTGATTCAAGCGGCAGCTACGTTCCCAAAGATTCCATGCCCCGCATGTCAAACATTGAATGCAGTTACTACTGACGAACGGCCACACCGTTTTTCCTGTTCCGGATGCCAAAAAACAATCAAATTGGTCGCTTGAATTATAATCGTAAATGCTTCAAATTTGAAACCAAATTTTGAGCTTCTTGATAATCGCCAGGTGAAAAATACCCCACAAATGAATCATCATCATCCACAGCTACCACGGCTTGTGGCTTCCGTGCCTTGATTTTTTCAAGAACAGAATCGAGTTTTTCGGACACATGAACAAGGAGAAAATCCATTTCCATGTGGCTCATGCATTTTTCGTTCGTCGAACTTTTTCCATCGGCGAATGCTTTGAGAAACTGTTTCGTTCCAAGGACGCCTTTGACATGGTTGTCGTTGTCTAATACGACTAAAATTCCATTTTGGACTGACATCAATCGTTTCGCCCCTTCTTGAAGGCTATCTTCAAGTCCAATGGTTGAATGTTCATCATCGAGTTTAAGGTCACCCACCGTGCTTACCATGGCAGGCGATATCCGTTGTTGTTAATGAGGTTTCATACCCCTAATCTTCATACGATAAAAAGAAAGTTGAATCATCCACAACTTTTGCATATCCAATCCTTTCAAGTTGTACAATTGTTCCCGAAGGGAACTCGTGTCGCTCAGACTTTCCCATGATGGCGTGGATTTCATCGTCTTTGGAATAGAGAAGGGTGCAATCGCAACTTACATCCTCGGGCAACCAATGGACAATTGGCAATTTCTCGTGATTATGATTGGTTTCAAGAAAACGTATTTCCGCACCACTGATGTTGACATCTGCACATTCTTTCAGTCTCAATGTGGAATGCTTTTCTGCATCTTCCTTTTCGATGAACACAGATTTCTTTACCATTGGCCAAGTTCTTTTGCCTAAATTTTTGTTGTTTGGGTGACGTGGAAATGAGAGTGTCTCGATGTGTTCCGAAAATGAAAATTGCATTGGATTTCGAACGAATGTTAAACGAGGTGCAGTGTAATCCACAGTTTTTGTGTTGTGAGCAAAAAGTGTTGCAAGTGGTACTGAAATATCTTTTTGCGTGATGCCAAGCTCGAGCCAAAACAATCGGAGTGCCTCTGCTGTAATGCCACGGTTTTTGATTCCAGAAATTGTTGGTAACCGAACGTCATCCCATGAAGAATATCGGCCTTCTTCAATCGAAGTTCGAATCGCAGATGTCGAAAAACCGCCCCATTCGTGAATTTTTACACGTCCCCAATACAATGTTTCGGGATACTTCCATCCAAAATGCTCGTAAAGAAGGGTCTGTTTTCGGGTTGAATCCATGAGGTCTTTTCCACGAATGATATGAGTTACTCCTTGAAGGTGGTCTTCAATTGCACTCTGAAAATCGAGCAGTGGCCAAACCTTGTACCTCGAGCCTATTTCCGGTCGCGGGTGAGGGTGAGTATCTGTATCTTGGAGCCGAAGTGCTGGCCAGTCCCTTAAGGCTGGATTCTTGAGCGCCATTTCGGTTTTTACTCGTACGACGACATCACCGGGTTTGAATTCGCCATGAAGCATTTGTTGCCACAACAAGATGTTCTCGGTTGGCAATCGTGATCGACAAGGACAATTCTGCTGCTGCTCTCGAAATTCCTTGAAGGTTTCAGCTGAACATGAACAAACATATCCAAATCCTTGAAGAAGCATCTTTTCCGCATACTGGTAATAAGTTTCCATCCGGTCACTAGCGATGATGACTCGTTCAGGAGCCTTGCCCGTAAGCCATTTGGTTTCTTGTTCTATTTGTGCATAAGCCTCAATCATTGGAGGTTTGACGCTGGTGTCTGTATCATCAAATCGTAAAATCAATTCGCCTTCATACATGTCACGATAGGTGCCGTTGATGACCAAGCCTCTTGCGTGCCCAACAGAAAGTGGACCATTCGGGTTCGGCGCAAATCGAAGCACGACCTTTCCTTTGGTCGCGTTTGGTAGGTCGGGTAGGCCACTTCGGCGTTCTTGTTTTTCACGTGCTTCAAGCAAGTGAGGTGCCTCTATTTCCAAGATTTTCGTTAACGTCTCTAATCCCGATGATGACGCCAAACTATTCGCCTTTTCGACCTCGTCGGAGATAATCGAAGTGATTTCTTTTGCATGATTTCGAAGGTCAGCACGAGTTGATAGAACTCGGCCAATGACTGACTTTGCATTCGCTTTCCCATTGTATTCGATGGCATTTTGAATTGCGAAGTGACGCAATTCGTCTAAGGTCGTTGCATCCGGTTCCCACGACATCTTCATGCAACCCTGAATGCACTTGTTCATGAATGTTCCATCGTTTGAGAATGTTAGAACAAAGTTGTTTGACGGGACAAACCGTTAGGTAAGCGAACTGGGAGGGGCATGTCATATTGTTCGGCCCAAAAATTTTGAACTGTTTTCCATGACCAGCGAACTGAATCATGTGGTTGTGGTAAACAAACAAGGTGAGAAAGTGCATGTTGCGTCTTCGGATCGCTTGGGTAACCTGAGCCAATGTCGATACCTAAATTATTTTTCAAATTCTCAATAGCAAGGTCGCGATGATGTTTCGCTATGATACTGGCAAGACTCACAATTTGGTGATTTCTATCTGCTTTATGCTCACTTTTCAATGTATATTTTCGAGTCGACCAATCTTTGAAATGATTGATGATTCGATGGGTGAAACGTTCGGGATTGGTATCACAAGCATCTGCAATAATTTCTGCACGTTCTTGAACATCAAACATTTGGATGACCTTTGAAAATGCTTGAGCCTCGAGTAGATTGAGATTATTTTCATACACTGCGGAATCTATTTCTTCAGGCTCGCAAACTACAATGCAACTTTGCCATTGATGCGTTATCTTTTTTTCTTCAAACCAATGAACAATCTCCATTCTCTTTTGTTTGGATAGAACCTTCGAATCATCAATAGCTTGTTCACTCAATAATTGAATATCATCTTGTGGTATGCCACATAGGGCGACGACAAGGGGGCCCAACACCGGACCACGACCTGCTTCATCAATACCACAAATCCACACAGGAATCACATTCAAATATCATCTAAATCTATCATCTCAGGCAGTTCGAACTCGATGTCTTTGTCTTGATGATGTTTGTTGCTTGAAAGCAAGTGTTGACTGTCATTTCGCACAGTTCGTTCAGCACTCTGTTCTTTTGAGTGTAAACGTTCATTCTCAGGATGAGGTTGAGCTATTCCGTATTCATGAATCGTGGATAAGATGCGATTTGCTTGGCTTTGTGTTCGTTGAACGTCGCCTTGTTGCAAGACTGAACTCGAATGTATTTTCACGTCATCGTCAATTCCTTGTATGACCTCTTTAGGTTGTGCCCTCAATTTGAACATTGTTTCAAAGGCCTCCTTAGGAATCTCACGTTGTTGGTCTATGACCAATTCTTGTTCTTTCCTTTGGAATTTTGAGAGCCAATCTGCTTCTGTTTCAGTTGGTTTCTCTTCGGCCGAAGCGTGGAATTGCTGTTCCTCCAACCGTTTGTTCCTGTCTGATATTGCTTTGTAAATGATGAGGCCTGATATGAAAATAGCAAATAGAACTCCTGACCATGCCTTGAGGTATTTAATGGAAGTTGACACGAATTCAGGGAGTGTAATGCCTGGGTCTACATATGGCTCAGGTTGCCAAGGGATTCCTAAGTAGTCACCTTGACTCGTGTGCGTAAATTCGATTTCCGGTGCAAATTTTGAACGAATGGAGGTGTTGATGTACACTGTTCCGTTTGAGGTCTGATCCATCGGGAGTTGAACCCACGACTTGATGGTAAAATTATAGCCAAGAGGAATCTCGTTCACTTCAAAGGAACGTGGTTGTTCAACACCTTCCTCTACCTCAGCGATAAACGGTGGAATAAATGCCATCTCGGTATTGTGGCTAGATCGAAGTTGAACAAGAAGTCCGTCGATGGCATTTCCGTCATTTCGAACATTCATTTGAATTTCCATCAATCCATTTCTATCGATACTCTCAGTAATGTTGGAAAAATTCCACATGATTTTTGGTCCAATTTTATATGGTATTTTTACAAGTCCCGTAAGGGAAAATGAATCATCAAGAAGTTCGATTTCAATATCGCCTTGAAGAAATGCAAGAGTCCCATTTTTTGCATGAAAAATAATTCCATCAAATGAATCTGTGAAACCATTTTCAATGGTCAGGCTGTTTGATGGTAAGGTGACATCGATGCGGTCATCAGGCTCACTTTGCCGAAGATAATATGTGTCCCTTGCATTTCCATTGTTTGTGATCACAATACTATTTTCACATGTTTCGCCTGGCAGGATATTCAGACATCCCGTTGATTGATATGTTGCTGTAGCACTTTTATTTCGAATGATTTCACCAAAGACATTGATGGTTTTTAATCGCTCAGGAACACCACTTGGAAAAATTCGCAATTGGACTGAGAACTTTCCTTCAAATTCATAGGGTGCTTGAAATGCTATTTCAAGAACTCTGGTTTGGTTAGGTTCTAACTCGACATCCTCAAGTCCACCAAACAATGCAATTGTCCAACCATCCGAGGAAAAGCGGTCTGCTTCAGGCATATTTGCAAGAGGAATTCCATCTGAATCAATGGCTTGAAGTGTGATGTTCATTCGATTTGCAATATTTCCATTGTTTCTCACATCGATTTCGAGTCGTTCATCTTGACCTGGGGGCATTTGAACAAATCCATCACTTCGATCTATCGTAACGTTTCGATACGTATTCATTTTGAGATATAAATCCCATTCGGTGAATTCGAGGTCCAAACTAGATGTTGCCCTGAGCGTGAACATTGGCCCCGTCCCTGCAAGTGGCTTCGCATCCTCTACATTTGGAATATCAATCCAAAAATACACATAATGTAAGGAACCTGATTGCATTGAGATATATGCTGAACCATTTTCGATATTACTCATGACCCACCCCCAATTCCACTTTGAATTTGAAACAACATCAAATTTGACAAGGTCCTCGAGGGATGCATTGTTCGTAATGTTGACAGCAACCGTAGCACGTGTTCCACCATCAACCAATAAGTTTGATGATTCGCCAACCCAAAAGTCAAGATTCGAATACGGAGCTACAGTGATGTTCATGTTAAAAAATTGGGGAGCTACACCCCCAATATCACTTGAAATTTCTAACACAACAGGGTAGGTGCCGAAGGTTGAATTCGATGGTGCAAAGAAGCCAATTTGAAATTGCCGGAGATGGTTGTTCACCAGTACTTCTGATACAGGTAAATTGACGGCTTCAAGGGGTGAAGCAATCGAAGATACATCGATTGTGAAATTTTGAAAAATTTCCATGGTGTTGTGAATTGTCACATAGGTGAACTTTTCTTCACCTTGATGAATCACCATTGATTCGGGACCAACAACTGTAAAATCTTGATTTTCAGCCTCGACGGTCTCGATGCTTTGAATTGGAAAATTCGATGTCAACATGCACATAAAAATGATGACAAAAGCCCACCGCATGATTTAGCCATACAACCAAAGAATTTGAAGCCCACCCATGCCTGTTTCTTCATGTGGGGAGAATTGATGTATGCCTTATTTCTCCAACGTTGCATGGCACCAATTTGGCCGTTCAAGAAATCTAAAGAAACCATTGATAGATTGCCCGATGAGCAACCTCAAAAGGTCGTCTACAGCAAGGGCGAAGACCCTTTTGCACGTAATTCAAACACAGATGTTGACCAACAAGCCTACAAAGATGCGTTAGCATTGTTTGGTGGTGGAAGTACTGATGTAGTGGCGTCAGAAAATCAAAGCGATCAATACGAGGGAGTGGTGAATTCGATCGAATCACCTGCAGTGCAAGCCTCGGTTCCTGCAGTTGCTCCTCAAGTTGAATCATCCCCAGAGCCGACGCCTGAACCCACCGCTCAAGGACAATCGGAAGCGAAATATCTTCACCATACCGATGGCTATCATTACAAAGAAAAAGAAGGTGGTGGGTATGAATCCACTCCGTATGTGAAACATCCCGATGGAACCTACAGACCTTACCAGTAATCGCCAAGTCCAGTCACTCTGTCGACAAGGTCAGGTCCATTGTTCCCAACAGAATTGACTTTCTTCGATACTGGATAAAATGCATAAGAGATTGAATCATGATTTTTGAATTCTCCAAATTCAAGCCAAGCATCCAGTTGATTGAGTCCAACAAGTACTGGCATTCGGTGATGAACATCTTTGAGTGACTCAGTCGCTTCAGTCGTTAAAATGACCGTCGAGATGATGGATGTGTCTGCTTCCTTGTCCAACCATTGGTCCCACAATCCCGCAAAAAACACTGGCTGCTTTGATTCAACATGAATAAAAAATGGCTGCTTTCCTAGCGGGGTAGACTTCCATTCGAACCAACCATCAAATGGAATGATACACCGTCTTGAATTCCAAGACTGGCGAAACATAGGCTTTGAAGATGCAGTTTCAATTTGTGCATTGATGGGCTCAATTTTTGATGGACTTGACCACGAGGGACGCAAGCCCCAAGTGGCTAAGCACAATTGTTTTACTTGTGTTTTAACATCAAAGGTCACCGTGGGAATTTTATGTTTTGGAGCAATATTCCACGATGGTTCAAAATCTTCAATGAGTTGAGTTGAAACTTCATTCTCAACAAGCATCGCTAGTCCACTTAACTGTTGAGCGAGTGCGAAGCGCCCACACATGTTCTCTCATCCAACGGGGTCTTCAATGAGTGATGCAAGTAGGTCAACATCAATATCTGCCCCTGAAATCGGAACCCTCAAATCATAAGATAATGACACACTCGGGTCAAGTTCACCAATGCACCCAACCCAATTTCCTTGAACCATCCACTTTGCAGAACGACCATACAAAAATGGACCATCGCCTTCTTCCAGTGGCTCAAGACTCCAATCTTTGATGTCGAGGTCTCTACAAAAGGCTTGAATTCGTCCCCTTAGGGCGGCAAATCCCCCACTCCGTTCAGCGGACAAAAACGATAATCGTGTTGAATTAGAATGGTTTCGAACCACAGTTCCAAGTTCATAGACATGCTGTGGCAATTCGTGATGCTTATTGGATGCAAGCAATTTGATCAAACTGGGCAATATAAACTGACGAAGAATTGTGTGTTCTGTAGTGATTGGATTGGCAATAGTTGTTACCTCATGGTTTTGTTTCCATCTCATTTTGTTGAACTGGTCATCTTCATTGGACAGCGTGAGTGACTGAACTTGCATGAAACCCATGCCTTGCATTGACTCTCGTATGCGACGTCGAAAATGAGCATCTTTGCGTGGTTGGCCGGTCATGGCAATGGTGGGTTGTTGAGTGCCGAGATGTTCGTAACCGTGACCAATCGCAATTTCTTCGACGATATCAACTGGATGGAGGAGGTCGTACCTCCATCTTGGCATGGCAACGGTGATGGAATCTGAAGTGTCCCTTCCAACAAATATCCCTCCCATTCGATTCATTGCCTTTTGAAGTTCTTCATCTGAAAAGTTTCGACCTAAAAATGATTGAATGAGTGATTGTGATACGTTGTAGTTTTGAGCATTCCCATCTGGAAAATGCATTGTTTGACCTCTTACATCTGTGAGTTCAACACTTTCAATGCTCCCGCCCCATTGTTGCAGTTGTAAGGCGATGAGAAGAATACAACACTCACACGCTTTTTGGTCCCAACCAGTCACATCGATGAAGAAATTCTTGGTTGATGAAGTCACAGTGGTATGGCGACCATTAATGACGGGAGGGAATGAGAGAACTCTGTCGGCATGATCGATAATCATCGGTACAAGTTCATGCTCCTCAAGTAAGTGTGCATATTCAATGCCCTTCGCATGTGTTGACAGAATCTCTTCAATTGACATATCTGATGTATGGCCAAGGGGGACGAATGCAAACGAACGGTCAACGGTTGTGACACGAAATGGAGGTTGTAAAGTATCAAGGTCATGAACGCCTATGGATGCTCTCTTTCGTCCTCGACCGATTGCAAAATGAAGTTTCTCTTGATGGTCCATCAACGCTTTGATGAATTCATCGGATTGCTCTTCTGGAATGTTGACACCTTTGACAACTGCACCACACACTACTGGACGAACGTGCTCAAGGGATGCATCGACATGCATTGAAATTGAGGATGGTGAAATATTGAGAGAAGGTTTTGATGGGGTGTTGTACAAAAACGGTCCAATGGCATAGGAGAGTGTTTCGCCTGAAAGGAGATCAGGGCGGTCTGGGAAAATTTCAATCACAAGTTCTTCTTCATCACATCGGTCAACATCTGTTCCAAGCAAAGGAAGTTCTTGCATGATTTTTTCCTTGTCGAGGTCAATACCTTGCAAACGCAAGAATTTGTTCATGAGTGCTTGTTGAACGGTGATGGTTGGCATAACAATCAACTCGAAAACCAGTGAGGTAACGGTCGTTCAAAACCACTGAGTCGCAGTCCGCTCATTGCAGCAGTATCGTAGTCAAGAGCTCTCAAATGTGCCCGTGAGAGGGCGTCGATGGTCGAAATTCCAATCCTTTGAAGGTGTCGAGTCAATTCGCTTTTTATATCGTAAAGCCAGATTGCAATGTCGTCAGTTTGTTCAACAGGGCAAGGACAACATGCGATCGTCATTCCACTCGCTATGAGAACGGCGAGGTCATGACCGTGTAATGCGAGTTCACTGATGATACCTGCTTGTGCATTTGAACCCTCAAACTGAGATTTCGCTGACCGCCCTATGATGGGCAAGGATGCAACATAGGGTGTACCACTGCCATCATCGAGGCGACTGAGCGCGAGATGGAATTGATGATAGGTAGAACGCTGGTGCTGAAGTTGTACATGAGACAACGATTGAATTGACACCATTGGAATGTTGGGTTTCGAGAGTCCCCTCAATGCAACGACCAACCCATCGACTTCTTCTGCCGTCAAACTTGGAAAGGAATCAAAATCAATGACGAAGCCAGCAACATCCTTGAGTAGATCAACGATGCCTTCAAGGGTGTACGACGAAATGTATGCCAAGTCAATCGGTCGAGGATTTGAACACACGATAGCGGGTTGTCCATTGAGTACATTGCTCAGGCGCGAAGGAAGTTCGTCCGTCGATTTCATCACTTCTCCAGATTGTACAAGAGGCAGAATTGGGAGGGGTAAGGCGATGGTTTCAACACCCTCCTCATCACCAAGAAGGGCCACTGTATCAACTGAAGCATAAGATTGGAGAGGATTGTTCTCTGTCGGGACCAAACCTATCGTGCTCAAATCTCCGGATGCGGAATGTATGTTTTCTGAGGGCTCCACCCCATTCTCGTCAACCTCTAAACATACTGCATCAATTGGCACTTCCATATCTTCATCAAGGTCTTTGTTGATGTCTTTGATTTCTTTGTCGGTGAGTGGTCGAAGCATGACACCTTCTGGCGGTTGAGGACACCTACCATTGATGATGATTTGTCCCCCTGTCATGCCAATCCCCGGTTCATCACCTACATCGCCGTGAACAATGATTGTTCCACCACTCATGCCACCACCTAAGCGTTTTCCAGCAGAACCTCGAATAAACAACACTCCTCCCTGCATGGAGGACCCTGCATCATGACCTACTCCCTCAAGTATTTTGATGACGCCATCAAACATCATGTAACCTGCAAAATTTCCAGCAAACTGTTCGCACGTGATTGAAACACCATGGTTTCCCGCTCCCAAAAAATGCTCTGCGTCCCCTTGAATGGTGAAACTGCCACCGCGGCCAAATGCTGCGACCCAAGAACCAAGTTTGCCTAAGGCACGTATTCGTGCACCATCCGGAAGACCCGGGCATAGGCCGAGTTCTCCGTTCTTTGGCACTGGGTCACCAGCATTGGTCCATCCAATGCGCAAAATTGCATTTTGTTCCGCAGCCGTTGCTAACCGAGGATGCAGTTTTTCGTTAATACTCATTGAACGTTGCACCACATCTGATACATCCGCCATACAATTCCCTTGCACATCTTAGTCAAATACTCTCCTTAACAATATGAATAATCTTCTGAAATTCATGCCTTTCCACAATGAATCGTTAGGGAATTGTTTATTGACATGACTCATAGGGTTTGGATTAGGTAGGACTTATGGTTGTCAAGGTCGCCATCAACGGATATGGAACAATTGGAAAACGTGTTGCTGATGCAGTTGATGCTCAAGACGATATGACCATCATTGGGGTTACCAAAACTCGACCTTCGTTTGGATGTGACCTTGCAGTTCGAAAGGGCTATCCCTTGTATTGCACCTACGATGAACCAGAGAAAATTGCTGCATTTGCGACCGCTGGATACACTTGCCATGGAGGGCTTTCCGACCTCCTCTCCGTTGCTGATATTGTGATTGATTGCTCGCCGGGAAAGGTAGGCCAAGCCAACAAAGAGTTGTATCAGGCCGCTGGTGTGAAATGGATTTTTCAAGGGGGTGAAAAGCACTCGATGACTGAATTATCCTATACTTCATCAGCAAATCATCTAGAAAACCTGAACGCTGAAGGAACAAGAGTCGTTTCTTGCAACACCACTGGGCTATCACGAACACTCGTTCCGCTGTACAACCATTGTGGTTCACTCAAAGTAGAATGTACTATGATTCGAAGAGCTGCAGACCCGGGCGATTCGAAAAAGGGTCCAATCAATGCCATTACACCAGTGCTCAAAGTACCAAGTCATCACGGCCCTGATGTCATGACCGTTCGACCTGAAATTGAAATCAATTCAATGGCCGTTGCTGTGCCGACAACAATCATGCATTGTCATTCTATTGTCGTGACGCTTCCAGAGGGTCATGGTTTGACCACTGATTCGGTACTTGACCTTTGGTCATCGCAACCACGAATCATTCTCATGAGCGGTGTTGAAACTGGCATCACCTCGACTGCTGAAGTTATGGAATTCGCAAGGGATATCGGTCGAAAGTGGGGCGATTTGCATGAGATCTTTGTTTGGAAAGATGGGGTAAAATTGACTGGAAACACCTTGTATTACTTCCAGGCGATACATCAAGAATCCGATGTAATACCAGAAAATATTGATGCGATTCGAGCACTTATGGGCCTCGAAAGTGATTGGAGAGTTTCAGTAAGTAAAACCGACTCAGCCATTTCAAAATACAACGGAATTTAATCTGAAAATTCTACATCCCTCGATTCAAACGAGGGTTGTTTTCAAAAGTCGATTCTCATTCGCCATGATTATGCATCGAACCAGAGTCTATGTCGTGCTCTTCACGTCCTTGTTTTTGTTACAGACGTTCTCTGTATTTGCTGCACAAGAATCCAATCAATCTCAATTGCTTGAATGGAAGGGTGAATCATCACCCACACCGGAATTTGCTCACCCTTGGTCGATGTTTCCAGAACCCATACAGGCTGAGGCTGAACTTCATCCTTCGTCTGGAGTTATCGCTCTGGCTACTGTAACATTTGACCCCCTTGATGGTATGCCGTCATCAAGCTCAACCTTTACTCGAAACGATGATGGTGAATCGACTGGTCTTTTCTTGCTTCAGTTAACTGAAAAAAATGGTGACCTATTGTTGGACCTTATGGATGAATTCGGGTTCACTCCCATTGAATTTGTCTCAAATGAAGTTTGGTTAATTCGAGCCCCAGAAGCGAACGCTCAATTTGTCGAAATCCTGCTTGAAGATGAACGTGTGCGTTGGATTGGTTCAATGCAACCCGAATGGCGCCTCCATCCACACCTCCTCGATGGCGATGGACATGCATTGGATGCAATGAACTTCATTCCTGCCCCTGATGTATCCATGGATGGGCTTGAGCAGTTAACCCTCGAATTACTTTCAAGTGGAGCGACCGCAGTGATGTGTGGAACAACGCTTTGTTCGGTTTCCTTTGAATCGCAATATCTTCAACAACTAGTGAAACATCTAGCATTCGATGGGCGTGTCATTTGGACTGAACCGAGTTATTCATTCGAAGTCCATAATGCCAATGCCGTGACCATAGCAGGGGTTCAGGGCGTCATGAACAATGCCACATTCACACTCGACGGAACCGGTGAAACCATCGCCATTGCAGATACTGGTCTTGACCGAGATCATCCCGATATCAATGGTAGAGTCGCAGCGGTATACACACTCTTTGGGCTTGATTCCTCATCGGCTGATACCAATACTGGTCATGGCACACACATCGCATTGACCGTTCTCGGTGATGGGACAAGTGATTCATCGGTGAGAGGCGTTGCCCCTGGTGCTCAACTCGTCATGTATGCACTTGAGCACGACCCTACTGGAGTATTTGGTCGCCGTGGTTCGATTTATGACATGCTCAAGGATGCTGAAACTGCAACAGCTCGCGTTGCTGTCAATGCTTGGGGATTGAATGGCAATTACGGACAATACACCGCAGATGCTAGGAGCGTTGACATTTTCTTGGGCGATTATCCAGATATGATTCCATTTTTCTCCATTGGTGACAGAGGTGGTCAAGGGGCATCCCAAGTTACATCACCAGGAACTGCAAAAAATGTCATTTCAATAGGTGCTTCAACCACTGGTGCACTTGGTAGTGCTCCTGCGGGGGATGTTGCATCCTTCTCAAGTGAAGGCCCTACACTCGACGGACGAATAAAACCCGATTTGGTAGCCCCTGGGGTGAACATTTGCTCTGGCCGTCCCGAAGAGTCTTCAATTGCATCGGGAACAGCATGTGGTACAGGTCTGCACTCAAATGGTCAACCATTGTACATGACACTCTCTGGGACATCCCAAGCAACCGCAGTTGCTTCAGGTGTCGGAGCTTTAGTCCGCGAATATCTCCGAGAACAGCAGAGCATTTTCACACCTTCGGGTTCACTGGTAAAAGCCGTTCTCATCAACGGTGCTACCGATCTTGGAACTCCAGATATTCCGAATGCTTACGAAGGTTGGGGCCAAATCAATCTTGAACAATCTGTGATGCCAATGTCTGGCACCACCGCCCTCGGACAATACTATGATGATAAACGCCTTATTCGGCCCGGGTTCTCCTTGTCCTACCCATTCATTCTTGACATGGATAAGGGTGTTGAAATCACACTTGCATGGTCTGATGAGGCAGGAAGTGCAAATGCCGAACAATCTCAATCGAGACTTGTCAATGACCTTGATTTGATTCTTGTAGGTCCAAATGGAGAATTGTACCGTGGAAACGTCTTTGCGAACGGATTCTCAACCACAGGCGGTACAACGGACAAAGTCAACAATGTGGAGCGAATAAAAATCGACGCTGGCGTCATGACCGGTCAAGGAGATTGGGTCTTACGCGTGGAGCATAAAGGTGGAATCGCACAAAAGTTTTCCTTGGTCATGAGTGCGATTGCTTCTCCAATATCCATCGCGGATTTGGTGACCTTTGATGGAAGCATCGTACTTTCTTCCGTCAACCCACTACGAAATGATTTGGTGTCGATTTCCCTTGCCTTTGCAAATCAAGGTACGGCAAATACGGGCAGTCATATGATTAAATTCGAAGACATCACCACCGGAACAAAACTACTGCAAACAAATCGATCTTCACTCGTACCCGGGGGACTTGATTCAGTGACAATTTACCATAGTTTCTCCACAACTGGAATTCATACACTTCGGCTTACCGTTGACTTGATGGGTCAGGTCGATGAGATTAATGACGAGTCAAATGGTACGAACAATAACATTGTGGAAATTGATGTTGAAGTGATGGCCCTGGGTGTTCGAGTCCTCATTGCAAATGATGATGGCACCATACCTCAAACCCAAAGTGAACGAGAAAACAACTCTAAAATTACTGTAGATGTGACCAATGGACCAGTTGTTTCCATCCCCCTCATCGTTCGTCACGAAGGTACTGGAAATCAGTCCGTTGATATTTCAACCTCCATGGTACAGATGCCCAATGCAGAACGACCTGATTTGCTTGAACCTTCCATTGATACTTGGCAAAGGGCATTTTCTGGTTCGGATAACGTGTTAATGTCTGCTCAAGGAACACAAAACGACACCTACTTTGTCGACCTTGAATTGCTTGACCTTGATGCTGATTTTTCGGACCCTGAATCACCACGATACATTCGTGCTGGTACATATGTTGTCGACATTACGGTTCGATATGAATTCCAACCGACAGTGGCACATACCCAACGTGTTGTTTTGGAAGTGCCAATATATCATGAAGTTCTCATCGCATCTGCTGGTACAAACGATTTACGAGCTCAACCTGGGAATTCCGTTATGTTTTCAGTGTCAGTCAAAAACATTGGAAACTCGCCAGCACAATATTCAGTCATCTGTGAATCTGAAAACCGCTGGCAGGTCATGCTGGGTACTTCAAATTCCTCAAAACTTGATTTTGAACCACTTGATTTACATGAATATCTGCCGATGGCTATTCGAATCATCGTTCCTCCAGTTGCCAATGGAATTCCTGCAGCAGGCTCCGTTGATAGAGTGACATGTTTCGTTACATCTCTTACTGACAGTTCGATGAATTACACTGAGGTTGTCGAAGTAACTGTTGACCCATACGATGCATACAAAGTTCGACTAAGTGATGATGATGGATTCTTAGGCCCATCCTCTGGCGAAGACGATGTTGCAGTCGATTCTGGAGAATTTATTTACATGAATTTGTCCGTTGAAAATGCAGGAAATAGAGAGATTGACCTCAATGTTAGGGTTGTCCCTGCTTACGAATCGTGGGTCGTTCAACTATCTCATGAAGGCCGTATCGACTCACGTCAACTAACCCTTAAGATTCCTGCAGGTCAAATTTCAATTGTTCAACTCATCTTTGGTGTTCCAGAAGCTGCCGATGAGGGAGATGAGAACACTTTTATCATTCGAACAGAAAAATCAACCTCAAACTATCGAACAAACACAACTGTACTTGTCGTCAAGGATGAGTTAGCACTTGACCTTCAGGGTCCACAAAATGGTGCCAGTATGACAAAAATATCCGACAAATTTTCATTTGTAGAATATACGATTTCAAATGTGGGCAACACACCGCTCAATCTTGAGTGGTCAAACAATGTTCCACCAGATGGGTGGACCATTGGATTTTCAAATCCAATCAACTATCTTGAACCTCGAGACACTGCAACAGTTCGAATTGGTATCATGCCACCTGCAGGTGCACCGATAAGCGAAAATTCCTTTGATTTACAAATTTTTGTAACGGGTACGAGTTTGAACCGTAGTGTGATTTCATCCATTAATACGACAATCGGGGTCGTTAGCTCGATGTATGGAAGCCTATTTCTTGAAGATGAAGAAAAGAAACCATTCCAACTTGTTCAAGTTGAACAATCTGAAATCACAAAACTCATTGTTCGAAATGACGGTAACGTTGAATTGAACGGAGATTTGACCCTTGTGGTTTTGGATAAAGATGACGAAAATCGAAATGATTGGTCCGTTGACCTTTCTGTCAATAGCATTACAGAACTAGGTCTTGGTGAGGAAATTGAAATTGAAATCACTGCCACTCCTAAGGCTGGAGTCTCCGCCTCAAAGGGCTTCTTGAACATCAACCTCACCACTGAAAACGGAGATGTGATAACTCTTGTTTTGGAAATCACAGCCGATGGGGCCACCGGGGATTCAGGTTTCTTCAAAGACCTGCCAGTGTACATCAGTGTACCTATTTCAGCCATTGTGGTCGGAGGGCTTGTAATACTCGCTCGCCGAATGAAGAAATCAGGAGAACTTTCCTCAGATGATAGTGCCTTAGGTCTTCCAGACCTGTACGGTAACCCTGAGCATCTTGAAGCCCGTCGAGAACAAGCACTTGACATCGATCACGCTATCAATAAAACCGCAAGTGCTGAAGTGAGCAGAGATGAAATCGCTCAAGCGATTTTACAATCAATGGATGCTCCGATTGTGCCTTCAACTGTTCCCAAGAAATTGCCCCCTGGTATGGCTGCTCTCCCGAGTACCATGCCACCTCCGAAATTTGAGGTGCCAAAAGGTCTTCCACCTGCAGGAATGCCGCCATCTGGTTTACCTGGCGGAATGCCACCACCCCAACAAAAGAATGTGCCTCAATTACCGCCTCAGCCAATCCCTGCACCGGTTGCAACAGGACCCCCATTACCTCCCGGAGGTTTGCCAGCAGGATGGACAATGGAACAATGGATTCATTACGGTCACCAGTGGTTGGAGAGGCAAAAGTAACACCAAGTGTTCAAAAGGTCAAAGCCTTGGCCCAATCATGAGCAGTATTGTTTTATTTGGCCCACCTGGTGCTGGTAAAGGTACGCAAGCACAAAGAATAACTGGTCATACCGGTTTTCCACAGATTTCCACAGGAGATATGTTGAGAGCCGCAGTATCGATTGGTTCACCCGTCGGTTTGGAGGCGAAGAGCTATATGGAGCAAGGTTTACTCGTCCCAGATAAAGTCATCATCGACCTCATTGCAGACCGACTTCAACAGGAGGACGCCCAAAATGGTGTCATGTTTGATGGATTTCCACGAACTGTTCCACAGGCTGAAGCACTCTCATCAATCACAGATATTTCGCATGTCATTGCCATCGATGTTCCTGACGATGCCATTGTAGAGAGAATTTGTGGAAGGATGACATGTGGGACTTGCGGAACAGTCTATCACGAAACATTCCAACCAGTTCCCCCAGGAGGATGTTCATGCGGGAAATTTGTCGAACAGAGACGAAGTGACGACAATGAAGAGGTCGTGAGGTCACGATTGGAAACATACCATCGTCAAACCTCACCACTTGCTGAATACTACAAAAGTGAAGGCATTTTGCATCACATCGACGGCAACAGGAAAGTTGATGACATCACAAAGGATATCCTCGAAATATTGTCTTGAGTTGAAGATATGTCGAGAAAAAATCGTGCAATGAAACCTCAAAGGCGAGAACTCGCTCAACAATCTCAGCATCACCTCATGAACTTGCTTCGTGATTCAACAAACGAGCAACAGCACCAAGTCATTGTGCGACATTTGCTCTCAACATCGCGGAGACACCGATTGAAACTCCCTCGAGACGCATACCATCATTTTTGTAAGCATTGCCAAGTGAGTCATTTTCATTCAACACGCTATTCTGTACGAATTCGCATGGGTCAGGTTATTCGAACATGTACCTATTGTGGTAGCCGTTTTCGGTTAGGTGGTGGACCCAAACATCACAGGAGGGGTTAATATGGAAAAAATTCCTTTGTGGGTTGAACAATTGGCAACATCGAGAGATTTTCATCCAACTGTACGGATTGGTAAATCTGGATTGACCGAACACATCGAGAATGAATTGAAGGACCAATTGGCTAGCAAAAATGTCGTTAAAGTCAAAATCAACAAAGGTCTATTTGAGAAAAAAGACATTGTTAATCTTTGGAATCACTTAGCCATAGTGGCCGGTGCTATGTTGGTATTGGCTCGAGGTAATGTTGCAGTTTTTTATAAAAAATGAACCGCAGTCATGACAATACTCAAAGACTACCGAAAAGCCGCACATATTGGGAAACACATGGAATTCAAGCGCAGGCGTCATTCATCAACCATTGCACTGGTTCTTCTCATTTCATTTGGATTTTTGATCTATCTTCGAAGTGCATTCGCTGCAGGGGAAGGATACGATGTTCATTTGGACTTGACCATCAAAGAAGAATTCACAGACCAAGCGGTTTGGGTCGGTTTAGCCATTCTTGTTGGCGTTTATGTTCTCATTGTCACAGAAGTCGTTCATCGTACCCTTGCAGCAGCACTCGGAGGACTCATTGCAGTTTTTGCTCTTAATTTTTACACAGTTGAAAGCACGTTAACACTCCGTGCTGTGACGACAATGATTGATTGGGAAACCATCGGATTGCTGCTTGGGATGATGGTGATGGTCGGTGTGATATCTCAAACCGGGGTTTTTGAGTACTTTGCTATCTATGCATACAAAAAGAGCAACGGCTCAATATGGACCCTTGTTGTGATTCTTTGTGCCGTCACCGCAATTCTTTCAGCATTTTTAGACAATGTAACCACGATGCTGCTCTTGACACCAGTCACGATACAATTAGCAAGGGTGCTGGATTTGAAACCTATACCTTTGCTCATATCAGAAGTGCTATTCTCAAACATTGGTGGTGCTGCTACGATGATTGGTGACCCTCCAAACATCATGATTGGCTCTGCTCTCTCACCAGGTGCCATTCAAGGAAACAAGGACCCAGTTATTGCTGCTCTTGCATCCCAAGGTGTCACTTTTAATGACTTTATTTTTGAAATGGCCCCGGGAATTTTGATGACGGTCGTTCCAACATTCATGTTCTTGAAGTGGTATTATGCAGAAGAATTTTCGGGTCAAAGAATTCGAGATGTACAAGAATTAGAGCGAATGTATGGTATTAAGGATTCAAAAATGCTTGCCGTATCTGGCGTTATATTGAGCCTCGTTATTCTTGGTTTCTTTTTGCATCCTGTCACTCATATCCCTGTTTCATGGATTGCACTTGTAGGGGCAGTCGTGATGCTGCTTGCCACCAGCCGACATAATTTGGAAGAACCCTTACATCATGTTGAGTGGACGACACTTTTGTTTTTTGCTGGGCTTTTTGTTCTTGTTCATTCGCTTCAATATATGGGCGTCATCACTTTCATTGGAGGATTTGTCGAAGATGGAATTCGATTTTTTGGAGATGATGAAGTTATACGATTGGCTGCTGGCGTATTGATTTTACTTTGGGTTTCAGCGATGGTTTCAGCCTTCATTGATAATATTCCATACACAGCCACAATGATTCCAATCGTCCTTCAAATTGCGGTGAACCTTGATATGCCATTGGACCCTCTCATTTGGGCTCTCGCATTTGGAGCATGTCTTGGAGGAAATGGAACACTGATTGGTGCATCAGCAAATGTCGTGACTGCGGGATTAAGTGAAGAGGCAGGCCATCCAATCTCTTTCAATGATTTTTTCAAGGCAGGATTCCCTGTTATGATTCTGACCACATTGATTGTTTCATTTTACATGCTCATCGTGTATGTGATCGGTGGAGAAGACAGTGCACTTGAAATGAAAATTGTCCTTACCGGCATTACGTTGTTTGGCATTATCTGGCAAATTTCCCGTGGACGATCACGTGGGAAAACAATTGCGGAATCGCTGGTTGACCACGAGGGACACATTCTTACTGATGTGGTGGAAGAACTTCGGCATTTGTCATCATCGTTAAAACATGAAAGTGAAGAATGATGTTCAAACAAGGGATGGATTCAATAATTCAATGCAATTCAAAGGGTCGGGTCGACCATGTTTGAGTGCGAAGTCTGTGGTCTTCTCTCCCTCGGTGGGCATTCTTGCCCCGCATGTGGGAGTTTGTTGCGAAAAGATTTGACCGAGGATGTTGACGCTGATGAATTTGGTGAAGTTCCAGGATTGGACGATGCAGTCGATTCCTTTTATGATTTTGAGGGCACTGAGCCCCCCGAAGTTCCTGAACCAGTCCCCGCCACGACCTCCAACTCATCACTACCTTTTGGATTCCAAGGTCAATCCAATGTAATTCTTCCTGGCTTACCATTTGGTGTCGGAAGTTATTCGACAGGCATGCCTTTTGATGTCCATGACGATGAAGAGTCATCCGAAAACGAAGAAGGGAAGCAAACCAAGAATGACCTTTGGCCAACCCAAGTCACCATCGAAAACAAACACACTGAGACTCCGAAGCATACAATCGCAGAGGAAGTGTTCTCATCTCCGATTTCTGAACCTGTTGATGTTAGGCCCGGACCTGTTGATGTTAGACCTGAACCGGTCATCGACGTTACAACGAATATTGCCATTGTTGGTGATGGATTCTTTGATGACATCAATGTAAACAATGACCCATTCGATGACGATCAAGTGGAAATAGTACCACAAACCTTCATTGAAGATTTGCCAGAGTTAACTCCATTGAGTGATGAAGTCATGACTTCTGAACTTGAAACCACTCAGTCAGAAATTGTTCGTCTCTCTGGAGCGCGAATTATTGCTGAACCGGTACAAACCGATGACGTTCCAGATTACTGGAAGATTGATGCTGAAATTCCTGATTACGAGAGCATTTACAACGATGCTCCACAGGTTGTCGAAATGGAATATTCATCCCTCGAAGATGATGTTGTGATGTATGACCATAACTCTGAATCAGCGACAGCAGTTTATCATACTCCGCTTGAACATTCTGTAGTAACTCAACAACCAATGCTTCTGAACATTGAGTTGGAATTGCATCCTTCTCAAGCTATGGCCATTGATTTGGGAGAAAGAAGAGACCTGGCCCACTTTGTTCAACAAGGCTTCATGGCATTCCAATCCGGTCAATGGATTGATGCAGCTCAATCTTTCCAAAGATTGGCCTCCGAATTCCCTCAGCAGCCGGCAGTGTTCAACAACTATGGACTTGCATTATTTGAAAGAGCAAAGGAACTCGACGCAACACCAGGCAGTGAGCATCTCGCATCATCACAATACGACAGTTCTATTCTTGCTCTTCGAGAGGCAGCAAAATTAGCTCCCCAACAGAGTGAAATTCTTCTTAATTTATCCTCTGCTTTGTTCACGAGTGGCCGTGCTGAAAAAGCACTAGGCATCGTGAATGTCCATAACCAACAGCACCCCACAAGTACACGTGGTCAAAATGCTGCGGGGGTGTTATTGCACGCTCTTGGTCAAGAGTTACAAGCGAAGCAAGTGTTCTCATCAATTTCCCACATGGATGATATTGCTCACTCAAATCTTCGGAAATTGAACTAAATATTCAAGCCAATTACTTGAATTAAATGCAACATTGAGGGGCATTTCAATACCGATTCGTTCATATACAGGAGGGAGGTCGGATGGATGCTTAGCACCTCTTTATGTATGCCGTAAAGGGGGAAGGGCTGAGGGGAGTCGTCCTTGAGGCGGCTTTCTGAAGAGGCCGAATTGGCATGACTAGATACCGAAGGGTTACTCGCATGGTGTGGAAAACATACATGTGATGCTACAACCTAATTGGGGGATCGCTCGGCTCGAGTGCCGATGAAGGTCGTGACAAGCTGCGATAAGC
>JAYODQ010000078.1:0-2450 GCA_038106355.1 Candidatus Poseidoniales archaeon | reverse complement strand
GTCGGATACACCATCGTTCTCATCGTCCCAATAAATTGAATTCTCAAGACCGTCACCATCGACATCCGAATCAACACTGTTTGGGCCATCATCACGATACAATGCACCGTTGATGGCGTGAAGGTCAGCATCGTTATCGAGGTCACAATCCCAGTCGATGTCAAGAATATCGATGATACCGTCGTTATCATCATCAACGTCATCCCAATTGTCAATACCGTCACCATCCCAATCATTAAATTGAGAATACGACGCACGTCGAGTTTGACACCTTGTGTCTGGATTTGTTGGGTTCGGGTTTGAAATTGAAGGACAGTTCCATGTTGCCACGTCGGATGCTTTGTCGAGTGGGAATGAGTCGTTTTCGTTCTCAATTTGGTCGTTGTCAAGATCGTATTCAAAGTTGTTCGCATCTCCACTTACACTGACATCTCCAAGGTTGTCAGGCGTGGTTGTTCCCCCCATGTCAGGGTCGAGCCAATCGTATATGCCGTTGTAATTTTGGTCAAATGGTCGCTTTCTGTCATCGTCCAAATCTTGGTCATAATCAAGTTCGCAATCAATCGTTCCATCGTTGTCGTTGTCTTTTCCTGGAATTTCAAACACAACAGTTAGAACGGAAGAAACGTCAATGGTTGCTCCATTGTTACCGCCACTGATGAAAATCGTGTTACCAACGGAGTATCCGTATCCAGGCGAATTGATGGTGACCGAAGTGACTGCACCACTGCCGTCAGCGACAATGTCCACAGTGAGGCCTTGTCCAGCACCTGCTGATGAGGTGGCTACATTGGAACTCGTGACGTAATTTGCACCACCAACAATGCTTCCAGAGTTTAATCCGCTTACTGCACCATCTCGTACATTTCGATTGTAATCGGATACCGCATCTTTGTTGGTATCAATTTGTGTACATGTGTCAGGAATACCATCGTTATCGTCGTCAGGGTCCACCATATCGAGTATGCCATCGTTGTCATCATCTGTGTCTGCACTATCTGGCGTTCCATCGTTGTCATCGTCAGGATCGAGGAAATTTGGAGACCCGTCACCGTCGAGGTCACCATCGTAAATGTTGGTGAAGGATGGCGTACCTCGGGCACCTTGTGCACCAAATCCTGAAGCTGGTGCACCAACTGCGTTGACTCGGTTGAGTTCCCAAGTGATGTAATTGACCCCACCTGAGTAGTCTCTGTAATCAGTGTATTGCCATTGGATTGCTGAGTCGTAAAGTGATGCAGTGAGGGACATCGAACCTGTGATGGACGGGTTGTATGGGTGTGCATCATCGATGTCTGGCGTTCCATCACCATCGTCGTCGAGGTCAAAATAATCTTGAATTCCGTCACCATCAAGGTCGCATGGCCAGGTGAATTGGTCGATACGTCCGTCGTTGTCATCGTCTTCATCATAACTTCCAGCACCAGAACCATCAGAATCTTCGTCGGTGACTCCATCGTTGTCATGGTCGAATGGGTGTTGGTCAGCAAGATAATTTGTTCCAAGCGAGCCAACTTGGCTGAGGTATGGATGTGTTTTGTTGTCCACATCTCGAGTTAAGTATCGGTCTGTGGATACATTTCGTGGGTCAAGACCTTCCGATTCTAACCAAGCGTAATCAAGTGGCCCTTCGAGAATTCCGTCGTTATCATCGTCCCAATCATCAATGTCAAGGATTCCATCATTATCGTGGTCGTATGGGTCTGTTCCATAACACCCATCAAAACGCTCAAGGAGGTCATAAATCCCATCGTTGTCGTCATCGAGGTCATTGAGGTCATCAATTCCGTCATTGTCGTGGTCTCCGGAACGAGGTTCTTCGAGGAAGGTTGTGTATCGAGGTAGCACCTCATCGAGAACAGAAATGTCGACAATAATTCCTGACCCGACACCAGGATCTGACCACATCATGTTGGTGAGTGCTTCGTGAATATTTGCAGCGAGGATATCTTCGCCCGAGGACCAGTCGCCTTGCCCACCTTGGTCGGTGGATTGACCGCCTTGACTTCTACCAATTTTATCCCCTTCGACAGGATGAACTGCAAGACTCAATTCAGATGCCGAAAGGACATCGGTCAAGCCATACAATGAGCTGAGTATCATCAAGACTACGATGGTGACTGCAGCTGAGGTTTTTGTTCTTTTTTCGATTTGTTCAGATTCATGTCGGGAGAGCATATTCGCACCTCAAATTCAGCCGACCACCTTGATAACATATATCAAACCCTATGGCAAAAAACCATCAAGAGTATCACAGAAGTATTTGGGTATCAATTCGAAAAAAAAGGGGGGAGACACCTGGGGGCCGAAGCCCCCAGATGCTCAACAACTGTTTGATACACAAACAGGTCTAGAGGGTACTGTATCCAATCTACCTAACTCAGAGTTCAAACTGGTCGAGGATGCCGTCGTTATCATCGTCGTCATCTTCGTGGTCGTCTGCACCATCG
>JAYODQ010000077.1:0-2647 GCA_038106355.1 Candidatus Poseidoniales archaeon | reverse complement strand
GGGGGGCTTAGCGTTCACCCGTTTGAACCTTCCAAAGTGCCGCATAATGCCCACCGAGTTGAACCAAATCATCATGCGTACCATCCTCAACGACAACTCCTTTGTCGAGAACGATGATTCGGTCAGCATGACGTATCGTTGACAGACGATGGGCGATAATCACCGTTGTTCGCCCAGTTGAAATCGTAGCAAGCGAGCGTTGGAGGGCCGCTTCAGTTTCGTTGTCGACAGCAGATGTTGCTTCATCGAGAATGAGGAGTGGGGCGTCTTTGAGCACGGCCCTTGCAATGGCAATGCGTTGACGTTGGCCCCCACTCAAGCGATGTCCACCTTCACCCACGAAGGTCTGCCAGCCTTGTGGTAAGCCTTCGATGAACTCAATGGCTTCGGCAACCCCAGCAGCGTGCTTGATTTCCTCAAAAGTAGCATCAAGTTTCCCGTATCGAATGTTTTCTTCGATGGTTGCTGGAAATAATGTGACATGTTGTTCGACAAGGGCGATGTATTGTCGCAACGATTGCAGGGACCAATCTGAAAGAGAGTGATCACACCACAAAATTGAGCCTTGATTGGGTTGGGCAAACCTGAGGATGAGACGAACGAGCGTGGTCTTACCCGCACCAGTGATGCCAACGACTCCGAGCGTCTTTCCAGCATGAACCGTCAAGTCAAGCCCAGAAAACAACGGGTCTCTTCCAGGGTACTGAAAACCAATGGATTTGAATTGGATATCTCCCTCTTTTGCAACAGCTCGCTGAGGTGCAAACCCACCTTCTTCAAGGGCTATCGGTGCTTCAAGAAGGTTGAGAATTCTCGCAGATGATGCCATAGCACGTTGATACAAGTCAAATGTTTCACCAAGTCTTGTCAGTGGCCAAAGGAGACGTTGGGTCATGAACACCAGCACCGAATATTCTCCTACCTCCATTCGATTGTCGAGAGTCAGCCACCCACCAAGCAACAGGGTTGCCGTAAATCCGACGAGGATGAGCATTCGGATCAGGGGCGTAAATGCCGCTGAGAATCGAATAGCATCTTTGTTTGCACTTCGATATTCCTCGCTTTTTTCCCGTACCCTTTCTTGTTCATATTGTTCTGCAGTAAAGGCTTGAATTGTGGTCATACCACTCAGGTCATTTTCAAGCAGAGCATTGAGCGAGCCAGCAGCATCCCTTACTTTCTTGTAACGAGGCTCGAGATTCTTTTGATATCGAAACGAGCCGAGCAAGATAAATGGAATCGGTACAATTGCAAAAATTGCAACTTGCCACGAGAGTGCAAAGAAGACCGCACCAACAACGATCACTGTGGTCGTCACCTGAATTAAATCGTTGGCACCTTTATCGAGAAACCGTTCAAGTTGATTGATATCATCATTGAGGATGGCAAGCAGATTCCCTTTTTCTTGGTCATCAAACCACGATAACGATTGCCGTTGAACATGAGAAAAGACATCGTTTCGTAAATCGTGTTGAACGGTTTGGGCTAAATTACGCCACAAAATTCCAAAAATATATTCGAAGATAGATTCCAAACTCCAAATGACAAAGGTTAGCACCCCAAGCACGAGGAGTTGGGTCCACGGGTCTGTCCATCCAAACGACGCCATGAACGAGTCTTCTTTCTTGACCACCACATCGACTGCAACACCAATGAGAAGTGGTGGAGCAAGGTCCCAAAATTTATTCATCACAGAACAAAATGCTGCCAAACGAATGGTGGAGCGGTGAGGCCGCATATAGGCAAGGAGCCTTCGCAATGCACCATCACTTGACATAACCCCCCCTCTGCCTTATCGTATGAGAAGATGTTCTTTTGATGTGACGGAGCAATCCCAGCGAATACTCATCCAACGAGATGTGAAACTTATGCCATGCTTCTAACTTACCTCGGGCCCTAAGACAGAAGTGATGGACGTTCCCTGTAATATGAAATTATAAACTAAATTTTCGCGAATTGGTAATATGGAAATGATGAGCCTTCTTGGGGAAAATCTAATTTTGGGATTGTTGCTTGGATTTGGACTGGGATTTCTCTTCACACTCGTCTCAAAAACCGTAAAACTCTTTTTCATCATCTCAATACTTCTGTTGAAATTATTGGAGGCACAACGCATCATTATCGTGGATTGGTATCGCCTTTCAATGGGTCTGGTCGGACAGAAAGACCTTGTGATTGGAAATGCCATCCCAATTATTGATGTACTTATGGAAATGGGTCTTTTTGCACTTGCGATGGTGATTGGTTTTTTCTTGGCAAAACGAGTGTTCTAGAGACGGATCCCTTTCCTCGAAGTGGGGCCCCTAAACAACCGATGTATGACATCATGTCAACATCATCCTCTTGAGGGAAAACTGTTTGAGCGAGTCGATGCGAACCGCTGTAGCCACATTTGGCTTTGGTCGCCTCGACTATTTTTCGAGGATGCTCGCCTCCCTAGGCACTTGTCCTGAAATTCAAAACAATGAAATTGACGTTTTTCATTTTCTTGATGGTGGAGATGGTAGTCAGCAGGAGGAGTTGACCAATCTCATTGTTGAAAGTGGGCTGCCCTATGTCAACATCGTGGCAAGGCCCGAAAATTTTGGCGTCGGACGCCAACTCATTTCTGCGAGAAGAGAAATTTTTGATGAACACGGTTACGACC
>JAYODQ010000034.1:0-18438 GCA_038106355.1 Candidatus Poseidoniales archaeon | reverse complement strand
CTTGAGTTGCTTGGGGTTGATTGGAGATTTGAATCCTCACTCGATGGACATGTTCGTCTACCAGCACCACAACAAATGACCCTCCCCGCACATCAACAAATTCCAGAAATGACGGTGGTTGGACACAATACCGCAACAATTCGAGAATCACTGTTGGAACGTGCGTTTGAACTCGGTGAACAATTCGTGGATGCAAGCAAGGAACATTATGACCCTGGTATCATCGGTCCGTTCTGCCTTCAAACTTGCATTGACAAAGACATGAACTACTACATTTACGATGTAGCGCCAAGGCTCGGCGGCGGAACCAACGTGCATGTCAATGTCGGCCATCCTTACGGCAATGCCCTCTGGAGAAAGCCAATGTCAAGTGGTCGAAGAATTGCTATGGAACTGAGGATGGCTGCAGAGCAAGACAGACTCAAAGAAGTCCTCACATAGTCGTAAGAACGCTTGCAAAATTCACAACAGACATCAGAAATATGTCGTTTTGAATCTCATTGTTGAAATGGTACCCAGGCTCCCTGTGTTGCGTCGTAGTACGAGAGGTTTCCTTGAGCATCTTTGTTCCAGTGAACGCCGTTGTCGACCCATTGTTGGGCGCCTTCAAGCGGATTGTTATCCTGTTTTTCGGAAAAGTGTGCTTCGGTTGCTGCATCGATTTCAGGATTTGCTTGAGCGAATGCACTTTCAATCGTTGTTGCAGAGCCTTTTCGCAGGTTCATAAACGCAAGCCCTCCAATTCCTCCAAGGACAAGAAGAGCAAGAACAACGTAGAGTCCAACATTTGAACCTGTATCGGTTGATGCTTTGTATCGATCCGCATCATTGGGATATTTATCCCATCGGTCGGCTACACCATCGCCATCGGTGTCAGTGGATTCGTTTGCATCGTAAGGAAAGTCATCATCTGCATCACTTACAAAGTCACCATCCGAGTCGATTTGAGATAATGAACATCCGTTCTCAAGGACGAGGAGGTTTTGAAGGGTGTTGGCACACTCATCATCGATGTCAAACACACCATCGCCATCTGTATCGATTTGATACTTCGAACAACCATCGCTGTTCACCATACGTCCATCGACTGTACCCGGGCATTCGTCTCTTGCGTTGTTGACATTGTCATTGTCATCGTCTTTCTGAGTGTCTGAGCAACCAGTTTGGTCAACTTGTTCGCCTGCAGGTGTGCTTCGGCACTGGTCTTCTGCATTGTTGAAACCATCGTTGTCTGCATCAAGTTGAGTTTGGGAACAACCTACTTGGTCAACGGTTTCTCCAATCGGAGTACCAGGGCACTGGTCAATGTCGTTGGAAAACAGATCATTATCATCGTCTTTCTGAGAAGGTGTGCAACCTACTGCATCGGCATCTTCGTCGACCGGGGAAGCATCGCAAATATCGTTGGCGTCAACCACACCATCGCCGTCAGTGTCTCGTTCGATTGCGGCACATCCTTTACCATTCACTTGAACACCTGCTGGTGTTGATGGGCATTCGTCTTTGTCGTTGGTAATCGAGTCCCCATCCGAATCGAGTTGACGCTCTGCACATCCGGTGGCATCAACGGTGTATCCAAGAGGTGTGTTAGGACAAGCATCGAATGCATCGTTGACTCCGTCCTTGTCCTCATCTTCTTGGCTTGCTGCACAACCGACTGCATCGACGGATTCACCTGCTGTTGTGTTTGGACATGCATCGACATCATTCGATACGCCGTCCATGTCGTCGTCAAGTTGAGATTCTGAACATCCATTTTCATCAACTGGTTTTCCCGTTGGAGTATCAGGACATTGGTCTCCATCTGTTCCAAAAGGATTGTCGCCATATCCATCACCATCAGCATCAAACCATTGTGTGGAGTCGTTCGGGAACTTATCTGCATTCATTCCTGCTTGATTGTCTCCGTATCCATCACCATCAGCATCAGCCCATTGTGTTGAATCTGCTGGGAAGACGTCAGGTGTGTTCCCATTTTGGTTGTCGCCATATCCATCGCCGTCAGCATCGCTCCACTGTGTAGCATCGTTCGGGAATGCGTCACCATTTGTGCCGGTTGGGTTATCACCATAACCATCACCATCGGTATCTTTCCACTGCGTTGCATCGTTCGGGTATTCGTCACCATTGGTACCTGAAGCATTGTCACCATAACCATCTCCATCGCCGTCTTTCCACTGCGTTGCATCGTTCGGGAAAGCGTCGCCATTTGTTCCGGTTGGGTTGTCACCGTAACCATCTCCATCGGAATCCTTCCATTGTGTAGCGTCTGCTGGCCAAAGGTCTGGATTGCTTCCAGCAGGGTTGTCACCGTAACCGTCACCATCTGAATCTGACCATTGGGTGCTATCGTTCGGGAATGCATCTGGAGCATTCCCGTTTGGATTATCGCCGTATCCATCACCGTCAACATCAGACCATTGCGAGCTATCGGTTGGGAATGCATCTGGCGAATTACCTGATGCATTATCACCATATCCATCGCCGTCCATATCCGAATATTGTGTTGCATCGTTCGGGAAATCATCGATGTAATCGTTGTATCCGTCACCGTCGGTGTCTTTCTGGTCAAGGGCACACCCGTTAGCGTCAACGGTTGCACCAGCTGTTGTGTTTGCACAGAGGTCAAGTTCATTGGCAACACCATCGTTGTCATCATCAAAAACGAAATTGAAACAAGTCCTATCGCCAATTCGTTGGGTTCCATCGCTTTCAAACAATTCAGCAATAGCACAATAACGGCCAGAAGCAGTCGGTGTGGTGTAATTCCAGGTGCCAAAACTCATACCCTGCGATGTGGCTGTGACTGAAATCAAACCAGATTGTGCTACAGTAGCATTGCCTGAATCAACGATTTTAATTCGATAATCGTAATCATCCCCTGTCACCAAATCTTTGCCTCGAGTGGTCACATCGTTTGTGGAAGATGTTGGTGAATTTGAAACATTGAGTATGATGACGCTTGGCAACTGTGGGATGAATTCTTCATCGTGATATCCAGTAATATCTGCAAATGAAGTAAGATTGACACTTGTACCATTTTCATACAACAGTGCGATGAGTGAATGGGTATTCATTGTGGTGGGGCCATTCCACGTAATGTTGAAGGTGCCTGAGGTAGAAGAGGAGGGTACATTGAGCACATCTCGATCAATTTGGGACATGTTTACCGCATCATCGACAGAATAACCATTCGCAACTTCTTGATTGAAATCGTTCATGTCAAGGACAAACCATTCAAGATCGTAATTTATTGAAGTTGATAAATTTGTTAAGGAAATCGTTCCTGTCGTTGAAGATGTGGTTTGTAATACTACCATTTCTTGATAAATGTAATCAAAATCATCGTCGAGCATCGAGCCCGTTGAGGAATACAAGGCAGCTCTGAGAACAACATACGACTCATTAACCGATGGAGTAAAGGTGACATTCAAGCCCATTGTGGTGCTGTTTGCAGTAAAGTTACCAGTTTGAATCGTCGAGTATACCGATGAACCATCGGAGAGAATTTGTTGCAACGAAACATTGTATGAAAAGGATGAACCATTGGTGAGACCAGAGAAATTGACTGTTCCAGCATTGATAGAATTCATGTTGACATCAACGGTTTCAAATGTTTGGGCCCCACCAGGGTTGTCCGTTTCAATAGAAATGGAATACACTTGATTTGATGCACCAGAAAATGAATACAGGAAGACCTCTACAAACGAGGTCATGTTTTGAGAAGCGGTGTACTGCATCGTTTCGTCATTCGTCACCGAGGTTCCCGAATCGAGGAATGTTCCCGTACTTGAATCCCAACCAGCGTCAATATCGCCATTTGCGTGAGTAAAAGTGATGTTCACATAGTAGGTCACACCAGCAATCAAGATAATTTCAAACATATCGACATCGGTCGTTGAATGAAGAGATAGACCGGTACATGAAATCGGAAGGACACTTGCAAGAGTAGCTGTTTGTTGCGAATCGTTTGGCTCGAGGATATCACTTGTTGTTGCAGAATTGTTTCCTGTACAAGGGGATGGAGGAGCAGAACCATTCGAAATACCTCCGCTTCCTCCTCCTCCAGTGCTTCCTACATTGAATCGCCAAAGGGTGAGGTTCCAAGCACCGACACCTGAGTATCGTTGAATACCAATGTACACCATTCCGCCGTGAGCGGTCATCGAATTATTGGTTGAAACCGTTTCAGGATTATTGAAGAAAGAATAATCCAACGTCACATTCGAAGAGGTCGTCATGATCAAATCAAAATCATTGGTTGTTGTGGAACCATTGGGCAGGGTTGTAGTTGATGCAAATGAAAGTCTTGCAGTCAATCCTTCGTTCGAATTGAGTGCGACTCGAATCCAGTCTTCGTCATCACCATAATCTAGTTCACCAGAACCAGAATAGGTTGTGGAAAAAATGTAGTTGGTCAGATTCACAGTCGTGTTGTCAGGTAGGTCACCGTTTGAATTGAGATCGTTTTGGTTTGGCCCAATAGCAGCAACAGTTCCAATCGATGCTGTGAGGGTTGAAATCAAAAGCAAAAATACAATTGAGATGGAGGTCAGATTTTGTTTCCTATTGGGCGAATCGTTCACCATGCTACGGGTAGTGAATGTTCGTATAAAAATGAGAGGTTAAGTTTGGGATGAGTCCTACATTCATATTGCCGTTGGTGCAACATGGCCATCGCCTTTATCATCGGGTTTTCTTACTCGGGACCAAACGCCAGACATGAGTTCATCATGATGTGCTTGACAATAATGAAATCGACGATACGCCTCTCGAAATGAATACGCCTTCTTTCCTGTAGCTACAAGATACCCCTCAGGAGAAAGTCGAGATACGATGGTACCTTCGTTTTGGCAACCCGGTAAATCGCAAACAGGAGTTTCTTTCATACTAACACCTCACCTTCACAATACATTAACTCTTGCTTTCTTACTCGGCTTCTTCATCAGGTTCAATCACCAACAGAGGAACATTTGCTTCAATGGCATCACCTTCTTGGCATTGGACGGATACGACTGTGCCCGAAATGGGAGCTTGTATCTCATTTTGCATTTTCATCGCTTCAAGGATAAGAACAACTTGACCTTCCTTGACTTTTTGACCCTCTTTCACTTCGACCGTGACCACTTTTCCGGGAATGTTCGCGGAAACGGTACCTGATTTTTTCCGTCCACCTGAGGCTGAACGTTTTGCTTTCGGTGCTGCACTGACCCCCGGCATTTCGATAGTAAACGTTGATCCTTCAACTGTCACTTCCCACGCTTCACCATTGAATTCAAGTTCAACTTCATACTCTGTTCCATTGACTTTGACCTTTCGAATCTCACCCATTGTATTACCTCCATGGTGATCGACTTGCTCGTTGGTGAAGAACAGACTGTCGACCTGAGAGCATTCTTCGATGGTCTTGTGCCCAAACAAGTCCTGGTTGACGTCCGACTTGCCCTCTTTGGTCATCTGAACCACTCGTGAGGGAGAGAACAGCCATAATTGCCGCAATTCTTTTTTCTTCTTCTGACAGAACATCACCTCAGAGTGGAATATTACCATGCTTTTTTGCTGGTCTTAACTCTTCTTTGTCCGTCAACATGGCAAGAGCTCGGGATAATTTTTGACGAGTTTGATTTGGTTCGATGACATCGTCGATATAGCCAAGTGCTGCAGCTTTGTATGGGTTTGCAAATGTTTCATTGAAATCTTTGGTAAGACGTTCTCGTTCTTGAGCCTCATTTCTGGAAGAGGCGATTCGTCTCCTATGAATGATTTCGACGGCTCCATCAGCACCCATGACCGCCAATTCAGCCGATGGCCAAGCCACATTGTAATCGCCACGAATATGCTTACTCGACATGACATCGTATGCACCTCCGTATGCTTTTCTCAAAATCACTGTGAGTTTAGGCACTGTAGCTTCTGCAAAAGCATACAATAATTTTGCTCCGTGTCGAATGATACCACCCCATTCTTGACCAGTTCCGGGCAAAAATCCAGGTACATCTTCAAGTGTAACAAGTGGGAGATTGAATGCATCGCAAAACCTCACAAATCGAGCAGCCTTATCGGATGCGTCAATGTCAAGACATCCGGCAAGAACTTTTGGTTGGTTCGCGACAACACCAATGGTTTGACCATTGAGGTGTGCAAATCCTATCACAATATTTTGGGCCCAATCCGGCTGAACCTCGAGAAATTCTCCGTCATCAACCACTTCCTTGATGACATCTATGACGTCGTATGGTTTGTTGGCTTCGGCGGGAATCACAGAATCAAGTTGGGGGCATAATCGGTCTGGTGAATCGCTTGTAGGGCGTTTTGGTGCGTGTTCAAGATTGTTTTGTGGTAACATATCAACAAGCTCACGGGCAAGGTCAATGGCGCCCTCGTCCGAAGAAGCTGTAAAATGTGACACACCCGATTTACTTCCATGAGTGTTTGCCCCGCCAAGTTCTTCGAATGTCACGACCTCATTGGTCACTGTCTTGATCACTTCAGGTCCTGTAATGAACATATGAGCGGTTTGGTCAACCATGATCACAAAATCAGTGATGGCTGGGGAATACACCGCTCCACCTGCACATGGTCCCATTATCACGGAGATTTGTGGTATAACTCCGGAAGCACGAACGTTCCGGAAAAAGATTTCAGCGTAAGAACCCAGTGAAGCAACGCCTTCTTGGATTCGAGCACCACCAGAATCATTCATGCCGATGACAGGGCGACCGGTTTTCAATGCCATATCGAGGACTTTGCAAATCTTAAGACCGTGCATTTCTCCAAGTGAACCACCGTACACGGTAAAATCCTGAGCGAATGCAAAGACTTCTCTTCCATTGATTGTGCCGTGTCCAGTGACCACACCATCACCTGGAATGACATTTTTGTCCATATCAAAATCACGGCATCGATGTTCGACCAAAGCGTCGATCTCTTGGAAGGAGCCATCATCAAGAAGAAGTTCAAGTCGTTCTCTTGCCGTCAACTTCCCTCGTTGATGTTGGGCATCAATACGGGCCTGTCCACCTCCTGACACACTTCGTGCTTTGCGATTTCGCAGGTCTTTGAGTCGCTCTTCAGTGGTGGACATAGTCTTCCCTAACCGCATCTGTTCCACGAAACCCCTTATTGATTGCTCTTGAATTTCTCAAAACAAAAGAATTCCAAATAGCGAGATGGAGGGTGAACGCATGGCTTGATAGTCTGAGGCCGTATCGCCTCAACATGAGCAGCCCGGTTCGTGTGGTGGTTGCAAAACCAGGCCTTGACGGCCATGACAGAGGAGCCAAAGTCGTTGCTCGAGCCTTACGAGATGCAGGTCATGAAGTGATCTACACAGGATTACGTCGAACTGTTCAGCAAATCGTTGATACAGTTCGGGATGAAGATGCTACATTCCTTGGGTTATCCTCTCTGTCTGGTGCACACAACCATCTTTTTCCAAAAATTTGCCAACTCCTCATCGAACAAAACATGGGAGATGTGATTGTTTTTGGAGGCGGCATCATTCCTCAAGACGACCGAGATGATCTCTTTTCCCACGGTATTCGTGCTATTTTTGGTCCAGGAACGCCTACCGCTGAAATTCTACACTTCATCGATGATGCTCGAACACGCACAGATGTCGGGGTGGGGGGTTCATCCGATTGGATTTGGACTTCATCTGCTTAGGTGATTCTTGTGGCCATAGAAGAATTGCAGCTGGCACGCCAGGGTTCTCGCCGAGATTTAGCACGGTTACTTTCACGTATTGAGAATGGGTCATACATCTTCAAAGACACTTCAAGGATTCATTCATCAAGAGACATGAGTATTGCCATCACAGGCTCGCCCGGAGTTGGAAAATCGGTATTGTGTGACCAACTTCTAAGCCACTGGGCATCAAATGGCACCAAGGTCGCACTCTTAGCTGTTGACCCAAGTTCACCGAGGTCCGGAGGTGCATTGCTCGGAGATCGAATTCGATTGAAATCTATTGACGACGAATCGATGAAAGATAGAATCTATGTGCGCTCGATTGCGACAAGGAAGTCTTCTGGAAGTGTTCCCCTCATTGTGCGTGACATGGCTGCTTTGCTGCACGATGTGGGTTACGAACGAGTGCTCATTGAAACAGTTGGAGCGGGTCAATCAGAGTTACGTTGTGCGGCTGTTGCAGATAGAATTGTTCTCGTCGAAGGCCCTGCAAGAGGTGACAGCATTCAAACTGAAAAGGCGGGTTTGCTCGAACTTGCTGATGCTGTCGTTGTCAACAAATCTGACCTTGATGGAGCAAGCAAACATTTCGATGAACTCAAAGAATCACTTGCCCTCGAACAGGATGAACTTCCTCAAATGTTTCTCGTTTCGGCCCTTCAACAAACGGGTACGAAGGAGCTTGCTGAACAACTCTTCAACTTAGCATCAACTCAAAGAGCAAGAAAATCAAGAATATTCCAACACTTACTTGCAACACATGAACAACGGCTGACACAACACCCTCGATTGAATGAGGTTCTTGACCTTATTTTAGAGGGCACTCTTCATATTGATGATGCTTTTTCGCACCTTAATGGCAGTTCATGATTCGGATACGTCGAAGAAACCCGAAACTGTCGAAATGACAAATCCTGTTGAGGAATCAGTAGGGGGCATGCAAGGTCACCTGCTTCGCAGAATTATTCATCTTTCAATGGTCTTCATACCCTATTTCTTTTTTGAGCATGGTAAGAACATTGCTTCAGTCATTGGCCTCGAACGTGACGAACTTGTCGCTTTCCTTCTTCTTGCCATCGTCACGGGGGAATACATTCGATTGAAGTTGGGATTTACAGTGTTTGGCCAACGGGCATACGAGGCTCATCAAGTTTCAGCACTTGCATGGGGTGGCCTATCGATTTGCTTGGTCCTTCTCATCGTACCCTACGAAGAATACGCATACCCGCTTATTGTTTCCCTTGCACTTGGCGACCCGTTTATGGGGGAACTTCGGCGAAAAAAGATTTCTCAGAAGATGCTCATAGCCTCAACACTCTTTGTTCTTGGATTGATTTGGATTGGGGCATGGCATTTCTTTGAAACTCCATGGTGGTTTGTACCCATTATGGCACCGTTATGCATGGTCTCAGAATGGCCACGGTATACGATGATTGACGACAATGCAACCATGCTACTCATTCCTCTCGCTGGCGTCGTAACGCTTCTTCCATTCGTAAACTAAGTCGGATTCATTGATTCGATTCAATATCTTGAAATGGGAGGTTTTTCACGAAAGGTTGAGGCATACCTATGAGTGAAGAAAACGGAGCCGGCGACCCTCCACAAACTGCATACTTTATCGCATTTGGATTAGCCATTGTGTTGCTTGGAATTACCATGTTCAAATATCCGCTGTGGGCTCTTTGGTAACTATCAAGGCAACACTTCAAAAATGAGAACTTTGAGTTTTCACTATGTGTGGCATTGGCGGTATTCTGGGACAACCCGATGCCGGTACTGCATTAAAAATGAATAAACTTCAACATCATCGTGGTCCTGATGGAGACCAAATTTTCGTTGATGAACATGTGGCATTAGCACACACAAGACTTGCAATTGTTGACCTCGTTGGCAGCCCACAACCCATGAAAGGCCCGGGAAATGAAGTATTGATTGTCAACGGGGAAATTTACAATCATGTTGTCCTTCGAAATGAACTGAAATCATTTCCATGGAGAACAAGTGGTGACAGCGAAGCAATTTTGGCTTTGCACCATCAAGCGAAAAATCAATTGCGTTCAACACTTTCTGCAAAAGATCACGCTCAATGGATTGCTCGATTGGATGGTATGTTTGCTTTTGCTTTGTGGGATGCCGACCACAAGCAACTCATCCTTGCCAGAGACACAATGGGTATCAAACCACTCGTTCGAACAATGATTGATGGCTCTCTTCTTTTTTCAAGTGAACACAAAGCCTTGCGGGCTGATGAGCGTCACCAACCTCGTATTGATATGTTGGCAATGTCTGCAAGACTTGCTTTTGAGTATCCACTTGATGCTACAACTTTACTCCAAGGGGTTCAACAAATTCGGCCTGGTACGGTCGAGGTGTGGACTGTCAATGATGGAGTCGCAAAACTAGATGGTTCTCATCGATTTGAGATGGTTCACCCTTCAGTTCAACCTTGGAATCCAGAATCAGGAAGTCATGAACTCCTTGAATCGTTTATCTCTTCAGTTGAACAACGGCTCATGGCTGATGTGCCAGTTGGAATTGTATTGTCAGGCGGACTCGACTCAAGTCTTGTCGCAGCAGTCGCTGAAGATGCAGCCGAGCGAGCAGGACAACCAGTGCCAGAATGTTGGACTGTCGCTGAATCAGAAGATAATCCCGATTACATGGCTGCGGAACAAGTAGCATCATGTCTCGACCTCGTCCATCATCAGCATGTGATTCAAAAATCTGACCTCGATGGAGCAATTCAAAATCTTGTTTGGCATGGTGAAGATCTTGATGTCACCGTCGTATTTTTCCAGCCATTGTTTGAAAAAATGCAACATAAAGTAACTGTAGGTCTTTGTGGCCAAGGTGCAGATGAACTTCACGCAGGATACCCTAGGTACAAGAATATACCAGAACACTTGCAATTGATCTCTCAACGGCTTGACCAAATTGAACACCCAACCGCAACATTGTTGCAACAATCCCCTTGGCCACAAGAAGGTCAGTGGTATAGTGAGGACCATATTCCCAATCGCAAAAGCGACGCCCTCAATGATTTCCTCGACTTTGAAATCAACCATGGGCAACTTACCAATTTCCAATTGCGTCTTGTTGATAGGCATTCCATGGCACACGCCCTCGAGGTACGAGTTCCATTCCTCGGCAGACCTCATCGAAAGGCTGCCATGTCCCTTCCAACCGAATGGAAACTTCCGGAATCAGGACTAGAAAAAATAGCTCTTCGAAGGGCTGCATCTCATACCCGCCTTCCTTCAAATATCGTGTCACGTCCAAAACTTCCTGCTGGAACTGCAACGACCCCCACACTCCTTCGGCAAATTTTACAAGATTACGAGAGTCAAATTGAAGAGTTAAGACAACATTATACGCCATTTACAAAGGTGCTAAAACATCAAAAAGAATTGGCGTTGGGCCTTGGTTTGTTTGAAGCGATGCACATCATTGATGATGGCCGAGTGAAAAAGCAAGGAAGTATTGACCAATTGATTTCGGAGGTTCTCCCATGATGGATTTGAGCGATTTTACCCCCCTCATCGAAAAAAAACACGATGAAATTCAGTTATGGTTTGAACAAAAACGTGCCCTTCATCCAAGACCAATTTACGGTAGTGTCGATGTTCGTGATGCAGGGTGGAAGGTGGGCGTTGTCGATGCGAATCACTTTCCTGCCGGTTTCAACAATGTGGAAGAAGCTGATAGACCGCATCTGGCAGCATTGTTAAAAAATCACATATTACGCCAACATCCCGACTGTTCATGGGTTCATTTATATCCAGAATCGCATACAAGGAATCCTGCTTACGTTGAAAATGTTCGCTCAATTCAAACCATGATTGAATTGGCTGGCTTCCATTGTACGGTTGGCTCAGTTGAATTAAGTGAACTTGGATTCCTTAACGGCATTAATGGACCGCTGAAATTATCAAAAGTTGAAATTGAAGAAGATACTGAAACAATGTATGTCAATGATGCCATTCCTTGTCTGATCTTACTCAACAATGACTTGACGGAACAAATTTTGCCACCAATAACAAAACAACACATCACACCTTCTCCGAAAATGGGATGGTATCGAAGAAAAAAATCTGAACATTATCAATGTCTTCAACCTTTAGTGGATGAAATCGCCGAACTCCTCGGCATCGACCCTTGGCATTTATTCCCTGCATGGTTTGTATCGGAAAACAAATGTTTAGATGAAGATACATGCAAAGTCAAACTTGCAAAAGATATAGATGAATTCCTTGATCAAATTCGTTCAAAATACAATGAACTAGGCATCGATAAGGTACCAAAGGCCGTCATAAAGAATGACAGCGGAACCTATGGGTTGGGTGTCCTCGTTGTGGAATCAGGTCAAGAATTACTTCAATTATCAAACAGACGATTAAACAAACTAAGGTACGCTAAAGGAGGTGCCAAAGTTGAAAATTTCCTCATCCAGGAAGGTATCCCAACCCGTTTGTTCACATCACAAAACACACCAACTGAACCGGTGGGATATCTTGTGGATGGTGATGCTGCATCGTGGTTCTATCGGATGAACCCCAAAAAAGGAGACATGGATAATCTTAACTCACCAAGTGCTGAGTTCAAACCAAGGTCTGAAATGGAGGAGCACATCACTTCGCATGCAGATACCTGGCACACGCTCGTTGCAGAATTAAGCATGCTTGCTATGGGCATAGAATTGCAAAACCAATCAGCCATAGAGGGTGAGTCGTGAACCAAGACCTCAAACGTGGACTCGTGTATTTGTCCACCATAACCTTAGGTTTATTGTTCTCATCAACAGCTTTCTTCGGTCAAACTTCGGGGTTGACAGCAGAATGGATTGTCTCAATGTTCGTTTGGGTTTTGTTTTTCCAAATCTATAGAACGACTACGAGAAAAGAAAGAATTGAGATGCTTACCGTTCTTGCCTTCGCGACACCAATGGAATTATTCTTTTCAGAAATTTGGCTCATTTACGAATACCAACGAGGCTTCATGCCACTCTTTGTTCCTGCTGGGCATTATTTTTTATTCGATATGGGTCGTATTTGTGTACGGTACCTTAAGGAAAAAATTACGATGTATGCATTGCTCCCGCTTCTTCCATTCATCGTGTACGGATTTGTGTTCGGTTCCGACACATCGGCTGCACTTCTCTTGATTTTTGTGTTAGCATTCATCAAATTTGGCCGGGAATCTGAACTGTATATCGTGATGGTGTGGTTGGCACTCCTTATGGAACTATGGGGCACATTCCTGAGCAATTGGACATGGTCACCAAACGTCCCTTGGACAGGTTTGACAGCATGGAATCCTCCATTACTCGTCGGAGCATTTTACTGTCTCGGCGACCTCCTTGTTGTATGGAGTGTTGCTAAGTTTCAAAGCAATCAACAACTTGGCTGATACTATGACAAGTGGTGAGGACTTGAAAAACAGACGCCAGCTAGAGGCTGAGCGTATTCGTCAAGCGCTCGAACGCCAACGAAGTCAGAGACATGATGAACTAAAGGGTGGAGAAACTGCAGTTGCATACGTTGAGGAGCGCTTATGCATTGGTTGCGATCAATGCGATATCGTGTGTGATGATGATGCAATTGAATTCTACAAAACACCGATGAAAAGCCCTCTTCTTCAAGTTGAAAGTAACAAGAAAGCAAGAATCATTCGTGAGAACTGCACAGGTTGTCGCCTGTGCGTACTCGCTTGTCCAACGGATGCCATCAAAATGATAGATAGGTGATACAAGATGTCAAAACAAGGAAAGGAACCATCAGCACAACGATTTGGTGGAGAATTTGGACCATATCGTAAAGATGGGACAAAAGGTGTGACTTTGTCGACATTCAAGACACTCGTATGGACTTCAAATATTGGCGGATTGCTCCTTGTCGTCCTTGCCCTTGAACTTCTTTTTGTCGTACAAAACTTCCTCTGGGGGTTCATTGCACTCGTTGCAGGTGTTGCTATCGCATTGTTCCCTTCAAATTATGAAATTGTTGGCATGGAAGAAGTTCCTCAAGACGATCGTGATTCAAAATGAACCAACCCATTGTGGATTGGTGCATCAATACTCCCCTCACACCTCTTGCGATACAAGTTAGCAATCATGGCATCATCAGTGCAACATTGGTCGAAAATTTCTCACCAAATCAAGAACTTGTTTCTGCTTCGATGGAACCACATATTCGGTCAGTAGAGCAATGGGTTGAAGCATATTTTATGAGAAAAGAACTTCCTCGGTTAGAATTTGATTTGCATCAGTTATCTTCATTCCATCAACTTGTGCTTCTCCAACTTTGCAGTGTACCACCTGGCAAGACTGTTTCTTACAGTGTACTTGCCAAGATGTGTTCCCGTCCAAAGGCTGCTCGAGCCATTGGAAGTGCAATGGCGAGAAATCCAATTGGTCTTCTTATTCCCTGTCACCGCGTGGTCAAACAAAACGGTGCATTGGGGGCATATTCTGGGTGGAATGGAGTCACAACAAAGCGATTACTTCTCGACTTTGAATCTCAGGATTCAAGCTTCGATGAATTCATGACTGGATGAAGTGCTTTTTGTTGTTGCCTTCTTTGCTTCCACTTGCCGCGCAAGGAACGAAACGACATCCAAAATTTCAATATCATCGTACTCAGTACCGTCCTCAAATTTCAAACATTCAAAGTGTGAGACACATTTTGGACACGACGTGAGCATGGTTGAAGCGCCAGTTGCACGAACCTCCTCCATCCTTGCAACACGGAGTGCCCTAGCATTCTCGTTGCAAGACATCATGCTTGAAACACCACAACACATAGCGTCTTCACCGTGATGTTCCATTTCGACAATCTTGACTCCCTCGACATTCTTGATGAGTTCACGTGGTTCATCATAGATGTTCATCTGTCGACCCAATCGACATGGATCGTGGTATGTGACAGTGGTTTCCTCGGTCTTCAGCGACATATCAAAACCATATTCGGTGAGGAATTCGGTCGTGTGCATGACTTTAACACCCTCAAGTTCGTAATCTCGTGCGAAGGTTCTGAAACATTCAGCACACGATGACACGAGAGTGTCAATCCCCGATTCTTCGATTTTTCTTTGGTTGTATGCTTTGAGTTTTTCAAAAACCTCTGTAAGGCCCTGCCATTTTTGATCATGTCCACAACACTTGAGGAAATCTCGACCTAAGTAAGAGACTTCAACATTCATTTCGTCAAACAATGTAAATGCTGAGGTCGTCGTATCTCCAAGGTTCATCGTGCCCTCATTCACATGCGAAAACACAAGGTCTTGGTCGAGGTAGTCAACACATCCAGGATAATAACCGATCGAAGAGGGGAGTGGGTAATCTGCAGTTGCGATGAAATCTACATCTGCTTCTTCTTCGGCTTCAGCGGCAAGGACCGCTTGTAACACAGTGTGGGGAATTTCTGCTTGTGGTCCACCAACGATTAGGCTACGTCGAATATCAACATATGAATCGTAATCGACAAGTTGTGGACAAGCGTTGGTACATGCTGTACAAGTCAAACAGGAGTACAATGGAACGCCGTCATCTTCATTGTTCCATGAATTGTAAATGATGTTGAGTTTGTCACCTCCATTAAACAATCGAACTGGGCATGCATCATCACAAAGGTCGCAGCCATAGCATTTGTTCATTTCAAATTCATAGCCTCGAGCCATGTATCGAAGCAACACAAAGACAAGTGCTCCAAATGTGAGACATGGGATAAACATAGCATAGGTTAGTTTCGCATCAAGTGATTTCGGATTTTGGTGATAGGCTGGATTTTCAACACTTGAGTACATCGTACCACCGAGAGCCATTTCGCTCAAGTTGTCGAGGTGAACTGTATGTCCAGCAAGTTCGTCGGGAGCATTTTCGCTCCATACCAGAAGTGGCTGGTAGGCACTCACTCGAAAGAGCGTCTCAGTGTAGATGCTATCGTTCACTGCTAATGCACCGATTGCCGCAACTTCAAACGAGTAGAAGTATTCACCAACCTTCAAATCGACAGTATCTCCTTCACACCCAGTGAAACTCGAGACAATGTTACCATTCGTGTCGGTAATGGTTAGGGTCACATCAATCATTTGTTGAGTGTTGATATCGTTGATTTTTCGCTCAGAAGAGCGGTATTCACAGACCACGTCTGTTGTAATGGCTTCTACGCTCTCTGGGTGCCCTTCTGGGAAATAGACTGGGTCTTCAGTAATCAAAAATGAGCCCGCAGCATTGACGGTTTCTTGACCACTGATGTTCCAAGAACCCGCAGCAGCATTGGTCCCCGTCGAAGGGTCTTGTTGACCATTAGCGTTTGCAAAATCAATAATGACTTCACGTTCAGGTTGGTAAATGTTCCAATCAAGCCACGCTGTTGTAGGTACAGTTAGTGATTCTGACCAACCTCGTGTATCAGTAAATTCATTCGCATCATGAACATGAACATCCGTGGGTTGAGTTCGCATCTCTTCAAGTTCTGAATAATCTTTGATGGTGAGCAACCCCTTCATCTCATAGAAGCCGTTATCATAGACGTCAAATGTAGAAACAGTTGCAGCTGAAGAAATGAGGAGAGCACCAACGAGAAGTTGTCGACTTCTCTGGACTGTAAATCCTGCACCCCATGCTTTGATGAGGATGATTCGACCTATGAAGTAGACAAAAATCCACAACAGAACACCTGTCATGATCCAAGGTATCGCATTGAAGACGTCAGCTATCCATGGATCTCGAACCCCACACAATAAATCGCCATGCGAGTCGAGTTTACAATAATCAGATCGATTCTTACCGTACAGTTCGAGGAAAATATTGATTGAAAATACCGAAATAAACCAAATATGGGCAAGATATACTGCCCCAGCGGCAGCAAACCATGGGTCTTCAACTGGTCTCTTTTCTCTACCACCGAGGAATGGCGGCAATGCAAGAATGCCAACAGGGATACCGGTAAGGGCAGCCCCCCACCAAGCAGCGTTCCATGGGAAGACAGGTTGACCAACAATATCTCCAATGAATCCTGTTGGAACAGTAAACTGAGGAAGGTATTCGCCCCATCGCAGGTATCCGTATGAGAACAACACATACCAATCAGGGAACACGAATCCTGCCTGAGCGTATGGGTCTGCAGCACCGTGGAGTGGTGGTGGTATGAGCCATGCGTAGAAGAGAAGTACTGCGATCATAAATGAAAATAGAATCATGTCACGAAGAACTTCATGGGGCCAGAAACCGTGACCTGTTCGTGTTCGTGTACGCTTTTGCTCTGCCTCTTGCAATTGTTGCTTTTCCTCCATATAGAGGGAGGCGACTCGTCCAAAATTATCGATTAAACCCATCTACAACACTCCTCAATGTGGCTCCGCAATACCTTGTACCCATACAATAAACAAATGAACGATGATGAGTCCAGTGACGATAACCGGTAGAATAAACACGTGGATAAAGTACATTCGTGTCACAGTTCGTGGTGTCAATTCAGAGCCTGAAAACAACAATGTTGCAACATACTTGCCAACAAGTGGGCTTGAATTTGCAAGGTTAATGCCGATAATTGCAGCACCGTATGCAAGACTATCCCAAGGGAGAAGATATCCTGAGTACCCAAACACGATGGTAAGAGCCATGAGTGCAACACCGATGAGCCAGTTTAATTCACGAGGGTTGCGGTATGCACCGGTGAAGTACACGCGGCACATGTGAAGAAATACACTTGCGACCATGAAATGTGTTGTCCAATGGTGAACTGCTCTCAAAATATAGCCAAACGGTAATTCGAGCATAATGTATTGCATGCTTGCATATGCAGGTGAGGGGTCACCTTCACCGCCTGGCACATAGTAGATACCTAACACAGTACCAGTAATCACAAGGATAATGAAGGACAAAAAGGAAATGCCGCCCAAACAGTAGAGGGGATACCAATACCAAATAATTCGAAGTTTATACTTCTCGGCGTGGGTGAGTGGCATTTGACGATGCATGTTGTAGTATGCTCCTTTTGACATGTTCCAATAATCTTGAATTCGGAATCTGGTATCGAGCCACGAGAACACCCAAAGAAATGAACGTTCAGCGACACCCATTTTGCCAGTTGATTCAACTGCCCGGAGAATTTCTCTACGAGGCATCTCTTCGCTTTCTTTGCGGAGTGTGAATGCGATGAGAACCACAAGGAAGGCGATAAAGAACCACAGAATCCAAAACATCGTCGTCATTCATTCACCTCAGTCACAGTATGTATACCAGTCAAGATAATCTGGCAATCCTTCAATCACATCACCATTGAGAACAATCGGAATAAGTGGTAATCCAACCGGTGCTGGGCCACCAGCACGTTGGATGCCGGCGTAGTTGAAAGTAGCACCATTCGACCTGTTTCGATTCGTGTTCATCTCAAGCACAGTTGGATCGAATCGTGATGAATGGCATATGCAAAACAATTTGGTTCCACCATCGTCTCCACCTCCAGCGGTCCACGAATCGTCTGTGTATGAGTTGGAAACGAGTTGCCATCCTGGGATACAACACAGATGGGTGCATCGCCCAAACACCATGATTAAATCATCGCTCGGAAGCAGTCGTGGGTCAAGGTCTGCAAGGTCTTCAAAGTGGCCGACATATTTTCCGGTTTCATCGTAGCCCTCCATAAATTGGAATCGTGCTTTTCCGTTTGTGACTGGTGAATTTGCGTATTTGGAGTGCTCCACATACATGACCACGACTGGTACTCCGTTCCAAATCCCAGATGC
>JAYODQ010000076.1:0-2729 GCA_038106355.1 Candidatus Poseidoniales archaeon | reverse complement strand
GCATACTCGATATGGTGGACCCTGACGACGATAACGATGGTATTCCTGACACATGTACCATTCTTGATACCAACAAGGACGCAGTTTCCGATTACAATCGCAATGTCCGAGATGGGGCTGTCAGTGGATTAAATTCAGGTAGCATCGCCGGTGGAGCAAATTATGTTACCAGCTCCAATGTTGCAACATCTTCAGCAGGTGCGGGACAAGGCCTCACTGTGGACATCGTCGCAGACGGCAGTGGTGCAGTCACTTCGGTCACCATCAATTCGCCCGGATATGGATACTCTGTAGGTGACACGATTTTCATCAGCGGGGGAAACAACGGAGCAACAATCGATGTCTCATCCGTTCTTACCGTTGTTTTTGAAATTCCAGGAAAGGACAACGATAACGATGGAACAATCGATTGTGAACTCGATTATGACCAAGACTTGGACGACGATAGAAAGCGACCATTTGACCAGAATTACAACGGTGTTTACGATTGGCTTGACCCTGACATGGGTGGAACAACAACGCCAGATAACCTTGGTGATGTCAGTGTAAGCGGCGATGCGAACAACTTCGAATACGACCTCGATAATGACCAAATCGAGAACGAAAACGACTCTTTCCCTCTCGACAAAGCATCGGACGTTGCGACATGGAACTGTCCTTCACTTTCAAACCCGAACCCAACAAATCCAGATACACGGTGTCAAACTCGACGTGCATCGTATTCCCAATTCAACGATTGGGATGGTGACGGCATAGACAATTGGGACGATGTGGACGATGATAACGACGGTATCATCGATATTCTTGACATCGACTGGGATTGTGATCTCGACAATGATGCTGACCTTCACGCCATCAACGGTGCATTGTATCGTGACGACGGCCCAAACAATGTTGATTCAGACGTCGATGGTGACGGCCTTGAGAATTCAATCGATTGGGACGATGACAACGATGGTGTGTCAGACCTCTTCGACCCAGATGACGGTAATTGCGGAGTCCTTGACTACGATATGACCGACTCATTTACCAATCCATACTATCCAATCGCAGACGGTGGTGCACTCGATGGAAGTCTTGACGGACAAATTTACTCTGCAAACTCAAGCGACCACTGGAGCATGGTGTTCCACCACAATCCATTTGCAGATGTTGTCCTCAATTACAACGGATACGATAGTACAACAAGCCCAGTTACACCAGGGACAGTTCCCGAATTTTATTGGTTCTTTTTCACAAGATGGTCTCCGTACAACGGAGGAAACGAATGGGATATTGATGCAGATGGGGACTCGCTTATCAACGGTTTAGATGTCGATCAAGACGCAGATGGACTGCCAGATTGGTGGGACCAAGATGAATCAAACGATGGTATTTTAGATGTCAACGATATCAAGATGGGAGGTACATACAATCTCTCAACGTGCGGGTTCACTGCAGGAAACCTTGCTCAAGGATTCGTTTGCGGTTACGCTTACGCGATTGCTTACAAAATGCCACTCAATGGCGTCAACGCCCAATTCGGCTCACCCTACTCCACCCGACCCGATGCAAATTGGAACGAAGGTGCTACAGCAGGGGGGCCATCTGGCAATTGGAGTTGTGCACCTGTCAACGGCATCGGTTGCTATCACTACGACTTTGGTGGAGATGGTAACATCGATTCTGCATTATCGTACACCCAAATGCAGGACAATAGAGACGCCTTCGTGACATGGATTGGTTTGTTAACCGGTATCTGGCAGTGGAATTCAGACAATGGTCCAGCGGAGTACGCCGATTTCCCAGACGAATTAGGTGCAGATTTGCTCAAGAACGATGTCGATGGCGATGTCGATGGAGACTTTACCAACAAAACCATTGACGTTGATGATGATTACGATGCCATCTACGACTGGTACGATGTTGATGATGATAACGACGGAATTTGGGATTACTTTGAAATCGATTCCAACAATGATTTCGATGACGACGCAAATCAAAACAATGGTAATTTCTTCGGTGGAACCAATTGTGTCGACAACGACGATGATGGTAACGACGCCGATGCTGATGATGATGGATTCTTCCAAGCGGTGTGGGACCGTGGCTTAATGCGACAAGGTCTCGGTGCCATTAAATTGTATGACGTCGACAACGACAACGATGGTATTCCAGATGGTGAAGACCCAGATGATGACAACAATGGCGTCATGGACGACGACCAAGAACTTCAAGCAGGATGTTTCTGGGGTGAAGAGCAACACACATGGGACAACGACAACGACGGTATCGTGAATTGGAAAGACGATGACTGGGACGGTGACGGACTTACAAATGCTGCTGAACTACTTGTGAGCAAAGTTGCACCATTCGACCATGACAACGATGGATTACGCGATGATATCGACCCAGATGACGATCAAGATGGAATGCACGACAAAGATGAAGTCATTCTTTGGCCAACAAGGTTTGCACGAAATTCAACCAACCCTTGGGACCACGATGACTTTGGTGATGGAGAGGCCCTTGCTGACCCATCAGGTAACTCAACTGGACCCGATGCAGTCGACAACGATGATGACAACGATACGCTGTGGGACGGCGACTATGACCATCTCGAAGAAGGTGAAACATCGGCTCCATGTTACACGCCTGCCCAATCTTCAGATTGGGACTCTGACAACGATTGTATCCTTGATGAAGATGACAAAGCACCGACATACATCACATTGAACGCACCAAGCACG
>JAYODQ010000033.1:0-18791 GCA_038106355.1 Candidatus Poseidoniales archaeon | reverse complement strand
CATCATCCTCGACTTCAATTGGTCGGGGAGCTTCAAAGACAACTTTGTCGTTTGATTTCTTGCCCACGCTCTTGATCACTAAAATGAGGATGACAAATGCGAGCAAAGATGCACCTGCTATTCCGCCGTATTTGATGACATCATCTTTGCTAACTTCTTCTAAATTCGTTCCAATGCCTGAATTACTTGAGGTAGACTCAAGGTTCACGGTGATTTTGATTTCACTCTTTGGAGAGCTTGGTTCATTGGTGCTTTCTGCAACGAGAATGATGTTCACTGAATCTGAAGAGGTGATTTCTTTCGGAGAACGGATGGTCATTTCTCTGTCTTGAGACTGAGAATTTTCATCAACATCCTCGGCGACAAATGTGCCGAGTGGAAATGAAAAGCCCATATCGATGAGTTCTTGTTCATTTTTTATGGTGACTTTGATTTTATCTCGGTCGTTTCCATTGTTTCGGAAAACAAACTGGAAGGCCTCTTCTTCCGACTCTGACATGCTCAGGGTGGAGACACCTTTGCGTTCAATTTCCACCATGCCATATTTTTCTATGCCAAGTTGTCCTGAAACTTCGGCTGTAGTGTTGAGTGCATCGACTGGGATAACCCCTGCTTGGTTCACTTTAGCAACGAGTGTGAAATCGAGTAAAATTGTAGCAGAAAGTCGAGTTTGTGATGAAGAAAATGTCACTTGGAACGTTTCCTCTTCGTCAGCAGCGAGCGTAAAACTGTCTTCACTAAGAATCATATCGATACTTGGTTGCCCTTCCTCAAGTTCTTTCTCCACATCGATTTGTTCTTCGAGACTTCCAGTATTACGAACAGTGCAAATCACGGTCACTGAGTCATGATCGATTGGGTGAACATTCAATTTCGGTGATTTGTTGTTGCAATCAATTTCAACCCCAAGTGGACTTTGGGCATTCACTGTGGTTGATGAACACAAAACGAACAGAACCATGAATATGGCAAACCGACACCCAAGTCGCCTCGATGTCCCGGCCATACCAATTCGTCTCGTTTATATTTCATCAATGTGATGGAACTTTGAAAACTATTTTCACCAATTCATTGGTCTTCCTGTCCATACAATTCATTGGGTAAATCATGGTGAGTACGCCAAAGTATTTCTTCATCGATACCTCGCTCGGCGAGTTGTTTGGTTCGCTTAGGTACGGTTTTAGGCCCGAGCACTGCACCAGGGCGACGAAGGTCGTCCATGTAATCGGTCTCAAGTAGGAAACCGTGTGAACTGGAACGGCAAGTTTGGACCAATTCGTCGAGGGCTCCTTTGCCAATGAGGACACTCGGTGTTAATCCTTGAGTGTATTCCTTTGTTACATTCGGTGGTGAATAGTGACGAATCAATGATTTAAGGTTCATCCCTTGCCTTGTCGCCATGATTGAAAGGTCAGCATAGGTTTCGTCTGAGTCGCCTTCAACATGGAGTTGTAATGGAATGTTGTGTTGTGCTGCAAGGTGGAATGTTTCCTCAAGAAGCATGTTGGAGAGGTCCCAGATTTCATCGCTGACCTTCCAATGTGGACGACCAACTTCTCCGATGGCGTGGGCTTTACCTTCCTCAACAAATTCGAGTGCAGCGTCGATGGAATGTCGGTAATTCTCGATGGCTCGCTCTTTTCCAACTTCGCCCTCGGTGGCTACCCAATTCTCGAATTGGTGAGCAAATGCAGCAGGGTGTGGACCTAAAACAACTCGAACATGAAGGTCAGTGTCGCTTCGAACATCAGATGCTATGTCAATTGTATCTTGATATGTCTCGATATGTCCTTGCTTGGTTGTTGGTGGAGCGGAAAAATCTGGGCAGTGAACAAGGACAATATTTGTCCCTCCCGCCTTCTCAAATTCTTTTGCTGCGTTGATGCACAAGCCACTTCGGTTGAGATGGAAGTGATTGTCGAGTATTGGGCCGTCGTAAGTCATGAACTCTCACTTGCAATATACACAAATCCGTGTTCTTCGAGGGTTGATCGCCAGTATCGAACAGCAATGTCGACCATCGCATGATGACGGGCTGAGGTCACAACACACATACCATTTGCAAACAAGAGCATGGTGAGATTATGACGCTGGTCATCGATTCGGCATCCACCAAGCCTCTGGTCAAATTCAAGAGTTGACTCTCCTATCGTCGTGTTCATCTTGGCAACATGAAAGCCGCAATCGAATTGATAACTAGCTTGTATTGGGCCATTTTCGGTACGCAGACCCTTGTCATCCATGCCCAAACGTAACAAAAATTGTCGAGCTACACTTCTCGCGACATCGGTTTTGTAGGTTCCGTGAACCGTGATTCTTCCTTCTTTATCCACCATGATGGTAGCTCTTGGCGAATCAACAATTTTGATGACGACATCTCCATTTCTTTGGCCATTGAGAATGTCAACCACATCATTTTGAGACACTGGGGTTTGAGGGATAAAGCGAACGAGTTGATTTTCAACCACGACTCGACTCACGTTCTCTGACATGTCAATTCGCCTCCAAGTCATTCGTGTCCGTTGGACTTGATGAAATCTCCTCTGCTTTTGCCGTTTCAAAATCCTGAACCATTGTGCCTAACCACGGAGCAAAAATGGGCACCATGAGTGTCACATCATCGCGTCCGAGGTGATGGGTTAATTGTTCAACGGCTCCTCGAATCCTCGATGCCATCCTTTTGTTCCTACGTTGTGCAAGTTCCTCTCCAATGAGCCATTCCTTGCAATCCCACCACGACGATGTGAGGGCGTATGCGGTTGCATATTCATCCGACAAATGATGAGGGGGGATGGGTACATGGGACAAATGATGTTTCAATCTCTTTCGGAATCGTCGTCCTGGTCGAACCATGCCGAGTAATTTTTTCCAATGAGACATCGCTTTTGCTGATTTTTCAAGAAAATCGATCCAGTCTTTATCGTCGTAGGATGGTTCGATGAAGTAGATTGGTCGTTTGTGCCGTTCTGCATTCCGACAAAAGCGGCGAGGTTCGGGGTCTGGAAAAATACCTGATTGAAGTTCAGGTAAGAGCGAAAAACCAGAAATCATCAAACCAAAAATGCCTCCTTGGACTCGTGCCATCTCTGCATTCACACCTTTCGATGCTTTCTCATCGCGTTCTTCTTCCCTCCACATCGAAATCACATCTGCGATTTCCATCAATGCAAGTCCGTCCCATTCGACCCTCGGCCTTCTCGCTTGAGGGTAGACAATTGTGGGCAGAGTCGGGTGAAAAATCACCTTGGAACCTTTTGATGTGGTACATACCACATCTTCCCATGAATAATCATGAGACATTGTGGCTCACTGGTTGCCGTTCACCCAATCTTGGAGTTGTTCAACCGACCAGCCTTGGTCGAAGTATCCTTGAATGTCGGCTTCTGTCCATTGAGGGAACAAATCAAGTGCTCTTTGCATCACTGGATTGGCTGATGTTCTTTGGGCTGGGATGTCGACAAGGGCCTTTGAATCGTTGGTGTAGTACTCCTCTTCATCATCGTCATCATCATCAAGCAGGTTTTCTCCTCCACTATTTCGTCGTAGCAAGACCACAACGAGCGTACCGAGAACGGCAAGAACCACACCCATGATGGCGATAATCATGACAAGTCCACCACTCGACTGATCTTCAGAAGCAACTTTCACATTGAAGAAAACGCCGTTTTGTTTTCCGTTCCACAACTGTTCATTCGATTCTTCATTGTAGATGATGAAGTACATTCCAGTGGTTTCTCTTGAAAACTTTTCGAGGTCAATGGTGACGTATGCAAAGCCATCAACTTGAATCACTTCAGAGGTGACATTGCCTTCCCGATTCGGTATGCCTTCATCAATCACCGATCGAATTTCCAAGGTAACCGTTCCAGCAAGGGTTCCACTGTTGACAACACGGATACGTAGGGTTGGTGTGTCGCCAACTTCAGGTGAAGATGGTGTCATGATGACATCGGTGGCAGCAATTTCAAACACAGCTCGCTCGTATGTGAAATCAAAGACACCTAAATTTTGGTTGGTTCCAACAAATTGTGCAACTGATCCATCAAGATTTGGCCCGCCACCGAGAATCACCGATGAACCAGTAGAATCGACGCCTTGAATCCAAATTGCGACTTCAATACCGACAATCGAATCCTGTTCTGGGTCAAATTCTCCATCTTCGAGTGGCCATAAATCCAAACAGGTTGTTGAAGCGGAATACACACCATTGCCTGAAGGAACAAGGGTCAAGGTCGAAGATTGTGGCTGTGCTGAGCCAAAGTGGGACATGTATTTATTCCAAACAATTCCATCGTTGGCGTTTGAATAAAACATCCAACCGACTTCAATATCGCCAGCGAGTAATCCTTCTCGTTCGATGAGCATAGCGTTGATGTCGATACAGTGGTAGTTTGCGGTCGAAATGGGGATTGTGTTTGAAATTGTATCTCCCGTTGCACCCTTCTTCACCGTCATTGAGGTCACAGAAGGTGCGTTGCCATCGACTTTCAGTTTGAAATCAGCACAGCCGAATGTGTTTGAATTCGCACAGAAACTTGATGTCAAATCAACTGCGTTTTCTGGAAGGTTCACCAATTCAAATTGATAGGTGTATTCGTTGGTTACTGAAGGAACTACAACCGAGATGTTGAATTTCCCACCAGTGAAACTGTGCAAAGTCGGTTGACCAAAGTCCATCGTGGCGTCTGCTCCACCTGCAGGGAATGCAGAGTAACCTTTGGTACCATCTGATGTTGCAGCAAGTCGAGTGACTTTCATGGTCAATTCTGTTTCAGGATTCATAAACACGGTAGGGTAGCCGTCTTGGAATACATATTGCCCCGTGAACCATACGGTGTCACCAGTGTAGACATAGCCTTCTCGGACATCACGTGTGATGGGTTCGCTTCCATCAGCAAAGTATGGCGAAATCATCAGATTGTTGGCAAAGTCATCCCGAATATCCAATCGGATGTCACTACCGTAATGCCATGATTGGATGTAACGACCTGGGGCTGGCAGCATTCTGTATTCTGGATTGTCCATATCTTTCATGTAAAGAACGGGTGTATTTGCAGCTCCTCCTTCACCGAGTATGCCCCAATCAACTTGAATTGGCAAATCGAGATAGAAGTCGGAAATGAATGGGTTAACAAGTGCAGTTCCGTCCATCTTTCGAAGGGTTGGGCCATCGTTGTCGTCGTCCTCTTGAACGATGCTGATGTGGGGGCTATCGGTCCAAGCGGATTTGTTTCGTGGATAGTAATACACCGACATATCGTTTCGGGCATCATCGAGGTTGACTTGGATGTAATCAACATCTCTCCATCCGTTGTCATCGTTGGCTTCAACGAGAAGATGGTAGGTGTTACCAGCGTACATGGTCATGTTCCATTCGCCTTCGTATTGCTGAGCGTTGGAATTGAGCAAGCGTTCGCCCTTGGAATTCTCGATGAAGAAATTTCGAATCACTGGGCTTTCGGATTGCATGGATACGTAGGTGATTCGGTCGTTGTCAAACCCTGCTTCGCCTCCGTCGATTGCATTTCCAGCAAGGTCATAGCCAACGATGTACAACGAAACCAATCCTTCTGGGTCGAGTCCAAGGTTGGCGTTATCGCTAAAGTTACCGTAATATGTTGCATTTGGTGCATTGCCGTCGCTGTTTAGTGTGAGGACGATGTATTCGTTTTCATCTGGGACTCGGTCGTCGTTTGCATCGTGGTCATTTTCGACCCAATAATACATATCGAGGGTTGCAGGTGGTGCGGGCAAATCTTGAGCCGTCATACGAATGCTTTGGCTTGCTGAAGGTACCACCCAAGTGTCATCGTACAAAGTTCTCCAGTTCGAATCGATGTTTCTATCCGTATCTTTGCTCAAGACCTGAATTTGCATGAGGTTCGGCTCGTAAGTGTCAATTGAAATGTTGAATGGAATGGAGCAAGTCACATCAGGTCGATAGGTCAACGATGGACAAAGAAGGTCGCCGCCTTCGTACCCCTTCATTCCAAATCGGTAGGTTTCGTCACCTGCAACAGATCCAAGATCAATCTCGAGGTTGAAGTCTCCTCCAATAACCCCGGTGAAGTTTTCGACTTCCTCCCATTCAACGGTGATTTCTTCACCTGTGATGTTGACATGTTTGAGTTCAAGGACGAGATTGTATGCGGTTGGGTCAGGTGCAACATCCAAATTTTGGAGGCGAACTGAACCGACCAAATTGATGGTCTGTCCGGATTCAGCGGCATCGAGGTCTTGGGCTACACCGACGGTGTTTTGCAACTCAAAGTCGGTAATTCCCGCATCATTTTCTACTGCATTGCCGTTTTGAGGAGCGAAAAGAATAGCGTCAGGCAGACCATTCACACCATTTGTCGCAGTGAGGCCAGCATACACTCGAACCTCTTCTGCGTCCTCCCACGTTGGATTGACACTAAATCGCCAGGTGATTTGTTTTCCATCGGTAATGTCAGTCACACTTGAAGGCTCAAGTGTAATCAAATCTGTGGCGGGTGCTTCGTTAAATGAAGCAAAATCAGAATAGGTGAGCAAAGCGTGTCCTGAACTCGATTCAAACGACAACCATGCCTCGGAGAGTGAGGTTCCTGTGATGCCTGCAACGGTGTGTTCGGTGGTAAATTCGTAGATGTTTCCGTTTGGATACAAACCGACTGGATTACCCGTGTCGACGAAGGTGTTTGAGAAACCTGAACTGGTCGAGACGCTGAGTGTGGAAAACGAAACGCCACCTCCGGTCGTTGAGTACACGCCAACGGGCACATTTGCTGTCGAACCGCCAGTCCACAAAGCTACACCTTGATTTAATTCGACATCAAAGCCATCATCTTCGTCAAATGTCGTTGAATACGAGTAGAGAATGTTGAGACCTGTGGCAATTGCAGTTGATCCGGTTAAAGCAGAGGATGTCGCCTTGAATCGGAATGTCATCCATTCCCCACCGAAAGCATCGTAGTGGCTAGTTGGCGTCAGTGGGTTGGTGAGCAGTGAATTGATAGCATCCGTTAGCGGCAATGGTGCCTCCAGGAACTCTGGAAGGATGATGGTCAAGTTTGGAAGTGTGCCAAGATTTTCCGACTGCGTTCCAGAAAACAATTGAAGACTGAACGATTGATTAAGGTCGGTCGTGGAAAGAATTGAATTTTGGTCAAAAGCCACCTCAGCATAAGAGACGACTGCACCCTTAGGTAGCATGAAGTAACCACCTTCTGCAACACCATTTTGGTTGATGGTGAGGGTTGCTTTGTCAGCGCCATAATTGATTCCGTTCACTTTGTTTGAGAGGAATTTATTTTGGTGACCAAAACCTGCGAAAGCAGGCTCATTGAATCCCCAGTCGGTATCGCCGTCTTCTGCAACGTCGATGCTGAGCATTTGTGGGAAGTGGGCAAATTCAAGGTCAAACCAAATCCCTCCAACACCGCAAGCGTTTGCGTACGACACGGAGGCTGAAAACCCGAAAATCATCGTGCTGAGCGTGTGTTTGACGCCGTCTGTGAGGTTTAATGAACCCGAAATACCTGGAGATGTGATTTCAATGGATGGGCTTTCAGAGCAATCATCTTGGATGTAGGGTTTGATGGAAGCAATTGGGTGAGTGAATGTTGAGCGTTTAAACGCTGGAGAAAAACCGGTGTCCATCGTTGATGGTGTGAACATAAAGGGCATATTGCCTCCTTGTGAATTCCACACCCCATTTGAAATGTCGATTGGCCCTCCCATTTGGGTTGAATTAAATCCTGTACCAACTCGAGTTCCTAAGCTGAAACCGTGGAGAACCGCAGATGAAAGACGTGCTGGGCCTGAATTAAACACAAACTTGAGATTGACTGTTGGGTTGAGCGTTGAGTTAATGTTCCATAATTCAATCACTTCACCTTCCAAATTCTCCATGAGCGAACCATCTCGTCCAACAACGATTTGTCCGTTCAAATCAAGCACGTCAACCGTGAGCGAACCTTTGCGGGACATTTCTGCTTCAAGGGTGAGCAGACCATACCCGTTCGGGTGGTTGGCTCCACCGAGAACGGACGGGGTGATCCCACGAACAGTCATCGATTCTTCTTGAGCGAGTTTGTCACCGAGTCGGATGTCATCGATGTACCATCCAGACAAATTCCAATCGACCGTGTTTCCGGCGTAAGGGTTGTGCTCCATGACAAATCGAACTTGGACATACTGATCGACATAGTCGGATAAATCAACAGCAAGTGTACCCCACCCAGTGGGTCGGCTACTGCTCGTGGATGAACCGCCAAGGCCGAAGTTGAAGTTGCTCCCACTGCTTTGTGGTATGCCACCACACGATGAATGAATTTGGTTGTTCTGTTGACCGAAGTTTGTTCGTTGATACAATCCATCGCCTTGGTTAAAGTCAGAGCCTGAACCAGAACCGTAACTGAACGCTTTGTAGGCGTAGGCACCTTCAGGGTCGCCAACAGGGAAACCTGGATTGGGTTGTGCGCGCAGTTCGATGTATCCACAATCAGGGTATTGTTTGGTGTTTGGTTGACTTCCTGCGATGGCTCTAAAGTTGAACCAACTTTCGAAGGTGAGGTTGTAATTCTTGAGTGCGTTGGCAACGAAGAATTCGTCCGACTCAAGCATAACTGAGAAACTTCCACCAGTATTATCATCGGTGTAATTGGTATCGCTCATACCTGTTCCCCAACATTCCTGTCCAGAGGAACAGGATGCAGGGTGGGTACTTCCTGATGGAAGAGACCCGTGGTTCCATCCACTGCCAATAAATGGTGGGGGGCTGATGTCAGCAAAGTTTGACTTTGTGCCTTCAAAATCGGTCACATATCCGTCAGTTTTCAAGGTGACAGGAAGTGCTTCGGCGGATTCGGATTCATATTCGAAGGCGGTGAGGTCGCTAAACGAAGTCAGTTGGTTGTTTGCAGCAGGATTCCACACACGAGGCATCGTGTATAGGTCAATGCGCTGATGTGCTGCATGCAATGTTGGTTCAGTTGAAATGACCATCGATGCAGAGGTCACAGTTTGACCATCTGGCAAATTGATCGATGCGTCGTCCTCGTTGAAAAAGATGGACCCATCACGTAAATCGACAACGGTTTGGCTACCACCGTTCGCAAATGTCGTGACCACTGCTGCTGCCAGCGGTGTCAAAATCATCAATCCTATCAAAAACAAAGCTGTTGTCCTATTCCTGTTTATGCTTCGCACATCATCACCTGTGGCTCCGCCAAATTATCAAAACATATAATTCGGTCGCTTTCATGGTTCGGGCTTTAAAACGGGAAAATCGTTGTCGAACATGAAAAATCTTGGCGAAAAGTGGAGACGAATCCACCATTTTGTCATGAGAGTTATGAGGGAGAACATTGTCCCTTTACCATGGAACCATATTCCAAGGAACCTGTGACGCTGATTGAAGAAGTCTTCCCTCAAGATACAAATGCATACGACACGCTCTTTGGTGGTCGATTGTTATCGTTGATGGATAAGGCAGGAGGTATCGCATGCGCTAAATTTGCCCATCGAGAATTTGTGACCATCTCGATTGACACCCTCAAATTTATTGCCCCAGCACGACAAGGTGATTTGCTCGAAGTCATTGGAAAAGTTGTCTTTACAAGTGAGCATACGGCTTGTGCCAAGGTGTCTGCATACACCATGAGCAAAGCGACATGGCAACGTACCATTATCTGTGAAGGTTTCTTTTTCTTTGTCGCCATTGACTCCATGATGCGACCCATTCCCATTCCACAATTTGTGGCTGAGGATGATGATGAACAAGTCGATTGGAACAAAGCTCAGGCGATTCGTAACAACATGCTGAATGGATGAGAAGCATCTTCATCAACAGGTTCTGTTAGGGTAACGCATGACCGTCCTCAATGTCGCCATGGTAGGGAGCGATGAACTTGCTCGTTCGATTGCAAAGGCATCGGACAAGCGCGATGTTCACACCTATGTTCACAAAGAAATGACCGAGGGGGGCACAAAAATCCTGTCGGTGATCCGACCAGCAAAATACCCTGAGCGATTGCGGCCATTTCTTAACGCGCTCTCAACCTCAAGGGCTGGACTCATCGAAGTGGAGGCGATCGACGCAACTCTTGGTGAAGTTCTCGTTGCTTTTGCATCTGCTGGTATTCATGAAGGCATTGCTGTCATAGCTCCTAAAGGAGGACAGTGGATTGACGATGACCAAGTCAAAGGGCTCTTTGCTCAAGCCGGATTACGACAATGGACCTTTGAAGCCAACGATGGAATCATCCTTCGAGAGCGACTTTACAGCATCCTTTCCAGAATGGAATCAACGCTTGAAGCGGTCAAAGAACACCCTCTTGTCGTTCCAATTGACCAGCATTTTAACGTCAAAGGCATTGGACTTGTCGCGATAGGTTACGTTCAATCTGGAACCATTCGAGTCCACGATGAAGTCACCTTACTTCCTGCACATGGCTCTGGAGATGTCAAGTCCCTCCAAGTGATGGATGATGACGTTGAGTTTGCATCGGCTGGTGACAGGGTTGGCATTGCTCTTCGAAATGCAAAGGAGGACCATTTGAATGGCGATACGATGATTGTTCACCCCGAAATCAATGACAAGAGAACTGGAAAAAATGTACCTCTTGCCCTCGAGGCTCACAAGGTGTCGAATGTTCGACTTCAGCGAAGTCCGTTCCAGAAAAAACAGCTGGAAACTGGTGATGTGGTGCACGCTTGTGTCGACCTTCAGTTCGTCGTTGGTCGAATTCAAGATTGCAACGGTGATGACTTCGTAGTTCAATGGGAACATCCGTTGTACATTCGTGGCCAACATGCTCCTTCGGTGCTGTTAGCACAACTTGATTCAAAGCCAAGAATTATGGGCTCCTGCACCATTGAGCGAAAGGCATAACCGGCTCATGTTTTGACCCCTTAGAATGCAAGCCTTGTCGCATAATTCAACGGTGGATTGATAACCTCCGATGCATCGCTCGGCACGGGATGCACGGAGCAGGGTACGTTGAGTATCCAGACGAAGATGGAAACAAAGAACTGATTCACAATCTACGCTTGGATGACTCGATTCGCAAGGTAAAATTGACCTTGGATGAGCGGATGCTGAGCATAGAACAGCAATACGGGGCAAACATCGATATTCATCTCAATCACATCGCTCGCCTCCAGCATCACTCGAGCCACCTCGTTCCTCTCTGGACATTCGTTCCCGCACTCGTCTCCATTTGGGCTGGATGGCGAATTGTGACTGATGTGTTCATTCAAGTTGGTCTCATTGCCTTTGGTATGTCTTTTATTGTTGGAAGATATATGACGAGTAAACCCACACTCACCATTCAAACCAAAGATTTGGATGACTATTCGTTGTACGGTAACGATGCAGAATTGTTGCGACTGTTCAATTTGATGCGACGTTTGCAAGATGGACAAACTCTTGCTCAAGCACGTTTAGGTCTTGAAAGGCTTGAACGAGGACATTCTATTTCCTTACCTGAACCAACACCTTCTGTGGTACAACCTTCAACTTCAATTGGAGCATTCTTGCAAGATGAAACAGAGGATGATGTCGAGAATTTCTTGCCCGATTGGAGCCCACTCGATGCTGACGAACCTACCCCTGCGACCAGATTCCCGGATGACCACAGGCCTCAACCCATTACTCATCCGGTCCTTGTCCCACAATCTTGGCAAATGGCTTCTCATCCTGCGTCTGTTCATGTTCCAATGTATCAGCAAGAACAACAACCATACCTGTCTGGACTTCACACACCTCAGGGATTTTTGCCATCCTACATTACAGGAAATCAGTACCATATTCCACAATATCATCAAGCACAACCAGAACCGAAAGTACCTGAATTTGACGATGACATCCTTGAAGCTGAATTGTTCGAATTTGATGAAGAGGAAAACACCGCTCTTCGAATCGAATCACCTCCTCAACAGGAGCGTCCAGTCCTTCGACCGAGGTCAAGAGGAGCGGATTCCCAACATCTTTTGCGCAAGAAAGTTCGACGTCAGCCAGCACAAAAAATGCGTGGGGCTAAAGCAATGCTCAACACGATGGGGCGTCGAATTCGAAACACAGCATCTTCATTATCGAACAGAGCCTCATCCCATCAACAAACCAATCATCAATCATCTTCAACCGCAGCTCGCCTTCATCAGCGTTCTCAACACACCGCAAAAGATGCAATGGAACAACTATCAAATGAATTGCCAGAGAGTGTCATGAACCAATTCAACGAACGAATATCGAGGCGTCAAGAAATCATGAATTCTATGCAGCATCAACCTCGAGATGATCTCGATTATGCTGCGTTCGGTGAACTACAAGCCACTTCTCCAAGAGCTCATGTCCGAATTCGGTCGATTGATGAAATCAATGACTGAGTCTTTGAGAGTACATCTCAAATTGTTGCTCAAAATCTTTCATCGTCAATTTTTGGAGTGCATGTGTTCCAAAGGTGGTAAGGTTTTGGCTTGCTGTCACTGTCGCAAACATCATTGCGTCTCTCAATTCATCCATCTCAACCTCACCATCACCGAGCGATAGACGTGCTGCGAGAGTTCCAGCAAAACTATCTCCGCAACCCGTTGGGTCAATAGATTGTGTTGGAGGGTGGCTTGGCAACTCGATGATGTCGCCATTCAACCATGCAACTGAGCCTTGACTACCTTTTTTTATGACAAAAATTTTCTGACCAACTTCCTGACGAAGTTGTTCAATTGAAGGCAGGATGTGTTGTCCTTCTGTGAGTTGTAATAACTCTCCCTCATTGATAATGATGACATCCACACGTCGCATGACGTTGATGAGTTCATCTCGAGCGATTGAGATCCACAAATTCATCGAATCAAGAATTTTCAAACGACAATCTTCGATTTGGTCAAGTACGGACGACTGTATAAGAGGGTGAAGATTAGCACAAAACACAACGTTTGATGTTTTGTAATGCTGCGGAATCTTTGGCGTAAAATGTTCAAAAACATTGAGTTCGGTCAAGAGCGTTTCTGCTTCATCCATTTCCCCTTGATATTTCCCTGACCATCGAAACGTCTGGCCCACCGAAACCTCCAGTCCTTGGATACAAATTCCTTTTGAGGTAAGCATTTCTTTGTGGTGGTGTCCAAAATCTTCCCCTACAACACCCACGATTTGTGTTGGACCAACACCTAAAGACTGCAAATGAAATTGGCAGGCAAGAGAACCATAAATGGCTGAACCACCAAGTTCATTCTCGACAGAACCGGCAGGTGTTTGGACCGAATCGAAAGCTATTGAACCCACAAGAAGGACGCTCATACAGAGCCCTCAACCAAGTAATTCTTGATGATTGTCAATGTATTGAATGGTGATGTTTCCTTCGTTGTAATCCTTCTCATCCATGATTCGGCGATGAAGTGGAATGAGGTGTTCAACGCCCGTGATCACCGTCTCATCCAGTGCGGTTTTCATTCGACGAATGGCGTCTTCTCTATCCTTGCCCCACGTCAACAATTTCGCCAAAAGGGAATCAAAACAACCCGGCATGTCGTAGCCTGGATGGGCGTGAGTATCGCAACGAATGCCGTATCCAGATGGGAAGTGACATTCCCAAAGACGACCTGGACTTGGGATAAATTCTCTTGGATCTTCGGCATTCAATCGGCACTGAACAGCATGTCCCCGCCATTCGATATCTTCTTGTTTCAAAGGCAAAGGCTCCCCTTGGGCCACTCGAATGCCCAATTCGACTAAATTATGGCCAGTAATCAGTTCAGTGACCGTGTGTTCAACTTGAACACGAGGATTGACTTCGAGGAAGTAAAAATCACCGTGAGCGTCTCGTAGGAACTCAAATGTTGCAAGTCCTTTGTAGCCCACAGATTCAGCACCTTTGCACACCAAAGACCCAATTTCGGCTCTCTTGGCATCATCTAGCCACGGTCCTTCTTCAATCAGTTTTTGATGGCGTCGTTGAATAGAACAAAACCGTTCTCCAAAATGAATGGCGTTCTTCCCATCAGCAAGAACCTGAAATTCAACGTGCTGAGCGCCCTCGATGTATTTTTCGACGAACACACGCTCATCCCCAAACGCTGATTTGGCCCTTGATTGGCACAATTTGAGTGCACTCTCGAATTCACTCGCTTTCGTCACGATTTGCATGCCAATGCCTCCGCCACCTGCTGCGGCTTTGATGATGACCGGATAGCCGATTTCATCTGCAAGTGCACTTGCGACACCAGCATCGGAAATGGGTTCGGAGGATCCTTTTGCAGTGGGTAGGCCAGCAGCCTCCATTGCCGCTCTTGCCTCTATTTTGTCCCCAAGAAGGGTGATGACATCAGCCGAAGGACCGATGAACGTAATTCCTTCTTGCTCGAGCCTCTTCACAAAATTTGCATTTTCGGCCAAAAAACCATACCCAGGATGCACTGCATCGCACTTCAATTCTTTCGCTGCAGCGACGACCGATTCGATGTCAAGGTAAGAGTCGAGTGGATTTAGCCTTGAGTTGTCGTAGGCGACATCAGAAAGTCGAACAGGCAGGGATAACCTATCTTCTCGACCGTGAATAATTGCTGCTTCAATTCCCATGTCGCGAAGGGTGCGAAGGATTCGCAGAGCAATTTCGCCTCGGTTTGCAATCAGCACGCGCTTGAACGCCATGCTACCTGCGAAGTCGAACATGTCTATGATGAAAGCGGTCAGTTTCTGACGGGTTTTCCTTGTTTTTTGGCCATCAAACATCCATCATTGATACTTGGTCCACTCGGATTGTGAATTGCATTGACGGTACCAGTGTGTGCCCTCATGTGTGTACCACTCAAATCCATGTTCATCGTATGAGGTGGGTGGTTGCTCGATAGAAGGCGAATATTCATCAGAAGGTATGTTGGAGTCTTGAACAGATACACTCTCTGAAATGACTTCATCAACACCAACTTGATGCACTTCCTCTGCGAAAACATCCTGCTCGAATTCTTTGTCTTCGACCAAATTATCTCTTGTCATTGGTTCAGAGGCTTTTTGCTTCAACAATCGAACGGTGAAGATTGAACCTCCAAGGAACCCAAGTATCACAATGAAGAGAATGGTCAACATTGGAGTTGATATTCCTGATGTTGGAGTGACAACATCTTCTTTTTCTTCTTGCTCCTGTTGCTCGACATCTGTTGAAATTGTTCTTGAAATGCGATGGCTGTCCGATTCAAGGTTGAGCACTTGATGATACAGATTTTCGCCATAGATTGACCATGTGTACGATAGATTAAGTTCGGTCGACCCGTTGAGGAGACGAAGGCTCATCGAAGCTGTTTGGCCAGGCAAAAGTTCCAGAGGTTCACTCGAAGCAAGTGAAGACAACGAGTGGTTGAACCCGACGGTTGCCCTTGTGGCTGCATTGTTGATCACTTGACAAACAACAAGGTCCAACTGGTCTGTGGTAGTGGTGACAACATCGGTTGATTGGCACATGGCATCAAGATCAAGCAAGAAGGCTGAAGAAACATCGAGTTCAAATGTTGAACGCATACAGTCATCGGGTTGTTCACTGTCGCAAGCAGTGACTTCATACGTCATTATTTCGCTGGATGGCTCCCCAACATCGATAGATTGCATGAAAACGCCGTTGCCTAATTCAACCACCTTGCTCCATGCACCATCAGAAAATGAGATGGTGACGGTACCAGTTCCGCTTTTCCATGCGACATTGCCACTGAGTTCAATCGAAGTTGCGTTGAGAGGTTGTAATGCAAATTCACCTGTGACGAGTGGAGGTTGAATTTCAAACGGATACGCCGAGGCACCAACATACACATCATTGCCTTGGTCGTCAATGAGGTAGATGTGAAGGTAATAGTCACCGTTGACAAGACCTGTGAGGTCGAACTGGAGGGATGCTGAGGTTCCAGAGGTCTGGAGTATGGATTTGTTTCGTACCTCGGAGGTCTCATCAGCAATTGAAATCCAACCCGAAGTGGATTCGCCACTGTTTCCAAGCCACTGAATGTGAACATCGAACATGTCATCGAGTTGAAGTTGCTGGTCGTAGGTCACGCTGAGAATTTGAGGTGCATTTGCATCCGTCAATGTGATTTCAGCATCAACTCCATCCAAAATGCCATTTGCATCTGAGGCGAAGAGTCCGTTTGATTCTGCCATCAGAACTTCAAGGTTCCAAATGCCGATGTCATCCCTTGACGGGGTCCACGCACCTTGGTACGTGGAAGAAGACTCATTCCATACAAGGACCAATGGCTGACCCTGTGCTCCTTGCTTTTGCATCGATACTTCAACCCGAAGGTCGGTCCTGTTGAAAGCAGATGTGACATCGAAAGCAAAATTGGACTGTTCAACTTCCCAAATTCCATTGCTTTGCGTTCCTGAAAGAAGGGTGGGTCCGGCAATTGAAAGCGAAGTCGCTTCTGGTGCCGCTGGGTGGAGCGTCATCGAGTAGGTGGGGTGAGGCAACAGTTCATTGCCGTTTGAATCAACCACTCGGAAGGTCATATTGAGGGTGTGCATCATGACGGGGTCAAAAATTGAGGTGTCAATGGTGAGGAAATAGCCTTTCAATATGGAAGTGTAGGAGAGAGGGATAGCGTTTGAAAAACCGTCGCTTTCCTGCCAATCCGTTCCAAGATACTCTACAGTAAGGTCATCCTCTTCAGCCCTATCGTAAAGAAGAATGCTGAAGCTCTCCATCACTCGTACATTCGGCATGGACTGGACGCCTTTTCGGTGTTCGATGGAAAGGACCTCAGGTGCAAGATCGTCGATATAGTCGAGGTTGAGCTTCGATAGTGTATAGTCAAAGGATGGGGAACCGGCGGGTTGTACTTGACCAGAGACCGAGATTGGGTGTGAATAGTCTGTTCCAAGACAGGTCTGTGCTGTGGAAAGATAGATTGAACCGCATGCATTCACAACAGCGTCGTTCACGGCTGAAGTGAGATTCACTTGTGTTTCGATGGAGTAAGGCATCCAAAGGTCTGAAATTTCGATCGTGGTCGTATCCGAGAAATTCAAGTTGATAAGCAGTGTTCTCCATTCAAGACCGTCAGCACCCAACCAGGTGTCTTCGTTGAATTGATTGTTGAGCATTTGATGGTCGATGACAAGGTCGTAGCCTGAATTTCGATGGACATTGGTTGCATTGACCACTTCGATAGCCCCAATGTTTGCACCTTCAAACATGGTATTTCCCGCAGAGTTATCCCAATTCATCCAAAATCGAATGTCCTCTAGAATCGAGGCATCGAGTGGAAGATGGATGCTCACCGCATGGTTTTGACCTGACGAATTATCTTGGATTTGGTCGACAAATCCTAACACAGTCTGCTGCAAAACAAAGGATGTTGGTTGGCCATCGTAAGAAACTTGGGTGTTTGAGAGTGTCGTCCAACGGGATGTTTCAACCTGTATTGAGGACAAGGTAGGGGATGCGCTGCCCGTACGATTGAAGGTGTAAGCGAACTGAACCCATCTCATTCGATGGTACTGAGTTGTCGTGAGGTTCGTGTCTTGCCACGAACTCCAATCCGAAAAGGAGGCGTTCGTGCCGTTGATGGTCCACCGGTATTGCACATCCATTCGAGCGTCGGAAGGAACGACTGCTTGATGATTGATGACCACCTCAGAGAGGGAACTCGATTGGAGTTGAATGGGGTTTGTGATGAACGAACCATCGTTTGTCGTCGAATTGGATTGCGAAATGTAGCCTTGCCAAGTTTGTGTGGAGACGACACCGTTTGAACCAGCATAACCATCGACACCATCAACGCCTGTTCCGTATTTGAGGCCTTTACTTCCACCGGCACCACCGGTTGCTTGTATGGCACCGTTGTTCGATAATCCACCTGTTTGCGTCTTGACCGTGATTCGTCCTCCGGCACCTCCGCCGCCTCCATCGCCGCCGTCGTACATACCAAAACCTGGGCCATTTTGGGCACCATTTGCACCATCGCCTCCATCGCCACCGTTAGCTCGAATTGTGCCGTAGGTTCCGACCGAGAGGGTATTGGATTGGATGAAGATTGAGCCGCCTGAGCCACCGCCACCTCCAGAGCCTCCTGGTCCGGTTCCTGCTGATGCTTGACTACCTGCATCTCCATCACCGCCGTTGGTTTGGATGCTACCGTTGACATAAATTGCGTCGGCAAAGATGCGAATGTACCCCCCACCTTGCCCGCCCGAAACGGCTGAGTGGTAACTGCTTGAGACTCCACCACCTTGGCTTCCTCGCTCTGAACCATTGCCGTAGGAAGAGCCACCAGAACCACCGTTGGTTCCACCACCTGCTCCTCCAGCACCTCCGTGGCCTGCTCCACCGCCTCCATCGTTCCTTCCGTTGCTTGGAGTCGTTGTACTACCCCCCGCCCCAGTGCCTCCTGTGATGAGGTCGTCTGACTCGATCATCGAGCCTTGTTCAACAATGAGGGTGTTGACATAGAGCGTGAGGTCTCCGTTGGCAATGATTTTCCCACACGAAGCGATGCCACATCGAAGTTCCAGAGTCGAATAGTTGTGAACTCCACTCCATGTGACGGTGTTGAACAGCATCGACGAATTCGTTCCTGCAGATGGTGGTCCGCTGCTGGTGGACATGAGTTGAATGGCGCTACCATCACTCACAGTATCGGTCATGGTTCCATTAAGTGTGCTTGAAGCAACGGAGAAGAGTTGGGTGGACGTGATTTTTTGACCTTCGAGGGTGATATTCATTGTACCGTCTTCAAGCCTATAACCAGGTTCGAGAGGAAGAGAGGCAGGAGGACTATTGCCTACCGTTTGTGATAATTCACTTGCACCATTTGAAAAAACA
>JAYODQ010000075.1:0-2916 GCA_038106355.1 Candidatus Poseidoniales archaeon | reverse complement strand
TCTTGGCCAAGAACCCACTCAAGTGTTTTGACAACGCCTTCAAGGGCTTTGTAATTCCGAGCGGCCTCTTTCATCCCCTCTTTGTCACCGTCCTTTTTGCACACATCGTACCAAGAACGCCATTCGCGACGCTTTTTCTCGGCCCGCTCGAGCATGAGCTCGATGTCCTCCCAAGTTTTGTCGTAGGCGCGCACAGGTGTGTAGTGGGGTCGTTGTTGAATCATATCCATCGCATCCTTCTTTGCCGACCCTTCTTAAACAACAGTTTTTGATGATGAAACGAGACTTCACCTGAATCGATTGAACGATGTTGTTTGACTGAGGTCAACGACTCAACATCGAAAGGGAGTATTGATGAAGAAGATGTTTGCACCCCGAACCATGCGTCTATCGGTTTTCTTTGTGCTGGTTCTGCTTTCGACGCAGATGCTTGCGGGTTGTTTTGGCAACCAAGAAGAGACCACGGAACAAGCCCTTACAACACCTTTCGATGAACTGTTTACCTCAACCACCTGGTATCATTACCCCGGGGCAGTCAACGCTTCGAATTTCACCATTGGCTTTGATAATCTTACAGGTAATTCAACCCCCTATCTTGCGTTGGGAACATACTACGGCATCGGCGATACGACGTTTGAGCCAACCATTGGCATCACCTCGACCGGTGGCATCCACTTCTCATCCTATGGAGGAACGGGACGAGGAACCATGGTGTATTCCTCCTATGACCAAGGTCAAACATGGGTCAACAACGGACCGTTCAACCCCGTGTTCCCTGATTTCGGACAAGTGCCATCCTCGAATGACCCGTATATCTATGTCGATAAGTGGACCGACCGAATTGTCAAATTCGATATGCATGCTCTAACAGCCATGTTTGTGGAATTTTCAGACGACGACGGACAAACATGGTCCATTCCATTTTCCGCCGAAGGCTATTACAGTCCTCAAGACCACCAATCGATTGCATCGACTCTGGATGTTGACGACCTTGGGTCGTACGATACCATCTTTGTTTTCTGCATCAACACGGGCTCTTCGGCTGCAGGACCACAATGTTCACGTTCGTTTAACGGTGGATTGACGTGGGATATTCAACGACCAGGCTACCCCCTCGGTGTCTCACAATGTTCTGGTTTGCACGGACATTTGGCGGGTTCAAACGACGGAGCCATTTACCGCGGAAATCCTTCATGCGACGGTCCAGCAGTCTACCGCAGTGTCGATGGAGGCTTCACATGGACCGAACACACCATCACCACTGAAGTTCAAATGCAACAAGGTTGGCACAGTCACGAAGTTGCTGTAGCCACCGACGAGGCGGGCAACCTGTTTGCGTCGTGGATCAGCACCGACCAAATGCCATGGATGGCATATTCTCGTGACCAAGGCGACACATGGTCGAAGCCGATGATGATGGCTCCACCAGGGGTGAATGAAACCGGTTTTCCAACCATTTTTGCTGGAGAAGAAGGCAGAGTTGTGGTCGGATACATTGGCGAAGGCGATGACAACGGCGGGTGGTCAGGCTACATGTCCATCATGACCGATGCCTTTGCAGAAAACCCCCTCATCACGACCGTTGCTGTCAATGCTGTCGATGACCCACTTGACATCACCGACGATTGCGGGGATGTCCGCTGTGGTGGTTTTGGCGATTTTATCGATGTTGAAATCGATGATGAGGGCAGACCATGGATTGCCTTGTCACACAACACCAACGGTGAAATCGGCATTGCTGGAACGCTCATCACAGGTCCTGCTCTGTACGGCGAACTTCGTCAACTGCCAAACCTCATGGCTGGCGGGCCTTCGACCTTGTAGGTACGAACATTGACTTACCATTCCTTTGCGTATCTGGTAAAAGTGTGTGTGACGTTCATCCCGACCTGTTCATACAAATTTAACACGCCCGTTCGTGAGTCTGTTGAGAGCCCGCATTTTTTGGCACCACGATGATAAAATCGAGTGCATGATTCTGCAAGCAAGGCCTTCCCGAGCCCTTGATAACGATGCTCTTTGGCAACAGCGAGTTGAGCAATCCACCCTTCATTTTTGTCCATCGCATAATCAAACCCGATGGCGACACCGACAAGTTCGCCTTTATGTTCAATGAGAAGCGTATGATAGGATGTTCGCTCTTCGCGTTCCATGACATCAGCATTCCAATTATCAAATCCGTACGATTCACGGCCGGGCCAATCGGAAAACGCAACATCAACGACCTCAAAGACCTCTCTCGCCCTTTCGTCGTTGTACTCCACAAATGAATAGCCATCTGGTAGGGTTACGGGTAAGGGCGATGAAAGAGGGAGTTCAAGAATCCAAGATGTCCAAGCAGGAGTGAAGCCTCGTGCAGTGAGTATTTTTTTTGCACCATGGTCGTTGTTGTGAATGGTTGTTCCGACGTTGTTTCGCCCGAAATCGCTCGCTGTATGTTCCATCCATCGAACGAGTGCTGTTCCTATGCCACGATTTCGCCATTTTGGATGAACCATCCCTTCTGCTCGCCCCCGAAACACTTCGCTGCCCGCGATGAATTCTTCACCGTCAAAAACACCGATGAACATGGTTTCGAGGTCAAATTCCGGTTGAGACCACGCACAGATGATGTCGGATAGGTCGTACATATGTTGACCCCAATCGTGGGCTTCTCGAATTTGGTGGAGTTCATACAGCGTTTGGGCTTCATCAAAACGAAGCGGTCGAACGTGCAATCCCTCTGGAAGAGATTGAAGTAACACATCGTTTCTGTGCATAGCAACTGCTCAATACCTTCCTATTTTAGTTCCCTGTTGACTGACGTATGGCTCAAACCACAACAATGGGCAGAGAGCCCATCCTTTCACACTATAAACGAAGTCGAAGCACGCGAGCCATGGACAACGAAGGGCACCCTAAACGATGGGCAATTCT
>JAYODQ010000032.1:0-20622 GCA_038106355.1 Candidatus Poseidoniales archaeon | reverse complement strand
ATATCTCCTCTTGGTCCCATGTCAATGGCCCATTTGAAAACTTCAATTCGATGATATGAGCAAACTCTTCTTCACTACACGGTAGTTCTTGGACCGGGTCAGTGCCTTTAGGGAGTTGAAACCAAGACAGTTCTTTCATGAGCAGGATTGGTGAAATTCTTCGCCATCTCGTTGGTGATTGTTTTGCGTTGTCCATGAATCGAAGCAGTTCGGTTTTGGTGTCCGGGTCAACTTCAATGTTCCATGCAGTGGATTTTGATTTCGAGGTGAGTGAAGCACAAAGTTCACAATACTCTTGTTCTGATTCAACATGTCGAATTGAACATATTTTACACGAAATAGCGTCATGACTCATGTTCTATTATTCCAACGAGGTGGTATAAACTATGACAAAATTGCTTGTTTGAGGTGCACAATGTCCTCATCAATCATGTGAAGATGGACAACGAATCGAAGTCTGTGCTCTCCCACGTCAAAGACATCAATGCCATGATTCGATAGACGATTGACCCAGAATGATGCTGGTTGTTCTGTGTTCACATATACCATATTGGTTTGAACGGTGGATACATCAACATCAAAGCCATCGGTTGCCTCAAAAAAGGTGGCAATATCTTTGGCTCGGCGATGGTCTTCTTCCAACCGCTCTATATTGTGGTCAAGGGCATACAATCCTGCTGCTGCTAGCATACCCGCTTGCCTCATTCCACCTCCAAACATCTTTCTCCAACGGTGGGCGTTTGCAATAAACGAAGTCGAACCTAACAGCACCGAACCAACTGGTGCACCAAGGCCTTTTGAAAGGCAAACAGAAACTGAGTCGTAATGTGCAGTCATTCGGTCAACGGGGGTATTTGTCGCTACACTTGCATTGAAAATTCGAGCACCGTCAATGTGGGTTGCACATTCAAGTTCTTTTGCAACATGTGCAATCCCATCAAGAACGCTTTGTTCATAACACGCCCCACCTCCAAGGTTGGCTGTGTTTTCAACACACACCAAACTACCGTTCGGATAGTGGCTTTGTGAACCCGCTGATTTTCGGATGGCTGTGCGGACTTGTTCGGGGGTCATCAAACTCTTTTCACCATCCACCAGTGATATGGATGCACCACATAATGCAGCAAAGCCACCTCCTTCATATCGGTAAATATGAGCGGTTTTGTCGCACACAATTTCATCACCAGGCACGGTATGTGTTCGTAATGCAATCGCATTCGACATCGTTCCAGAAGGTACAAACAAACCGGCTTCTTTTCCAAAAAGAGTTGCTACTCGATGTTGCAATTCAATGACTGTCGGGTCATCCCCAAGGACGTCATCTCCGACACGAGCGTTCATCATCGCCTCTCGCATACTTGAGGTTGGTTGGGTAACGGTATCGCTGCGAAAATCAATTCTGTCGTTATTGAAATCCCGCATGCTGTTGACGAGAAACTCCTTGTTCATCAATTCCTTGATGTTACAACAACGGCAAATCGCCAGTAATTGCATCGATTTCATCTTCGTATGAGGGGCCAATGGCAAGAACAGTGAAACTTCCTTTAGGAATTTGGGTATGCCCAGCATCAATCGTTTGGTTTGTGTGTAATTTCAAATGGCGAGCTTTAGCTTGGATTTCTTTCATGTGGTGTTCATCGACGGCTTTGAGACAGACTTTCTTTTGCCCCTGAGCCAACCATGCATCGACCATTTGCGGCATCGATGAACCTGCTGAAAGAAGCGTCTGAACACTTGCATGACCGACTTGTGCAGCGATTTTACCTTTTTTCATGCCTAAGCCATGGTTGACCACAAGTGCAAGTTTGATGGGACGAGGTTCGACAATGCCCCCTATTTTAGGAGCAGTTAATCTGTGGATGAACGAACGAAGGCCCATCACTCCACCCCAAACAATTCAAGTTGGGAAAACAATGCATCGAGAGATGTTTTGTATGCGGGCCCAACACCAAGAACGGTGATGGTGTTTGGAGGAACTTCAGTTTTTCCAGCATCGCGGACAATTGCATGAACAAGTCCCGCCTCCTCACATTTTTCTTTCCAATACATGATATCCAAATCATCGATTGCAGAGAGACATATTTTTCGAGAGCCAGTATTTCTCCACATTTCAAAGATTTGAGGTATTGACTTTCGTGCTTGAAGAGAACAATCAACTGCTGCATGTGCACACTGAACTGCAACTTTACCGACAGACATCTCAATGTCTTTACGCACGAGAAGTGCCATACTTAGATGATCATCCACGGACAACATACACGTCCTCTGCCAATTGAATATCCTCAGTGATTTCAGGAAGCGGTAACAAAAATTGTTGCATTGTATGGCCGAACCAGACTGCAAAACTCATATTACCAAGAATATGGAATGCATCGTACATCAAACCAGAATAAAGAATTGATACAAAATCAGTCAACGTTGTCGAGCCGTTCACAAGGGAAAACGTTGTGATAAAATCAAACAGTATTGCAGAGATTACAGAAAGTATGAGAAGCATCTTGAAATCAAGTATTTCCTTGGATTTCGAAGCAACTCCTGCTCCTAAAATGGCCACAGCAGACCATCCAAGAGCTTGGAATAGGGTCCACCATCCATCTCCAATGAATAGATTTGAGAGCAGCGTTACAAGCAATGCAAAACTCACACCGCGCTGAACACCTTGATGAGCACCCATGAGCAACACCGCCAAAGTGACAGGTTGAACATTGGGTAGAGGTTGTAGCAAGATTCGACCTGCAACAATGACCACAACAAAAACGCAAAACAAAACCGATTGCATCTTTGAAGGTTTAGACATGGAAAAGAGGACAAATGCAAAGGACACAAAAAGGAGGTCAAGGATGAAATCTGCTATGGGTGACAAGACTGGCCCATGGGTGCCAACAGCAGAGAACATGACAAGCCGAGAAGACATTCGGACTTAGGCATTACCATTAAGATGCAAGCGTCCAACGCAGAATTCCGGATTCGGGCATCGTGGTTTGGTCTGCAGAAATTGTCCCTAATGTGCCATTGATTTTGAATTCCCATCCGTTGCCATCAACACCTGAAAAACTGACAATGAACGTTCCAAAATGGAATTCTTCGACTTCGACCTCAATTTGATTTTGTTCAGCCATCGCTATTGTGAGTGAAAATACGGAATCATAACCAGTATAGCCCCCATCGATAACTTCGCCATCGGGGAATTCAATGATGACCACTTGGGTTTCTTGCCACTCCAACGGCCAGTCAGGTGACCATTCCTCTTGGTCTGTTGTAGGTTGAAATGCTTCAGGTTTGGACTCTTCCAAAAGATGGATAATTTCGGGACTGAGGAGCAGGAGAATGATGAGACATGATGTGAAAAATAATCGAAGGGACCAGACATGTGAGCCCTTCACAATGAAATGTCCACATACGAATACAAAGGCAAAAAATGCAAGTCCCATCAAGAGGTCAAGGGTGCTGTATCTTTCCCCTTCACTTGTTTCAAGCAATTCGGAAGAATAGACTTCGAGAACACCGAAGTCATTTCCTACGACAATGAAGTCGTTGGGTGAACTTCCAAACATTGGTGCAGAAGTAGAGTATCCATCAAGCGTTGTATTGAATGATTCAGTACGTGCAATATGGCCTGTGGAATTTAGTGTCAATACAAGATTGCCCCCCTCGATGACATTTTGCGGAAGCCAAATTCTTTCTATGCTGTCAACACCAATTTCACCATTTGAATGAGACGGCATGGAATCAATCATTGTGCAGTCATCACTGCAATCAAAAATTCTAACGTACGAACTGTCAGTGGTCACCACGAAATCTCCAAGGATGGTTGGCAAGCCAGGTGAGGGACCGCTTTGGTTGAGGAGCAAAAAAACTTGGGATGAAGCATTGAAGAAAAGGATGTTACTATCTATCCTCGATTGCAGATGAATCAAAACACCATTTTGCGTTAATATGGGTGCATGGCGAATCGATCCTTCACCAGCATCAAAGGATTCGATAGTACCGTTCTCGATGTGCCATAACGTACCATTTTCATCGCCAATCCAATATCCAAATTCATCGAAAGAAACACCGTTTCTCCAACCCAAGCCAAGTTCGTAATGTTCAATCTCCTGTCCATTAGCAACGCAAAGAATACTCAAACCGTTGCGTGTGGGCACAAGAAGAAGATCATCCTTCATTGCTACCTTGCCGGTAATCCCCCAATTCTGAACATTGGTTTGATTTACCCAATGAAGTTCACCTGTGGAAATGTTGTGGGCTGTGATTTCTCCATTTGCCCAAGGAACAACGAGCATGGAGTCCCATGCACCGCATTCACCTTCGCCAGTTTCCACAAAAACCAATGGAGACATGTCGTGCTGGACGGAGTCATTGTTGGTGTAATGCCAAATGACGTCTCCGTCATGGTTCAATGCAACGACCTTTGGTCGGTCTTCATCGCTCCAAAAACCAGATGAACGAACAAAAATTGCATCGTCTGAAATGACTGGTGCGGTGGTGATGTAACCTTCGTCAAATTCGTATGTCCAATTCAATGATGCATCTTTAAGGTCAATTGCTGATGCGGGAATAACAACGAAGAACAGGGCAATGATTACAAAAGCCATCCGATAAAAGGGCATGCTTCTTCACTCTAACATTCGTTGAATCGCGTTCCGAAGTAGGGTGCTCACTTGTTTACCATCCGCCCCTCCGGCTGCCTGCATAACAACGCCCATCAGCGGACCCATAGCACCCATTCCTTTTTCGAGAATGAAATCTTTACGTTCCGCAAGGACATCTTCGATAATTGATGCGAGGTCATCGGCTGAAGCAGGGGCAAATCCATGTTGTTCGCAATACGACGCAATGGCCTCATATGTGGCCATGGATTCTTTTGAGAAATGCGTGACAACCTTGTCAATGTGTTCGCGGGCACATACATTTTGCTCATGAAGTCCAGCGATGTGACGAAGTAAATGATGAGAATGGCCCTCGTATTCAAGCATAAGAGCTGCCCAAAATTTAGGTGGCAATTCATCTAAAAAAGCAAAGAATGCTTCATCTTCTTCTCTTGAGAGTAATTGCCTAGATTGGTCTTCAGAAATTCCAGTGGATTGAAGTCGACGAAGTCGTTCTTCATCATTCGGGGGTAGATTTGATTTGATGTGAATCCATTGCTCGGAATCGATACGATTTGTTTGAATATCGGTTTCAGGATACATCCTCGAACTGCCTGGTAATGGGCGCATTGGTGTGGTTGTACCATCTTCTGGTGCACCTTTTTTGATCACAACATTTCGTACTTCTTTGGGAATTCTATGCCAAGCAAGTTGAGCACGGTTGTTGACGGATTCCAAAGCAAGGACGGCTTGCCATAATGGAGCTAAACAAAGCGCAAACGCATCGCCTTCTGAAAGGTCAAGATTTCGTCGAACGCTATCGACCTCATCTTGAGTAATGCCATACGCAGGTAATTCATCCGAATGAAAAATTCCCTGGACACCTGCTAACTTCGCAGCACCGGCTAATTCCCGACCAAGTCGTGGCATTTGAGCACCATTCGTATCGTGTGTCTTGGTTCCTAAATGACCTGCAAGATGAGGGAGTTTCAAACCCATCATCAAGTTCTTCTGCCCAAGTCCTTTAACAACCATATCGGAGGTTGATGAGGAGAATGATGATGACACATCCTTGGGTTGGTTTGAAAACAACGCTGACACGATGTCCTTGACTTGCGTTTCGACTTGCTCATCGTCTTCATTTCTATGAACTGGTAACTTTGGTGCTTGAATCGAAGTACGCAATATATTTGCGAGTCGATAAAAATGCAATTGCCTCGCCATTTCAAGGCGAATGATTTGAGGAATCCATTGCAAGTCTTGACAACCTTTGATCTCGACTCTATCACCGCATCCAATCGAGACATTGAGGTCTTGTCGAATACTTCCAAGCCCTCGACGTACTCTTCTTGTTTGTCTCAAGACCTTTCCCAATCCTACTGCCGTTTCTTGGGCATGTTCGGGACTCTTGACATCGGGTGCTGTGGCGATTTCAATGAGTGGAATTCCCAATCGGTCGAGGTTGTAAAGGACAATCGTTCCATCATCGGTTTTGATGGTGTCGAGTTTTCGTGCACTATCCTCTTCAAGGCATATTACATCGATACCAACATCACCTTGTGTGGTGGGAAGGGTCCCATTTGTTGCAACCAGGGTCGTTCGTTGAAAGCCGCTCGTGTTGGAACCGTCAACAACAGTCTTTCTCATGGTCTGGAGAAGCGGTAATGGATGGGCTTCCAGCAAGGCTGCAACAGTCAACGTGATATCGAGAGCTTCTTCATCGAGTGGTTGAGGAGGCGATTCATCAAGTTCAATCAGACCAGCATTTGGTGATTGCACATATTGAAAGGAACGTTTTCGGGCTTGTTCAAATTTTGCCGCTATATCGACGGACCCGCTTTCTCCCTTGGGTGCTCGAAGTCTGCGATGAGTCCGATGCCAATCTTTTGGGACACTATCGGCAGTAATGTCAAACAACTCACCTCGATGGCGTGAGTGCAGTTTTCCAGTACCAAGTTGTTGATGAATTTCTAAACCGCACATGAAACCAAGGTCGTTACAATCAAGAGATTCGGGGGTTGAAATGTCGCCATTCGGCTCTTGTTGTACCCCCGCCATACCTCATGGAACACCTCCCCCTTCATGAGAACGCCGATGGTGTTGAACGCTTAGGCGAGTCCGATCGTTTCGTATCCTGATGGTCTGTAAAGTCGGCCTGCAGAAACAAGTTTTTCGATAATTTCTTCGACTTGCGAATTGTCAATATTCATGCGGTTTGCTTCAATGAAAACATCGTTCAAATTTGCGAAGCCAGTACTTCCATCAAGTGCAAATTTCTCGATGATTTGGAGAATACTTTGTTCCCTGTTACGTGTTGTTGGCTTCTTGCCGGATTCCATCGTTGTGAGGTCACCTCCGATGGATTCATCCCTTGAATGCCTAAACAAACGTGTTGCCCGTTCCATATCTGTTCGTTCGATAATCTTTGAAAGACGAATTCGGGCACTCGCTTCGGCCAGGCGTGAAATGGCTTCAATATCACGTGCTGTCATGGTGATACTATCTTCTGCTTGGCCTTTTTCCTGTCGCTTTTGAACATAGAATGAAATGAATTCTTCAAACAATTCAAGAGGCATTTTAGGATGAAAATTTCTCTTGGCATAGGCAACATACTTTCGGAGAAAATCCTTGTGCAGGGTTTGGAAACCATTGTCTCCTCGTACTTCCTCTTCATCGAAAGATGAGGCTTTTGTTGGATCAGGCAAGGAGCCCTCCTTCACGAGAATTTCGCTCGATGCAGCCCTCCGATTTCTTAGAATATGCTCTGCAATTCGAGTATCACTATCAAAATCGGGCGTATCTGTCATCACCCAAATGAGGTCAAACCGAGACAACAATGGAGGCTCAAGATTGATTTGACGGACAAGTGGTACATCGCTGAGAGGTTTAAATCGACCAGATTGAGGATTGGCTGCCGCGAGAACTGCACATCGAGTGCTCAAGGTAGCATTGATTCCAGCCTTGGCAATCGAAATCCTTTGTTGTTCCATAGCTTCGTGCATGCTTGCTCGATCGGAGTTTGTCATTTTATCAAATTCATCGACAGCCGCAAGACCCATGTCTGCTAACACAAGAGCGCCCGCTTCGAGTGTCCATCGGCCATCTGCGCTTGAGTCTTGAACCGCTGCAGCTGTGAGCCCTGCGGCGGATGCGGATTGACCTGAAGTAAATCGACCTCTCGGAGATATTTTTGCCATGTAACTGAGAAGTTGAGATTTCGCAACACCAGGGTCTCCCATCAAGAGAATGTGGATGTCACCACGAACCCTTGTCGTATCTTTGTTGAGCCCAGGTACGCCTCCGAACAATTGGAGGGCCAAGGATTCCTTGATGTGGTTCATACCAAAGATAGAAGGGGCAATCGATGCTTTGAGAATTTCAAATACATGAGGATTTGAAGCAATTTCTTTGATCTGAATCTCTTCAGCATCGGTCACTTTAATTTCTTCGAGGGCTACACTATGGTGTTCAAGAGAATGAATATTAAAGAAATAATCAAACAACGGCGTCTGCTTTCCCGCTTTTCGTTGTGAACGAATGAAAAGAACTCCATTTGCTTTGACCCTATCTCCGGGTGTAACACGACCGGTCAGGTCTTGTTCTGCAATGCACATCAATCGAGAGGGTTGCAGACCTCCTCTCATTTGCTCTGGCAATTCTTGTAATTCCACAAATTGGGTGTTGATGAGCACTGAATGCTGGTGATGCAGTGTAAACCGAACTTGCCGACCTTCACCTCCACAACCACCGTCAACGCCACTGCAATGGAGGGGTTCAACAAGTTCTTGCTCATTGTATTGCTCAACGACAGTAGGATGGCCACATTTGTCGCAAACAAAAGTTGCTCGATACAAACGTGGTCGCACACCCGTTATTTTCGTGACAACGGTGTCGAGCGAAATAAACAAGCCGATATCATTGGCTCGAATATTTGAAATGGGACGAGTTTGAGTGCTTGGCAAATCAAGTATTCGAACAAAAGGTTGCAAATTACCGTATCCACTATCGAGCAAAATCTGATTCAATGCACGATTCGCAGATTGAAAATTTGCATCGGGGTGGGCGAGGATGTTCTGGGCGAAATCATGGTCAAGTCCTTCGATCACTCGGTAGGATACCTCAAGCGATTGGTGCTCAGGCCACAGTTGGGTTAAGGTATGAATTTGCTCCGCATAGGTTTCTCTGAGCCAAGTCACCCAACGCCCTTCGAGGTCCGCTTCTTGAATTTCAGAAATGCTTCTCACCTCGCCTTAGAAGAGCAGTTGCCAACATCTTATGAACAATTCTCTTGTTCAAAGGCACCCCCCAATTTCCGATGGAACCAAAATCAAATGATTGAGATAGTGTTGAAATGAAATCCCCTGCACGTGGAACTCTGCCACGGTCACATTCAAATTGACCTCGCACCTGTTCATGGTATGCCCAAGCATTTTTTTGAACCACTTCGAGGGCGCGTCGAGCGGTTTTGTTTCGATTCTTCGCTCTTAGAGAACAAACTCGGTGACCCAACAGAAAGAGAGATCCTGGTGCACACATCTCATGAAGCCCAACAGATTCTTGCTCAAGGTGAATCATTACCTGTACTCATCTACCTCGCCCCATTCACCTCGAGTGGGCCTGCAAGAGCAGGATGGAAGGCGTTTTCAGAAACGATTCTCCAAAGGCACGAGCGGTTGGTCAAGGAAGGAAAAATGAAACCTGTGTTTCTTGTCCTACCCGACACGTTCACTTCATTGGGAGGAAACCAATTTGTTGATTCGCCTTTGCTCGGGCAATGGGCAACATGGCTTTCAACCGAATTGCAAGAACAGATGCATCAAAGGTTTTCTGTCAATGGTACGTTCTGTTTGCTCGGAAAGTCTTCGGGAGGTTATGGTGCCATGGTCAATGCCATGCTCTTTCCCAAGCGATGGGTAGGCATTGCAAGTCATTCAGGCGATGTTGGTTTTGAATACATGTACAAACATGATTTTTATCACACACTTCGGCGTTTGCAACAATGGACGACAATCGGTGAATTTCTCGAGCACACCAAATCCATTTCATCCATTTCTCATGAGATGATGCACGACATGATGATGGTTGCTTTGGCTGCAAGTTATGACCCTCCTTCAAGCCTCAACATCGACGATATCGTTTTACCGCTCACAACATTGCATCATCAATTGGATGAAAAGAAATGGGCGAGATGGACAATGTGGGACCCACTCAAGATGGTTGAGGCCCATGGGGATGCTCTCAAAGAACTGGGGGTTCTTTTCATCGATTGTGGACGTCAAGACCAATACAATATCCAGTATGGCTCAAGACTGCTTCATCATGCCCTTCGTGGCCTCGATATTGTTCACATCTACGAGGAATTTGAAGGAACACACTCTGGAATTGACCATCGGCTCGACCTTTCTCTTGCCAAACTTTCACAACTCTAAGATGTGTCAATTTCTTTGGTTTTCGAGGTATTGATGACCATAATATGCCCATTGCTCCATGGTCCAACCTGGCGGGAGCCCTTCTGGGGGGAGCGGCGGCCCTGCAATTTGTTGCGATTGAGGGCTCGGAGCAGGCAGAGGTGCCACGGGCTTGAAATCAACAAATTGCGTTTGAGCAACCACTTGGTCGACGACATCAAAATCCAAGTCAACCGACCTTTTTTGTTTCTTTTTGTATGTCACAACCCCACCAGCACCAAACACAACAAAAATGAGGAACGAAATCCAAAGCATTAAGCCATCCATCATCGAGGTTTCACTTCGAGATGCATCCTTCGGATATGCATCGTTTTGGTCTGACACACCATCGCCGTCGGTATCCAAGCATCCAAATCGATCTTTTGTTGACGTACCGGCTTCGTTTGGACAAACATCGGAATCCGTCAGGTTGAGTTGGTCTGGATAACCATCACCGTCCGTATCACTCCACCTTTCAGCGTCGAACTGAAAAGCATCAACCTCATCACTCCATCCATCACCGTCGCTATCTATACATCCAAATTTGTCGAGTGTTGATGTTCCGAAATCATTGGGGCAATCATCAGGGGTGGTTCCTAGTACTGAATCACCAAACCCATCACTATCGGCGTCTTGCCACTGGGTTTGGTCCGCAGGGAAGGCATCATGAGAATCAGCCCAACCATCACCATCACTATCAAGGCAGCCAAGCACAAACCCTTCCGATGAAGTTCCGTAGACTTCAGGACAAGTGTCTGGGTCATTGCCGTTGACTTGGTCGCCATAGCCATCGCCATCAGCATCCGACCATTGCGTTGGGTCGTTTGGCAAAGCGTCGGCCCCATCGAGTGGTGTGTATGAATCTGAAGGGTTTGAATACCCGTCTCCGTCTGAATCTGCACAACCAAACCGATCGATGAAGGATGTACCCGAAATTGTGGGACAAGCATCACCAAAATCTCCGTTCACTTCATCTCCAAATCCATCTTCATCGGTATCCAACCACTGGGTGGAATTCATTGGATACGCATCTTCGGCATCTGCCCAACCATCACCGTCCCCATCGACGCAGCCAACATAGGCCCCTTCAGATGCGGAACCTTCAACTGTCGGACACAAGTCGATATCGTCGGAATAACCATCCCCGTCGTCATCTGTATCTTCAGTTGAATCTTGGCATCCATCGCCATCGATGTCACTTAACGGATTGGATTGAAATTCTTTCGGGCTTTGTGGACAATCGTCATTGATGTCTAACACCGCGTCATTGTCATCATCGGTGTCTTCATTGGCATCGATGCACCCGTCTCCATCAAAATCCGATGCCTGAGTGCTCAAAGTTCCAAGTGTGCCAGTTGGACATACGTCATCAACGTCTTCAACACCATCGTTGTCGTCATCGCTGTCTTCACTCAAATCGTTGCAACCATCACCATCATAATCGGAGTTGCTGGTGGAGGTCCAATCCGATATTCCAAATTCGCAATCATCAACATCTGAGGTGACGCCATCGCCATCACCATCGTTATCACATTCATTTCCAATGCCATCGTTATCATAATCAAATTGTGAGGGGTTTGCGACCAGTGGGCAGTTATCTTCACTGTCTCGAATGTGGTCTTTATCTTGGTCATCAAAGGGGTCAAGTCGAACGACTTTGTTCATGGCCCCATCGACATAATATAACTTTGAATCCGGGCCAATCTCAATGCCCATGATACTGTTTGCAGTGGTTTCAACAATGGTATTGACTGTTGCAGATTTCCCATTTGCACTTAAGTCAAAAGCCCACAAACTACCATTTCCATTTGCACTCACAAATAACCTATCTCCATCAAGAGCAATACCGCTTGGATTAGGCACATTGGTTGCAAGTACACCGAATTCTCTTCCGGTAACAGCTGTATATTCTTGCAAAGGTTCCAATCTGGATGAATGACTCATCATACTAGAGGTTTGAACTGAAGTGTCTCTTGTGTTGACCCAAAGGACCCTATTGGTGCCCGTATCTGAAATGTAGAGAATACCATTGCTTTGATCCATGACCATGTGACCAGGAATATTTCCCAATCGAGAGAGTTGAATGTCGGTATGGCGGCGAACAATTCCATCGGAGTGGTCATCTTCTCCAGTATCGTGGTCAGTTTGAAAATCATAGTAGACAAGATTGCCATAATATCCATCAAAATACCAATATGCATTGCCTGAATCATGGGCAATACCCATTCCGTTTGGGGACTCGTGCAACATATCAGTATGGCTACCGAGTAATCCGTCGTTCTGGTGTTCCACTGCAAAATGAGTCAAGGCGGATGGCCACAATGCTGGGCCCATGAAATTGTTCGGTGAGCCTTGGCCATTGTAGGTATTTCTTGATTCTTGAGCCGTTGCAAATTGATAGTCAAATTCAGGATGGTACGAACCAAAGGCTATCGCGCTCACTTCTTCGATGAAATGATTTCGAAAACTATCAAGTCGTTTTTCAGCCGTTTGTGTTGATTTTCCAGTGTCGTGGATAATGACAACGCTGTCATCTGCTCGATTCACTACCCACAATTCATCACTTCTGGTTGATGAAGGATGAAATTCTAAATCTCGAGGAGTATTCAATCCTTGAGCGCTTGATGCAATGACGGTTTCATCGAATCCGGTGCCAAATTGCGGAATGGTCGATTGGAGGTCAGTGCGTTGAACTTCTTGTTCGGAGTCGAGGACCCATGAAGGAGAATAAGAATATGAAGTCAACAACAACATCGTGAGAGCAAGCAGGACACGAAGCAATGGCATAAGTCCTGGTTCTTTGAATACACCATAAGTGTTTGCTTTCCATAATACACATCAAATTCCTACACCGTTTTGATGTACTGAATCATAAAGTGAAGATTTGAGGACGAATTGTTCATCAATATTCACCTTGTGACGAACATATGGGCGGGCCAATGGACTACTCCAGTTCGGGAGTTGATATCGAACTGGAAGGTAAAGCTGTCGCTTCACTTATCTCTTCCCTTGGGAAAAGTGTACGCCAAGCTGGCACCTTCGGTGCACCCGTTTCAGTGCCTGGGGGTTTTGGCGGACTCATCGAATTTGGTGATTACTACCTTGCCCTTGCAACCGATGGCGTTGGAAGCAAACTACAAATCGCTTCTGAAATCAAGCGATTCGAGAGTGTCGGCATTGATTGTATGGCCATGAATGTCAATGACTTGTTATGCGTTGGTGCAGAACCGCTTGCTTTCGTAGATTATGTTGCTGTGCCAAAACCCGACCCTGAATTTCACAAACAATTGGGGGCTTCGCTCTCCGAAGCCTGCCGTTTGGCGAAGGTTACACTTGCTGGAGGAGAGACAGCATCTTTACCCGACATTGTCAAAGAAGTTGATGTGTCGGGAACTGCATTAGGTTACGTTCGAAAGGGTGAGCAAATCACTGGGGAACACATCCTCGAAGATGATGTCCTCATTGGCTTAGCATCACATGGAATCCATTCGAATGGTTTCTCCCTTGTTCGTGCGGTCATGAACCGTCATCAGCACAATTATCTCGACAAACTTCCTTTTGAGAGAACACTTCCAAATGGTCAACAAGCCCTCTCCTTCGCTGATGTCTTCCTCATTCCCACATGCATCTATTGTGACCCAATCGTCGAAATGTTGAACGGTTCGAATGATGGACGTGGCTTTGATCGACGTGATATTCACGGGTTATGTCACATTACAGGGGGTGGATTGACCAATCTATTGCGATTGCACCACACATATGGTTGGACCATCGGTTCTCCGCTTCCTGTTCATCCAGAATTCGATTGGCTTCAACAGCAAGGTGAGGTGACGGATTGGGAAATGTATCGAACATTCAATATGGGCATGGGCATGGTCATCGTTGTCTCACGGACTGCCTCGCAACACATCCTGAATTGGCTCATTTCAAAGGGACATCATGCACAAATTGTAGGCTCTATCGATGCCGAAAGAAAGCACGTCACACATGTTCCAACGGGTTCCACCTACGATGTGTATTAATCGGTGTGGTCTTGAACTCCAATCGTTTCGCATCAGCATGGCCGATAACAGAAAAGATGAGTTTGAGGCTCATTGGCCTGGTCGCCCATGGATGGAAGGAAAGACGGTCATTCTGCTTTCAAACGAACAAGAACGACCATCGCATATGCCGAGAGGGCCCGCAAAGCGAATCGGTCCTGGTTTCATCAACCCTGCCATGGCACCAGCGAGGACAAGGTCTGTTCTCTTGCTTGCCGACGCTCTTTCAAATGATTGGCTCGTAGAAGTGGATCGCCCTATACGTGCTCTCGATGCCCTTTGCAGCACTGGTGTCCGATTTCGCCGATGGAGAAATGAAATTCCAGAACCGTTGCAACGCCGATTGAGAATTCACGCCAATGATTTGGATGAATTTGCTCTTCGATGGGCTCAAGAATCGAGTCTTCTTTACCCACCGAATCATGTTTGGGATTTTGATGAAGAACTTTTTCAAGACCATGAACGAGTCCATGGAACGCTCATCAACGGCATTTTTTACATGCAGGAGGATGCTCGAATTGCTTTGAATAAAGGTGCGTATCAATGGATTGACCTTGACCCATTTGGCTCCCCAATCGCCTTCCTTGATGGTGCAATACAAGGTATTGGACGGCGTGGTGTGCTCGAAGTGACTGCTACGGATACTGCCGCCCTCACCGGTTCAAGTCCTTCCTCTCAACGAAGAAGGTACGGAGCAAAAGGCATCGTTGATGCTTACGCCCACGATGATGCGATTCGGACACTGCTTGGAGTTGTTGCAACCACAGCAGCGAAACATGACAGATTCATTGAACCCATATTGTGCCTCTTCGATGGGCATCATGTTCGTTTAACAGTGCTTGTCGTTCGTGGAAAAGATAGGGCATCTGAAATGCAATCCTCAATTGGATGGAGGGTTCGTTACAAAGAAGGGGGGTACACCTTCGTTGAACATCCAGCGCCAACGCAACTCGATGACACGAGTGGACCCATGTGGATTGCCCCTCTTTGGAATCAAGACATTACAGCGAGAATGAGTGAAGCAAGGGCCCTCAACATCTGTTTTCCAAACGAACAGGAAAAAGTGAATTTGAATCGAATACACAACGACTGGTCTGAAAACGACTGGGAGTATTGGAGGCGTGAAATTTGTCGAAGCGTCCGATTCATCGAAGATGCTGCGCCTCTCATGAGTTCAGATCACCTGCTGATTGACATCGATGATTTTGCAAAGAAACTCAAACTTCAACACATTCCCAAAATGGAAAACATATTGTTTGCATTCAGAAACGCTGGTCACGAAACCGCTCGTGTTCCATATGCGAATCCAATGATTGCAACCTTCGCTTCAATCGAAGAATCAAAACAAATTCTTCGCGACCTTGTCAACTCACATGAATGATGGGTCCAAGTCCGTATCACTTTCAGAAACCATCCCTTGAGGAGCAGAGAGCCGAGGTTGTGCATTTGCAAGTGATTGTTGAACGCTATCTTCGATAGCACGAGCGTATTCAAGAAGATCGTGCAGCGGGATTTCAATGCCGGTCATATCACTTACTGCCTCAATGGCGACGGCAGCAGCTCGAGCGTCGGGATACAGTGGACTTGCTTCAGCGAGGAGGGCTGTGACATCAAGTCCCAATCGGTCACCTTCGCTCAACAGAAATCCAGTAATTCCTGTTACAATGCCTTCTTGGATGGTGTTGATACCAAGAGTTTTGAGTTGCTTTCTTGAAGATGCACTCGTCGATACTCCGAATAATTCACTTTCATCACTTTCCTTGGAGAGACGTGGAACGCCGTCAATGACAATAAGACGTTCAAAATTTCCTTTAGTGTACCATTCAAGGACGGTTGAACCAAACATCACATCCATTTCGTTCTTGAACTGCAATTGTGAAATGAAAACTCCAAGTCCCTCCGTTTGATAGATTCGAACAGGGTGTTTAGGAATTTCATCATGCACCAGTGCTACTGCAGGGAAATCTGCGTGCATCACAGTTCCAAGTTGTTTCATCTTCAGAGAATTTATCAAATGTGCTGTGGCGATGGCCCCCACTTTCCCATCGGTGGTAAATCCACATACCGCGACGCCACCTGTGGTCTTCGGGTCAGCATCTTTTTGCAACATCAACGAATAACCCGGCATTAGTGTATCCATTGTTCCACCCAGCCCGTCGTCAAAGTGGCTTGTTCAAAAATTTGACCTTTACTCCTGCCACTCTGCCCAATCATCCCAGCCTTGTTCTCTGTACCACCAAACGCCGAGTTCATCTTCGTACCACTCAGTTCCATTCTCGTCGACTGTGATGCCATCATCTGATGTCTCATCTTGTTCATCTTCATGAAACACTTCGTCAATAGATTCTTCGACGTCGGACATTTGGCCTTTTTGACCAAGACTGAAGTCAATACCTCGATCTTCAGGTGCCTCCTCGCCAATTGTTTTACCTTCTGCTTTGAGGTCATCGAGCGATTTTGTTTTGACGGGAATATCCTCTTTCTCTTCGATTTCATCGGGGGGTTGAACCATGTCCATTGCTTCTTCATACCAATCATCACCGTCGTCTTCATCTTCACGGTTGGACCTTGATGCAACAATTTTCGATACTGCGAAAATAACCACGACGAGGGCGAGAAGTCCTCCACCAATAGGTAGCAAAAGGCCTTGAAGGCTTGAACTCGAATCTGTTGATTCACCTGGGTCGGTGTTGTCAATGATTGGGTTCTCAATACTCCATCGTAGTAAAGAAGCAGTTGGAATGGAAAGGTCGGATGATTCTGTCCAAGTTGTCTGGAGAGTAATGGTCGAAGCATAAGAGCCACCTGCAGTGAGCACAACCGAGGCATCTCGAGTGAGAAGAATTGCTATTGTTGTTGTCTCATTGGCTTGAAGTGTCAAGGAATCCATCGAGAAGGAAACTCCTACGATGGCCATGCTCTCAATTTCAAAGGAGACATCGACTGGGAATGGATTTGGATTCTCCAGCGTGCAATCGTGCGTTAACGAACTTGATCCAACTTGAAACGGAATCGAAAGGTCAGGGCAAGATACGATGGCACCATCGATATCGACCGGAATCCAATCCTGAGTTGTGTTATTTTGATTGGAATTGCCCTCGGAATTGAAGGTCAATTCTGCCATGGTTTGTGAATAAAACAAATGCTCTTCGAGACCTGTCAATCTTATTTCAAGCAATTGCCCGTCTTCGGCATTTCCAGTAAGAAGCATAAGGGATGATATTGAGGTCGTACCTTCATCATGGAGTGAACCATCCAAAGACTTTCGTTTCCATTCAAGTGTTCCAGTAGAGAGAATCTCATCCGAAACTGATGGAGTAGATGTCAATGTGATTTCAAAGGCATATTGGCCATCCATAAGTTGCGCTTCAGTTGGAAAAACGACCTCAATAATTGCCCCACCATAGACCACAGTGTCCGTTGACGAAGGTGCAAGAGGTTGCTGGGTTGGAACATCTTCGCCATCAAATGATGCTTGGATTGAGATTAGACCAAGTAATGAGGTTGAATCAGTTATGGTTGTAAAATCTGCGAGGGATGCGGAACCAAAACCTCCGTTATCAGTGGTGAGGTCAACTTGATGCGAGCCCGAATCATGTGTCAAGGTAATCGTCACTTCTTTGGATGGGACAACCCCTTCACTCGATTCAAGAGTCAATTGAATCTCAAACGACTCATCGAGCACAACAGTGTGCTTATCTGAAAGGTGTGAGGTGTTGGTCAACGAGAGTGTGATTGTTGAATCCAACACAGTATCGTTCCGTGGATAAATTGGACCAACCGATACGACGCTCGTGGTGTAATTCGAATGTTCATCGGCACCAACAACGGCAATATGATATCCAGTTCCATCCACAAGTGTTTGACCCGATGCATCGTCGGTAAGAACAACGCTAGTAACTGAACTCTGAACTGTTTTTGCGATATTCATTCCACTCGTGTTCGAAAAAGAGGATGTACCTACAAAGATATGGTATTGTTCAATACTTGAATTTCCAGCATCCCATGATACTAGAAGAACTCCTCCATCATCGTTTGGGCGGTCACTACTACTCACATTCTGAATTTGACTTGGAGCTGGCGGGAATGGGACGGTGACGTTGAGCGGGGAGGAGAGATTGCTGACAATTCCAAAATCATGAATTGAGCGAACATAATAGGAATAGGTCGTGTTCGCAACGACATTCACGTCGATTGAAAGATTTGCAATCGTAGAATCATAGGGTTGGGTAGTCGTGTCTACGGCTCCGCCAAGGGCGGTACGATACACCGCAAAATTCAGTAATCCATCTCCGAAATAGGATTGATTTTGCCATGAAAATTGAACCATTGATGATGTAAGTTGGTCCAGTTTCAACACGGGCGTCGGTGGAATGACCAAATTTGGAGCACCATCGGAATAGATGACGCTTAGAGAGACTAAATTCACAGAACCTTGAGCAGAACTGTTGAAAGGCAAGTTAAAGGAAAAAGACCCAGTTCCAAGGACCATTTTTTGATTCATAATATTCGTTAGATTTCCTGTGATGTGGGGGTTGACATCAACAATAAAATCTGCAGTGTAACGAATCGACAAATTACTGAGAACAAAAATGCCATTTCCACTTGAGGCATAACTCATGTTGAAGGTTGACATTTTTACCCCGAAACCATCGACTGTATACCCCCATCCATTGGAAGATAACGAAAGAATGTTAGCGAGTTGATTTGACAAATCCGGAATAACTAGCGGCGAAGAGCCTGATGCTCCATTACCTGCATATCCCTCGGCAGAGACATCCATATCTCCATTTTTGTCAATGTCATACATTGCCTTATGCCAAGTTCCGATGTAGACGCCTTTTTGATTTCCTTCTCCAGAAGCAACAATCTGGTCTGTAATGCCATCGCCGTCAAAATCGAGTGATTTCACAAAGGTCGGGTTGGTCCAAGGTTCAAGATAAAATGCGGTCGAGTTCAAACTCGATTCTGTGACATGATGACCGATGAGTTTCCCTTCTTTGGTTGAGGGGTTGTTGTCGGTAACGCCAGCATCAGGGATGAATACTGAATATTGTCCATCACCATCATGGTCGAACGTACCCGCAGAGGTCAAATCCAATGTTGATGAGTTCGTTGATATGGACCATGTCTGGCCTGTGTTGTTGGCAAAAACGAGTCCTTGGGGGCTTGATGCTATGAAATCGATATCTGCATCTCCATCAAGGTCACCAGGAATTGCACCAGATGGCAATCCGTCAAATGAAACAGATGTTGGAGCGAGTCCGTTGGATGATTGGTAAATCACTTCTGTGCTGTGAACCTCAAATGAATTGTCGGTCACGATGGCTGAATATGCAGCATTGGGTCCGTCGAATTTCATGACATAGAGAGCGACGAGTGTGGCGGGTACCGCAGAATTATTTTCATTGATCGTGGCGTTTCCATTTTGGCCCACTGCAGAAAAAACGGTGTTGCGATTATCAAATTCTTGGAGCGCCACTTCGCCATTGTTTCGAATCGAAATCAAATCTGAAGCACCATCCCCGGTAAGGTCACCAACAGCAAGATCGATAATTGTCTGAGAGATAGAGTTGTTCACCTGTTGGTCGAATTGATTGGTTGTTGCGTTGTACATGTGAATGCACAATGTACCCGAAGTGAGGTTCACTGATGCAACATCGCCGTATCCATCGCCATCGAAATCATCGGATAGTACGCGATTGCTAGCACATGTGGATGTTGAAGTCAAGGAGGTTACCCCCCCAGTCGACATTGAAAACACGTGAATTTCTGTAGTTGTTCCGTTTTGTGCCAAAAGAACTGCATCGCCAAGAGCATCACCGTCAACATCACTCGTTTGGATATCTTTGACGACACCAATCGGGTAAAATCCACCACCTATGCTTGCCTGATAGGTCGTGTCGAGGTTGATTGAATCGATTGTAAGCCCATGAGGAAGGAATATGTCGGATGAATTTGAAATGGTATTGATGGTCGATGAAATAGAATCAACGGTTGCTCCTCCATCAAACACATTTTGGTCACCTATGGAACCATACGATGGATTTGTAAAATTCCATTCATGTTGGCCATCCTGGTCAATATCAAGCCAAACTTGGCCAGGAGATGGGAAAGAAGATGTCGTTTGAATCATGAATGTAGCATTCTCGATGGTCGTATTTCGGACGAGGTTGATAGAAACACTTGATGTTGATTGACCATTAAAATCCAGTTGGAATTGTGCTGAACCGTCTGAAAAATTTACGATGCTGCCGCCTCCATCAGCATTCGCCGGAGGAATTGGGAAAATGAATGCTGAAAGAAACATACATGTTAAAAATGCCACTTTTTTTTGCTGGGACATATGCTTGCCTCGTTTGGCTGACTGTATTTCTATTCAATATGCTTGCGGTAACCCCAAAATTCAATCAAAAACAACTAAATTTGTTTAGAATTATTTTACACAAGATTATCAATGAGATGGTGTAGTTCCCGCCATGGCAATCCACCATCGAAATCGAATCCACATTTCCGTTGGGGATGTTGTTATCGATTTGGAGGGGT
>JAYODQ010000004.1:31900-83084 GCA_038106355.1 Candidatus Poseidoniales archaeon | reverse complement strand
GACCCACTTCTTGGAGGAGGGGCACTCGAAGCATTGGCCCCATTGACATCTGTAATGTCAGACCCACTTGCATCATTGACTGCTCCAGTCTCGTCAGAGGTTTCAGAGGTTGACCTTTCGGACTCCCAAGCGGGTGCCAAGATTCGTTCCGTTGTCGAAGTCGATGATGTCGATGGCGACAAACTCGAAGGGAATTTGCATGAAGTTGAAGTCACGAAATTGACCGTGGATGGAGAAATCATGAAGCAATCCGTGAAAGGTACGCTTACCATCAACAATCCATCAAAGGATGATCGAATCTTTGACATCGATGTTCTTCTCGACCAAACTGATGCAACGGATGTTGCAGGAGAGCACGTTTCGGTTGATGAACTTGAACCAGGTAAGAATTATACCATGCAATACAAGGTCAATGGAAAAACTATGCTTCTTTGCCGAGAACGATTGGATACGAATCCCGCTCGTTCTCAAGAACGCTCGTATTCAGTTGCCATGGGTGAAGAACCCGGACCAATTTCACTTGAGCTTGAAGTACAAAATGTCTCTGGTGTAAGTTTGAATGAGGTTACCCTCACACGTGTCATTCCAGATTCAATGAACTTTCCAACTCCAGGGGCATCTTCTATAGAAGATGGAGTGCTTACTTGGAGTATCGGTCGCCTTCCAGCAGGCGATACTCAAACGCTTCACATCGAGGGTACCATTTTCGTTTCAGATGTATCTTCAATCGATGCTGGTGAAGTCAATGTCACTTACCGTTCAGATGCTACATTGTCTGGGATGTCATTTAGAGAACTCGACGCATTTTGTCGTGGATTCACCTACATGAAGGTGAGAGAAGATGAAAGGCCCGACAATTGGATTTGTCAAGCCATTTTTGAAAACCGTTCCACCTTTGCCGTGGATTTGACTCGATTGCAAGTTCGCATGAAGGGTAGTGAAGACCTCTTGTTTGACATCGATGATGTTTCAGAGGATGTCCTTCCAAATGGGAAATGGGAGTCCGATGAGGCTGTTGTAGAGCATCAATCTGAACCTGATTTCACCTACGAACTTTCTTACACTGTCTTGCCGAGAGCCAAGCGTTCAACCGAAGGAAGCATCACGCTTGAGGAAAAGAAACTTGATGTTGTTGAAGGTTCAATTGCTAAGAAGTATTCGACGTCAAGTATTCGATCGTACAGAGAACAAAAAATTGAGTCTTCTATTTCAATTAAAAACGAAGGTACGGCCACAATCAATCTGATGAGGATTACTGACGATGTTCCGGGACTTTTCAATGCACCAAGTGCAAAAGATGTCACCATAAAACTCGATGGTAAAGTTCTCGATGAAGACCAGTTCAAGGTTGAAGTGAGCGAAGGAATTACTCTTGAAAAGGAACATCGTTCTCCAGATGGCCATGGTTACACTATGACGATTACCGTGGGTACACGAGGTCCAATTGGTATGAAACCAGGAAAGAAACTTGAGTTGCATTATCCATTGATTGCACCCGACCCTTCACCCAACAATGTTCGCGTCGATGCACCAGTTCGAGCTGAATTTAGTGCTGAACGATTTGGTCCAATTTGTCTTCGTGAACCGGTCCAATCCCCAAGCATCAAAGTCGTCCACAACAGGCGTAACATCAGCTCTGGAAAGCAAGCAATTCCACTTGGTGGTAAGGGACGCTATGAAGTCCTCATTCTGTTCGAAAACAATGGGGACACTGGATTATCAGATGTCCACATCAATGATGTGATCCCCACTTCATTTGAAGTCAAGGAATGGACGGTCAAAGGTGCAGGAGGAAAGCGAGATGATGTGGTCATGACCTCAACAGAAGGCGAAGGAGGTCTCCATTGTGTATGGAAACTTCCAAAGGTTGCAAAAGGTGAACGTATCGAAGTATCCTTCGAAATCAAAGGTAGTGGTGAAGTCGATGCAGAAGCACTTAATCGATTCCATGGTGTTCACATCGGAGATGAAATCGAATCTGACGACCTTCCTGCTCTTGCAAAAGAAACTGTTGAAACCGATGCCGAAGAGGAAATCGAAGAGGAGGTTTCTGACGACGACGATGAACCTTCTGCTGAGGATGGTGACCTCACAGTCACATGGAGGGAAGATGTTTTGGTAAAGGTCATGGAATCATTTGGAATCTCAGACAGAGATTCATTCCTTGTCTTTGCTGCTGACTTTGACCATGATGATAATGGCTACCTAAAGAAAGCAGAACTTGAGGATGCGGCAAAGGCTTGGTCCGAACAATCTGGTGCAGGCTCAAGCGAGCAAGGTGACTCTGAAGGTGATGCTGTCGTTGATGGTGGCGAAAACCTTGAAGCCCCTGCCGAAGAAATTGTTGAGTCAAGCACATCTGGTGGCGACCTCATCTGTGCAGTGTGTGAGAGTTCAAACCCAGAAGGAAGCACAACCTGCTCTGCATGTGGATTTGAGTTTACTGCTTAATTAAGGCAAAACCCATCGAGGAAAATCGGTGTGATTTTCCGAATGGTTGACGATAACGAGTGAACAACGGCCGAGTTCGGAAAGGACCTGTTCGAGGGGCTTTGGAACTGAGGGGGGGATAACACCATCTCGCAAATCAACGGCAAGCCACGCTTTTGGATACTGACTTTTCCATGCTTGAAGTTCTGCAAAAATTCCTTGCGGAGGCACACCCTGACGAACGCTTGCAAGGAAATGCCACTGTTTGGGTACTCTTCGTTCTTGGTCAGTCCACAAAAAGATTTGAGGATGCGAGCCAAGGCGAGCAAGTTGCTCCAAAGCTTCGTTTTCCGTCACGCACACGGGCTGACCCGGCATTGGCATGGGTAATGGATACAACCATGTGTCACTAACTTCAAGACGTTCTTTTGGCCGCATAGATTTGCCCCGTTGTGATGCTTATGTTGTCGTTTATTACATCTTTTCGATGCTGTCTGAAGATGAATTGAGGGGGCCTAATATTCATTCATCAACTGCCTTTCTTGAGGTGATTGAAAGCCAACCTTCATGCCCTATGGACCAACCCACGATTCATGGCCAATGGTCCAAGTCCTCCACCGCCCCCTCCACCAGGTGGATCAATGTTCATGATGTTACTCGTCATGATTTTCATGACATTTCTCATTATGACGCCTTCCATTCGAACAAGCGTGGGCGAAATGGCAGATCCAATTTTGACCCCAGTCTTACCAGAGGAGTCATATTTTGTCCTAACAGTTTTGATTCTTGGTGCTTTTTCAATGACATTAAACACCGTGATTCGAAATTTCTTTGTTGACCCTATTGACCAAGCACACATCGGTCATAGGCAGTCCCAAGTTCGACAAATGATGAATGAAGCAAGAATTTCGAGAGACCCAATTCTTCAAGAAAAAGCGATGATTTTGCAACAACAAATGATGCCAGAGCAACTCAAGGTGCAAATGGGGGCAATGAAACCTATGATGTTCACCATGATTTTCATTATTGCGATTTTTGCCTGGCTCACGACTGCTGTGACCAATTTTCGCGTTGATTATGTGTCATTGCCATGGGCAACTGAATGGAACCTTCTCAACGATAAATTTCTCTTTTTCCCTGCATGGATTTGCACATACATTTGTATGAGTGCTGCATATGGGCGAATTCTCGATAGGCATATCAAGTTATTCAGGTTCAAAAGTCATCCACTTGTTACCTCCGGTGAAATTCTAAAGGAACCCCTCCTCCATCTTGTCACTCAAAAATCGGGTGGAAAATCAAGTGCAGCAATGAAGCGGCAAGAAAAAGCGAAACAAAGGACACAGCAAAAGAAAAAATCCAATGCTGATACGAAATCAACGGGTCAACCCTTCTTTGCTGGAATACAAGAATGTCCAGAATGTCAAGGCGATATCATCACGTACGACGGACCAAGAACAAAAAGATGCAATGTCTGTTTCCATGAATGGGTGTAGGTATGGTAAGAATTACCATTTCTGGCCATCCTGGCAGCGGTACATCAACGTTGGTTGGGAGACTACAACAGCACTTCAACTGGTCAAGTTTGAATGGTGGTCAGATATTCCGAGAGCAAGCACAAAAAGAAGGAGTCTCTCTTGCAGAATTTGGTCAAATGTGCATTTCAAATCTTGATGTCGACCGCGGTTTGGATGAAATTCTTCAACAAAGAATGTTAGCTGAAGATGCCGATATCGTCGAATCAAGATTAGCCGGATGGTGGGCTTTCAGATTGAACTTAGAATGTGTTCGCCTTTGGGTCAATGTGTCCGAGGATGAGCGTGCCAAGCGTGTGACAAAAAGGGAGGGTATCCCATTCGAGGAAGCCGTTGCAGCAAATAAGAAACGATTGGAGGTTGACCTTCAGCGATTTCATGAGTTGTATGGCCTTAATCCTGAGGACCCTACGCCATATTCACATATCATTGATGCATCCGTTCTATCAATTGAAGAGATCGTCGAAAAGGTCATCTTAATTCTGGAGGAAAAACTATGACAACATTTCTTGAAATTGATGCTGATTATTCACCTGATGAACACCTTGGTTCTGCACCTGATGAACGAAATCTCGAACAATTGATGCAGTCAGGATTTATTCTCCTCGACAAACCACCAGGTCCATCATCACATCAACTTGCTTCATGGGCAAGGGACCTGCTTGAACTTGAAAAGTTAGGTCACGGAGGAACTTTGGACCCATTTGCAACAGGGGTATTGACTCTTTTACTTGGCAAATCAGTAAAATTAACCTCTGCAATTTTGAAGCATGATAAATCCTACATTTGTGTCCTCCGTAGTCAATCCCCAATCGACAAAGAGACACTTGAATCTCTCTTGCGACAATTCGAAGGTAAAATCTACAATGTTCCCCCTGAAATCTCGGCGGTTAAAGTTCAGGTTCGTACTCGCACAATTGAATCTGTCAAACTCATCGATGCTCAAGAAAGAGATTTTATCATTGAGGTGCGTTGTGAATCGGGTACTTACATCCGAACCATGGCACGTGATATGGGTCTGCTTGCAGGTATGCCGATTGAACTCAAAGAATTACGAAGAAATCAATCCGGACGTTATCATCTTGAACAATGCGTGTCAATGGACGTCATCGCCGACGCAGTTTGGCTTTGGAAAGAACAAGGAGATGACAGGGCTCTTCGAAGTATCATTCATCCTATTGAGTTATTACTCGAACATTTTCCTAAGTGCGTCATCAAGGATAGTGCAGTAGCCGCAATATCAAATGGTGCTCCATTGCTCCGGCCTGGGATTGTATCTGTCGATGAATCCATTGGAAAAGGCAGCCAAGTCCTTGTTACCACCTGTCGAGGACAAGCGGTTGCTCTCGTTAAATTCAAACACGAGGCAAATGAAATTGCAGACCTCAACGAAGGCGAAGTAGCCCAACCAACGATGGTTTTGATGGACGCAGACTTGTACCCACGACGGTGGGCAAAAGACAGTGACGATCAAGCTTCTACAAATTCTTCGTAAATGAATTCCTCAGTTTCAATGCGTATTTTCAATTCTGGCATATGTTCCCACATCCACTTTGTCAACGGTGTTGAACGGCCCCCACGACCTCAAAGTATTCTCTTCTGACACGGTCTGCTTATCAATATTGAGGTGGAATTTACAATTATGCGACATCAGGTCTGTTGATGAAGATGGATGTAACTCACTTGTGCTATGGCAACGATTTTCCCATTCTGGTCTGTAATTTCTGCTTCTGCAAGACTTAATGTCCGTCCAGCACGAATCACTCTTGCTGTGCATGTGACATCGGTATGGCAGGGGCGTAAAAAACGGATATTGAAATCGGTTGTAGCGACATTTGCGTCAGCACCAAGTTTTGTGAGGATAGCAAAACAGGTGATTGAATCCGCAATAGTACCCAGAATTCCACCATGGAATGTTTGGTAAATTCCATCCCACTTTGCTTGCCTTGGAACTGTAGCAATGCAAATTCCTTCTTCGAGGCCAGTAATGGTCATGGCAAGGGATTCCATAATAGGAACTTTGTAAATTCGTTCAAGCAATGCATCGACTTGCACAGTCGTTAAGGTCTCTGAAATCATCAAAACACCAAATTATTCAATTTTCTTGATTTTTGCGGGTGCAAACATAATGAAGAATACGATGAGCAGGATGATGAAAATAGTTGCAATACTCAAACTGGTTCCTGGTGAGATTGAGAACATTGAATCGTTCTTTTCTTCGCTTACTTGCTCTTTTTCTTCGATGGAAAGCAAGGAGGTCCATTCGTTGTTTTCTTCATTGCCCTCTTGAATATTCAAGCCACGATCGAGGATAACCTCGAACTGAGTCGCCAATTTTTCCTCAGGAACAACCCATTGGCATGACGCAATAGCAACCTGTCCTGGTTGCAAAACTGGAATGGTATCAAGGTCAACGAGTTCATCATCTGTTTGACATCGAACGGAAACCATCGTTGCTTCGGCTTGCCCAATATTACGAACATAGACTTGAACTTCGATCACTTCACCTTGCTTTACTTTGTTTGAAAATTCAACATCCTCAACAATGAGGTCCGCCATGGCGAGCACTTCGATATCCAAAGTCCGACTACTGCAACTAACTTCATCGCATACGGTGAATAGAATCGAATCAAATCCAACCGTTGGAGACATGATTGTCAACTCCATGGTGTCAACATCAACGGTGGCCCAAGATTTATTGGTACTCGCCGTAAATGTTGACGAATCAATGTCACTTGCAGTAAAAGGAATCACCAGTGGGACGTCTTTCTCGACGGGAATAATCCCCGGAAATTCTTCGACAACAGGTGGGTCGTTGATCGATTGTACGACCACTTCAAATGAATCTTCGTATGTATTTCCAGCAGGGTCGGTGACAGTGACAGAAATAATTGCTTGTCCCGAAGCCTCCGGTAGGAGATGAATGCGAATTTGTCCTTCGGTGAGGTCGACATCGATGAGGTTAGCATTTGAATTTGAAAAGGTGACTGCAAGGTCATCATTGGAATGTCGATCATCGCTACATCGTTCCATAAATGGAAGAATAATGCCTCCGCCATCTTCGAGTAACTCGATGCGCCCAATATCATCGCAAAGGGGGTCTTCATCCCACTGGACGGTAAAAGCACCAGTCATATCCATATTTGAAATCTCAAAACCGGTTGTGCTTTTGTTTCCAAGCGAATCCCAGGTAAACCAGGTTTTGATTTGCACTTCAAATGCAGAATTGTCATGTGGAAGATATGCTCCAAGAGGAATTGAAATCGAAAATACTCCAATGTCAACAGGTTCATTTCGTACCACTTCACCATCAACAAAGACGAGCCATCTTGAGTAGGTTGGATCGATTCCATCGATATCGCCGAAGATTTTACCGGTGAGTTGTAATGTTGGGTCATTGATGTCAATCCAAACTTTAGACACACAACTTTCACTCACTTCGAGCATAATTTGCACGTAAGGCACAAGGGGAATTTCCATTTTTTCAAGGATGACTTGATAATCTGTAAATGAGATACCATCATTGGAGACTCGATATTTCATGGTCACATCGTTGATTGATTCGTTGTCCAAAGAAAAATGAATGCGGCCAAACCGTTGGCCTGGGGGAGTTTCGAGAATTTCACTTTCCCAAACACCAATCGTTGACGATGAAGCACTTCGCTCAAGGCCACAATTAGAAAGAGTCATCTCTTGATATGTTCCTGCCGAAAGGTCAGCAAACAGGAGAGGGAACTCATTCGCTTTGACAGTTGTTGTTGCCGTAGCGACTTCACCGCCATACCATGGCAGTCGAAGTTTTACTTCAAATCCAACAGCGTCGACCACAAGTCTTGCATCATCGACGCCACCGGCAGAGACATAATCCCAAGTGAAAATAGTCGATTCAAGAACGGACCAATTCCATTCAAACATAGATGTGATGTTGACTTTCCATGCTGAATTGTTAATGTAATCCATATTACCTTGTGTATGAGCAAAATTTTGAATCACATCAAATCCTTCACTGGTTTCAATAGAAATTCGAACGGTGTCTTGTTGAAGTGAATTTGTGATTTGAAAAGCACTTGTGAATGAAACTTCAAGAATTTCATATTGTGTGTATCCCCCGGTAAAAAATGATTCGACAACAATTTCAGGCCCCGTTGTCCATGTGGATGCCCCATCAGGTGCACCAATAGAATAATTTGAATTTGAAGAAGAAAACTGACTCCAAAACAAAACCCCGTCAATATTGGTTGGACGTTCGTGCATAAACGTCAGCCTGTTGTCCAGCACCATTGCTTCGGTGTATTCTGCAGGTTCAAGCGAAAATGATGTGGTGGCACCGGTTGACCATGCACTGGTGTTCTTAAAATCCCCTTGAGGCAATAAGTCGACGGTCGTTGTTGAGTGAACGCTTCGAGCTTCAGCAACATCCATCATTGCAAAGGTCGTTGATATCATCATCAAGAAGGTCAGGATGAGTGGGATGCCTCGTCCTCGCATACATCTATACAACACACCTTTGTTCTTGAAGGAAAGGGTTGATTGCGTTGTTTTCCGAGGTGTTTGAAGTTGCTGCGCATGTTTGAAATAGTGAATTATTGACGCAGGGTTACTTCTCATGGCTGTGGTGGTGTAGAGGTTAGCACGAGGGATTGTGGTTCCCTCAGCCCGGGTTCAATTCCCGGCCACGGCCCCATGTATACTCTCGAATCGCTGTGCTTGTTGATTTGATTTAAGAATCATTAAATCCCAACCCACAGTCAAATGGCGTGGACGAAGAATATCCCCAAAACAAAAACTTGGGTTTTTTCCACAGTTCACAACAGTTGAGCAACGGATTGTCGACGAGTTATTTTGCCTACCACATGCGAATTATTGGTGGAAGTGTTGCTGCCTTGGGCATTCTCACTGCGGTTGCCCATGTGATTCCAAACATTCTCCAACCAACCTGGGGGAAGGCTTCTGACAGATCTCAAAAAAGGGTGTTTTGGCTCGTCCTAGGAACAATCGTCCTTGCCACTGGGCTCCTCTTGATGGCGATGACGAACAGTCCGACCACGATGCTGTGGGCTGTTGTCATACATGCAGTTGGCTTATCCATGGTCACCCCCGTGTGGAATGGTTTGGTGACCGATTTGTACGCTGAACAACACAGGGCTCGGGCGTTTGCAAGGTTGGGCCAAATCGGATTGATTGCAAATGTCGTGGGTAGCGCAACTGCAGGACTCATCGTCAGTGTCCAAGGTCATGGTGAAGGTTTTGCTCGGGGTTTTGCCATTGCAGGTTTTATCAATTTGATGGGCTTGCTCGTTTTGTTTCAATTATCGAGAACCAACCGCTCAAAGGCAGTACCTGCACTTACGACCTCTCCCCCGATCATTATTCCACCAAGCCATGACCCTCACTTAGACCATCCAACCATTCCCGATAACGATTGGAAGAGTTACTTGCACAGCCAGTGGGCGTACATTTTGGTGATGAGCATCATTTGGCCTCTTGTGCCTCTCACCATGCTCGATGTTCTCGAATTAAGTACGTTGCACATCGTTGTGTTCGTCGTCGTTGGCCAACTCTCCACCTTAATTTGGCAGCCACATGTACCAAAGATGTTGGAACAAACTCATGCCATCACCTTGATCCGTCGAGCAAGGTTGTATATTTCCCTCATTCCTATTTCATATGCACTGGTGACCTTGTGGCCATCACAATGGGGATTCTGGTTGATGATATTGATTCAAATCGTGTATGGCCACCCTGTGGCAGTGATGAATATCGCGGCCCCAACGGTTGTGAGCTCTGCAAGTCCTCAATTGGAGAGAGCACGACGCTTTGGGATTCATAATGCCGGAATTGGTATTGCGGCTCTCGTTGGTTCAAGCACCGCAGGTCTTGTTTTGGATGCTGTGTTGAAAAATGGGGCTTCGTTGACCACAATTCTTGTTGTGGTGTATCTGCTTTCAACCGTGCTAAGAAGCACAGTTGCTTGGTTCGGATTTAAAGTGAACGACCAAAGAGCAATGCAAGTTTGAGGCAACATCATTCTAAGTCTGTTTTGGTGATATGATGGCCCATTCGATGTCCTTTTGTTGAAAGATAATTTCTATTTTCATCGGTGATGCCTGCGATAAGAGGAGTTCTCTCGACGACATCGATTCCATACGACTTAAGTTGGTTCACTTTATCTGGATTGTTGGTAAGTAAGTTGACTTTTTCAATGCCCAAGAACTTAAGCATGTCTGCTGCAATATCGTACTGCCTTCCATCTGCTGGTAAACCAAGCATGAGATTGGCGTCGAGGGTATCGGCACCTTCATCTTGTAATTTGTAGGCTTGGATTTTTGCATGCAAACCGATACCTCTTCCTTCTTGGCGCAAGTAAAGAAGAGCCCCCCATCCTTTGTTTGAAATTGCATCTAAAGCCGCATGGAGTTGAGGGCCACAATCGCACCTTTGACTCGCAAACACGTCACCCGTGAGGCATTCAGAATGAACTCGGAGGAGAACGGGGTCGGGTCCACTCATGTCCCCAAGAGTAAGGGCGACATGGTCCTCTCCGGTGTTTTTATCATGGAAGACATGAATGTCGAATTGGCCGAGTGGAGTTGGTAGCACGGATTGACTTGGAATATCTTGGTCGGTCAAGGGATGATGGTCCATTAGCTCACCTCAATAACATAGTAAAATTCACCTTGGTGTTGAATGAATTGACGAAGAACATGTCCATTTCGTTGGAGAAAAGGCGGAATATCATGCTGAGTTTCTGGATCATCTGCAATCACCAGCAAGATATCGTTTGAGGTCAGGAGTTTGATTTGCTGTTGCAAAGTACGCAATGGGACAGGGCAATAGAATCCAAGCACATCAAGTTGATGCGTTGGCCTTGGATTGAAAGGCTCCACATCGGTATCCACCCCTAGCATCCATTTGAACATAACCCGATGGAATACAACAAAACCAACTTCGATGGTTCAAGTGGTTTAATGTGGTCATTGGGACTGCCAAGGACAATGACGAAGGCTTCTTCTGCCGAAAAAGAAGACCTCTCCTGGCCAGAGGTGGTTCAACTCGGTAAGAGGTATCTTCGCATCCCTCTCGCCCTCATTTTTGCAGAAGCATTGTATTGGTTTTTGACGATGCCCACCGATTCACTTGCGTTGTTGCAAGTCACCGAAGCATGGGTGTGGCATGGATTAACAAATCTGCTGTATGGTGATGGTGTGGCGACATTGTCTACGCACAATGGATGGATGACAAGAATTGATTTTCATCACCCCTCGTTTCCTGGGCCATTTGATTCGGTTGGATTGTATGTTTCCGATGAGTGTGCAGGTGTGCATGAAATGGTGTTCCTTTCGACTCTCATATGGATGACCGATGGTGTACCACAGAAATTGAAACTCAAATCCATTGCCATCGGTGCTATCATCGTCTACATTCTCAACATTTTGAGATTGGTCGTCTTTTATCCAATCGCTCTTGAAAATTGTTTAGAACAACCTAATGAGCAAATGTGCTTGCAACCAATGTGGGAATACCATGCCTTTGTGTATGAAATTGGATTTTTGGTTGTGCTTGTTTTGCTTTGGTTAGTTTGGTTTTCCAAAGTTGGCGGACCTGCTCGAATAAATGATGCAGCCTTCAACCAGTCTGAGTCAGGACGCATCATCATTCGAAAAAACTGGGAAGCAAAATACATTGCATTAGCCGCCATCTTCACCTTAGTGGTCCTTTCCTCCATCGTTTCAATCTACACGAGTGACGAAGCAACAAGTGCAAAATATGAACTCGATTGGTGTGAATTTTCTGAATTGACCACACCTGAATGTCAAGATGCTCAGCGGACATGGGATAACGCTATCGAAACGGCATGGTCGCTCAGCGTGTTAGGGGCCATTGGTGTTGTTTCTGTTGTTGTCAAAATAGACCGTCCAGAAACAATGTTCAAAGGGCAAGGAACTTCTTTGAATGGAACGAATCAATTAACATCCTCAACTTCAAACAACACGTCCGAAGAAGAGTAATTACTCGAGAATACTCGCTGGATTGATACTTCCAAAAAATTCTGAAGTTTCAAATGCCTTCAAGGCAGAGCCTACGATGGATGAATGAACGTTCAAATGCACATTCTTTCCGACCATTTGAATATCTCCGATGAGCAGAGGGTCGCATTTTATGATCTCTGAACACCACTTCTCAACTTGCCAAGGGCTTACAGGTTGATTGAGTTGTCGCTGTAATGTGATGTATCCAAACACGTCTGCTGATTCTGAATAATCTTCTTTCTTACTGATTCGTTCTTTTTGCCCTTCAGGAGGTTCAGGTGGCTGTGTTTCAACAATATCGAGTCCATAGGTGGCACAAATACGAGGAATGAGAGGGGCATCATCTTTGGAGACAAGACTCCATGCCACGCCATTGCGACCAATTCGACCTGTTCTGCCAATTCGGTGAATAAATGAATCAAAATCCGAAGGCAGGTCATAATTCACGACAAGTGTGACACCATCAACGTCAATTCCTCTTGCTGCAACATCTGTTGCTACAATGATAGGCAACTTCCCCTCTTTGAATCTGTTGAGCATTTCATCTCGTTGGTTTTGACTCATGTCTCCGTGAAGTGCACCTACGTCGTAATTGAATTTCTTAAGTCGGTCAACAGCTAAGTCAACCATTCGTTTTGTGTTGCAAAAAATCATGGTTTGGTCATGTTCACTTTGGCTGTCGAGAAGTCGACATAATGCCCATATTTTGTTGGTTCGACTCACGCGAGTCGAAAATAGATCAACAGGTGGCAATTCCAATTGCTCTTCTTCGGTAAGGATGTGCTCAGCATCTTCGATAAATTGATTTGTGATGTCGAGAATTTCTTGGGGGAAGGTTGCTGAAAAGAGAAACGTCTGTTTGCGGTTGCCCATTCGTTCCAACACCCACATGATATCTGGCAAAAATCCCATGTCGAGCATTCTGTCTGCTTCATCGAGGCAAAAGATGAATGGTTCATTCAAGTCGAGGTGGCCTCTTTTGGACATATCCATCACTCTTCCAGGTGTTCCAACAATGATATCGACTCCACCATCGAGTTTCTTTGCCTGTGTTTCCAAGTCTTTTCCACCGTACACGGTTGCTATTTTGTATCCCATGTTCCCTTGGAGCATGGACATCTCATCACTGACTTGTTGAGCAAGTTCACGAGTGGGGGTTAACACAAGGGCCTGCAATTGACCAGTAGATTGACAATTTTCGAGGATGGGTATTCCAAATGCTCCGGTTTTACCTGAACCAGTTCGTGCTTGGCCGATGACATTTTTTCCTCGAAGCCCATATGGGATTGAATCATGTTGAATTGGGGTTGTATGTGACCAACCTGCTCTCTCAATGCCAGTGAGCAATTCTTCTGAAAGGCCGTAGTCGTTGAACGTTTTTTTCGTAAACATAACCTCACCTCACTCTTGCATGTTGAGTTGCCGAGGTGTGGCAACTCTCGTACGATCAGTATTCTGTGTTTTGAACTTCTTTCTGAAGGTCACCCAACCAGTATCGTCGTGCATTTTCTTTGGTCAATGGACGACGCATCTGTCGGACATGTTCGAGTATGTACTGCTGGAATTTAAGTGATTTAGCTCGGTTGATTCCCTTAGGTGTTTCACCATTCCATAGTCGCTCAAATTGTTCTTCTTTTGTGTTGAACGGTTGGTCCTCACTCATCGAATCACTTCTCTAACAGGTCGCCCACTTAGCACCTCTTCTTAATCATGCCGCACTTCATCATCTTCATCATCCTCGGCTTCTTCTTCATCTTCGCCAGTGCTGAAGGTAGGTTTTGGTGATGCGTCCTCAAAATCTTCGATGGGAACATAGGATTTCAAAGCATTAAGTTCTCGGTCAAGTTCAGGAATTGGGAGGGCTGGTGAGAGTGCTGCATTCTTTTCATCCTCACTTCCTTCGAGTGCAGCATCGTATCTCATTTCTGAGAGTGAAGCAATAAGTTTGGTATCCGTTTCATGCTGAAGCAAATCTGTTGCCAAGATTCGAAGTTGGTCTTCCCCCAAGATTCTTGGAAGCAAGTCAATACTCGCCCTTCGAATTCGAATATCCGACGAGCGTGCTCCTTGGATAATTAGGTCCTTAACACGTCCTGAATCACGGTTGAGTGATGTCATTGCCTTGATGCCAGCGAGACGAACCTCGGGGTTCGGATCACTCAACGTTCTCTCTGCAAACAATGTTGCCATTCGATTGTCATGCCGAGCCAAGGTTGGAAGTGTTTTTGCTGCTGAGAGCCGAACTTGAGCATCCTCATCATTGAGGCACCATGAAACAAGATCCCAAGCAGCTGCAAAACTTTTGTTTAAAATTCGTTGAATCAATGTTGCAGCACGTTGTCGCAGTACATGTTCATCCTCAAGCAATAAACCATCGATATGGTCTGCTGCGACTTCTGGCCAATGTTCAGATAGGATTTCAAGTGCCTTCCATCCGGCTTCTCTCCTCCGAGATTCAATGTGCCGCACTTCATTGAGCAATGATGATTCGATACCACTCGGAAAATATGCAGCACATTCAATGAGTGCTTGACTCGCTGCTCGTTGGACAAATTCATGGTCATCATCGAGAAGAACAGAAAGCCAGTCAAAAAGTTCATCGGATTTTCGGGTTGCAAATGTAGGCATGACACGTAATCCTGCAGCACGCACATCATGGTGAGGTGAAGCGAACGCATCGAGCAATGCTGAGTGTGCTGGAACGGTCAATTGACGGGGTAGTTCTGCAATACCTTCTATGCCATCCTTCTTCGTCAATTTCTTGTCTTTTCCTTGCCAGCGGACCTGAATTGAATCAATTTGACCGGTTGCCAAATCCATGACTTGCGAGGGTCGAAGAACACTCCAAGGGCCTTTGCGCACCACTTGATGTTTTGCCTTACCCTTTTTCTGACCAACCTTGATTGGTTGACCAGTTCGAGGGTCTCTTGCAATGTACTTGTTCATAACGTGACCTTAATTTGCGCCGGTGTTGACACTACATGAAGGTAGTGATTTGAACAAACCATAATTCGATGCATATACAAACTTCGACATATTCGGAGGTTTATGGCACGCAGTGATGATAAACAGTCCCTTGCTGTATCACTAGCCATTCTCTTTGTTCTTTCATTATTTTCCTCAATCGATGTCGAACAGTTTCAAAAAGACACATTGGAACCTGTTTATGAAGGCCAGTCAATCATTAATCAAACGACATTTCCAAAATCTGGAGGATATACCTACACCAATCTAACATTTGATGCACAAACAGGCATCACTACCATTGAGCGACCTCTGTTTCAATGGTCAGCCACAAATGGAAACGGATTATCGATGCCGAGAACCGCTGGATGCTCATTTTACAACGATTTGACACATGAAGTGTATTTTATGGGCGGAATGGTCGACCCAAATCCACTCCAAACGGGAGATGAAACTGCCACGACCCTCATTGAAATTTTTGATGTGACCAATGGGACATGGGACCCTGCAGGCATCACAATGCCGTATACACAGCAATACCATGACTGCGTGAAAATAGGCACAAAAGTGTATGTCGTCGGTGACCATTATCCATTTTCGAATCCAGAAATTAAAGCAACTGGCATGGTCCAAGTCCTTGACCTCTTGACCGGAAATTGGTCGAATGGTACAAATATGCCGAATGGTAAGAGCGTTGGATTAGCGGGTGCAACAGAACACAATGGATACATGTACGTTGCTGGAGGAGTTGCTAATCGTGCAAGGTCAGACCCAACGGATCGACTCATGAGGTATGACCCTGTCAATGATGTGTGGGCTGAAATGGCGAACATGTCGCACAAGCGACTTGCATTTGATTTGATTCCATTCCACGGGAAATTAATTGCATATGGTGGCTTGGTGCAATATTTTGACACCACAACAAACACAACGGTCATCGGGACAACAAACATCTCTGAAGTGTACGACCCTGGGTCGAACACTTGGGCTCGATTACCTAATTCAACCAACAATTTTGCATCGTATGCTTCTGCAGTCATCAACGATGAAATCGTCATCATGGGAGGGTACAGTGGTTCAGGATGGAATGCCAATATCAATACCAAAACGTTCGGTTACAATCCATTTACGAACACTTGGAGAACACACAACACCCTTCAAATTGGAATGTATGAATCAACCTTGGTCAATGCAGGGGGGACACTTGTTTATGCCGGCGGTGAAGCCACGCAGTATCCTTATTATGTGTGGTATCTTCAGTATTTATCAGAAACTGGAATGTATGAAAATCCCGATAGTCTTGAAGGGTGGCTCACAAGTGCAGCGATAGATTTGCGTTCGGGTGCAAAGGGAAGTGCCTCAGGAATTTGGCTTGATTTTACCGCATTTGAACCGTCTGGCACCACAGCATTACTACAATATCGTCTTGCAACGACGGCTGGAGGTTTGCCCCAAGCAAATTGGGTTCCAACATCGATACCTGTGAATTCGTTTTTTAGTCAATCCAACCTTTCCTTACTCACAAGTCTTGAGGATTTGCCCTTCCTCCAATATCGCGTCAAATATACCTCTACTGAATTGGATGAATGGATTATGCCAAGGGTGAATTTTGTCTCCATCGGTGCGGATGAAGCATCACTTGGGCCTACAACGCCACTTTCTATGCAACCCTCAAGTGCACCTGTGCTGTTTCAAACGCATCATCATGGAGTGACCATGCCTGGAGATTATTGGATTGCATTTCGAGAGAGTGACCAAAATGGCATCTATCTTCCCGGCTCATCTTGGTCAACCATCACCTACAACAGTTCGAGTCAACTCTTTAGCCTGAACGACGTCGAGCAATTATTAATTCCAAATCAAGTCTCTGTATCCATCAATTCAAGTGATGATCAAGGCGTACTTTTGGATTGGCGAGTCTCACTTTCAAAAGATGTTCAATCCGATTTCCTCGTGTACAGGATTGGTACCAAAGCACAACGAAATGTAAGCTATATTTCACCCGATTTGATTACACTCGACAAAGAAGTTCAAGTCGGAGTGCTCAATGTCGTTTCCTCATTTTCAAGTTTGGGCGATTCATCGTTAGAATCCGGAGAGGTCATCCCCTCAACAAGCATTCTGCAGGTTGAAGTCGACCGTGTGTTCAAAAATTCAGGATTGAGAATGCTCGAAGGCGATATCGAAGGTCGACTTCATATCGATGTTCGAACCTTTGAAAATGATGAAGTCACAGGTAAGAGATTGTGGGATAATGTGACAACTGAATGGTTTAATCTACCCAAAGCCCAATCTTACACAGCTCAAATTAGCCTCGCAGAAGGAGTTTCGGGAAATGCTCACTTGTGGTTCGAAGCAAGAACAGACCAAGACTGGACTCTTGATGTTGATGCAGAGAATTTGTATTTCACAATCAATGCTGATGAACCCATCATCTTGAGTACCTATCCACAACTCAACACTTATTCAAATGAAAACGCGGAGCGTATCGCTGGAATCGAAGTGTACGATGTAGGGGGTTTTACCAACCAAACCCTCGAGGCATTCATGTGGATTGAGGCTGAACATGATGGAACAAATGGTGGTTCATTAGACTCATATCCTCAATCTATAGAATTCACCCCAGTAAATTACACGATTGAAAACAACCTGAATTCATGGTATCTCAACGTATCCATCGATGATACAATCAATGATGACCATCAATTCGTGCATGTGTTTTTTGCCGGAAATGATGTTGCAGGTTTTACACTACCTCCCCCTTCAAACGGAGTCAGCCATTTGGTTTGGGAAACACGTGAGCCAAGTTTAAGTGAACTTCTTTCCTTTGAAATCACTTCAGAAAAGGTGGGCTCTGCGGCTTTGATTGAGCCATCACGAAACCTTGCGTTTGAACTCGAGGTGTATGATGCGAACGAACTTGATGATATCACTGAAATCACAGTGGAACTAGGAGGTGATAGTCAATTGGGTATTCGATATCAACCTCAAATCAATGGCTGTTCATCTTTGGACGCACGACTTCTTGTGACGGCTGTGGACTGCATTGTTTCTTACGAAGCAGGTGTGATGTCGCTCTCGTTGAATGCTGAAATTGCTTGGTCGTTCTCAATGGGAGGATTGATCAATGGCAAACTTGATGTCGTTATCAAAGACAATGACGGAACAAGTCGAAGCAAATATGAGAATGCCTGGTTGTTGCAAAAGGAAATGAATATCGAAATTCACGGTCTTCGAGATGTCGAAGGTTCTGTACAAAACGACATCACCGAAAATGTCATCGTCATGGGTGAAGATAGATTACTCTTTGAGGCAAGTTTGATTCATGCAACGAGTCTTGTGCCATATGAGGGAACCGTCAAACTTCGATGGGAAGGTAAAATACAACTCGATCGTTGGAGTGGAGGTGTTGATGTTGATGTCGAAGATGGCCGAATCGAACATCTCATACCCACGCCGATGCGTAGCGGACTGATCAATGAAGTCAAAATTTCAGTTTGGGATCCACTTGAAACGGTGAAACTCGCAGAATACCTCGTTCCGAATTTCATTATTGATGCAACTGCACCAGAAATTTTACCATCCAGCATGAGTTTTAGCGTTTCTCGGTACAAATTAGACGCCGTTGAGGTGGGTGTTAATATTGATGAACCTCAAGGTTGGTCGGGACAACTCGAATTGACCTGTCAAATTCGGTCAAACGATGTCTCGTGGGATGAAATCAGGCAAATCCGAAATTTGACCACTGTGTTTGATGATAAAACAATGTTTACTTTTTTGTACAATTTTTCCAGCCAAGGTGACCCATCTCAATTGTCCGCACAAGCATCCCTTGCCTGCTGGGCAAATGGCTCTGATGATGCCGGTTGGCCTCTCTTTTCAACCACTGGTAATTCAAAGAACGACCCGTGGCTTCTGAAATCACTCTCAAATAAAGGGCCCAATCTTGCCGTTGATGGCATCACTTGGAAAGAGGAAATGACTCCAGGCGAAAGTAGTTTACTCGAGGTGAGATTTTACAACACCGGAGAGGATATTGATGTGCCATTCAATGTGACGATCTTTACAGTGGTTGAGAATGAATTTACGATTGCAAAGCGGACCAGTTACGGTCAACTATCTTCAGATGTCATGACTAAAATCAATGCTTATGTTGAGATACCCGAAGGCAAATGGGAATTGTTGATTGTACTTGATTCACAGCAAATGGTTTGGGAATTGGACGAAACAGACAATAATTATTCAGAATTTTATCAAACGAGCACATCCATGTTTGGTGCTATCGTAGCAGGAATAGGTGGTGGTTTAGCCATTCTAGGCATTCTGGGGGCCATCCTGATGAGAAAACGCCGAAATGTTGGAGATGAATTGACACAACTTGATCTTGGTCAAACCGAAGAAGAGGTGAAGATTGCTCCAGCCCTTTCTATCGAACAATCCGATGATGCATCGCCCAAGAAACGAGTTGGCCCCCCCAAGAAAGGTCCTCCGCCAAAAAAAGTGGTTGAAGAATCACCACAGGAACAAGCACAACATCATTTTTCGGCTCTCGATGCTCTTTTACCCGCAACGACTGAAATAATTTCAGCGGATGTATCCCAAACTTATGCCAAAGATTACTCTCAACTTCCTGGCGGTGGAGAATATGAATACACTCCGGATGGAACTTACTATGTTGGTCCATCGTGTGGAAGATGGATACTCAATGAAGATAATTCCTTTTCTAAGGTCGAATGAGGAGAATATTCTATGACGGACGCAGCAATGTTCGATATACAAAATGTGTTGAGAATATTATTCCGTGAATTACCCTCCATAGAGCGAGCGACACTTGAGCGAATGATTGCTTTTGATATGGAATGGCTCGATCCGTTTCAGTCTGAGGAGATGGTAGAGAATTTGTTGAAGCGAGGTTGGCTTTCAATCAAAGAGGGTATGTGTACATTGGTCGTTCAACTCCCTGAAGGAGAATTGCCTTTAGGTTGGTTCCCCCGTCCTTCTCATCTGCTCAATCCTGTTGCACCTGAGGGATTATTATCAAAGCAAAACAATGTGGGTACACAACGTCCCCATGTCGCCCCCGTTGCACAAGTTCAGGTGGTCGAACAAGTCGAGGATGACAGCTTGAGACGTCATCAAACCAAACGCCTCAAATCATTTTTGAATCGAACGTCTGGCTTATCCGTCCAAGAAATTGAACGAAGGGCGGAGAGAAAGATGCATGCTCTTCAATACACGACAGAATGGATGGCTTTAGCCTTGATAGCAAAAGAAGTAGGCTTGCCAATGACTGAAATTGTTGAAGTCTTTCAAACCTGATCAGCGTCGATATTGTATCCCTCGCCAGCAGTAGCTTCTTTGGCCTCGTCGCCCCTTGCAGTGAGTTCAGCAAGCACTGGTAGCAAAAAGAGTGAAAGGATAAGGGAAAACAACACCGTGACAGCAGTTACAAGTCCAAAGTCTTGAATGACTGGCATTGGTGAGAAAAGCAACACAGCGAATCCGAACATTGTTGTGACAGCGCTTAACATTAATGCAATTCCCGTTGAATTGAGGGAGGCCCTCAGTGCCTCCCAGTGGTCTTTTCTCTTTTCCATTTCAACTTCTATTCGTCGCCACATGTGAATCGAATAATCGATGCCAATGCCTAAGGTCAACGCAGTGACCATGACTGTAAGAACATTCCATTTTAATCCCAAAACAGCCATTGAGCCAACGACCCACAAGGATGCTATGCCAACAGGGAAAAGCACGATAATCGAAGGCATAATTCGCCGAGTAAGTATGAGCAAAACTGCAAAAGAGAAGATGAGGGAAATACCCGTGGAACTTAACTGGGACAATGAAAGACCATCGAGAATTGTTTGAAGGTTCACAAGGTCCCCGGCAAGATAAATCTGGGCGTGATTGGCCAAAGATGCCTTGAGTGTTCCTGAGTCTTCTTTTGAACCCAAAGCGTCTTGGAATTCGGAGACGACTCGACTTGATTGGGCTGAGGTCGAAGCTTCAACTCGAATTTCATGTCTGAGGTACTTGATGTCTTCTTCATCAAGTGCTACAGTAGTTTTGATTCGCTGCTCCCACGTTTTTCCAGTGAGGGGGTCTGCAATTGACTGATTGTGTGCAAGGCTTGCAAATGCATGCCCCAAATCAATGGTTTCTGAACCATCCATAACATACACTTCTCCTCCGAAGACCTCCAGTTTGTGTTCCGTACCAAAGGATTCATTGTTCAAGATTGCATCTCGAAGGACGGTGTATGGGCCTTCGTATGAGGGGGACGGTAGTCGGTAATCTGTTCCCACGACATTGTGATTGTTCCTCAAATCGAAGTGAAATCCCCGTAATTCACTGAGGAGGGTTGCATCTCCTGGTATGAATTCTGCGCCCTCAACAGGTTCCATGAACACATAGACAATTTTCCATCCAGCACTATCGTAATGTTGAGCCAAATCATCGCGAACCGTCATGATCTCTAAATCTTCATCAACGAAATCTGTGAGGTCAAAATTTGTTTCCAATGATGCGGCTCCATAGATGGATAATCCCGAAATCAAAATCGCAATGAGTAAAACAAGAACTTGTTGTTTTTGCTGAATATTCACGAAGCCGTCGGCAATTTTTGGGAGGGCTAATTGAGGGCTGTTTGGCTTCAACTCGTCATCTTTGGAAAACACAACATGGAGTGCTCCAACGACAAACACTGATGTAATGAACGCGTTGAATACTCCCAGCGACAAGGCGTATCCTAAAGTTGCGATGGGCGGCAACGGGGATACAATATTTGCTAAGAAAGCAGCAATGGTTGTCATCACCGCCAAGGCAAGTGGTACAGATAATCGGGCACATGAGCGAAGCCAAGCTTCTGCGTTGTCGCCAATTTCTTGTTTGACATTCGCTTTTGCTCTCTGAAGGTGTATGGCATAATCAATACCCAGTCCAAGAACCAGTGGTGCTACAGTCGCTTCAAGAACAGTAAAACGTGCACCGAAGATATTCAATGTCCCGTAGGTCCAAATCAAGGCAAAAGACAAGCCCACGAGTGGAAATGCGATTTCTTTGAGGTCACGAAATGCAATGTAGAGCATGGCAAGGACGACAACAACAGCGAGGACGATGAGGAGAACCAAATTATTGAAGGTGTTGGCATCGATATCGTAGGTGATAAGGTCATTTGAAATGACGTCATATTGGAGGGTGGAATTTGCGGATTGAATTGAAAAGACTTCCCGGAATTGTGCCTGCAATTCTCTTCGTTGGTCTTCATTCATGTCAGGATCGATGTTCAAGACCCAAAGCGTAGAACTTGCGAATGGTTCAGCATTTGAAGTCCCATCGGCAAGATATTGACAGGAAGTGGAGAGAATATCAAGATCTTGATTGACGAGGGCCGATGAAATGTATGTGGACATTGCGAGGAATTGGTCGTCAGCACTTAATGTGCATCTTTGCCCATCTTCAAGAACCAAGTCAAACATTTCTTCCCATGAATTGACCGTCGATAAGGGGGTGTGATTCGCTTCTTCGTTGAGAGCGGTCTGGAGAATTCCTGTTGTTGTCGTCCATTCAACCACCAGATTTTGTCGTTTTTGAGATTCAGATTCAAACACTCTCATGTCCTCAAGCATGGTATGGATGTGTTCCATTTTCAGTACATTTCCACCATCGTCAGCTGTGACATGGACAAACAAAGGCCGGGATTCATTTGGAAAGACCTCAGATATGCGGTCATAGATATCGTTGGTTTCATCGTCTGGGGCAAAATCATTCAAGTCTGTTTGGAACGAAGGAGGGTTTGATGCTAAATGAGAAACAAGGGCAACCGAGATGAGTGATGATACGATGAGGATAAGTGGTGCGCTTTTTCTAAACAGCTGGCTTTTACTTGCCAGCCATTCCTCAAAGCGCGTCGTATCCATAACACTCCCGAACTCATGAAAGTAAAAAAACAAGAGGCTCAAAAATTCGTGGAGACAGATGTAAATTTCTCTTCAACACAATAAGAACATTCAAAAAACAGGGGCAGTTGGCGAAACCGATTGCTATGCCTGTCAAGGTCTTACAGAAGGATAAAAACGAACTCCGATTACGAATTAGTGGAGAAAGCCACACCGCTCTTCAAGTGTTGAGAGAGAGGCTCAACACCCACAAAGATGTGGAGTATGCAAACTACTTTCCAGGCCACCCAGAACTCGACGACCCTGAATTCTACATAAGAACCACTGGCAAGGGCTCCCCAGATAAAGTCCTTCAAGACATCATTGGTTCTGTCGTCAATGATTTCAATCTCAAACTTTGAACGTGAGCAATGATGACGATAGATGATCCAATCGCTGAAGCGATTGGGCTACTCGGCTACGCATCCTCATCTCCTGGTATAGGGGGGATTCTAAAAATCCGAACTTCAGATTTCCGCGTCGAGGAAGTCGCCACCAATATTGCATTCGACCCCAAAGGCAGGTTTACTGTGGCTCGAATCACGCTCACCAATTGGGAAACAAATCGGTTTTGTCAACAATTAGCAAATCGATTACGAATACCACGAAATCGAATTTTTTTCGCAGGCACGAAAGATAAACGAGCCGTCACAACTCAAATCTTTGTCATTGACGCACCACAAACAAAAGTTGCCGAAATTGAAATGACTGATGTCGATATTGAAATTCTTGGTCGAACTCATCAGAAAATTGGTTTTGGAAATCATAAGGGAAATCGATTCACCATCACCGTTCGAGGTTGTGCTGATGAACATGGAAATCCCCTTACGAATGAAGAAGCAGCTCATCGAATCACGTCAATACTGAATGAAATGAAGGAAGCGGTTGGTGAAGATAAATTCCCGAACTGGATTGGACCTCAAAGATTTGGCTCAGGGCGTCCTGTGACCGCTGCAACAGGCCAATATGCACTTTCTGGTGACTGGGAAAAAGCTGTCATGACCTATCTCACGATGCCCGGAGATGAAGATGAAGAAGCAGCAGTTGTTCGACAAAAAATCATTCGTGAAGGTATATCTCAAGAAATTGTTGAAGAAATGCCAAATTGGATGGGCTATGAACGTCGAATGATTGAACACCTCCTCAAAAACGAAGGGGATTATTTAGGCGCATATTCAACATTGCCAAGCAATTTGCAATTAATGACGATTCATGCTGTTCAGTCCAAAATATTCAACACTTCGATGAAAAATAGACTCGAATTAGGTGTATCCTTGTCCAAACCACAGATTGGTGACATGGTTGGCAGGGTGGACGAGAAAGGACAATTGGAACCAACTTCATGCGTCGAGGTTCGACCGAAGACTCAACCAAGGATCTCTCGTAATTGTGAGATGGGCCGTCTCGTGACAACGGGTCCATTGCCTGGATGCGAAATTGCTTATGCTTCTCATCAAATTGGCGCCATTGAACAAGGTGCTGCAAACCAACTTGGTTTAGGGCAACAGGATTGGGTGGTGGATGAAATACCATCCCTCACGACATCTGGAACGCGCAGAGCACTCGTCACTGTTTTCGAAGAATTTCAAACTGAACTTGTACCTATATCCGAACTCGTTCTCGAAGAATCAACTCGTGCACAAAAGGTAAAACAAACCCAAATGTGGCATCCTGAAGGTGCCAGTGTACGATTTCGATTTACATTACCACCGGGAAGTTATGCAACCATTCTCATGCGAGAATTCATGAAAGTTCCAACAAGTCATCTCTGAAGAGAGAGCAAGATTTGGTGTTTCAAAGAAGTCCCATCGAAAGGACTTCGATTTCACCAACACCGACAAGTTCGCTCATCATTTCTTCAAACTTGTCGGAAAGACCGGGGCCATCATCCATCACAACATGAACTTGAACGAATTGGAGACCAAATGCAAGGGGCTTGGTTTCAACGCTTTGGACTTCGTAGACTTCATTTGCAAACAATCGAATGGCTTCGACGATTTCCTCTATGTTCGCTTCAACTTCCGAGTCAGGATTCAACTTGTATGTCATTGCTACTCTTCCCATCATCTCACCTCAGGGTCCTACAAATCCACAATTTGGACAAGTGTATAAAACTCCTTGATTTCGACAACGGGGGCTTCGACCTATTGGTTCGGTACACCCTGGGCAAGGGAACGAGGTTGAACCTAAATCTGCTAAAGGTACGCCGGATGATGTGCAATTGGATGCTCGTGCGCTCATTTGAATGCCTCTGTTATGCTTTGCGCACACGCTACCCTTCTTTATGGTTACGCGAGGGGTATGCCCTTATCTATCGACCAAAACAATCGTTCCTGTCCTTCCAGTGCTCACAACCAAATGACCATTACGGAGTTTGCACCATCCTGTCTCGATTCGAACTATGTCGCCGACTTGGAACGTCTGAATTTGCTCATTCCAAAAAACCATGCCAACAAGTCCTGTGTGATCTCGACCACATCCTGCAGCAACAGGTCCAGTGTAGGTATCTGACACAACCATCCTTGTAGGGTACATCCTCAAGATGACAAGTTCAAGATTTTTTATTCGACGGTTTGGAACCAAATCCTCAACAACCGTGAAACTTTTTTTTGTAATTTGGTTTGAATGATGTTTCATAATCTTGTCGAAAATCGTGAATGATAATAAGGGTTTAACTCGATTTTTTCTTTCGAACTTTCATAGTCGTGCTGATGGTTTCAATGTTCTCTTCATCCTCATTGAGCAACTGATTCATTTTCTCATGAAATCGAGTCACCATAGATTTTTCTGGGGACTTCCAAGGCGTGTGGTGCTTGCATATCAAGTACACTTCGGAGGATGAATTTCTCGAGGCTTCGGGGGAAAATCGACGAACTGAGGCAAAGTGTTTTTGAATTTCGACGATGAGTTCGTCGACACCGGTGCCCTGGAACAGTTTTGTGACAAAACATCCACCTTTGCCAAGGTGAGGTACTGAAAAATCAAACACCATTGCAACGAGTTCTAAAGCAACAGATTGGTCGATATCCCAATTTCCAGTAATGTCCGGTGAGATATCTGAAATGATGCAATTAAATTTCTTTTCACCTAAATGCTCGACAATTTGCTCTTGAATGTATCCTTCACGAATGTCTCCTGTGAGGAAGTGTGCTCCCTCCAGACTTTGGGTTGCCTGAAGGTCAACGCCTATCAATTCACCTTTCGGTCCAATGTACTCCAAAGCGACTTGACTCCATCCTCCAGGATGGCACCCCACATCAAAAACGACATCATTTGGTCGTAAAATTGCATGTCGTTCCTGTATTTGCTTCAATTTGAACGCCGACCTAGCCCGGTAACCACTCGATTTTGCCTGACGCCTCCAAGAATCTCGTTTGTGATTCTCAACCCAATGGTCAGCCATCTGTCTCAATGAGAGGTAAAGGATAGGGTTCAAGAATCCTTTCCCATTGGCATAGGTAAATCATAGGTTCTTTTCGGTGGCATCTTCGTGTTCGTACAAAGACAATTCTTGACTATTGTATTCGTGGTCATGCTTTGTTCAATTTCAGCCCATGGCATTGTCGTTGATATCGATGAAACCTTTGACCAACCCGTGTCCTCCACTTCAGGAGGGCGCTCACTGGTCGTCGAGGAACTCACCACGACGTGGTGTGAGGTATGTGCAGAGGTCGATCCTTATCTTGTCAACGTTGCTGATTCTCATGGCTCAAGGATTATTTTACTTGCTTTGCATCCTTCTGACGAAGTCGATGCTTTTCAGCCCGAGGCAAGTCAAGATAGGATTGACAGAAGAAAAGTGACCCATCCTGACCTAGGTTCCACTCCAACATTCATCGTTGAGGGTGGTGAAATGAGAATTGGCTATGATGCATGGACAGACGTTCAAAACGATATTTTGGAAAAGGAACTTTTGCGAACTCAAGTCAGCACGTTAGAATTTGAGGTGGTCAGAGAAAACTCAAATTTAGTCGCAAAAGTGAAAGACATCGAACTTGTCGAAATGACGGGTCAACTTACCTTTTTGTTTGTTGAACATGAGAAAGAAGTACCCAAAGGTGCAATCAATCCTGGTTCATCTACAAGAGACAGAGTTGTCGTGGGATTGTCGGTGTGTGACATCGAAAACAATTCAATCACCAAATCGATTGGACTCTTGTCATCGGTCAACGATGAATGTATTACTTCATTTTCAGTCCAATTTAAACCTGAAAAAACGTGGAGCATTGTTCTGATTCATGAACCAACGCTTCAGGAATTGGTGAATGGTACGCCAAATGAATCCTATGGTGCGATTGAATTGAGTTTTCGAGAGAGAGGGGAATCACCAGATTCCAATTCGTATTTATTCAGTTCAGTGTTTGTCATCATCGGTGTATTTCTCATCATGATTCCAAGTTTCCGGAAATCGTCTGATTCATCTAAAAAATTGTCGTAAAGTACAATATTGTGAATCAAATCGGCTGAAAATTGATAAAGGAGCACGACAATGTACTATCATGAACAACACATGGGAAGACATTTCTTGGGAGACGACAGAACCAAAAGAATGGCTTGTTGAGTATCTCGCCCGTTCAGGGTCAGAAGTCACTCATCATATTACAGCCTTGTATGGTACCTCGGTTGACAATATCCAAAGCCTCCTCATGAATGAGCTTCGAAGAACATACGCTGGCGTTGGTGAAATTGAAGTTACGATTATTCGCATGGAAGAAGTTGATCATGAGGCCAAACCTTTGGTATTTTCAGGAACTTTTACGCCCTAATCACGCGGTTTGAAATTGATGAAGATTTCATCTTGGTCCTGCAAGAGATAATCGTTGTATTCATTATTTTCAACTCCGTTAACAATCATGACAAGTTCATGAGTTTCATTGACCCTGTAAGTATCAAAGCCGGTTTCATCAAAATGTTTGTTCCAGGTATCGAAGAACGCCTCAATTGGAACATCCTGTTGTTGTAAAATTTCGATGTGCACTACATTGTTTTCACCGTGCGTGTGCAGTGGCCTCATCGGGCATTCACCGTCAGGATTTCCAATTCCATTTGGAATGGTAACGAATTCTCCGTTGACTTGAATGATCACTGTTGCGTGATAATGAAGCATGCCAGCCGTATGTCCACCGAGACATTCTTGAGCCAACGGGTGCTTAGAATCTGCAGTAGAATAGAATGAATCGTCATCGTTGGTCTTCAACATATCCAACGGATTGAATCCTGAAACGACGAGCAGAGCGATGATGCCTGCAGCCATAATTCCTAACCAAAATTGCTGTTCTTTTTCCATTGTTTCACCTTAACTCAATTTTTTCCATGCATCGGAATGATATTCTTTTTCAATTTGATAAAATCCAAAAAATGCAGCTACATTTGCAATGTGTGCTGTTGTACAATATTGACATATTTTTCCCATCTTAAATTCGTAATACACAAGTAAAGCAATAATTGCGAATCCAGCCATGGTCATCATCTTTCCATACTTAATATGGTTTTGAACAAACCCCGCTTGGGGTTCATTTGCAATGGTGCGAGTAAAGTAAAGGAACAACGTAAATGCAATGAAACCTAACCATCCCCAAGGAATTCCAAGCAAAGGAACGGTGTTGTAATCAATATTCCCAATGACACTATCACAATCAAAAAGTGCTTGAGCGGCGCAATAGTTTCCACCTTCAGTGATCTTGTTGTGAATCCATATCGTATGGGCAGATACACCAAAACCTGACAACACAATGAGGGTTTGTCCGAAAAAAATTCTTTTGGTATCTTCTTGAAGTGATGGAAAGAATTTGAGCATGGGGCCTTTTGATAATGAATCACGTAATGGACTGATAAATAAAATTCCCACAACGAGAGGTACGATATACAACAAGAGGATGATGTTTGAATTCAAAATTACTCCTCCGCTGGAATTAAGCCGGCTACGGCGTCCAAAATTTCGTAGTTGTTTGCTTCTGTGGATGACCAGGCAACAATCCCATTGGGCTGAATGATGAAGTATGTTGGCGTCCCAGGGATGTTCCAATCTTTGAGAAGTGTACGGTCGAGGTCGTCGATGTAAGGGAACGCATGTGGCCCACCGTCTCGGGTGCCACAAGCACTACGCCCTGAGTTGCACTTAAATGAGCCATCTCCGTCATTTTTATCCCTAAATGCTTGAATTTCAGCTCTTGTACTTTCGTGGCCATCAATCTGAAGCTCGACGGCTACCGCAATGATTTGAACAGGTGCCCTGCCCCATTGGTCGGAATTGACTGCATTTTGTAGGTCGCTCATTTTTGGTGCTGCATCATCCCAACAATAAGGGCAATCCGTATCCATGAATTCGAGAACGAACCAAGTCCCCGAACTGTTTCCTTCCTCCCAATCGAGGTCGATGTGGTCGTATATGTCGTAGTCAACCCAACCTCCACCATTGTAGGCTTTTCCAGCGAGGGGGGGAACTCTTTCACCAACGCCGACACCTGTAGATACAGGGTTTGAAGTAAAAGCAATCACGAGTAATACAAGTGTAAACAGACTGATTATTTTGATGAGGGTATCTGTTCTTGCTGTTGCTTCTTCATTCATAGAATCACCTTAGGTTTTCGAGGACAGACCTTGCCGTGTGTCGAATCGCATCCTCACTTGTCATGCGGACATTGAACCCTGTTTCTAACATTTTGTCTATGGAGAGCATCGCTTTGGGAATATCTCCAGCCCATCCACGGTCGCCACCTGTATAGGAAATGTGGGCATCATGTGCACCACATTCTTCAATCACAATTCGAGCAATATCCCTCACTGAAATTGTATCATGGGAGCCTAAGTTGAAAACATTGAGTGCTTCGTGCCTCGTTGACATGATGTGCAACATCGCATCAACGCAATCTCCTACATCCATGTACGATTTCTCTTGCAAACCGTTTCCGAGAACTTCTAATTCGCTTGGATTCTTCTGCAATTTATGAACAAAATCGAAGGTCACACCATGTGTTGCTCTCGACCCTACAATATTTGCAAAACGAAAGATGTAGCCTTGCAATCCAAACGTTCCTACCCAGCTACTTACGAGGCCCTCTCCTGCTAATTTACTTGCACCATAAAGGGAGATTGGCATACATGGGCCGTATTCCTCTGGAGTAGGCATCGGTGCATTTTCGCCATACACAACAGAACTTGAAGCGAACGCAATGGTTTTGACCTCATTGATTCTCATGGCTTCGACAACATTGTACGTTGCAATTGTACCTTGACGAAGGTCTGTATCAGTAATTTGTGTTCCAAGTCGGATGTCCGGATTTGCAGCCAAATGAAACACACACTCAATGCCTTTGGTCGCTTCGATCATGTCCTCAATGGAGCATACATCTCCTTGATAGAATTCGAATTGAGGAGAATTGTTGTGGTGTGCGATAAATTCCGATTGCCCACTACTCAAATTGTCGATGACACGCACGACATCACCGCGAGCAATGAGCCGGTCGATGAGGTGTGAACCAATGAACCCTGCACCCCCCGTCACAAGGACTCGCATGTGGTGTGGACTTTCACCGTCCGTATAAGTGAAACGCTTTCGACCCACTAAACAATTGATTCATAACCATTGAAGCAATTGAGGAAGAAATGGGGAAAACCCCGGAGTGATACAATGGTAAAACAAAAAGAAAACACCCAAGAAACGACAACAGAAGAACAAACAGTGCTCGTTGGATACGTCCGAAAGAGTAACGCTGGTGGAGCAATTAAAGTTTCCATCAACTCATCTGCATTCGAACAATGTTCGACATATGTAACCGCAGATGGTGAATCATACGTTCCTCTTGTCATTTCGATTGGTGCATTGGAAAGAGTGCTCTCTGGTGAGAGGGCTGTCACAACCATCAGCCAATTTCAAGACTGAGTAAAAACATAACATTCTCCTGATGTTTACTTGTTCTGCTTCGAGCAGCTGATGCACCACAGCCCTCTTCGGACGGCTGTGGTGCCCCCTTTTACAAAACGTGAATAAATTTTGATGCAATGTCATTATTTCTAAATAGAAGCGATTTGCGAGTTAGTTGTAGTGAGAACTATGCCAGAGGGGAATCGTTCGTTGAAAATTGTGGCTGGCATGCCAATATTCAACGAAGAAGAAACCATTGGTTCGGTCGTTATCAGCACACTGCGCTATGTCGACACAGTCCTTTGTATTGATGATGGATCCTCAGATTCCAGTGCGAGCATCGCAGAAGCATGTGGGGCTCATGTGATTCGTCATCGAAGCAACCGTGGATATGGTGCTGCGATGAAGACACTGTTTCGCCACGCAGTTGAGATGGATGCTGATGTTCTTGTGATTTTGGATTCGGACGGACAACATAATCCGAATGATATTCCTGCTGTCATCGGTCCAATTTTGTCAAATCAAGCGGATTTCACCATTGGTTCACGTTTCATTGATGGCGGAGGTGGCGTGGATATGCCTGCATACCGAAAACTCGGCATCAAAGTCATCACAGCGGCCTCGAACCTCTCGAGTGATCTCCATATTAGCGACACACAGTCTGGATTTAGGGCTTTTTCAAGGGCGGCACTTGAAAAACTTCGATTCGATTCTGAAGGGATGGAACTCTCGCTGGAAATTCTCGAAGATGCCAATGAAAAGCATTTGCGAGTGATAGAAGTTCCAACACTTATCCGCTATGATGTACCTAAGGGGTCCAATTTCACCGCCGTCTCGCATGGGTTTACCGTTTTGACTTGGGCTCTCTTATCACTATCTCAAAAGAAACCACTGTTAGTTCTCGGCATTCCCGGACTTGGATTGCTCGCAACTGGCGCTGCGATGGGAATGAACGCCGCTCAAGATTTCACAACCCAAATCGATGAGTTAATCGGAAGCGGAATTTCAGCAGTATGGATAGGTGTCCTTGGTTTGGCATTGATGGCGACAGGTATTGTGCTTCAAACCGCTCAAAGGTTCCTTCGACATCTCATCGTTGAAGAATTTGGATTAGATTGAGTCATTTATTCTGTTTGAGTGGAATTCTTCTTGAAGCCGGTTAGACTCGCAATACTATGACAAGTGCCCGACCAAGCCAGTTGGACACATTGTCACAACGAGTTTCCGAAGCAAGAGAAAAAATTGGTCATCAAATAGAACAACGTCTTCAGAGTGTATACACGACAACACTGCAATCTCCTGGAACCGTTGTGATTCTCTTAGTGATTTTCACTGCGTTCTTCGCCCAACAGGGTGCATCTTTTCAAGACCAAATTGAAGATGATGTTGAAATTTTTCTTCCAGATGACGCGCTTTCGACTGAGTTATTGCTCGAAGTTCGAACCGAATGGTCCACAGATATAGCAGTCATTTACATTCAAACTCCAAATGCATTTGACACGACCTTTACGCAAAACATAACTTCTGAGCAAATTTTGAATGAAATTTCATGGGTTGAGGGTGATGACCGAAACATAGACGGAGACTCCAAAAGTCGTGGTATTGATTATGATAAAAACGACCATGGTCGAAGCGATGGTGTGTTGTGGATTTTATCTGGAACACAGGTCCTCAAAGAGATTAATTCAGCTGACGGTCGATTCAGTGAGTCGATGTGTGTTCACGGATTAAACACAAGAATTCCGGTGCAAATTGATTGCACAATGCTCCCTCCTGGTGGCGAATATGCAATTCCAGATCAGCAGCGCATTGACCAAATTATTGAGGAGTCAAACGGTGCATTCGATGTGTTTTTCAAGGACACAAATGATATGGATTTTACAAAGGACACCGATGGCGATGGAAATTTCACCAATGACATGGATGGCGATGGAATTTGGGATACCACTGCCATCGTGGTCGGCATGCACCACAATCCCAGTGTAACAGGAGAATTTGCTGATTTTTCGGAACTTCTCAGTCACTTCCAGGCGGTCATTGATGCAAAGCCCGGTCAGTACCGCACCACAGATATGACGGTCACTGGGCTTCCAAAAGTTTTGGAGGATATTTCAGATGAGATTTATGAAGATTTGATGATGATTCTACCTTTTTCTATTCTCTTTACCATTGCCATCATTACAGCCTTGCATCGGTCATGGAAAGTTGTTGTCATCACTGGGACTCCAATTTTGATGGCCATAGCACTGACATTTGGTATTTCTGTCATCGTTGATATCACATTGACTCCAATGATTATCGCTACATTTCCAATTTTGATAGGTTTAGGTGTAGATTATGCTCTTCACATGGTCAATCGAATCGAAGAGGTCAGACGGAAGGAAATGAATAAAATCAATGAAGATAATGAACGGCGAAGGAAAAAAGGCCAAGCCGAACAAGAACCACCAGATTTGTGGGATCTCGATTTTTACCGATCTTGTGTTATCGAAATGACAAAATCGACCGGAGTTGCAGTCTTTTTGTCTGCGATGACGACGATTGTTGGATTTACCGTACTCATATTGCCGTTTATCGTGCCCATTTCTCCAATTCGGTCTGTAGGGTCGACATTGGTGATCGGAATTGGGGCAACGCTTGTGTTTAGTGTCATACTCGTTCCAACGCTTGCTTGGATGTTGCGATTTAGTAAGCGAAGTAACCCTCCAATGTGGAAGAACATTGGAAAATTCCCAATTAAAGGATTTATGCTTATCGTTCTTGTTTCCGCATCTGTGACTATGTATGGTGTGTTCAATCTTGATGAACTCAATGAACCAATTACTGGTTCGTCGGAGGCACCAGATGGAATTGAATCTCTCAATTCATTAGCCGAATATTCTCGACAATTTGACAGCGGCCAAACCTCACTTTTCATCTTTGACGCTACAGACCGCCCAAATCAAAACAATACAGAAAACATCCGAGACCTTCCAGTTCTCGATGAACTTGACCGGATTGAATTACAAGTTGATGCAGTGGATGAAACCGAAACAACGAGCATTATTCTCTTTCTCAAGACAATCCCGGCAAGCATCACACTTACAGATGGGGTTTCACTGTACGAAGGAAGTCTCTGGGATTTGTTGCATGAGCCCTGTTGGGAAAGTGATAATGTGCTTGAGTGTCATCTTTGGTTAGCACTTGATGCCACACCGGGAGGGCGTGATTCCATTCGGAAAGATATGGTCAACGTGGTGTTCGATACCCTTTCATTTGAGGTTCGCTCTATGCTATTGAACGAGGGAGGTACGAAGGCGATTGTTTACGTTGAGCAACCTTACATGAATTTGAACATCGCTGGTGGTCTACGAGATCAAATCGATGCAGTTTTGGAGCGAGGTCCTTCTCTTACAAATACCAAAACATCATTGCTTACAGGAGGATTACCCGTTTCATTGGATATTAACGATGGCATTCATGATTCCCAATCAAAAACAACAATCATCACGCTCCTTGTCCTTACGGTCATCCTTTGTTTCGTATTCAAATCGATTCGATTGGGAGTGTACACCATGGTCCCTGTCGCCGTCGTGATATTGTGGCAACCTTTGCTCATGCAAAGTGGTGATGTCAATGTCAACATATTTACAGCTATGATAGGCACAATTGTCTTTGGTATTGGCGTCGATGACTCGATTCACATCATGCATCGGATTCGAGAGGAAGGTGAAACACCTCATGGCCTTGCAAATTCTATAGAACAAACAGGTCAGACTATCTTTGAGACCTCAATTACAACGATTGCAGGAATTGGCGCAGGCTTTTTGGCGGCATTTCCTGGTCTTGAGAATTTCTTCATGATCATGTGTTTACTGATTGCTTTCGCATTCCTCACCAGTACATTTTTGCTACCTTCACTGCTCACCATGGAACATTCTTTGACTGCTAAAATCAAAGGAGAGCCAACATGGATTGATTTTGGTGATGACATTGCGTTGGCTTCGCCTATTGCTATGAAACCACTTGAGGCAGTATTAGAGAGTGGAGGGAGAAGGGAGTAAGCCCCTTTCTGTTCCCTTTCGGTGACCGCATTCAACTTTGCATCCTACCTGTCCCTCGGCGTGCAGCGTCAACGGGACGGTTTGGACTTGCTCCTGTGGGGTTGCTCGTTTCATCGACATCAAGGCAATCTCGGTTTTTCAACGTCATTGTACACACCCTGTATCGTTCGTTTCTATACCAATACCAGTTCATCTCTGCTCTCTTTCTTCTGAAAGCCACATGCACTATGGAGAGGGGACTTTCCTCAGAGTCGTGCTCTGTCAGCGGTCCTCCTTCTCCCTCCGGCTAGGGAGAAGCCTTCCACTTTTTGAATATCATCGTTCAATATGTTCCTCATTGGTATGGGTTATCGCCCGGTGAATAGGCTTGTGTTTGGCCGCCATATGCACCATATTGTTGAGGTTCATGGTTCGTTGTTAAAGTAGGCAGAGCCTTCACAACTTGTTCCTGATTCAGATTTGGCTTTCTTCCCTGTGGTTTTCGCAGACCATACACCAATACAACTACTAGGCTAGCAATGACAAGACTGATGACAAGAAGCAATGTTGAATTCACTTCACGAATACTTGAGAGCAGTCCATCGGAAGTCGCAGATTGAACTCGAACAGTTTCGGAGGTTGCAAATGTATTGTTTGAATTCAAAATATGAATCTCAATCCACATCGTACCCTCCCGACTTGGAATCCATTCTTGTTGGAAAAGAATCGTTTCATTGGATTGAGCGGTCATTGCCCTACTTGCTAGTCTTGTGCGAGCCCCATTGCTTTCAACGAGTTCCATGACGAGTTGTGCTTCCCCACTCGCTTGTCCTATGTTGGTTAAGAATGCGACAATCTGCACTGAATCACCTTCTCGAATGTTGGAAGCAGGGGTTAACTCAACATTCGAAAATTCAAATTGAGCAACGCGCTGTTCAAGGGGCCAAACCCGCAATGGTGCATCTACATCATTGAACGATCGTTCAATTTGATGGCCTGCCTCATCCGTTCCAGTAATCCAAATGCGTAATTCGAGTGACATTGAACGCAGGCCAACCGTCATAATCTCATCCAAATCGAGTGTTGTTTCAAAAGGTATTGAGTTACCTGAATCTGTACCTCCAATCAACAGCATTGGAACCGATCCTTCGAGCATTGCGGGAGTGTTTAGACCTAAACCTTGTTCATGAATTGCCCAATTCAATGTGATACTTGAGGCATCAATTTTTCCAGTTTCACGAATCCGAATCTCGAATTTTTTCTCGTACCATTCTGATTCAGCAAGGACTCTGTTTGATGTAGGTTCATTGACAGCTATTACCTTGGGTGCCGTTTCATCAACGATGATGTAGACAAGAGCGTCAGATACGCCACGGAAGAGGGCACCTGATGGTGCATCGTTGAGGTCTGCCAACAACCCGTAAGTTCCAGGCTCAAGAGGTGCTAAAAGTTCACTTGAGAATGAACTGTTCATTGTTTCGAGTAAAAAGTCATTGTTTCCAAGGGTAAATTCAATGCTAAATTCTTCGGAAACTGGTGCATGAGTTCGATACCAATAGATGTTACCATGGATGTCGAAAACGGTTCGTGGTTCAACAAAATATCCAATTTCACTTGTTGTTTCATCTTCGAATGTAAAGGCGATGGAGTCTTTATCAATAGTTAATTCACCAGAAAATCTCCACATAAGACTTGATAATTCGAATTGGTTTGACTGACCAATTTGGTCAAACAACGTGATGAGAGGGAGTCGATGAAGATTGACATCAGGGTCATACCCCCACTCTAAATGGAATGAAACGGAGAAAGCACCATCCCTTGCAAAATAATCGTCCGAACCTTCGGTAAACAAACTACATGAATCAATTTCAAGGTAATTATTGAGTGAAGTGCATTGTTGAGTTGTTGAATTGTAAAGAATGGTTGAAGATTGAACTGCATTTGAGGATAAATCAAGTCGAATTTCTCGAATATCTGAGATTCCACCTCGTTCATAGAGAGGTACAGTCAACTCATAAATTTCTCCAGGGTGGAGCCAAACTTCACCACTCGAGTGAGCCCATTTCATTGCTGTTGTACCAAGACTTGGTGCTTCATCGTCATTTATTTGAACAAAGAACATTGGAGATTGGAAATCACCACCTTCTGCCAATCGATGGCCCGCAGAATCGGCGACATCAATCCAACCGATGAAAAAATCACCATTTGTTGCTTGTCGAATGTTGACATCGAATGTGTAAAAACCAGACAAAGCATTGAGGGAAGCGGGTTGCGTTAATTCGTGTATGCTTGTTTCACTGTATTGCATTCTTGAATCGCTGTTTTCATCGTGTTTCCAAGAAGTCCACAAATGCAATTTTGAGTGCGTAGGGAGGTGAGGCCTGTCGGCGACCAAAAATTTCAATTCGACATTTTGACCTGTTTGATGTTGAGAGAATTTTTCGATGTTCGAATAAAGCAATGTAGGCTGCACAGTATCAAATCCAAACGTAAGGTTTCTTGACATCGGGAAAATGATATTTTGTCCTTTAAGAGGTAACACCTCAACTTCAAGTTCAACTTGTGTTCGCCCTGTGGGTACATTGTAAGGTAGCAATGCAACACCTTGGTAGAGAATTGAGGTTGAACTGACTTCAAATCCATCTGCAAAAAATCGAACCAAGGCTTGGCCGGTTCGAGGGTATGCTTTTTCTTCGACGCCTTCGAATCCAAGTTGTACTTCGATGCTGACCTGTTGTCCCGCTTGCAGATACGGATAATCGTGCGAAGACCGAACGCCGTTGCTTGATAGAACACTCCAAGACTGCACTTCAATGTCGTTTTCGACTCCCTTCGAATGACCGAGGCCAAATTGATATGTTACAGGCAACATTGGACCCGTTGCTGAAATCAGATGGACACCGAGGGTCGCCGATTCTTCATCATTCCAGCCATCGGGAATTTTGAATTTATGCTGAATTTCCAGCCGAGAACCTGCAGCTCTTGCCGTAATTTCCCCCATATTTCCTGCATCGTTCCACATCAAAGATTGACCTTGGATTGTGCATGATGAGATCGACATGGCTGTAACTGGTAATTGACCAAGGCTACATGTGATGCTACTCGATTGCAACAATCCGTTGAGATTGAGTTGAACTTGCCAATTTGAATTCACAGCGTAAGTGAGGGGATTCTCCATGGTCATGAGTGCCAAGTCGAAAGTTGAAATGGAGCGTATCCATGACGTACTTGGGGTGAGTGTATTCGAAGCGTTTTCGACAACAAGACCAATTGGTATCACTGAAGTTGAAGTTTGGAAGTCATCGATGGTAACCGTTATTGCACCTGATTGTGACATTCGGAGAGGAAGGTTTACCGTTCGTACATTATTCAATACAGGTGAATTCATCAATTCACTGTTAAGTCCAAGAACGACGGAGGATGCTGAACCGAGAGACAATGAAATGGTTCCATTGTAAGGTGCAAAAATGCCCCCAAAGTGAACAACTCCTGGTTCAAGGGACGAACCAATCCTAACTTCAATGAGGGCCATTGATAATCCAGCAATGCCATGTGTGTTCGGGGCACTTTGTAACGCAGAATTCAAATTCGTGAGTTCAGTGTTGGTCAAACTAACCTCATGCATCGATTGAATATTTGGCAGTGAACGACTGAGGACATCATTTCCTCCAATGGCGAGTGCGAGATAAGGTGATTTCATTTCCTGAAGAGGGGAGGTCAATGCAAATGACAAGCCAGTAAGTCCTTTGGTAGGTGCAGCAATGTAAAAGTTGGCTGATGATGAGACCGAATACTGTTTCTGTTGCCACATTGCACCATCCAAGAGGCGATCTTGAATGCCAAGTCGCCCTATGTGAGATTGTTCCATACTCCACTCCGGTGCCCCATCCAATCCAACATCGATTCTCAAACCATCAGGGGTTGAAGTCCGTACAAGTTCAACATCGAATGTGTTCAAGGTCCACGAAGTTTGAGCATTCGGTGTTGGTGCCATCCTAAATTGAAGGGAGTAAGCTGGTGTGGAAAGTGAGTGAGTACCCTCTTCAGGTAGGGTTGTCCAAGTATCACCAGAACCCAATGAAAATTCGAGGGTACCATCGCCGATAATATCGTTGGCAAGTTTGAATTTTGAAAATCCACTTCGGATTTTATATTCAGGTGAAAATGATGTTCCAGTGCCTGAAATTGTGCCACTTGAACTCCAAGATGACCCGTTTAATTGCCATCCTACATCGGTGGGGTCGCTGTCAAATGTGTAGGTGATATGTCCGTTGAACGAAATACTCCGAATGATTGGGGCGATTGACCCACTGTTGGTTGCGAAATGAATTTTCAAGCGAATTTCAGGATATGTTTCCCAATCGAGCATCCCTAAGTCCATGGTGAGTGCATCCAAGTTTTCAAATCCAGGAATGATTGAACCAGTGGATGCATCGAGCAATGACCACTCAAATGTACTCCCAGCAGAAACGCTTGCATCCATGTGCATAAGTCCGAATTCACGAAGTTCTCCTCGACCGTCTCGCAATGGACTAATAATCGCGGAAGTCCAGTTACCTTCTCCACCTGATATACCTCCGGTCGGTTCAATTTCGATATCATCGACATTCCAACCAGTATAGGTCACACTACCATCAGTGGTTCCCATGATGAATCGAACTTGGAAATTCGAATTACCCGAAATGTAATTGGAAATGTCGTGGGTCATTTGCGACCAAGATGAGGGATTTGTGGACCCGCTTGTGTGAGACCAAATTGTTGACCATGAGCCCCCAGAGTTCGTCACTTGAACATACGCATGGTCATATGATGCTGATTCAATTCCCAAGAGCTTCCAGTACTTCAATGTCCAAGAACCACTGCAACCTGAACAATCAAAGGAAGGTGATGTTGCATAATCTTGACTCATGTAATTTGGATAACTGCCATCGTATGTGTACAATGCATTGTTGCCAGAATGCACACCGTTCACTTGACCGAGTGTTGTGTCATACCCTACCGACCATGCTGAACCGAGAGTCCATCCATGATTCGGCGTTTCAAAATCCCAAGTAATTCCCTTGGGCAAGAGGGTCAATTCAGTTGTGTTGACATTCATACCATCGTACACAGAATTGTATTTCCAATCGTTTGAATTTGTCCAAATTTTGGCTGTTGACCCCGGTATCGCCGCAGGAGCAAATGTGAGGTCGAGATTTCGAATTGAACTGCCATTGGCGACATCAAATTCAATTCGTTCGTTGGCTCCATCAGGCCATGAACCAATAGCAATTGTTGTTGCTTGACCAATCATCGTCGCTCTGTGATCTGCCGTATCGCTCTCAAGCGAACTCGTGTTTTCATTTCCAATTATTCCACCAAGGATAGAACAGAGATAAAGTGCAAGTAGGGCGACTGATGCATATTTGCTCGACCATGTTCCGCCCATGCTTTTAGTATGAACAACGAATGGTCTAAAATGTTCGGGAATCAATTTCTAAAAATTTTTGCGGGATATTCAATAATCGCCAACATTACCGCAGAGCATGGACGTTGAAGAAATGAAGAGAGAAGCAGGCATTGCTGCTTGTGATTTTGTAAAGTCCGGTATGTATGTTGGTCTTGGAACTGGTTCAACGGTCAAGTATACTATCCTCGAATTGGGTCGAAGAATCCACGATGATGGCTTGAACATTCTTGGAGTTCCAACTTCAATCCAAACCGAAGAACTTGCAAAAAACGTAGGCATTCCACTCGTTGAACTTGACTCCATCACTCACCTTGACATCGTTATCGATGGTGCTGATGAATACGATTCCAATTTTGAACTCATCAAAGGTGGAGGTGCTGCTCTTTTGCGCGAGAAAATCATTGCTCAGGCTTCAAAAGCCATGGTCGTTGTTGCCGATGAACGGAAAAAAGTCGATGTTTTAGGGGCCTTTCCCCTTCCTATAGAAGTAACACCATATTGCCATGAAACAACAAGAAAAAGCATCGAATCTTTACTCAGCGCAAACGTACTTCTTCGAATGAATGGAAGTACACCCGTAACGACAGACAATGGAAATTACATCGTTGATGCCCATTGTGGTCCGACGATTCAGAATCCTCGAGAAGTCGAAGAAAAACTTCTCCGCTTAGCAGGTGTGGTTCAAGTTGGAATTTTTTCTGGTATGTGCGATATTGTTGTTTTAGCTACTCCTGCTGGCGTGGAAGTCATTCGAAATCCAAGTGGAAGACTCTGATGTTCATTACTTTCTGTCAAGAATTAAATACGGGATTGAAAAGCGAACGATGGGCCTGTAGCTTAGTCAGGTAGAGCGACGGACTCTTAATCCGTCGGTCGCGGGTTCGAACCCCGTCAGGCCCGCTCCATATTTTGTGCTTCTTCATCAATGATTGCAAGGATTTTATCTCTTGAAATTGTTCCAAAATAATAGGAATCTTTTGGATGGTCGATTTCCTTATTTTCCGATGTAACAAAAAAGTGCTGACCATCGATGTTCTCAACTTTTCTCACAAGTTTTCGTTCGTTTATCTCGGGGTCGTTCAACACGACAACATCACCGATTTGGATTTCGTCAATTGAATCAAGTACATGAGCTATAATTACATCATCAACATTGTATCGAGGATACATGTCCATGTCACAGACTTTAACTTCAATAAATTCAGGTGCAACGAGTTGTGTTGAAGTGTGTTGAATTCGGGCAAGAATGAGGTCACGTGCGATCGGGCCAAAGTTATGGGAATCCTCAGAGCCTAGGGGGTCAGGTTGGTCACCCTCCACAAAGTAAAGTACACCATCAAATGATTTGATGCGTTTCACAATATGTGTTTCCGGCTTAAACGGATGGAGAAGGACCACAATATCCCCAATTCGTACATCATCAAATTCGTGTAATATTTCTGCAGATATAGTCTGGCCATCCGTAAGAGTGGGATACATACTATCCCCTAAAATGGTTACATTCAGTATGCCAGACATTCAAATCAAGATGCTCGTATCCATGGAACTTCTCGTCCTTTTACGGACCAAAACATGTGATGAATTTCCTCAATGGCATCCATCAATTCTTGAGCATGAACTTCAGAAACTTCAACTTTGCATGCCGAACACAACTTTGCAGCAGTCCAAAAGGTGGTGTGGAGATGAGGGTGTGCTTCAAGGTGCATTGGTTTGAAGAAGTCAGTCCATAGAACGAGGAGTTCATCCTTGCACTTTTGTGCTTCTTCCTCTTTTATGGCGGCATATCGCGACATTGTGTTTAAGTAAGCTGCAACTTGTTCGTTGTTTCCAGAACCAATTGGGTGTTCAAGAGCGAGCATTTTTTTGGTCATCGATTGGACGGCTTCACCAGCAATTCGAGCGCTTGAGGGGTCGTACACGCCACAAGGTCCGTCACAATGTGCTTCAGCAAAGATATGATGTTCTTCCATGATAAATCCCACTAAGAAGTGACATAAGAACCTATGCAGAATATTTCCTACACTATTGTTGTGCCTTCTGTACCTTTGAGTGCCTTGAGTGCACGACCTGGTTCACAAAGGACCACCCTCATCTGAGGATTCTTCGATTTCGCGAGGATGAGACTTTTCACCTTTGGACCCATCGAACCAACAGGAAATTCTCCTTTGTTGTACATAGTTTGGAGATCTAAAAGCGACAATGATGAATGAAACCGTTGTTCTTTTTTTCCAAAATCGGTCGCAATTCCTGATACTGCAGTGGTCATAATAAACGCCCCAGCGTCGAGAGAATGTGCAAGTAATGCAGAACAAAGGTCCTTATCGATCACCGCAGGAACGCCGATGAAATTTGAATCCTCCAGAATTGTGGGGATTCCTCCGCCACCACAACAAATGGTGACTGCGTGTAAGTTTGAGATATGACGTATGGCATCGATATCAATGATTTCAATTGGTTTCGGACTTGCAACAACCCTCCTCGGTCCATGAATTGTTTCTGCAATGTCCCAATCTGCTGTCATCACAGTCGACGAAGAAAGGACTGGCCCAATTGGTTTCGTTGGTGTCAAAAATCCTGGGTCATGAGCATCAACCAACACTCGAGTCGGTACCACAACCACCCTTTCAGGTCGATTACGTTGCACAAAGATGGATGTCATCGCCTGTGTAAGTTTGTAACCAATCATCGATTGAGTGGCAGCGACCCATTCGTCCAAATCATGGAGCCCATCATGGTCAAGGGCGAGAAGTTGGCCTACTTGGGGCCCATTCCCATGGGTCATCACGACATGCCATCCTGCTTCGAGAAGGTCAACCACATCGCTTATTGCCCTTGCTAAGACCTCAAGCTCATCAGAAGGTGTTGCCGATGGAGGTGCTAGTGCATTTCCACCAAGTGCGTACACAGCAGTCTTGACCACAAATTCACATGACCTGCGAACCTTTTGATTCTTCCCCTGTGCATCTTCAACATCGTTGTGTTCTACAATGGGAGTGGAAGATTTCACATAGGGGTAGTTCTTGGAAAAGGTAGTGAGACCATGAAGAATGTTTGGATTTCAGATGTTCAAAATGGCCAGTACGATGGCCAATCAGTTGAACTAAAGGGATGGATTAAACGGTCTCGCGGTTCAAATAAGATTCATTTTATCGTCCTGCGAGATTCAACCGGCAGCATTCAATGTGTGGGTAAAAGGGAGGATTTAGGAGATGAAAGTTTTGAGCATTTCAAATCTGCTTTAATCGAATCCAGCGTGATCCTTCACGGACACGTCAATGTCGACCAGCGCGCTGAAGGTGGTCATGAAATCAGTATTCAATCGATTTCCATTATCGGAGCTGTCGATGCAGAACGCCCATTTCCAATCACTGAAAGTGCTATGGTATCCGCCGATGGCGGAGAAACCGAATTTCTGCTTGACAATCGCCATCTCTATCTACGAACCTCAAGAATGACGAAAATGCTTCAGGTCAGAAGTAGCGTGTTTGGAGCCATTCACTCGTATTTCCGCCAACGTGATTTTACAGAATACCATGCACCCAACTTTGTTGCAGGGGCAGTGGAAGGTGGTTCAACACTGTTTGAAGTTCCTTACTTCGGCAAAAAAGCCTACCTTACACAATCATGGCAGTTGTACGCCGAGGCAGCAATGCCTGCCCTTGAGCGCCTATACACCATTGCACCTTCGTTCAGAGCAGAAAAATCACGAACACGTCGTCACCTCACAGAATTTTGGCATGCCGAAATGGAAGTGGCTTGGGCCAACAATGCTGAGATCATGCAATATGGAGAGGAACTAGTTCGCCACATTAGTGCCACAATTCTCGAAGAGCGAAGCGAAGAGCTCAAATCTTTTGATAGGGACCTTGGATTGATTGAACGTTACGCTGATAACTCGTATCCAAGAATGAGATACGATGAAGCTGTTGAAACATTACAATCGTTGGGCATTGAAATTGAATGGGGACAGGACCTCGATTATTCAAAAGAAAAAGTTCTGACTCAAGATTTTGATGTCCCTCATTTCCTCACACATTATCCGAAGGTTGCAAAACCATTCTACCATCGTGTGGACCCAGACGATGGCAATTATGTTCTATGCCACGATTTGTTAGCCCCCGAAGGTTATGGTGAAATCATCGGTGGCGGGGAGAGAACGTGGACTGAGGAAGAAATTCTTCAACGAATTGATGAAGAGGGCGTGCCGCGGGAGCCAAACCAATTTTACATTGACATTCGGTCTTACGGGGGCGTTCCTCACGGAGGATTTGGGCTTGGAGTTGACCGAGTGTGTAGTTGGTTAACCGGCGCTGAGCACATTAGGGAAGTCATCCCCTTCCCTCGTGATTCTCGACGCGTCACCCCTTAGGTGACGGCAAACAGCACACCCTCCGCCGTCCTCGGTTCTGCAGATTGACCACAGAACCTACTGTGTGTGTACAACAACAGGTCTTATTGACCAAATTTGAGTCGATTAAAATAATCGATAAAGTGACCCATGTGGCGACTGTATTTTCGCTTGAAATATTTTGGGATGACGATTCGCCATTTGCCGCCTTGCAGTTCGTATTGTGGGTGCTTTTGAAGTTCTTTCATCAACCAAATATTTTTCTTCTCGATTGCTTCTTGGTTGATGCAACAAGGATCTGGTTGTTCTTGTACTTTCCTCGGTTTCTTTGTCGGTTTTCTGTCTTTGTCGTTGTGTTTGTTTTTATGGTGTTTCAATGTTTTCTTCATCTATCTTCCTCGCTATACTCTCTACATCTCAAGAGATGCAGTTAGAGTCCATTTGCGAGAATGTTACTGAAACACATACCTGTATTGTCGCCCAGTGTATATGAATGTATGGTTGGGACTCCCAAAACAAATGTTGATGGTAGCCATCGCTGTGGTTGCCATGAGGCCAATGTGGACATCAACCTATATCGAGGGTGTTCCACAAGACCCGAGCGAAGACCAGCAACCACGCCAAGTTCATCAGGCATGTTTTTCCAAAGTGAAGCCAACAAAAATGCCTCAACCTAAGATGCTCCTTTGGAACGATGAATTAGCACAAGAACTTGGGTTTGAAAACAACGCTGAAATTTGGTCAGGTAATGTGCAAATCGAAGGCATGGTACCTTTTGCACACTGTTATGGTGGACACCAATTCGGAACGTGGGCAGGACAACTTGGCGATGGCAGGGCTATTTCCTTAGGAACATTAAGAGTAGATCATGCACTGCTCGAGGTTCAACTCAAAGGTTCAGGCATCACGCCATACTCAAGACGGGGTGATGGTCGAGCTGTTCTTCGCTCATCGTTACGCGAATTCCTTTGCAGCGAAGCGATGTTCTATCTCGGCATCCCGACTTCAAGGGCTCTAAGTTTAGTGTCCACAGGCGAACAAGTCGTTCGAGATTTGTTGTATGACGGGCATCCTGCTGAAGAGCCAGGTGCCATCGTGACCCGAATTGCACAGAGTTTTCTTCGCTTTGGCTCGTTTGAAATTCACGCTTCGCGAAATGACCAAGAGACACTACGCCAACTTTTGGATTATGTCCTTTTGCATTTTCACAAGCGTGAATATGATTTCAATACCGATTGTTTGAACTGGCTACGCCATGTTGGTCAAGAAACGGCCCGGCTCGTCTGTGAATGGATGCGAGTCGGATTCGTGCACGGCGTGATGAACACTGACAATATGTCCATCCATTCGGTTACTATCGATTATGGTCCGTACGGATGGGTGGAACCTTACGAACTTGATTGGACGCCGAATACCACTGATAAATTTTCAAAGCGTTATACATATGGAAATCAGCCGATGATAGCGATGTGGAATTATGCACGGCTTCTTGATTCCATTCTCCCCTCATTTTCGATGGAAAACGAGAAGCGTCCTCTCCTCGAATCATTTCAAAATGCGTTTCAAACCGAACACCATCGTATGTGGTGCAATAAATTAGGAATCAAGGAATTGACCGAGGAAAGTATTGTCGTCATTGAAGAATGTCAACAACTGTTACAGGAATCAAAACTTGATATGACCATCTTTTTTAGAGAATTATCGAACAATCTCCAAACTTCTATAGAATTTATTCACGATGCAGCATATCAACCAATTCAACGCATTGATGCATGGATGGAATGGTTCAACAATTGGAAAGCACTCACCAACGATAGGCCCGACAAAGAATTGATGCTTGCTTCCAATCCAAAATATGTGCTTAGAAATTGGCTTGCTTTCGAAGCAATTGAACGCGCTGAACAGGGTGATTTCAGCTATGCGATGGAACTCTACGATTGTTTGAAAAACCCATACGAGGAGCAAGACCATTATTCAACAAAATTTTATCAAAAGCGACCTGAATGGGCGGAACACAAGCCAGGGTGTTCCATGCTTTCTTGCTCGAGTTAATACATAACACTATGAACATCCCAAGTTTGGTAGGTGCATGTCTTTTCGAGTGTGCATTCGTTGTTTTAGCATTCGAGTCTATCCTTACATGGGATTCATGGTCGGTCAAAGATATCAATGTCAAGATTGTCTTGAACTGATGGTCTTGCCACTCGAATTCGATACTCAAGAGGATTATGAGTCTTTTAGAAACCATCAAATTTTGAATTCATCTCTTCCCAATGAAGAAGAGTAGTTTGCTGCAACTTTGATTGAAACGCTCAAAAGCAAATCTGTGGAGGATGAATCATGTCGGAAGACCATGCCAATCCAACCCAAGAGCATCAAATGCTTCGGTCCATGGTTCGTGATTGGACCCTTGAGTACGTTGAACCTCAAGCCCATGAGCATGACAAACATGAGAAATTTAATCTTGAATTGCTCCGAGATCTCGGAGAACTCGGTTTGTTGGGAATCAGTGCTCCAGAAGAATACGGTGGCTCAAATCTTGATGCAACCGCTTGCGTGATGGTTCACGAAGAACTTTCGTACAGCGACCCCGGTTTTGCATTGGCTTATTTGGCTCACTCGATGCTCTTTGTCAACAATTTTGCCCACAATGCAAACAATGAGCAAAAAGCAAGAATTTTGCCCAAAGTCTGTTCTGGTGAATGGATAGGTGCCATGGCAATGTCAGAACCAGATGCAGGAACTGATGTTCTTGGCTTAGCCACGACAGCGATCAAGCAAGAAGATGGCTCATACATACTCAACGGAAGAAAAATGTGGATTACAAATGGCTGTTTGGATGATGAAGGCACTCCTGCAGATGTCGTTTTGGTGTATGCAAAAACTGGTGAAGATGATGCTGGCCGAGTTCAAATTTCGACATTCTTGGTCGAAGCGGGTATGGAAGGTTACAGCGTTGGTCAGAAGATTATGGATAAAACAGGCATGCGTGCTTCAAATACCGCAGAACTGGTCTTTAATGACTGCAAAGTGCCTGCATCGAACCTCATAGGGGAGGAAGGCCAATCTATGGTACATATGATGGGGAATTTGGAGCTTGAACGTTTGACCCTTGCCGCAATGTCCCTTGGTATCGCTCGCCGATGTTTGCATGAAATGAACCAGTATGCAACAGAACGCACAGCTTTTGGTCACTCCATTCGTGATTTTGGTCAAATCCAAAAATACATTGGTGAATCTTGGGCAAAATACCGTGCCATGCGTGCATACATTTACGACACGGCGTACAATTACAAAATTGGATGTGCCGGTCAGCGACTTGATTCCGACGGAGTGAAACTTTTCGCTTCTGTGGCTGCAAAAGAAATTGCAGATGCTGCCATCCAAGTCATGGGAGGTTACGGCTATGTCGCTGAATACCACGTAGAGCGACTGTGGAGAGATTCAAAGTTGCTTGAAATTGGTGGAGGCACGTTGGAGTCGCATCAAAAGAACATAACTCGAGACTTGTCCAAATCTCCAGAAGTCATCAATGAATGATTTCAATTTCGTTTCTTTTTGAAAACACTCGTGAGAATGAATTCCAAATCGTTGAGATCACTCCAATCAAGATGAACACAATGACGATGGTGACAAGGCCCCATCTCCAGATCGTTGACATGGTCGAAAAAATATCGTTTGTTAACAGCAGTGCAATCATTGTTGTTAGGCCAACTGCTACGGCACTTTGAAATTTCATGATGAATGACACTTGAAAAATTGATGCTGCTTGACCGAGCCGGTGTAAAATCATAAAACTCCAAATGGCAATTCCGAAAGACCACATAGGAATTTCAGCTGGATATGTGTTGGCCACAAGGAAATTGTTCTCACGAATATAGGCGTGACCTCCGAATAAGATGGCGAGCCAAATTAGCGATGCACCAAGTGCAGCAAGGAAATGCTTCATTGGTTCTGATGTCACATTTTTTGGATGATTTTCTTTCGTAATTTTGTTGTTTGATTCAAGAATATCAAGCGTCAAATTTGATTGGTGGATTGATTTCAATCTTGACTCTACATGGTCGAGTCGAGAGGACATTCGCTGGAGGTGCTCAACGAGTTCGTTCAAAATCTCTTGTTGTTCTTGTGCAATCTCCACATGTTCTTTTTGGAATTCAGGTAAAGTAATCATTGCAGGGATTGGTTCGAGAATTTCTTGCTCAAGCAATTCATTTTTGATCGAATTTGCCTTTTCTTCTCTGATTTGTTCCCTCTTCTCTTTTGATTCTTGAATGGTTTTCTTGATTGAATCGTTGGCCTTGGCGACAGAAGATTTTGTGGATTCAGCAGTTTTTTCAAATGCATTTACCGTTAATCTACCTAATCGCTTCGATACATCTGCGATTTTGTCGCCCGTTTTTGACAATGTATCAGTCAAGGTGGATTTCTCTTCTTCGGCCATTGGACTCGTCATAATCGAATACTCATAGGGTAATAAGATTGATTCAAATCATTTTTTCATTCATCCTCATTCGAATTCATTTCGTTTAATTCGATGTATTCCATCGCAATACCAACAAGTAAAGTTGCATATATTGGAACAAAAAAGAAAGCTAGAGACGGAAACATCGCCATGAATACTAACGTAGACACACCCAGTCCAATCGCATATGGCGGAAAGATTTCAAATTCGAATCCATCTTTGTAATGAATGGTAAGTAAAAATCTCCGGAATTTTCGTGATGTTGGTTTAGTGTTTATCAATTGAAATTGAGGATACTCTGAGTAATGAAGCAATTCTGATTTTGTTGGTATAACCTGGCTACTCGTTACCGTCAATTCAGAGGAATCAACTATTTGCATTGGGACGAGTTGTGGCGAGGCGATCCCTCCCTGACCGCCTTGCTAAACTTCATTATCTCCACTTTGTGCCTCAGTAGAGGCAACCTTCAAAGAAACAGCGGACGAGTATCCGTCTTCAATCGTTTTCTTTCGCAGATCTAACCATGTTTTTCGAAGCAACTCGTATTGTTCCAAATCAAATTGGTGTTTCTTTCTTTGCCGCTTCATAGCGCTAATATCAAACAATACCACAAAAATCCCAAAAATGAAAGTCAAGACGAAATCTAGTTTCTTATACACGATTTGAATATCTTGGTCTTCGTAATTTGAAATTAAGAAATAGAGACTTGTAACAAACAATGCCATGTTGAGCAATTCAATCCAATCACTTCTTGCTCTTCGACTCCACTTTGGTTCTTCAGGTGCCATATCGTATTCTTTCGCCATAGAGGACCTTTCTCATCATAGAAATTAAATTTTGTTCAAAGAAATTCAAGTGAACAATTAGTATTCAACGGGTTCAGGGTCAATGGTTCGCCATAAATACCATGATGCTGCAGTTCGATATGGTTTCCAACGTTCTGCGATTGCCAGAATATCTTCTTTCGAGTGTACGCCAGGCACCAATTTTTCGACGGCCCTCACAAGACCAATATCTCCAATGCTGAACACATCCGGTCGGAGGAAGTGAAACATGAGCATCATTTCAGCAGTCCATGGCCCAACGCCTCGAAAAGATACGAGGTGTTTTTTGATTTCTTCATCCGACAATTCATTGTACGGTTGGTCGATGAGGTGTGTTGATTGTTCTGCAAGGCCATAGATGTAACTCGCTTTGGGACGCGTAACGCCGCATGACGCAATACTTTCTTGGGTTTTCAAGAGCACATGTTCAGGTGTGATCTCGCCAAGGTGGGCCGAGAGCCTATTCCAAATCGAATCTGCTGCTGCGACGCTGATTTGTTGCCCAACAATGGACCGAATGAGTGTTTGAAACAAATTATCCTTCGTAGAGATGGAATATGGTCCATATTTCTGAACTGTGTCTTTGAGCAATTCATCTTCTAAGAGAAAAGCAACCGCATCCTGCCACCACTCGGGTGTTCTTTCATCCATAATTTGCCCGAACAGTAGCCTTTATTGAGGATTCGTTTTGGCTTGTCTATGAAAGAGGAATTACTTGAGTGGATGAAATTAAAGCACATTTCAAGGCAAGGATGGGTACGTCATGGCATTTCTAACCCCGAATCTGTAGCAAGTCATTCATGGTCGATGGGTGTCCTCGCTCTTACGCTTTGTCCAAAACATCTCAACCTTGAAAAAATTTTGAAGATGTGCCTCCTTCACGACCTTGCAGAAGTCGTTGTCGGGGACATAACACCAGATGAGGACATATTGAATAAAGCTGAACTTGAACACAGTGCGTTTCAAAAAATTGCCAGTCGACATCTTCCTTTTTTTGAAGAATATGAAGCTGGGCAAACTGAAGAAGCACAATTTGTCAAATGCATGGATAAACTTGACATGGCTCTTCAATCACTGGTCTATGAGCGAGAATTTGACATATCACTTGAACAATTTCGAGAGAGTGCGGGCATGGTGCTGAAAGGAACTCAATTCGAAGATTTGTATGTTTGATTTTTAGGGTAACCTAAAACTTATAATTTGATGGTTTTAGGGCAACCTAAATCAGTGGTGCAGGTATGCCGACATTTCGAGTCCTTTTCGTTCTCTTTATGCTTCATTTTTCACTGCTGAGTGGATGCTTGGCCGATGACGAT
>JAYODQ010000004.1:0-31800 GCA_038106355.1 Candidatus Poseidoniales archaeon | reverse complement strand
TACTACAATGCACAAGCATGGGTTTTGAACGACAGTGCAGCGGCACAAGCGATGTTTGATGATGACCCAAACACCGATCCATTTTCTGAATTATCTGGACTGCCATCTTGTCACACCGGTTGGTTAAAATCTGCTGGAATGCTTATTCCGATGGGGTTTTTCATCGCCAATAATTACACTGAAGTTGTTGGTGATGCAAATGATATTGAATCGTTAAGGAACACGATATTCAGTTATTTTTCCCAAGACGCCATCATCCCTGAATCGGGCACGCCTTACTACAACTACGGGGGTGCCTTGCGTTGCCTTTCAGAAGGTGCTGGGGAGGTGGCTTTTGTCAAAGATAATTCCGTCGACACATATTGTGGTTCTGCAAATGCAGATGAAAATGAAGATTGGTGTCTTGACCTTGCCCGATATGTCGCACTACCAGCCTTCGGCCAAGCCCCAAGCCATCCCTTGATGTACAATCCAACGACGGTCGATGAAGCCCATCGTGATGCACTTGTTCAAGCACTTGTTGACCTCGAAAATTCTGAGGATGGCCTAGCCATATTGCACCAAATTCTGAACACCCCTGGTGTCGTTGAAACAACGACAGAGGAACATTTGGGTTCTTACAGCAGCCTCATTGAACACGTGCCCGGCATATCGGCATATTTCGGTGAACAATACACGATTTGAGGTTACCGCATGCAAGAGGAACTAGCTCACCTCCACAATGTGAGCATCGGTTATGTGGAACCGCTTGTGCAAGGCATTACCATTGAAATTACTGCAGGCGATGTGATCGCCATCCTCGGACCCTCTGGAATTGGGAAAACAACCCTCCTCCGAACCATCGCTGGTCTTGTTCGTCCGATCTCTGGAGATGTCGAACTGGGAGTACATCCTCGTGGTGGTCTTGGATACATACCTCAGCGTCTTGGACTTGTAGGTAATCTGTCCGTGCGTTCAAATGTTGAGATGGGTGCGAGAGTTCGACTTTCAAAATGGCATTTGCCATTCCTGCCTCTCCCAAAAGAACTTGACGACGAGGTCTCCGCATGTTTAGAATCACTCGGAATAGCACACCTTGCCGAACAACCTGTGCGTATCTTATCTGGGGGTCAACAAAGAAGAGTCGCTACTGCAAGGTCGATTGCTCAGGCACCAAAACTCCTCCTCGCCGATGAATTTCTCGGTGAACTTGATGATGATAATGTCGAGATTGTCATGAGTGCCGTTCAACATGTCATCAACAAACAAAATTCTGCTTTGGTGATGGTCGAACACCATGAAGAGTTAGCACGTCAAGTAGCAAATAGAATCTGGCGAATCAACGATGGCAGACTCATTGAAGAGGGTTGAAGATGCATAAGCGATTTTTCTTTATTGCCTCCTGCATTTTCTTGCTGTCTCTTTTCTTGTTTCTCGAACTTGTGGGTGACTGGGGCCGTCTAAGCGGTGGTTGGGGAAATTTGGTCATCTTCTTTGAAGAGAGTTTGTGGCCACCGAATTGGAAAGTTTTGGAGGCACAATCGTATCCAGTCTGTGATTCAAGGGTTGAACTGTTTTGTTCAGTGGCTTGGCTTGGCATCGTCGAAACATTGAAGATTGCCTTTATCGCAACGATTTTTGGTTTTCTCATCTCGTTACCATTGTCTGTGTCAGCAGCCAGCAATCTTACTCCAATTTACCTAGCCCTACCTTCAAGAGTTTTACTTGCTGCTATGCGAAGTCTGCCTGCTATTATTTGGGCGGTGTTGTTCATGATCATTTTTGATGTGGGGGTACTTGCAGGAATTTTTGCCATGACGTTTTACACGGTGGGGTATCTTGGAAAATTACAATTTGAGTCCATGGAAGGCATCAAAAGTGCTCCATTGGAAGCAGCGAAAGCCACTGGGATGAGCCGATTTGAAACCGCATGGCTCGTGGCAATACCGGAATCTGCCAATAATCTTCTCAGCCACATTCTCTTTATGTTTGAATACAATGTTCGACATGGCAGTGTTGTTGGCTTGGTGGGGGCTGGTGGTATCGGACTTTACCTCAATACATACCTCAAACTCGCACAGTACGACAAAGTCGTAGCCTTATTGATCATTATTTTTATTGTAGTGGTCATCATCGATTTTATTTCAATGACACTCCGGTCAGCCGTGAATGAAGAGGGCGATGTTCAGAGGCCAACATGGTCATCGTTGTTCCTTCCTGCTGCCTTTACATCGAGCAATCATCCTACGCCGATCAAAAAAGAAACCGTATCGGAATCAGAGTAAATCAGTTGATTTTTTTATGTCTTCAAAGCCGACAAACCAAAAAAGACATGACGATTCGCTTGGACTACACAGCCCGATAGTGTAGGGGTCCATCATAGCGGGTTTTGGTCCCGCTGACCTCGGTTCGAATCCGAGTCGGGCTACCAATCCTACCGTCGCAATCCATCATTTTTCAACCGCAACTTATTGAACAAGATTGTTGAGCAGATACTGGGTGAAGACATGAGTATCAAGACAATTGCTGTCATAGGAGCAGGACAAATGGGAAACGGAATTGCACAAGTTGCCTCTTGTGCAGGATTTGACGTTGTCCTCATTGACATGAACGACGAACTCCTCGAAAAAGCAATGGGCACCATTCAATTTTCTCTAAGCAAACTTGTGAGTAAAGAAAAAATGACTCAAGCAGAAGCAGATCTTGCCATTGGGCGAATCTCAACAGGAACTGAACGATCCTTATGCAGTTCAGCAGATTTGGTCGTTGAAGCCATTCCTGAAGTTCTTGCGTGGAAGTTGGACCTGTTCAAGGAACTCGATTCGATGTGTCCCGAACACACCATTCTCGCATCAAACACGTCAAGCATTTCCATTACGAAAATCGCAGGAGCGACACGAAGGCCAGACCGAGTCATCGGAATGCATTTTATGAATCCAGTTCCACTGATGAAGCTTGTTGAAATTATCAACGGTGAAGAAACAAGTCAAGAAACCAATGCAAGCATAGTTCAAGCTGCAGAAGCGATGGGTAAGGTGCCACTGACTTCCGAAGATTACCCCGGATTCATTTCGAATCGTATTTTGTGCCCTATGCTCAATGAAGCGATTTTTTGTTTGCAAGAAGGTGTGGCAACAAAAGAGGCGATTGATGGCATCATGAAACTCGGAATGAACCATCCGATGGGTCCTCTTGCCCTTGCTGATTATATTGGACTTGATACTGTTCTTCATATCATGGATGTTCTCTACGATGGATTTGGAGATTCAAAATATCGGGCAGCCCCTCTTCTACGGAGAATGGTTGATGCTGGATTGCTTGGAAAAAAGACAGGTCGAGGATTTTACACCTATGATTGAGGCTTTCCGATGGCAATGTCCTGGGTTGTGACTGGAGCATCCAAAGGCATTGGAAGATCACTTGTAGATTCATTGCTCAAACACGGTGTGCATGTCATCGCAACTTCAAGAGAAAGTCGAGAACTTGATGCTCTGTCACACCTCGACAACGTGAAGGTGTTTCCCGCTGATTTATCAAAGCGTTCAGAAATCGAAACACTTTGTCATAATATCCTCGAACTTGAGATACCTCTTCATGGAATTATATACAATGCTGGGCAAATTACGCCAATCGATGTTATGCATGAAATTTCTATCGAAGATTGGTCTCAAAATATACAAACGAATTTAATTTCAGTGCAACACATGACTCAATTGCTCTGGCCCAGACTTCAACAAGCAGGTAGGTCGAGAATTATCACGATATCAAGTGGTGCCTCAATTCGAGCTTTACATTCGTGGAGTGCATATTGCGTATCAAAGGCTGGATTGGATATGTGGGCAAAAGCGGTTGCAGTTGAAGGACACGCACATGGTATTAGTGCCATCTCAATTGCTCCTGGAATTGTCAATACTGCCATGCAAGAAACCATTCGAAATGCACCTGAAGAAAACTTTCCATTGAAACAAACATTTCAAAATTATTATGACAACGGAGACTTGACCTCTCCAGATGATGTTGCTCAAACGCTGATTGGCATGATGATGAATCACGAAATGGAGCAGTCAGGGATGCGTTTTGATATCCGTGATTTGTAGGTCCTAATTGCCTCCGCCTTTGATTTACAAGGGATATTGTCATAAATCCCATGGTGGAGGAGTCTTTGAGGGAACACAATGCCCGGCACAGACAGAGTAGAAATTCGTACGCTAAAAGAAGGAAGATTTTGCGTCGTAGAAGATGAAGCATACAAAATTTTGAGCATATCAAAATCCAAACCTGGCAAACACGGGTCAGCAAAAGCACGACTCGAATTGGTCTCGATTTTTACCGACAAGAAGATTTCTCATGTGGGTACCGTAACCGATACCATCAATGTGCCAATGATCGAAAAAGGCACTGCAATGGTGACGCACATCGATGGAAATGAAGTGCACGCCATGAATATGCGTGACCATTCCATGATGATTTTGCCACTTGAGTCTGAGATGAATATTGAAGCCGGTAAAGAAATCATGTGGATGGAAGCTCTGGGAAGATACAAAATCATTCGAGACCACTAATTTTTTCATTCGTATAGGCTAACAGTTGATATACTGACTGAACATCTTGGCCACATGACCAATGCAGAAGTCATCAACAGTAAAGATAACCGTGTGCGAGGGTATTGTGCCTACGATTGGGGCAAAAGTGCATTCGAAACATCGGTGACAACTGCCGTATTTCCGGCATGGTTTGCATATCTCTTTGCAAGTGCAAATGGTATCTCAACCAAAATACTTGGTTCTGAATGGACTGCAGATGCGATGTTTTCTGCCGCTGTCATGATTGGAGCACTGATTGTTGCCGTGTGTGCCCCTTCATTGGGTGTCATTGCGGATAAGAGAATGATCAAAATTTGGTGGTTGCGAATCTTAACATTCGTTGGTTCGATATCATGTGTCTTGCTTGCATTATCTCCCTATCTAGGTCTGTCATATCAATGGGTATGGGCTCTGATCATGTTCATGCTTGCAAATGTTGGACTGAATGGTGCTGGAGTGTTTTACAATGCCCTTCTACCTCATATGGGTGATGAATCCGAAATGGATTCGATATCCAACAAAGCATTTGCATCCGGTTACCTTGGTGGTGGCCTTTTGTTGGTGGTTCATCTTGCAATGATTACCCTCATCGATGGTTCATGGGTCATTCCATTTGTCATGGCATCATCTGGATTGTGGTGGCTTGGATTTGCTCAAATGACCTTCAAAATGGTCCCAGAACCACATATTGAAAATGAAATGCAGCCCATGGGTTTGGTTGATTCGACTAAAATGGCTTTGAATCAAGTGGTCGCTACACTCAAAGACATCAAGAGTTTTAGAACGTTATTCTTCTACATGCTCGCATATTTCTGCTTCATCGATGGAATCAATTCTGTCACGGCACTCGCAGGAGTGTTCGGAGTTGTCGTCTTGGGGATTACGACCACTGGCCTTATTGTAACCATTCTCATCATACAATTCGTAGCTGCACCAGCCGCCATTGGATTTACCAAACTTGCGGGAAAATGGGGTACCAAAAATGCCTTGCAATTTTCATTGGTCTGTTGGTGTATTGTGATTGTAGCCGCATTGGGTTTTGCTCCGCTTGAACTTGATTCAGCAGATGAATATGACATCATTTACACCTGGGACGAAACTGAAAATTCGTATTTTGTTGAAGCAAGAGAAGGTGTCAACAGCATTGCTGCTTTGCCTGATGATGATGAACAAATATGGGCTTTGGAGCATAGGGAAATTCTCCCTGTTCAACAAAACACTGATGTGAAACGACAAGGAATTGCGGTTGAATGGGCATTTAATGGAGATGGAGAGGCTATCCCTATCCGAGTCAATTTGACAAGTGACGCCCTCAATGCTTTGCAAGCATCCATGAGCGAATCGAGGTTTTCCTTTAGCGTGACCAACGGAACATTCGATGGTCAAACGGGTTTAGGAGTTGACCACCCAACCAATCTCGGAGATGGCATATTGGATTTCATACCAGAAAATGCTCGAACGTACATCTGGGCCCCTCTTGGTATGACAGTATTTTACCAATTTTTACTTCTCGGAGTCTTTGCTGGTGCTTTGCTTGGAGGCTCTCAAGGTCTAGCACGTTCGATGTTTGGACAAATGGTTCCTGAAACACGATCTGCGGAATTCTTTGGCTTCTTTGGCTTCTTCGGGAAAGTAGCAGCTTTGCTTGGACCACTGATTTATTCTGTCATGACAGTGATGTTCGACTCCCGTGTTGGGATTTTTGCAATTTCCCTCCTCATTGTTGCTGGTGCAATTCTCCTCAGAAAAGTCGATGTCGAGGATGGAATTGCTGTTGCAAAAGCAGAGGATGCAAAGAATCGAAACTCAGCATAATTGCACGGATTCATGCCGTAACGGTCATGAAGTGTCTTGACTTCCAAGGTATTAGCGTGGAGTGTCCATTGCCATCTGGAGGCCGGAAATATGTCCAATGAAGGAAAAGGAAAGACTGTTTCCCAATCCGCATACAGGCAACCCATCACTCCGGCAGGTCTTCGGGCCATTGAAAATGGTACATTGACATGGCTCGATGACGAGATGTACAACAACCTCAACACTGGACTTCTTGAGCAGTACCTTGAGGAGAAAAATCTAAAGGAATCATTTGAGGTATCGCATTGGAACACATCAAAAGTTCTCATCGGTATTCTCATTGGAGCCGTGTTTTCAGGTGTAACCGCATATATTGGTCTAAAGTTAGGTTTAGCAATTTCAGCGGCTTGGTACATTGCTTACTTGCTTGGGATGGCACTCAAATGGTCGCCGTCTGAAGTCAATATCTCCACCTCAGCGACCACAGGTGCAACACACGCATCGACAGGATTTATTTTCACCTTCCCTGCGATTTTCCTTCTCGCGTCCCAACCGCAATATGCTCTTGCAGACGGTCCTCTCGTTACATTGGGAGAGGGTGAAGCATTCCGATTGGCATTTATTGGCATTATTGCTTCGATGTTTGCGGGTTTCCTTGGCGTCATGTATTTCATTATCTTCCGGCGTGTATGGCTTGTTGAGGACCCACTCCCCCTGCCAGGATTTGAGGCGACTCTCAAAATGCTCGACATAGCCTCAGATGTGAGCACCGGAGCCGTAGAGCACGCAAGAGATTCACTCAAAACGATTGGAATTTGGACAGGACTTACCATGGTCGGTTTGTTCCTTATCGAATACCCATTGATTTGGGTGGAAAATAGAAAAATCGCCTTGTTGGATTGGATTGCAGAGTCGCTTCATTACAATGACATAGGATTAGCAACATTTTATTCGACTGGAAAAATTCACCAACCTTCTGGTACAATCGATGGTAAATCATTGCATTACACGCATTGGAGCGAAGATTCACAATGGAATCCATTTGCTTACACCTACATTGGTGTAGCCCTTACCCCTTCGATGTTTGCTATCGGTTGGTTCATGAAAACACGAGTAGCCTTCCTCGTGAATCTTGGAACCATCGTAGGTTGGTTCTTCCTTGTACCGCTTGCTGTGTATTTCAACATGCCAATTTATGATGCGGCAAACCAAGCCAACATCCCAATCCAAGATTACGCTGCTGGTGGTTCTGCCCCTCTCCAAATGATCGCATTTTCGAAGACAGTACGCACCATCGCTATCGGTTCGATTGTCGGCGGTGGAATTTTTGGATTGGCAAAAATGTGGAGGACTTTTGCGAGCATCTTCTCCGATATCGGGTCAGCACTCAAAGGCGAGGGAAGTCAAGAATTTATGGAAGGTAAAGGTTGGTATGAATGGCCGCTCAAACACATTCCTATCTTCATGATTGTCACCTTCTTTTCGATGATTCTTATCTTCACCATCGGAGAATTCTCTTTGCTAGCATCCATTGTATTTGCAACCGTCTTGTTGCTCACCACCTTTTTGCTTGGGGCCATTGCGGTACGCGTCATGGGGGAAACCGGAATTGAACCTGTTTCAGGAACTTCGTTTATTGTATTGCTCATGCTTCTCGGTGTGTTCCTTAATTTCCAAGATTTGCTCGACCTTAATACCCAAAACGCAGTTCTCTTAGGTCTCGTTGGCACAACTGTTTTTGGTTCCGCGATTTCGATGTCAGGAACTGTCATTGGTGATTACAAGAATAGTTTGTACATCGGTAATCGACCATACCACATCTCAAAGGGCAACATCATGGGGGTTGTGCCTGGTGCAATCATTGGGGCTGGTGTGGCAATTTTCCTCTCCATTCAACTCGCTGAAGGCCGAATTAATCTCATTGCACCTCAGGCTAATGCATTTGCGACTTTTTCTGTTATTTTTGCTGAGAGGGAGGGAGACCTCATTCTCTTGGGCCTGGGCTTCTTACTTGGCATGTTTGTGGAGTGGGCCACTGGTATGGGTACTTCATTCGGTCTCGGAATGTATCTCGACGTCCCTCACACCTTGCCAATGCTGATTGGAGGTGTTGCGAGGGATAAGTGGGAGGACAAGAAATTAGCTCCACGAATTGAGAAAATCAAGGAAACAGAGGGTTCAGCAGCGGCAGAAAAACAACGTGCATTGATTTTGTTAGGCACGTTCATGGTCGCAGCAGGTTTGCTGACAGGCGAGGCATTTTTCGGCACGGAATCAAGTATTCTATCCTTTATTGATTCATTGTGGGATGAAGATTTCTCAAACTCAATGAGTTGGTACGGTCTTCGAATGGCCGGACTCATCCTCATCAATGTCATCGGTGGTCTCGGCATCTATTTGCTGTTCAAGAGGGCAGGCGTGATTGGTTCAAAGTCTGAAGCATCGGCATGATGCACATGATCAAGCAGAATGTACCCATTTGGATATGGATTCTTCTTGCTTGCGCAGTGTTAGGCGTGTCGAGTGCAGGAGCCTTGTTCCAGCACGTCGATGAGATACCTCCACTGTTAAGGGCTTCATGGAGGTTACAATTGACCGCACTTCTCCTTGCACCATTTGCAGTCATGCAATGGAAACAAGCGGATGATGAAGTACGACAGATGTATAAGCAAAAGTCGAGTCTTCATATCATCGCATTCAGCGGGCTATTTCTAGCTGCACATTTTGGTACATGGGTCGCAAGTCTTGATGAGACGTCGTTAACGCATTCACTGCTATTTGTTACCTCGCATCCCATCATCATCGTGGTCGGAATGATTCTACTCTCCAAGAGCGTTCAAAGTATTGATTTTCCAAAAAAATACGAGATGATTGGTGCATTGATTGGATTTGTTGGAGCCGCCTTGACACTTTTGAGTTTGGGTGAACAACAAGGCGGCCATACCGTCACGTTGTATGGAGATGCCCTTGCTTTTTCAGGTGGTCTGTTTGTCGTGGGATACATCATTTGTGGTCGAATATTGAGACAATGGATGCCCATTTTTCTCTATGCTTTTCCAGTCACACTCATAGCAGGGATGTTGTTGATTCCTGCCTCGTATATTTTGGAACCGCAATTTCAAGACTATGGTATGTTTGGTTGGACTGACATTCAATTCTTGCCCTGGTTTTTTCTCTTGGCGTCTATCGCAGGTTTTCTTGGACACACTGGCCTCAATACCTGCCTGAGATATGTTTCACCCTTGATTGTTTCCGTAGCAGTGACACTTGAACCCGTCCTTGGTACGATGATTGGATGGCTGTTTTTTGACACGGGAACACCGGATGCCGCCACAATGCTAGGAGGCCTCATTTTACTTATCGGGCTCATCATGGTTGTTGTGTCTCAAGAATCGGGAACTCTTGAAAAAACGAACAATCAAAAGTAGGTGTCCGAAGCATCGTTTGAGGCCTGTTAATGTCGAATCGACCGTTGCTGTTGCTTACCAACGATGACGGAATCGAAGCGATAGGCATGCAAATGCTTGTTCAACGTTTAGATGCCCTTGATTTGTATCGACTTCTAGTCATAGCCCCTCGCAAAAATCAATCTGCTACTGGCATGAGATTGAACCTGATGAAACCACTTGCTTTGAGAAATCGAAATGACTTAATTCAAGCATGGGGATTACGTTCTCATTCGGAAATCAATCTTTTCGACATTGCTGGGACGCCTTGCGATTGCATGATCATCGCAATGGATGGTGGCCTCGATTATCTAGCCGATGGCCAAGTCCCTACCTTGGTTGTCTCAGGCGTGAATCTTGGGCCAAATATGAGCCAAGATTGCTTGCACAGTGGAACGATGGGAGCAGCTCGAGAAGCGGCCATGTATGGAATTCCTGCTCTTGCATCATCACTTACTGTTTTTGATGATACAGATATGGTTGTTGCTGTCGAGGCTACGGTTGAGGCGGTCAAACGTGTTGCTCCACTCTTGCCACTCAAAGCTCGAAACCACACTCGTCCTCGGCACGAATCAATGCCTTGGCATTGGGGTGGTGAGACGGAAAAAGCAGAAGATAGTATGTTGCAACATGCTTTCTTCGACGGTGATATCTATCTGAATCTCAATATCCCTCCTCGATGGAACGGGCAATGGAAATCCACGCGTTTTGGTATTCGGTGGTATAAAAATGCGGTAGCGTTCGAAAAGGGTGGTGAAGAAACCACTGCAACATTCACGATTGGGGCATCTAAGGTCGAAAAATCAGATGTTGAACACGGCGATTGCGATGCAGTTGAACTTGGTTTCGCTAGCATTTCGGCATTATCGACGTGGCCCCAAAACCATCCTCTTTCGATGAGTGAAAAAGTACTTACTTATGCATACATGGAGCATGAAGACTTTCCTGATTGGATATAAATCTAAATTTATAATGAGAGTAATTCATCTCGGTCTAATATAAAGTGACAAATTGAAATTGCAGCACTTCCCTGAAGCCATTCATCCCCCAAAGACCGTTCGGTAAGATGGTCGAATTGAATATCTGGTATGGATTGATCATCTCCAAGAAGAAAACCAATCGAGTTTAATGTCGATGGTTTTGTACCAGTTGTTGAGGACCACAGTGTCGGGGCATCAGCATTCAAGAGAATCGTTTTTTCATTGTTCCACTCACCTAATGTATTGTTGATGGTTCCACCTGAGTCGTAAATGCCATGCTGCCTTTCTATCCAATGGCCGATTGGGGGCAGAGGCTCTCGAATCACCTTGGCGATTAAACCAGCAACGGATCGTTCGTCGGCATGCATTCCTTTGATTTCCTCGCCAATAAATTTGATTCTTCTCGAAGGTCCTGGGCCACCACACAAATGCAAAACACATTCTGTATCCCTTCGAATATCATGACTTGTTAACAGCGATGCCATGAGTCCTCGAATGAGGACATCCATTCGACCAGCGCCACCTGCAAGGTCATTAAGAGGCAAAGTTCCTTTGGACATCGCTCGCTGACCAATGATGGCAAATCTTCGCATAGCCTCATCCTCGATTCGTGATGAGAGCCAAAATTGCATCGAGTACATCTTGCATTGTTTGCAATACAAAGTGGGCACCATGCTCATCAACAAGATATCCTCTTGCCTTATTTGGGTCGTCGATATCTTCCAGCCTATTTGCAATGACTGCACTCATTTCTGAATGTAGAATTTGAGCATGTGCGCGATAAATCAAGTCCTTTTGAGGAATGCCAGATTCGAGTTTGAAGCCAATTCGTAGTGCACCTTTACATCGATTTTTGAGTTCAAAAATGTGCTTCTTTGATTCTTGCAATGTAATTTGGAGCGGACCTTGTTGACTTGCAATTTTGCCTTCAACAGGATCACTGACCACATAGTCGAGTACAGCAGCAGTATGTATCCATACATCTATTGAATCATTTGATAGTGCAAGACATTCATCAAGCATTTGTTCTGGTGTTGGTGCCTTGATGCACAGTGGTAACCAAGTTGGTTGAGGATGTGATGTAATTCCTAGCACACACGTCACATCATGACCATGCCGATAGAGCATGTCCGCAATGGCCCAACCCGTGGCCCCACTGCTCGAGTTTGCGATATAACGAATGTCGTCAATGTAGGATTGTGTAGCACCCAACGTGACCACAACAGAAACAGATGAGGATGTACGGTTCACAAGATGAGACGTCAATGCCACGATATGTTCATGCGAAGGCGTCTTGAGTTTTCCCTCGTCATTTGAACCCCACAGAATATGAGCGCCACCCTGTTGAAGTGATTGAATCAATTCATTGGTGACTGGTTCACCCGCGAGGTCTTCATGCATACTTGGAACCAGCAATGTTGGTGTTTTTCGATTTCTTGCAACAGAGAGAGCCATCAATAAAGGACCGTGTTGTAAACCATGAACAGCAGAAGCCAAGATATGCCGGGTTGCAGGTGCGATGACAACGGCATCCATGTGATTGAGTGCTTCCAAATTACTATCAAAATCTGTGATAATTTCACATTGCGACGCCCATCCAACAGCGAGAGGCGAAATAATCTTCTGTGCTGAAGGCGTCATGATAACCGTTAGTTCTGCACCATATCGTCGAAATTCTCGACATAATCGCACGGTATCAACAGCCGCAATTCCACCTGAAACCCCAAGCAAGATTTTCTTGCCTTTCAAAGAATGACCCTTGGACACAACGTCGGTATCCCGAAGGGTCATGCTCATCGGATGAATTACCTCTTCATGACCTCTTCGTTGCACCACAAAGTCCAATATCGGAACGAATCTTGAATAGAGAGTGTCTCGTGATGAGAACATGGCGGATAAAAAGAGGGCTGATGACATGGTCTTCGCCGGTACTTCTTCCGCCCACCGTTACGCAACGAACAGAGCCCAGCATCTCATTCGTGGAACTTCAGTTGTTCTCATGGTGGACTTGGCCATATTGTGCTATATTGCAACCGATGTTATGTTTCAACTCATTTCCTCAAATGTGAAATATGGCATATTTTCTTTGTATTTTGGAGCATACGTATTGTATCGAGGGTATCGAAATCAGAAAGACTGGGCATATCCATTCGCGATTGTCATCTTGTACATCATCGGACTTTGTTTTGGTGTTATTGGCCTTTTGAATTGTGTGTTTTTCGTGATTTCGCTTGATGTCTGGCCATTGGTGATCGGTATCATCATGATTTGGGCTGCAAAAGGTTCCATTCAACGAGCTAGGATGCACAATCACCCTACCTACAAAGCGGCGTATTTTGGTCAAGAAAATGCTCTCGACTTTCAGTTGGAGGACGGAGAAATGTTGGCTGCTTGTCCAAAATGTTTTGCCGTCCTTGCTATTAATCCAATGTTGCTCTCTTCAAAAGATAAATGCCCGCACTGCAACCATAATCTCGTGAGCCACAACCTTGAGATGAAATACTCAAATGCCTCCACAAGTGAAGAGCAATAAGCGATTCAACGTGTAGCAAGTGTGAGGTTTTTCCACATTTCTTCTGGAACTTCCATGGAGAGTCGAAGTCCTCCCATTGCTCCGAGTCGAACCGGGTCATCAACAACGTGAACATTGACATCACCCATGTCAGATAGGCGTCGCTCAATCATTGCACCAAGGCCACGGATGCCAGAGCCACCACCAGCGAGAATCATGTTTCGCCTAAATTGGTCATGGTATTCTGGATTGGAACCAGCGATGAGTTTCTTGACATTCTCAACGATTGGGTCAACAATTGAGCCACAAGCGTTTTGGATGCAATCTGTAATATCCAACGTCATTGCTTTTCCTTCGATAGAGAAATCGACCATGATAGGCTCATCTGGTGGAGATGATGCAACAAATGAATATTGCTCCTTCCAACGTCGTGCCATATCTTTTGTTACTTGTGCGCCGTTGTATTTCCTCTTGACTTCAGCAATGATTTGATTATCAACATAGTCTCCAGCGAACCCAGTGTGCATTTGGTCATCAGGTGTTGGGACGGTACCATAAACTCGGCAGAGGTCAGTTGTTCCAGCTCCAATATCAATGACAAGTGTGTGGGTGATCATGTCGAGTGCATAGGCGACTGCGAATGGCTCTGAGATAATCATTGCAGCATTGACCGAACCAGCAGCGGCATCAAAAATTGCTGTCTTATCGACGTGGCTCGCTTCAGCTGGTGCACCGATAACCGCAACCACTCGGTCATACTCTTCGGGGTCAGAAAGGCCAATGAGATGAGTGATAAAATGTGCAATGAATTCTCTGTCTTCATTTGTATCTTTGATAACACCTAATTCCAGTGGGCGATACAAATTGAGAGCCAATCGATTCTTGAGTGCCTCCTCTCCAAAAAGAACATCTCGCTTGAGGAAATTTCGAGCAATTGGGTCTTTTGGAGTACCAATCACTGTGAGTTCTTCAACTTCGTGTCCTTCTGAAGAAACCATCACAGACCTAAATGTTCCTAAATCAATACCAATGTACAATGTTGTTTTTGCCATAGCGCACCGATTCTCCGAGTGTGCTTGACTTTATCAAGAATACCTCGGCATTTCTTTGAGAATCTGACTGGATATAATTCTATAGAAAGAAAAACTGCTCTCATTTAGCACCATTCTTGACAGGCGTGGCAATACCACGCGGAATATTCCGAATAAAATTCTGCCATTCTTGAGCAACTTGTGCATTCTTTGAGAACATTATCGCCAAATACTTCTCGAATCATTTGGATATGATACACTTCGTCGATGCCTAATTGTTGCCTCATCGCCCAGAGCAATTGGTCCTCACTTGGTGAGATGATTCCATCTTCAAGGACAAGATTCAGAACAGTTTTGTAATCATTGAAGTCATTTACATCCCGTGCGTCGAGAATGACTCCACCCTTTTCAGCGATAATATCAGTACCACCTGGGTCATCGACAAACAAAACAAAAGATTCGGGTTTCAATGACTCATCACGTAATTCAAACGAAATTCGACAACCTTCAAGCGTCGCATATACTAATTTGGAGGACCTATTGATGACATTTGTGATTGATCTTGCGGTATCCTCTTTGTTGATGCCCCTCTTCCAGCCTGTTGGGCTACGTTCATTGTATGCATAAAATTCAGTTCCGTGGCCTGGATACTCGAGACGAATTTCTTCCCCCCCATCAAATCCGTTTTCGACGATAGTAATGGCTGCTACCTCCGTTGTGATGATATTATCATCATCATCAAAACTAATCATCAATGGTTTACGTTCTTCTGATGCAGCATTGTATCGACCCTGCATGCCTTTCATCCATTTTTCTTCAAGTCGTTTTAACGACTCTTCCTGTTCAGATGAAAGGTCTTTGTTGATGCCAAGGACTTGCGATAGTTCACCTGATGCAATTTCTTTTTTGAATTCATCAATGAGTTCTGCATCTCTTCTGTGTGTTGGTGGGGCTACAACTTTTCTTTCATCTTTGAAATCGGGGTCAGGCCATTCATAATTACATCGCCCACACATGAGGTATCCTCGCATTGTCGAGGATTGTTTTTCTCCACCACATCGAGGGCAATCACCTTCATCTTTGTAGTTTAAATTATCAATTGCTTCATTTCTTCCTTTCCGCAATCCACCGAAGCCCGCCATGCCTAATCCACAATGATTGCTTTCTATGAATGCTTTGTTAGACTATGACGGCCCGAGCTTTCCGACCATATCGGACAAAACCATCTTGGCCGTAAATTCTACGAACGATGAGTTCAACATTCATGCCGAAATCCAATTGGCACTCTTCATCATCAACCATCAGAAATACGCCGGATGGTCCAGAGGATAAATGTACCAAAACGGAGGTAATTCCACCTAAGAGCGGTGCTCTCAATGCAAATTCAGAAGGTGCACCTGCCGCTGATAATGTTGTCCATGAATGAATAATTCCACTCGTCCCCATCCCAATGAGTGGACCCGAAACAACAGTGCCGTCATTATTTCTCTGACGCGGCGGCCAAAGTGGGCCCTCATTTGAATGATGGCCCAATAAACCAAGTCTTGCTGGCATGGATTCTTCATATTGAGCATGTGAAACATACGCCCCTTGACTCACATTGGTTGGTTCGGTCTCGATTCTCCAAGCATCGGCGATTGCTTGATGAAATTCAGCATCAACTTCAACGACAATTTCAATGTGCGGAATTTCTTTGATTTCATGTTGTGTACACACGACCAATGCATCATCTCCTACCAGAAGGTGCCACTCCGAATCATTCTCATCTTCTGAAACACCTGTTGCGGAATATACGACCTTTGCCTCAATTCCATCAGGCATGCTACATGAGTTGACATTGATGTTGTTTGAACGAAGGTATTCAAGAGCGGCGATTGCAAGGGTTGTGTGGTCACTATCGGCTCCAAAAACTGGCTTCTGTTGATATCCAAATGGAGATTGAATGACCACACCTTCTGGAATTTTCATGGCGAGATAGCCTTGCCAATGCTCAATGTCCAATTCGATCCCTCCCGAAAATGTGGACTGCACAAGTTGCACCCGAACCACCAACGTTGTGTGTAAGGGCCCGCTCTGCGCCATCGACTTGCCGATTTGAATCAACTTGATGCCGCAATTGTTCGAATACTTCGACGACTTGACCAGTTCCAGTTGCCCCCAAGGGATGACCTTTGGATTTTAGGCCACCACTCGGATTGATGGTAACTTCTCCTTGATTCAAGCGACCTCGTCCTTCGCTTGCGAATTGTCCTCCACCACCTTTGTTGACAAATCCAAGGTCTTCTGTTGCCATCAATTCAGCAATAGTAAAACAATCATGCACTTCTGCAAAATCAATATCCAAGGCATTGCAATGTGCAGAGGCATAGGCTTTCCGTGACGCGATTTTTGATGCAGATAGTTCCGTGATGGATGGTCGGTCATGCAATGCTAAGAAATCAGATGACGCCCCCGCTCCTTGAACCCAAATAGGCGTATCCGTAAATTGATGCGCAATTTCACTGCTGGCAAGAACTGCACATGAAGCACCATCGGAGGTGGGGCAACAATCGTATAGAGTCAGCGGGTCAGCTACCATAAAGCCATTCTTAGCTTTTTCAAACTCGACTGGTTTTTGGATGTGAGCCTTTTGATTTCTCGAGCCATGGTCATGATTTTTTACGGAAATATGAACGAGGTCGTCATGTGTAGTCCCATACTCGTGAAAGTGTCTTCGAGCCATCATGGCGTAGGTTCCAGGAAAAGTCAGTCCTGCGAGTCGTTCCCATTCTGTATCTCCTGAAACACCAAGCCAGAATCGCTTTCTTTCAGTGGTCAAGTCGTTCATTTTCTCAATTCCGCCGACCACAACTACATCGGCTTGTCCACTTTTTATGGCCATAATCCCATCCCGAAGGGCAAAACCCGAAGAAGCACAAGCATTTTCCACCCTACGTGTTGATACCCCAACCATGCCTGAATGTTCTGTCAAAAGAGCGGCCGTGTTCCCAAGTTGGGCTCCACCAAACGCTACACTTCCGATAATACATTCGTCAACCGATGTGGGTGAAAGATCACCGTCGATGCTTGAAAAAGCAGCATCACACGCTTCAGACCACATTCCCTTGAGGCCGAGAGGGTGGTTTCCGTATTTGGTTTGGCCCGCCCCAATTACGGCAACATCAACCATGTGGATGCGAACATGAAGAAGCATTTGATACCAACGCTATTTTTTGTTTAAATCAACGGAATCTTTTGGCGTAGGTTCTATGAACAAGCCACCCTCGGATGCGCTTTATGCTACGACAATGTTCGAAACATGGGCACTTTTCAGGTACAAATTGCCCTGACTGTAATGAAGAAGGAAAATTCATCATGAGTGACCGCGAATCAGGTTCACTTGGACGAATGTTAGCACTCGTCTTGCGACATGACCCCGAAAAATTTGGTGTTGATATGGACATCAACGGTTGGGTCAGCACTCGAGAACTTTCAGAGGCAATACAACGAGAGCGAAGGCGATACCACTGGCTTCGAGGATGGCATTTTGAAGCCATTGCAAATGCTGACCGAAAGGGGCGCTACCAAGTCGAAGGTGGTATGATTCGAGCAACATACGGCCATACACTTGACCTTGACCTCGATTTACCAACCGATGATATACCAGAGGAATTGTATTACCCTTGCGAACCATCTCAAGTTGAATCCATGATTCAATTTGGCATTACAGCAGGTGACCGAAAACATGTACATCTTTCAAAAACAATTGCTAACGCAATGGAAGCAGGCCACGTTCGAATCGATAGACCGGCAATTTTGGAAGTGGATACAGTGAGAGCCATTGCGGATGGACACACCATCTACCGAGCAGGAAAAACAGTTTTCCTCATGGAAAATGTACCTGGCGATTTTTTGTACAAAGTCGATGACGACGATGAGATTATCCAAGAAATTATTGCTCAATGGGAACGTGAAGAAGAAGAGTAATCACGATTTTGTGCCACAAGCTGGGCAAAAATCAATGTCCAATTCAAGATGTGCGTTGCATTTTTTGCAATGATTTGAACCAACCATCAACGCTTCAGATTTTGTTGGCAGTGGAGGAGTAGGGTCTTTTTCTTTTGGCTCAATCATTCGGAGTGGGTCGATACCACGTTGTACCAATCCATTGTATCGATTTTTAAAAATCAATGCTTCTTGGAGCGCAGACTCGATTTGCCATTGGCGAAGTTCACGTTCCTTGTTGTCTGGTATAGAATTTGAATCTTCAAGGCAATGTTGTAGATGTCGAATAAACTCATCCACGAGGGGGCTATCTGCCATGAAATGAACCAAAGACCCGATGTTCATCAATGCTTCCAATCATGTGCGGAGGCATGAATATGAAAGGGAATTGATTCCGTATGCCATGGGCGAGCGAATTGTCATCAAATTGGGTGGAGGTTTGCTGACGGAGAAAAGTGAGTTAAGGACACCAAGACTTGACATCATGAAAAGTTGCATTCTTGAAATACAAGAAATCATGAAACGAGGTTATGATGTCATTCTTGTTCATGGAGCAGGTTCGTACGGTCATATGTTAGCCAAAGAATTCAGAATAGCAGAGGGTTATTTAGAACACTTTTCTCATGAATTCGAAGGCTGCCGTTCTCAAGTGGAGGCGGTGCAACAAATTCGAAAAGATATGTTGGAACTCAATCAATACATTTTCGATGAATGCACTGCATTGGACATATCAGCAATGACAATTCCGACGCATAGATGGGCATCAAACACAGGCCCACAATTTTCTGGTGATTTGAATCTTTTTTCTACTGCACCATCTGGGATCGTGACGATTTGTTATGGTGATGTTGTCGATTGCGAAGGTAGCAAACAGTTTGGTATCTTGTCTGGTGATGACCTTGTGTATAGGATAGCTTCGGAGGTTGATGGCGTCCGTCGAGTGGTTTTTGCTCTTGGTGGCGTGGATGGAGTCCTTGAACAACCACCTGAAGTTGGAAAAGAGCAACTTTTGATCCCACTCATGAATCCAGCACGTGAGTACACATCGATGCACAACTCTGCAATCGATGTCACCGGAGGAATCGGGCTAAAAGTCCAGCGAAGTTTTGAACTCGCAAGAAATGGAATTGAAGTCATATTCGTCAATGGCGAGGTTCGAGGTAGAATCATCGATGCAGCTTTGAATGAGCCAGTGATTGGAACAAAATTTGCTCTCTTTGCTCAGTAATTGCAAGAGAACTCTTCATGTATTGAGTGCTCATCCATAGGTTTGGGGATAATTCGTGTCAAATCCAAAGATTGACTTAGATGATTCACAATTGTCAGTTTATGAGTCCCACGATTCAATCCAAGTTGATTTGATGTCGGAGGCGGTCATTGCTGTTGACGAACGAGATACAGTGATTGGGCCCATCTCAAAACACGAATCTCATTATGGTGCAGGTGCATTTCATCGTGCATTCAGCGTCCTCCTCTTCAACAATGATGGAAAACTTCTGTTGCAAAAAAGGTCAACAAAAAAGGTGACTTTTCCAGGTGTTTGGGCAAATTCATGTTGTTCACATCCGCTTCATTTGAACGATGAAATGATTGAACATGATGCAACAGGAGTCAAAATGGCTGCCATTCGGAAAATGGGGCAAGAATTAGGAATTCAACCAAACGAAATCGAGTTGCAAAAATTTCAATTTATGACAAAGATGAGATATTCATGTCGAATGGATGAGAATTGGATCGAAAGGGAAATCGACCACATTTTGTTCATCCAAAGTGATGTTCATTTGCAAGTCAATGACAATGAAGTTGAAGATGTCCGATGGGTTTCCAAAGATGAACTTGAAACGATGCTCATTGACGATGGTGAAGACATTATAGCTCCTTGGTTTCGCTGTATTGCTGCACGAATTATGACAGAAGATTGGTGGCATTGTGCAGAATCACAAACATCACCTGCGTCATTACAGGACCAACACATCCACGATATGGGAGATATTTCTCACATGCTTCCACATAGTGTTGGGGCAGACCTCATGACTTCGATACAAGAGGTAAAGCCACTTGTTGAAGCACGAATAGAATCCAGCCTTCGAGCTTGTCGTCATGGTCGTCTCTCAGATGCTATGATGCATTTGATTCTTGGTGGAGGAAAGCGTCTGCGTGCAACATTACCTTGGTTGGTGGCAAAGGCGGTAGGTGATTCGCATTCTGGCATACTCGATGTCGGTGCTGCAATAGAAACCGTACACAACTTTACGTTAGTTCATGATGACATCATGGATAACGATGATGTTCGTAGAGGCAGAAATGCTGTGCATGTGGAATTTGATCCACCGACGGCCATCAACGCTGGTGATGCCATGTTAGCGATTGCCTTTGAGAGAATCGTCATGGCCGAATCTGTTTCAAGTGAGGATATTGTTTCACTGGTTGATCGTATCGCTGGAATGGTTCGACGCGTCAGTGAAGGTCAACAACTCGATATTGAATTCGAAGATCGAATTGCAGTTTCCGAAGATGATTATTTTGAGATGATTGAAGGTAAGACAGCAGTCATGTTTGAGACTTGTGCTGAAATTGGTGCTCATTTATCGGGAGCTGATCAAGAAACCGTTGATTGTATGTCGCAATGGGGACTTGCCCTTGGTTTATGCTTCCAATTAATGGATGATCTTATCGATGTCTTATCTGATTCTGCTACTCTTGGAAAGCCTGCAGGGTCTGATATTGCTCAAGGTAAACGAACCTTGATGGTGATTCATGCGTTATCCCAGCCTGAAAGTGAAGCGAAACAGAGATTGTTGCTCACACTGGGTAAAGGTGAAAGTGTCGATGAGAATACACTTCGGTTATCTTTGCAAGCTTTAGATGAATTAGGATCGATTGAGTATGCTAAGTCAAAAGCAGCTCATTATCACCAACTTGCTCATTCTTGCCTTGATCAAATACCGGATAGCCCTGGAATGAGGGCTTTGAGAGAATTGACTGATTTTCAACTCTCGAGAATTCAATAGGTGAGGTGTATGAAGAAATTTTTCTATATCGTTCGATTGAAATCGTTTTTCACCGAAACATCGGGCGACATTGTTGGCAAAGGAGAGTTCAGTATTGTCGTTTCAAACGATGAAAACGAGTTTCATTATCCTCCAGAAGGATATATCAAATTAGGAAATAATGAAACTTTTTCTCCTCGTCCCTATCCTACCATTTTCACTGGGACGATTGAGAGCGGACAAACAGAAACACTACACATCAATGTCACCGAACATGACATTCGTGAACACGACATTTTTGTTGATTCGAATTTTTCAATTCACACCGATTTTCTAGAACAAGACGTTGTGTTAGAAGGTACCGAACATCATTGTGCATTACAACTTAATATCCTGCTTGAAGAGGTTGAAATTACCATTTAATCATCTTGAAATTGTGATGCTAATTTCGTCTTTTTTAACGGAAAATCCCGCATCTTTCATGAGACTTAGAACAGCATCAATGATGGATTTATCTGTTCCTGGTGCTATATGTGCTGGCCAGATTTTAATCGATGTGTCGTGAGATGCTGATGCGATCATGGTACCATTATTTGAAAAGTGAATTCCACTCACAGGCCCCTTGTGATTCTTTAACGTATGAATCACTGTTCCATTACCATAATTCCATACTTGTATTTCATCATGAAACGTTCCAAGAGCGAGGACATCACTGTATGGCGAAAATCCAAGAGAACCAATTCGTTTTGAATTTGATTGAATTGTTCTTAATTCCATTTGAGAAAATGTATTGTACATTCGAAGTAAACCTTTGCCTAGGATAACTGCGATGACGTCACCCGTTGGAGAATACATCGCCTGCTCTGGCACATCGTTGGTTTGGATGGTTTTATCATCGAGTAAATCTCCCTCTGTGTTCCAAAATCGTAGCATTCCATCTTCGGATGCTGTCATGATTGTATTTCCATCCGGTGAGATATCAACATCGATCACTGGCCCTTTGTGTTTTGATAACGCAGTGATATGTTCCCCTGTGGTTGGATTCCAAATTCTCACTGTCTTATCATGAGAGGCAGAAACGAGTATCTTGCCATTGGCAGAAAATTTCACTTTGTTCACTCGGTCTTTGTGATGGGTTAAGACAAATTGTGAAATCCCGGTTGTTGTATCCCATATTCGAACTTGTCCATCACTTGAGGCTGACGAGATGATGTTTCCATCGGGAGCATAAGCAACTGAGTTCACATGGCCAGTATGACCAGATAATGCACGAATGTGTTCACCAGTGAGTGGATTCCAAATCCGAATGGTTCCATCGTGAGATGCAGAAGCAATCTCGCTATCATTTGAAGAAAATGCAACATCAACGACTGCATCTTTGTGATGCGTCATCGTGATGACATTTAATGGAATTCGAATCGAAATACCGCCCTCTCGATTGCTCATTTCACGAATTGCATCGGCAAATCGATTTTGGAGGACAGTAACCTCTTCATTTTTATTTCGTTGTACTTCCATTTCTGCGATAGCCTTTCGCTCATCAAGTTCGCTTGCGATTTGGGAGAATGGATTTGCAGAATTGCCTTCCTCTCCGGACATAAACATGCCACGCCGCTATCATACATCAATTCGATTCCTATAAGGGATTGGAATCAATCAGCATAGTATGACTCTGGATTTGGTTCGGGCTTCAAGCCTTTTCGTTGTCGAATCTCACCAACCACCTTGTCGAACAATTGTGGAGGGAGCATTTCAAAGCCAAGGTTTTCTGTATTCCAGACTGCTCTTCCTTGCGATGCTGCTCGAATATCATTTGAAAATCCGAAAGTTTCTGCAATTGGTAGCGTTGCAACGACGGTGGTGACTGCACCTTCCGACGGCATATCTTCAATGATTCCACGTCGGGTTGTGACTTCACGAGTTACTTGACCAAGCCAGTCGTTGGGGACGGATACAAACGCCTTTTGCATAGGTTCGAGAATGATAGTTCGTGCTCTCATCATTGCGCCCTTGATCCCGTTTCGAACTGCAGGAATGGTCTGGGCAGGTCCTCTGTGAATGGCATCTTCGTGGAGTTTTGCATCAACGAGACGAACAAACATTCCTTGAACAGGTTCGTCAGCAATAGGTCCTTTCGCGCAAACTTCGTTAAATGCTTCAATGATGAGTTCACGAGTTTCGTGTAGGTTTTGGATACCTTTTGTATCATTGACTAAAACATTTGTACCATTGATGGCGTAAATCTTTCTCATCAAATCTTTGTCCATTCCAAACTCCCCAAATTTCGAACCTACATCTTTGGCATCTGAAGTTCGCACTGGCCCATCACCTAAAGCTCCACTTCGCAAGCCTTGAATGACCTCTTCGGGCAGAGCTTCGACTTCGAAATAAAATCTGTTGTGTCGGTTTGGTGATTTGCCTTCAAATGGATTGCCATGGTTGTTCGATTGAATACCTTCTCTGTATACAACGATTGGTGGACTCACCTTGACTTTGATGTTCTGTTCTTCTTCAATACGGTACACAGTGATCTCAAGGTGCAACTCACCCATTCCGGCAAGTAATGCCTCCCCTGTTTCTTGGTTCGTGGTCACTTGGAGTGAAGCATCGGCCTTTGCCAAAGAACGAAGGGCATCGATGAATTTTGGCAAGTCCTTCATGCTCTTTGGTTCAACTGCAACGGTAACCACTGGGTCAGAATAATGTCGAATTGCTTCAAAAGGCGTGAAGTCTTTGTCTCTTGAGACGGTGACACCCGCAGCGGCTGAACGAATACCAGTGATTGCGGCAATGTTTCCTGCAACTACTTTTGGTACGGCAATTCTATCCGCACCAACCATCATTGAGACCTGTTGTACACGTTCTGCCTTTGCAGCACCAATGGCGAAGACTTGCTCGCCTTGGTTGATTGAACCTGAGTACAAACGACCTACAGCGACTTCCCCAGCGTGAGGGTCCATCCAAATTTTGGTCACCATCATGGCGAGTTCTGCCTGAGGGTCGCACTTGATCATCGCTTGCCCTATTGGGGACTGGATGTCGCCTGTCCAAATATTTGGAATTCTGTATGGTTGTGCATTGACGGGGCTTGGTAATTTACTCACTGCCATGTCGAGGAGAACTTCATGAACTGGAGCCTTAAGTGCCAATTCTTTTTGATTTTCACTGTTACAATATTCAAAGATGTCCTTGAATGAAATACCTGACTTTTGCATATACGGTACAGTGATGCCCCAATTGTGATAAGCTGAACCAAATGCAACAGTCCCTGAAGCAACATCGACTTGCCAATCTTTCTTGAATTCACCAGGTGCGAATTGCTTGATGAGTTTGTTGACTTTTTGGATGGTGCCTTTGAATCGCTCCATCATATCTTCTGGAGTGACTTGCAACTCATTGATGAGTCGGTCGACCTTGTTGATGAACAAAACAGGCTTCACTTTTTCCTTGAGGGCTTGTCGAACCACCGTTTCTGTTTGTGGCATCGGACCTTCCACTGCACATGCGAGGATGAAACATCCATCGACAGCACGCATGGCACGAGTAACGTCGCCACCGAAATCAACGTGACCTGGTGTATCAATGAGGTTGATGAGGTAATCTTTGCCTCCGACGGAGTGCACCATTGAGGCTGATGCAGCGTTGATAGTGATACCTCTTGCAGACTCTTGTTCATCGAAGTCAAGAACACGTGCGGCCCCAGCAAGTTCATTGGACATCATACCCGCACCTGCAATGAGGTTATCGGATAGTGTCGTCTTGCCGTGGTCAATGTGAGCTGCAATGCACAAATTTCTGATATTTGGCAAATCGTGCATGACTTCAGTAGCTTTTTTGATATTGTCTTCCTTTCTTCCCATGGTTTTCACCCAACCTGATTATACTGCCCGACCTGAATAGGGTTCTTAAGTCAAACGCAAAACGGCGACGCCAAAATGCTATCATCGAGCGGAGGCTGCAACTCGCTCCATCTCTTCCTTTTTGTTGACTGCGTACGAAGTCACATCGCCCTTGGAGGCCTTGGTAAGTTCGTTGATGATACAAGAGGTCAAAGTTCTCTTTGACTTGTGTGTTCCATGTTGTGCACCTTTTGCAAGGTTACCGAGTGCAACATCAAGCCTTCTTGATGGTGAAGAATCCACAGCCTTGGGTTGTGCAACCGCACCGAATTTAATGTAGGTAATTTCCTCTCGAGGGGCTGCATGAATAATTGCGTTGACAAAGGTTTGGAGTGGATTCGATCCAGTTTGTTCTGCAATCTTATCGAGGGCTTGTTCAAATGCCTTCATGGCACTCTGTTTTTTCCCTGTGTAGGCTCCAGTTCGCATGAGTTTGTTGATGTAACGTTCAACAACTGATAATTTGGATTTTCCAAACCATGAATTGGCATGACGGCCTCCGGTGTGTGGAACTCCGACAGTTGTCAAATTAACGTATGGTGCAAGACCTGGGTCACTGCAAGTGACTTCACTTGCATCCCACTTTCCGAAAACATTGGTTCCAATTCCAGCAATTGGGCGTGTCTCTGATGCTTGTTCACTCATTCAATCACCTCATCGAACTGGCTTTTCTTTTCGTCCACGAACCATTTCATCGAGTGAAACACCGTTGACTTGAATGACCTTGTATCGAACACCCGGAATGTCACCGTAAGAACGACCCATACGTCCACCAATACCTTCTACCATGACTTCATCGTGCTCATCAATGAAGTTGATAGCACCATCTCCGGGGGCGAATGCGGTTAATTTGTTACCATTTTTGATAAGTGAAATTTTGACTGCCTTTCGGATGCCTGAGTTAGGTTGTTTTGCTTCAATACCTACTTTTTCAACAACGATTCCCTTTGCTTGAGTTGAACCTGCGAGAGGATCATGCTTTTCACGACTCTTGAGCATTCTTTTCTTGTATCGGCGATCTGACCATCGAAATTTTTGGCGGTCTTTTGCCATTTTGGCACCAGCAAATAATCCTCGTCCCATGTGTGAACCTCATTCGTGCATCTGCGTCCACTTAGAGCCCCTATATAACCAAATCCCCTGCCCTTCGGAGGTTTGAAAGTTAAATGTGAATAACATTCAAGCGTCTCTTCTCGCACGACTCAACATGGCGTTTCGTGACCATCTCGGTGCAGCTCAGATTTACTCGCACCCCATCAGCGTTTTTCATGAAATGCGGGATGCTTCTGAACGCATGGGCCACGAAATGGTGATCTTCAACCAGATTAAGGAAGCACCCGGTCACAGGGCCATCATCAACTTACTCACAAGGGAACGTTTGTGTGCTGCAATTGGGATTTCACCATCAGATTACATTGACACACTTGGATGGGCGATGACAAATCCAAGTGACCCAATGTACATCGAATCAGAATCTGCTCCCTGCTTTCAAAACAAAATGCATGAAGTCGACCTCACAAAGTTACCCATTCCTCATCACTGGAAAGAGGACAGAGGACGGTATTCATCGGCAAGCATTATTATTGCTGAATACAATGGGATTCGCAATGTATCCTTTCATCGTCAATTTCTTCGAGATGCCTCTCACGTTGTTGTGCGTCTCGTCCCGAGACATCTTCGAACGATGGTTATGAACGCGAGAGAAGAAGGTAGGCCGGTCCCAATCGCCATTGTTAACGCACCAGACCCTGTCGTCTTGCTTGCCGCAGCAATGTCATTTCAAGAAAATCTCGATGAGTTGACGGTCGCGGCGGCATTGCACAATAAATTGTACGGAAATAAATTGGAGGTCACGCGAACACCTAATGGGGTCACGGTACCAGCAGATTCAGAATATGTCCTTTGGGGAGAAATCACGTTAGAGGATGATGCCGAAGGGCCCTATGTTGACATCACAGGCACTGTAGATGATGTTCGGAACGAACCTGTTATTCGCGTTGATGGAATCAGTCATCGTGATGACCCAATTTTCCACGCACTCATTCCCGGTGAGGCCGAACACAAGACGCTGATGGGTCTGCCTCGTTCCCCCACCATCAAAGCGGCGGTCAATGAGGTCGTCGAGTGCATTGATGTGCATATGACAGAAGGTGGATGTGGGTGGCTTGCTGCAGTTATTAAAATAAAGAAAAAACACCACGACGACGGAATCAAGGCGATTAAAGCAGCTTTTGATGGTCACAAAAGCATGAAAGTTGTTACTGTTGTTGATGAAGATATCGATATCACCAATCCAGTCCGCGTGGAGTGGGCAATGATGACGAGGTGGCAACCTGATAAGGACACCATTATTTTATCTCAACAGAAAGGAAGTTCTCTCGACCCCTCTCGTTATGATGATGGTAATACCTCAAAAATTGGATATGATGCAACAATCGATGCAGATAAAGACAGGAAGGGTTTCATGTCGGTCCAATTCTGAGCGTGATTCCATGTCAAATCAAGATACTTCACTCCATCCAAGGCGAAATCTTGGAAACCGATATCGAAGTAATGCTCTGAAATTTTTAAGGCTTGCAGAAGCAAATGCATCACATTTTGAAGAGAACATGAATTGGTCTGAACAAAATGCTCGTCAAGCTTTACTCCATGATTACACCGATGCAAGAAATTGGCTTTGTCTTGTTGATTTAAAACTTAAACTCAATGATGAAACAGGATTGCATGCAGTTGTGAGAGACTTATTTTCAGTTCTTGGAAGAGACCCAGAACAATTGTCCCAACTCGAACAAATCAACTTTTTATCACATGGTAAAGAGTTGGTAAATGCTGCTCTATTAAAGGATCCACTCGATCCTCAAGAATGGTGGGATTTGGTGGTGGCACCCCATCCAAAAGATGCAGTCCATGACTTTGTATCACGGTGCCAAAAGCTTGATTTTCGTGATCAGCGGGCAAACATTGTCTTTTCTCGAAGACTCGAAAAATTAAGTCTTCATGGATTTGAGGAAGAATTCCTTCATGTCGCCCATCACCTTCTAGCACACCGACCTCAAAATCATGAATTGTGGTTGCAAATTGGAAGGTCACATGAGCGAAGGATGGAACACGATCAGGCTTGGTTGTGTTACGACCATGTCCAACAACTTCGTCCACACATCGGTGTGAGAGATGATTTCCTTGCACGATTAACGTCTGGGATGGATGGACTCTCAAAGAAGTCTTGGACTGCTCCCACGGTAGATGACAGAGAGGCATTCTTGAAGAAAATGGAGAAACTTACAAGCCGGTTGAGAGCGCCAATCACGGTATCGGAAGAAGTACTTGATGTCGATGAGCCTGAAGTACCAAATGACAAGCAGAAACTCATGGACTTGATGACGAACAGAAATTATGAAGAGGCTTTTTTCTATGCACGGCGCCTCCTTTCTCAAGGAGAAGATTGGGCTTCAGAATATTTATCGGACATACGAACAAAATTAGGGTGACCAGAGCATGAGGCCGTTGTTTGTCCTCGCTTGGGTTACTCCTCGCTTGCAATCAACTACGAACCATGGCTTGAATACGCCGACAGTATTCGTTGAACACCCCAAAAGAGGTTGGGAAATTCCCGGAGGACATCTCGAAGAGAACGAAACCCCAGAGCAAGCACTTCATCGAGAATTGTTTGAAGAAACAGGTTTGCGGGGTCACATACATTGTTGGAACAAGACCTACTATCCCGAAGGATGGGTTGCACATGTCGTGATTGATGATGCTGTTACACATGAGGCTTGGAATGTACTTGATACGTCCGTTTTATCGATCCGCTGGTGGACCGAAATACCACCTGTACGACAATGGACGGTCGAGGAATTTGAAGACCTCAATTCATTGTTCTCTGCTTGTCATTCAAACCTGAGATAACTGGGATAAACGATTGTTCCACAACGAGACCAAATCTGAATCAGTGACCACGGTCAAACACAGAGCCGCAAGATATGGGTCCTCTACCTCATTCGGTTTTTCAATGAGAAAGTTGACAGAATCGATGTCATCGAGATGTAATGCAATACGAAGGATGGCTTGCAAATCAGGACGATGAATTCCCGATACTTCTCTATTCACTTGCTCGACGCACCAGGAAAAGACGTTTTGAATATCATTTGGATGAACTGATAATTGGGGAAGCGAACTTGTGAGATCCCTCGGTACACTTTGTTCGACTTGAATGTTCATCTCCGCGGCATTTTCATTTTGATGTCCTAAACCGATCTCAATGAAGAGCGTACCTGCTTCTATGGCCATCAGTATTTGATGAGCAAGAATGCTGTGATAGTGGGCATTCCAAGCGTGACGAGCGGCATCAAAAAGTTGCCCAAGCCCATAATGAATTCTACTTGCACCAAGTCTCGAAATTGCAATCGTTTCGTGTGCATGGCCACCGTGTCGAGATATCTCCCCATAGACTTGCAATGCCATGAGTTGTTCTCCTCTTGCTAGGTGAAATGCAGCTTTATTCAGTAAAGATAAATCGTGGTCTTTACTGGCTTTACTCACAGATTTCAGCCGTGTTTCAGCCCATGTAAGGTCAGCCTCTGCACCTTCAAAATCACCAGTTTCAAAACGAAGAAGCCCTCGTTCCATTCGTAATCTACCCTCCAAATGTACATCCCTATGTTCCTTGGAACAGCACACCTGCAAAGCACGTTCGATAGAATCACTCAAACTTCTATTCTCAAAGATTCGACTTCGTACAACATCTATCACAGCCTCTTCAGATGCGGTTAAAAATGGAAAACACATTTCAACCAATGCATCTTGTTGTAAATGTACTGCGGCTTCTACAATTGAGAGGAATCCAAATTGTTTGGATGTTGCAATAAAATCTTGAAATTGCTCAAAGGATTCGAAATCTCCATTGATCCATTGTTCAACAATGTTGATTGGTGTTGGATTCAAGTCAATTCCTCCTTTGAAGTCTGGCCAAGATATCCAAAAAAGCTGTTTCGGCTGCAATCGGATCACAAACACCGGTCCATCCTGCCGCACCATCGTGTCCGCCTCCTTCACCACCTAATCTCAAGGCAACATCTTCCATGAGTGAACCGAGTTTCACCCCGTCAAGTACTGCTTCACGTTGAGCACGTCCCGTGAGGCGAGTTTCACCATTGCGATGACGAGTGATCAAAACGACATCGGTTTGCAATCCTCGTAACATTGTTGCCATTTTGGACTCTTGAGTACTTGCTCTCGTCATCGCAAGCTTCCATTGGCCTGCTTGTTCGATTTTCGTTCGATGCAATCCTCGAAGCAAAACACCTTGTTCACTGTCTGAAAGGTCTTCGAGCTCAAGATATTCGAAAAATTCTTGGACATCGATGTTTGCGTACTTCAACATTCGATCCATTGCAGAAAAAACACCTCGGTCTGCAAACTTGAATCGACCAGTATCGGTCACAAGTCCTGCAATGAGCAATTTGCATACTGGAATTGACAATGAATTCTGGTGATATTTTTCAAGAAATTCGAAGATGATTTGAGTGGTGGACCTTGCATCGAGTTGACATAACATATCCTCTTTGCCAACATCCCAATCATTTGTAGCGTGATGGTCAATGATGCATTTCGGAACATCCGGGAGTTTGAGTCCGGTTTGATTCTCTGCGGCAGCGTCGACAACAATAACTGCCGAAATTGAGGAAGGCCATGTTGTATTTTGGTCTGAAAGTGTTCGAAATGGTGCTTCTAACTCGAGGGCAAGACGTTTTGCGAGCCGATTCATGTGAAGTCCACAAGCCATGATGTTTGGATGAATAGATGCAAGTGCAATGGCAGAGCCAATGGTATCCATATCCCCATTTTTACCGCACACGACAGCAATGGCTCCTTTGTTGGCATAGAATTCAATCCATGAATGTAATTCATCGAAAATCGATGAATCTTGAATTTGATTCATTCTTTTTCCTCTTGCAAAGCGATTTTGAGTTCATCGTATTTTTCGATTAACTGTTGTTCTCTTTCCATGATTCTTTCAAGAGATGTCGAGACCAATTGAATCGTGTGTTCAAGGTCCTCAATGAGTTTCTTACGGTCATGAACTTCAATCATCACGCCTCCGAGTTGACGCAGAATAGCTTTGTCTTCTGGTTGGTCTCGTATGGCTACGACTGTGTTTTCAAATTCTTGAAGTTGAGATTTAAGATTTGCAACTTGTTGTCTCGCTGTTTGTACTTCGGCCACCACTCGTTGAATTGCTTCCATCGTTTCCATTGACTCACCTGTTTTTACGAATTTCTTCAAGTTCTTTAAGGACATTATCGCATGCGATAATTCCTCGCATTCTCGTGTTCCACATGGCCCGAAGATCTTTCACATTTTCTTCACTCAAAACAAATTGAAACGAAGAGTCATTCACGCGATAAATTTCACAATCTGTAGCCAAGCCATCGGCTAATGCTTTTGAATACAAAGTACTTTGAGATGTGATGGTTGCATTCAGGAGCCACAAGGGGAATTCCCCCTTCACTCTTCTTCGGATGCTTCTTCAAGTGAGCGCTCGTATTCGATTGCTTTTTGTTGAGCGATGTACGCCATATCGGCGGTTGTAGCACCTTCAACTG
>JAYODQ010000074.1:0-3163 GCA_038106355.1 Candidatus Poseidoniales archaeon | reverse complement strand
TCATCTGCCGCTATCAGCAATATGACGGAGCAAACAAAATCGTTGAACGGGTTGTGCGAGGTCAGGACAAGAAGGGGTTGATTTGGCACTTCCAAGGTTCAGGTAAGTCTCTGCTTATGGTGTTCGTTTCCAACAAGCTTCGACGTCATCCCGAACTAGGGAATCCGACCATTCTGGTTGTCGTAGACCGTATCGAATTGGATTCGCAGATTACTGCGACCTTCTCAGCAGCAGGAGTCGAGAACCTCAAACCAATCACCTCCAGGGCTGAGCTTCAAACCATGCTGGAACAAGACACTCGCAAAGTGCTCATGACCACGATTCACAAATTCGGTGAAGTTGAAGGCGTCCTCAATGAGCGTGAGAACATCATCTGTCTCGTTGATGAAGCTCATCGCTCTCAGGAAGGCGACCTCGGTGTAAAAATGCGTGGTGCACTGCCTAACGCGTTCTTGTTTGGTTTCACAGGAACACCCATCAACAAGCGAGATCGAAACACGTTCTACGCCTTTGGTTCTGAGAGCGACGATGAGGTCTACTTGTCGAGGTATTCTTTCGAAGATTCGATTCGGGATGGTGCGACCTTACCCCTCCACTTCGAAGCCGTACCAGTCAACCTTCGTGTGGACCGCCTATCCATGAACGATGCCTTTGAAGAACTCGCTGAGGACCATCAGTTGACGGATGATGAAAAGCGTGAACTCGCCAAAAGAGCCGCAAAAACATCGGCCCTATTGAAGACGGATGAGAGGATAACCGCTGTTTGTGAACACATCGCCGACCATTTCCAAACGAAAGTCGCTCCAAACGGCTTCAAAGCACAAGTCGTAACCTATGACCGTGAATCGTGTATTCTCTACAAAGAAAAATTGGACCTCATCCTTGGCCCAGACGCCTCCACGGTGGTCATGCACACACAAGGCAGTGACCCTACAGAATGGCGTCAGTACAGTCGTACTCGAGATGAGGAAGAGGCATTACTCGACCGATTCCGAGACGAGTCTGACCCGCTCCAAATTGTCATTGTTACTGCAAGACTGTTGACAGGATTTGACGCACCAATTTTGCAGACGATGTACCTCGATAAACCCATCAAGGATCATAATCTGCTTCAAGCGATTTGCCGAACCAATCGTCCCTATCCTGACAAGACCCATGGCTTGATTGTGGATTATCTGGGAATCTTTGATGACGTTGCAAAAGCGTTGGAGTTTGATGAAAAGAGCGTTTCAATGATCATCACCAACCTCACCGAGATGCGTGAAAAGGTGCCTGAACTCGTCGCTGATGCACTCCATTTCTTCGCTGGCGTCGACCGAACGAAGGAAGGCTGGGAGGGGCTCATTGAGGCTCAAGATGCCCTTCCAGACAATGCAACGCGTGATGCATTTGCACTTGCCTTCCAAAACCTCACGAAAGTCTGGGAGGCTCTCTCGCCCGACCCCGTTCTCACGCCTTTCAGAGAGGATTATCGCTGGTTGGGACAGGTGTATGAATCGCTTAAGCCACCTTCAGGAAGCGGGAAATTGCTGTGGAGAGCCTTGGGTGCAAAGACCATGGAAATCATCCACGAAAACATCGAATTGGTTGATGTTGGGGAGGATTTCGAGAAGATTGTTCTTGATGCTGCGTTATTGGAAGGAATGTATCCCGATGACCCTCCAAAGAGAGCAAAGGTGCTCGAAATTCAGCTTGCCGACCGATTGAGAAAACATCCCAAAAATCCTAATTTCATAGCACTTGGCGAACGGTTTGAAGTGCTTCGCTTGCGACATGAGCAAGGTGTCCTTTCGAGCATCGAATTCCTCAAGTCGCTTCTCGAACTCGCTCGTGATGTGCTCGTTGCCGAGGAAGAGGTTGAACCGGAGGACGAGCAGATGAAAGCCAAGGCGGCCCTCACTGAGTTATTCCAGGGAGCCCGCAATGAAGCCACGCCAAAGATGGTTGAACAAATCGTTGACGAGATTGACAGCATCGTACGCAATGTTCGTTTCCCTGGTTGGCAAGCGACGAATGCTGGCAAACGGGACGTTCAAAAAGAACTCAGGAAAGCACTGTTCAAGTTCAAGATGCATACCGATCAGGAGTTGTTTGATCGAGCATACAACTACATTGAACGATATTACTGATTTTAGATTTCTGCTTCAAGCAGAATGCATCCTCTAAGCAGATAACACCAAGGGGGTCCCTCTGTATCACCTGTAGTAAGGACGGTACCGTTGTGGTCGCCCGCATACACAAGGGGTCCCGTTGTGTATGGCAATCAAATCAAAATCTGATATGTATCCGATTCTTTTGGAAAACTTTCAAACGAAATCGGCAATTACAGAGAATACATGAGGAAGTTGTTTGTCCTAGTTTGTTTGGCACTTTTACTATCATTTGCACCAATCGGTTCAAGCGCTCCCAATGGCATTGGTTCAGCAGGTGATAATGGATGCACATGCCATGGTGGGGCGTGGCCCGTACCCAATAATGAGTCGTTTGGCCTCAATGTGGAGGGGGTTCCGACCAATTTCACCTTAAACACCAGTTATTCAATCACCATCACAATGGAAAATGGGTCCCTTGTCGACAACAACGCCAATGGTTATCGCATGATTGCAAGCCAAGGGGTTATCACAACTGATGCAGAAGATGCAGATTCACATGTCATGGATGAAGGAGCAACCCAAACCAGTAACGGTCAATCTACCAAAGTTTGGAACCTAACTTGGACATCGCCATCTGAATCTGATGGAGATGTGGAATTCAACACCTTTGTTCTTTGGGGTAACGGAGGACAGGGAAGCGGCGGAGATCGTTGGATTTCAATAACCAACAGTTCCTCACCAGTGGAGAACAACACTCAGGAAGATGAGGAACCGGAAGAGATTCCCTTTGTTGGAATGTTTGCAACGGCTTCAGTAATCGCTTTCGCCTTCGTGATGAGGCGAGATGATCTTTGAAGTTCTGCAAGGCATATACATGAGTCTCCCTATGTCTCTAAGGGTTGAATGTCTGAACCCTTGTAGTCAAATTAATCGTACACAAGGGTTCGCAGTCCGTCCTATTCGTGAGTACCCATGTGGATGGCATTCAGTCCTTTGAAAGTGAACTGAACCGAAGGTAGGCAAAGGTCGCTGCACCGATCAGCCCGAGCACGAGGACGAGACTCACGACG
>JAYODQ010000073.1:0-3368 GCA_038106355.1 Candidatus Poseidoniales archaeon | reverse complement strand
CCTCAGGCCCTCCGTCAGGTCCGCCAAGCAGTCCGCCATCAGGGCCCCCAAGTGGCCCACCTCCCTCAGGCCCCCCATCAGGTCCACCGAGCAGTTCACCACTAGGACCCCCAAGTGGCCCGCCATCCTCTGAGGAAGAAGAAATTCCAGCCGAGGTTGTGTCGGTTGAAAGTCAAGATGAGGCAGCGACCGAAGAGCAACCCGCAGAAGAACAACCGACCAATGACCAACCATTGGAAGAGGGTACTGAGGGGCAAATCGAAGAGACTGAGCACGACCAATCAGCACCGGCAACGCCTGACGAAACAGAAGTATTGCCTGTAGACATCCCGGCTGAGCAGACACCACTTGTCCAGGAACCAACATCTCAACCCGAACCTGTTGTTGAACAAACTCCAAACGTTCAGTTACTTGAAGCCGAAGTTCAACGATTGGATGGTGCATTGCAAGGGGCAGTCGAGGTCATCAAGGACCTTGAGCAACCAAATATGCCACCTGTCGTCGAAGGAAATATTGTCATAGCAGGCCATATAGTCAATGATTTTGTTCGCCTCGGTAAACAACTTGACCGAGATCATTTGGTTCGGGGCAATCTTGGAGGCCTCGCTATGCTTCATCCAGGTCAGGCGGGTGTGATGGTGACGACAAAACACATGGTCATGCTTGCATCGATGGATGAACGTAGCATTTGCATTGGTCATATGGGCAGTGGTGTTACGCCTCGCGGAGCCACACTTGATTGGCGTTCATTCGAAGTGGTCCTTGCCACAGTGAGCATGGTGACAGGCGGCCCAGCGGCAGCGATTCGTATGCATTCGCCATATACCACCGCAGCAAGTTGTGAAAAGGACCTCGTTCTTGTTCAACCCATCGACGCAGTAGGAAAGAAAAACCTTGGAAAAATCATCATCGTGGAGCCTGATGATGGCGACCAAGATGAGTACCTCCGCCAACTCGTTGAAGCTCTTCAGCAAGGTGGAATGAGAGCGGTTGTCGTTCGCGGACATGGTGCGTTCGCTGTCGGTGCCGATTTCAATCAGGCTTGGGCTAACGCTGCTATGCTTGAACAAAGCATGCAAATTTACTTACTTGCACGTCAGGCAAATCTTCGAATTTAAACTCAAAATCATCCTTTATAACAAGTGGATGATTTAACTCTCCAGAACCCAAAGGAGGCGGCGAAGAAGGCACATTCACGAGTCAATTCCACGGGTTAGGAGCGTAAGAAATATGAAAAAATTTACAGTACACATAGCGGACAAAACAGGGCACGCAGTTGCACAAATGACCCAGCAAGAAGTTGTTGAACGACTTTCAGATGCGACCAACACTTGGCTTTATGTCAACGATACTTCAGTCAGTGTCGATGACTTTGCAAGTATGGATTTGGAGCAGGACAGTCTTATTCGACTCGTCCCACAAATTGTTGGTGGAATTGAAAACGGACAATCGTTGAAGGTGAAAATTCCTTCGTTAGCTGGTCATGCAACTGTACTCATGTCAAAGCAGGAACTTGTCGACAAGGCAACACAAGAAACAAGCAAATCTTGGCCATTTGTGAACGGACAGATGCTCAACCTTCAACAGTTGGTTGAGCAGGATTTGACCGAAGACGACGATATTATCCTGATGCCGCAAATGGTCGGTGGAATCCTCAATTATTGAGCAATGTCACAAAAAAACCGTCGCGGTCAAGCAAGCCATCTCCACGAAGACCATTTGATATCTGAGATCATCGAGTGGATTGAACTCCGAGGCTCTCATGCCAAAGCGATTGAAGAAATCGCATTCGCTTTGGATGTTCATGTGAGCGTTGTCGAACAAGTGATGTTGGGCCTCATGCGAGATGGAATCATGGTTCTGGTCGGTGCTGGGATTTTGGATTACTACGAAAGCGCTTGACAATGGACACATTCAAAACCAATGGGTAAGTCGCAGACACATCGAGGGATACATATGATGGAAAATGTTGATTACAAATGTGCCGATTGCGGTTCCATTGAAGCTTTTCATCGAGATCGAAACGGAATTAGCTGTAAAGCGTGCGGTGCTCGAATTTTCGTCAAACTGCGAAGACACGGAACAAAGCGAGTTTCGGCCGAGTAATCTCATTCGCAGAGTTGAAAGACTCTCGACATGTAGTCACGACCATGGCATCATGGCTTGAATCCAAAGCCCCACGCCTTTTTTCAGACCTCTTGTGTCCACAAGAGACAAGAGATTACCTTCAGCACGTCACAACCACCACTGAACCTCCACATTTACTCATTTCTGGCCCCTCCGGATGTGGCAAGACTGCCATGCATCGTCTCGTATGCAGGCAAGTCCTCGGTCCGAGTTGGAAGTCGACGAGCCATGTCCTTCAAGCCCGAAATATTGTTCGCAAAGAAGGTGCAATGGCAAATTTCGAAGCCTTCCTTCGTCCAGCAGGGTCACAATCAGGCGATACCTTGGCATCAAGAACAAGTTTGGATTCTTTCCAATTTCTTGAATATGAAGAAACAACATCCTCTCCTCCACCTGCTGGTTTAGAACTTGAACTCGGTGACCGTCGCCCAATTTCTCGAATTCTCATCATTGAAGATGCAGACTTCCTCACCCGGGGAATGCAAGCGTATTTGCGTCGAATGATGGAAAAAACAAGCAGCAACGCGCGATTTATTTTCACCGCAACCACCCCTTCCAGAGTCATTGATGCTTTACGAAGTCGAACATATCATATTCGTCTTCCTCCCCTAACGTCTCATCAAATTGAAAACCGTCTCGAAGTGATTACATCAGAAGAAAAGTGTCCAGTGACCAAAGGTATTCTTGGGGATATTGCTCATGTTTCAAATGGTAACCTCAGGAAAGCTATTTTCCTCACCGACGCCTTAAGGCACCATGGTCATCTCGATGACAGAAAGAAAGTCCAACTTGTTGCCTCAAATATTGTTTCAAGAGAAATTCAACTCATGGTCGAAGAAGCAATGCGAGGCCGCGTTGCCGAATGGAAGTGGGAACGAAAAGACAACAAAAACACCTTGGAATTCAAAGGTGCAATGAGTATGCTTGACAAAATTATGGCCAATCATTACCTCAGTGCCGAAGATATCGTTGAACACATTCATTCATTTTTGGTTCGAGGTCGATCGCATTTTGACATTGAAACGATGGATGTTTTGATGGACGCTATTGCACAATGCGATGTATCGTTACGTCGAGGTTCAAAAGGCCGAATTCACCTCGAATCATTGTTTTTCAGCATTGCAGATACTGTGGGTCAACCAAGTTGAGCCATCGTAAGCGTCATGAAACAAATCAAGGCAGGCGAATTTGGGCGTGTAGCACAGCTGGATAATGCGTCGGCCTCCTAAGCCGAAGATCGC
>JAYODQ010000072.1:0-3378 GCA_038106355.1 Candidatus Poseidoniales archaeon | reverse complement strand
AAGTTCAACATTTACTCATAGATGCTCAAAGGGTTCGAGAAGGCGGACCTTCGACAATTGCATTAAACATTCAGAGAAAGAGAACCATGTCCGAAGCAAATTCAAAGGGTGAAGAAGAATGAAGAGCCCAAAAGAAAATGCGAAAGATAAAGGTGAACCAAAATCTGACCTTTTTGAAAACCTAAGGAATCGAAATATTTCCGACATCAAGAAAGAATTGTATCTTTTAGAAAAAGAGAATAATCAACTTGATGAAAGATTTCAACGCTTAGGGGCGGAATTACAACACGCAATTGAACTTGAAAAACTCATTGCTGATGTTATCGATAACGATGAACACAGGGGAAAAACAACTGAAGCAAAATCGCTTGCAAGGCAATTAAAAAAGACACACATCGAAATTGTAGAATTAGAAAATTTTCGAAACGATATCAATAAAAACATTGTTTTAGATTTAAATCGGTGTGAAAATGAACTTCTTCGTACATATGAACGCCTCACGGGTGAAATTGATGTTTTTCGTGTGCCATCAATTCAAAAAGAAGAGGAAGTGTTTTCACACTTTTTTGAACTCCAAGAAATGGTAAAACTCATGGCACAAGCGGATGAGGCGCACAAAAAAATCCTTGATGTATCTAAATTACAATATGAAAACCTTAAGCAACTAAAATCAATAAATTCTGAAATTTCTGAAAGTTTTGAGTCGGCAATTCAAGATGAAGAAATTCTAAAGGATGTTGATATCAATTACACTAGTTTGATAGAAATTCGAAAATCTGTATTCAACATTAAAAAAATGAGGACAAAACTGTATCAGTTAAGAAGAAAATCTCGGCGTGAGCATGGTCGCCTGCTTGCCTATGTGAAGCATATCGAAAAGCCAAAAATGAAACAACAGAAACCAAGGACACATTCTGGTCCATCCTCGCTTGAAGTAAAAGAAAAGGTGTCTTCTGGTGACTCGCTTTCTCTTCAAGAGTTGGATGTTTTCCTAAAATCAGGTGGATTGAAAAATTTTTCGGAACAACATACCAATGCTAACAACTTAACACGGAAGAAAAAGAAGCAAAAATCTTCGGTCCAAGTTGCACGGGGGAAACCCGCAAAATCAACGAAAGGAATGAAGGATTAACATGAGCCTGCAGTGGTATGTAGGTTCACGTCCAATTGACCTCTCGCAGGAACACAAATTGCAAATCATCAATTTATTCCAAGAACAAACAGGTGAAAAATACACCATCCATTCATTGAATTGCCTCCAAATCCCATCTTGGGAAGGTAATTTGATTTTGCAAAATGAACAATCAAATTCAATTGAAGGTGTTTTTTGGAGTCATCCAATTGGCACAAATACAGTGCGAGTTGCAGCATTTGTTCTATCAAAAGAAGTTCAAAGTCAAGGTATCGGAACAAGAATTTGGGAGCACTGTTCCAAACTATTTTCTCAAAAAGGATTCAGTAAAATCGTTCTTGAGGTCCGTGGCGATAACCAGAGAGCGATTTCATTTTATCAACGAAAGGGGTTGAAGATCAATGAAACCCTTCTTGGTTATTACAGCTCTGGCCCAGGATATTCAATGGAAGGACTGCTTTCGAATGTTCAAGCAGACTCAAAGATTCAATCAAAATTGTAAGGTGAGATTTTGATAGAAGCATTAACTCAAGTCGAAGGCATTCAAAAAATTCATCAATTTAATCATCAAGAAATAGAAGTCTATTCGTTTCCCTCAACGTGTGATGAACGCATAAAAAGGAAAATATTCTCATGGTGCAATACAATGGCATCACCATCTCAAACGACATTTCAATTTGAGAATATGTATGCAATCTTGAAGATTTCTAAGAAATATATTACATGTGTCATTTGCAATGGCAATTCAAATCTTGGTGAAATTCGAACTCTTTTGGAACACATCGATTAGTTACCTTTCATGAAGCCTTAAATGGTGATGCCAAGTCGCTCCCGTTGGCGGGTTAGTGGGAACGAACCCCCCAAGGAAGCGATGATGATGTCCGAGTTCAAGGATTTTCTAGAAACAAAGAGAAAAATCATGGATAAAAAGGCAACAAAGCATCGTGAAGAACGTGATACATGGCACAGTAAAAGCAAAGATTCTGCATCAAAAAGAAATGAATTGAATGCGGGGACACGTGAGTTGCTTTTACAAGTCCAAGAACAAAAATCAATTCGTGACCAACTCAATGAAGTGGTTCGAGAAAAAAAGGCGAACCGACAAAAAACAAGTGATGCCGTCAAGAAAATCCGAGGTTCAATTCAATCTCATGAGGAAGTTGATGGTGACAAAGGCAGAAACCGAAGAAAGGGCCGTCCGGACACCATTATCGGTCTCAAAAAGAAACTCGAGCGATTGGAGCGAGACTACGAAACTCAAGCCCGTGGGCAAAAAGCTCGCAAAAAAATGGAAGATGAGATGCGTGAGGTGTATCGTCAAGTCAAGCAACTTGAAGATGAGCAAAAGAACCTCGAAGATTCAGATGACTTAAGAAAGGCAATGGATGAAAACAACAAGGCGTTCGAAGAGTTGCAAGAGGCTGCTGATAAAGCACAACTTGCACATGACAACATGATTCAGTGGAGCAATGAAGTCGAATCTCAAAGGTCAGAGGCTGAACAGGCTCATCGAGAACTACGCAAGTGTCAAAGGGAAGCGGATAATCAACATCACCTTTACATCGTTTCTCTTCGTTGTTTGCATTCGATTCAAGAAATGATTCGTGCAATCCGTGCTTCAGAATCCGGGGAAACTCAACGTCCACAGGCACGTGAGGAAGTTCAAGACCTGATGAGTAAACTCCTTGCTGGTGATACACTATCGACCGATGAACTCATGCAACTTCAGCGGTACGATTAATCATTCAATAATACCAACAAAGCAATAAGACCTCAATGGTGCAAGACATTTGGAGGGCTTTGATGCTATCAAGAGATGAAATTCATCAAATCGTCGATGATTATGATTCTTTGAAATTAAGAATAGGGATGACGGCATCGCATTCAGCCTTAGACATTTGTGACGGGGCCATTGAAGAGGGTTTTCCAACCGTCGCCTATTGCAAACAAGGTCGCCACCAGACCTATGCAAAATACTTCAAAACTCAGCGGTCTGGATCGGGTAGAGTTGTTCGCGGTATGGTTGACAAAGCCATTATCATGAATAATTTCAATGATATTATGACCGAGGATATGCAAGCAGAGATGAGAAAGAGAAATGTCATTTATGTACCAAATCGTTCAATGACATCTTATTCTTCTATCGATGATATTGAAAACTCATTCAGAGTTCCAATGTTTGGCTCAAGAAACATGCTCAGGATGGAGGAACGAACAGAAGAAAAGGACTACTATTGGATTCTTGA
>JAYODQ010000071.1:0-3444 GCA_038106355.1 Candidatus Poseidoniales archaeon | reverse complement strand
CTTCAGTTGTTAGCCAACCGCCAAAAGAAAGTGCGAGGTGAGGCATGATGAGTCGTACACAACGCATGCGATCAGAAATCGCTGAGTATCTCGGTGATGTGGGGGAGGCCAATACAACATCGATTCTTGACCACATCAACAATCGTTTCCGATGGGGAGCTACCATGAACCAAATCGGCAACGTTCTTGCTCGAGATCGTCGATTTACAAAAGTTGGATTCGATGAGGCCACGGATTCATTTGGATACCGTATTCGAGTCTGCATATGGGCTTGTACTCAAATTTAAAGCGAAGCCATCATATCTTTCGACCTCATGTAATGTTCATGGGGGCACTAGGGGCATACCTCGATTTGTGCCGGCCCAAAAATTTGGTTTTGGCAGGTGCGACCGTACCATTAGGTGCAATGTTTGCCCTTGAATCAAATTTAGCAACATATCCACTTTCTGTTGTTGCCTGTCATACTGTCGCCGTTCTCACATTCACCGCTGCCGGTAACACCATGAACGATATCAAGGATATTGACATCGATAGAACAGCACACCCACATCGCCCGTTACCCTCTGGGCTTGTATCTCTGCAAGGAGCAAGGAACTTTTCCATTGGATTGTGGTGTGTAAGTTTGTTCTCACTTCTTACAGGTTTGTATCTTCAAGGTTCAGGTTTCTCCTCGGAGGATGTCCCCTCAAGCATGATCTATGTTCTTGCAATACTCCTCATGATGACGTATGACCACGGTCCTGCAACAAAGGAAAAAGGATTGCTGGGCAATGTTGTCATTTCACTGCTCGTTGCTGCAGTTTTACTTTACGGAGCATCGGGCGTAGGTACTATTTGGAAGCCGTACTTGTGGTGGATTTTTGGTACAGTCTTTTTTGTCAACTTGGCACGAGAGTGTGTGAAGGATTGTTTGGACATGGAATCTGACATGGGCAAGCGAACAACTTTGCCAATGCGTATCGGAAAAGAAAAAACTCGAATGTGGGCTTATGTGTTCATCATGCTTGGACTTGTTAGTTTGTACATGCCTTTTTGGAGGGGCCCATTTATCTTCGGACAACTTCTTTTTCAATCCCCAGCCATCCTTTTGCTTATCAGTTTGAACGGCCCACTCTTCAAGGGTGAAGATGACCTTGTCGCTTCACGAATCCGAATTGGCATGCTCTTTGGTCTTCTTGGTTTCTGCCTTGCAGTGATTATGTAAGGCCAATGAATTCACCCATTGCCTGCCATGCATCATGGTTGATGAGGTACACGAGAAGTGACATTTGAGCCCACATACGATTCTCGGCTTGGTCGAACACAATGCTATTTTCGTGGTCCATCACTTCATCGGTGACTTCTTCACCTCTGTGGGCAGGGAGACAATGCATGAAAGCCCAATGATCATCCATATGTTGTATCATTTCCATGTTGACTTGGAACCCCTCAAACGCTTTCACTTTGTCCTTGAGGTGCTCTTCACCCATCGAGATGAAGACATCGGTGTAGACCACATTTGCATCTTTGACCGCATCGATTGGGTCGTTGGTTGAAAATATGCTTGCACCCGTTGACGATGCGATGCTCTGGGCACGAGCCACGACATCTTCATCTGGCTCGTATCCCTTTGGAGTAGCGTACCGAAAGTCATACCCAAGCATGACTGAAGCGAGCATGTAATCGTGCAAAACATTGTTACCATCGCCAACCCATGCAAGTGTAACCTTCTCATCACCAAAATGTTCGAGCACCGTCATCAGATCAGCTGCAGCCTGGCAAGGATGGTGTTTGTCCGATAGGGCATTTAAGACGGGTACAGATGAGTGGTTTGCAAGTTCACAAACATCAGCGTGAGCAAAACATCGGTAAGTCATCCCACCCAAAAATCTTGAAAGGACTTGAGCAGTATCGGCAACGCTTTCGGAAGAACCGAGTTGAATATCATTTTTGAGCAATGTAAGGGGCTGTCCACCAAGTCGAGAAATACCTACTTCAAATGAAACCCGGGTTCGAGTCGAGGGTTTTTCATAAATTGAGCCAATGGTCATTGTGTCAAGTGGCATAAAATTCAAAGCAACTTCATTGCCTGATTTCCATGATGATTTGAAAGCTATAGCCCACCGCAAAATCGTCTCAAAATCTTCGCTGACATCGTCAATTGCAAGTAAATGTCGTTCCATAGTGCCGGGTTTGGTGCTCGGCTTCTATACATTTTGAGCGGACTTATTGGCGCTCGTGTTCAATATCTTGTGCAAATCCATCTCGAGCATCGCTCATTCCGCCAAAGAGTGCTTGAGCGAAGGTGAGAATATCTGCCATACCATCTTCTAGTTCTGACGAAAGTGGGGTAAGCCCAGGTGCTTGAGAGAAATTCTGCAACAAACGAAGTTGATTGATTGCAAATTCAGTACGCTGGCCACCAGCCTCCTTGTACAAGGCAAACTCAAGACTTTCGAGACGTTCTGACCATTCAAGAATTCGGTCCAAATCTTCGGGTTGAAGAAGGTCTGATTTTGAAAGGAAATTTTTGGTAGGAAGGCCGAGGCGGAATTCTACAATTGAAGAGAGGAGCATTTGTGAGACAAAGCCTGAGGGGGACCTCGAAAGCATTGGGTCGAACAAATAAATGATGGCTGCCTGTTCTTTCCCCAGTTGTTCGATGAGATGACTGCTTGCTTCACGGAATGCAAACAGTTCGACTTGCCCAGGTGTATCAACAACGATGAGTTCTCCGGAAATTGCATGGAGTTGTTCAGCAACATCTTCTGCTTGTGCGGCTACTAAATCTGCTGCAAGAATTTGTGCACCATTCGGGCCAAGGTCGTATTCATCCATCACCTCAGCCAGAGAAATAAGTTCACGAACATCAAATTCTGCATCATAATGAACACGTTCTGCTCCTGGGTCAAGGTTGACTGCGATCACTTCTGTTTCTAAAAATCGTGACCATCGCTGAAACGCGGTTACGAGTGAGGACTTGCCAGCACCAGCAGTTCCAACGACAAATAACACAGGAGGGGAGGCGTGGTCTAATCCAACCATATTCGAGCCTGCCGACAACCCTACATGAATGCTGTGTTTGATAAACTGGTCAGTTCTTTCATGATTTTAGGGGAGAATGGTTATGTGTTCAAGATGAATCCGAGATTTTGTCGCCGAGCGCGGCCCATGAGGATTTGATATGACAGATGAAAAGCCACCTATGCCACCAGGACTACCACCAATGCCTCCTGCACCTCCTATGCCAGGGGAAATGCCACCACCACCTCCCGGTATGGGGGCTCCTCCTGCACCACCTGGTCTACCACCAATGCCACCGGGTATGGGTGCACCTCCAGCACCCCCTGGCTTGCCACCGATGCCTCCCGGCATGGATGCAGCACCAGCTCCTCCAGCACCTCCTGGTTTGCCACCAATGCCACCAGGTATGGATGCGCCACCTGCTCCACCCGGCTTGCCAGA
>JAYODQ010000070.1:0-3455 GCA_038106355.1 Candidatus Poseidoniales archaeon | reverse complement strand
TCAGTTCAATCGGTTGAAACTGCCGTCGCCCATCATTTGCCACCGGGTACCGTCGGGTTGCACGTAGATGGTTTGTCCCGTTGATTGGTCATATGAGCCGCCTGGAGGCAGACCGGTGTAATTAGACACCGACATGGGTTGAGCGGGTGGAGGAGGTGCCGTCGCGATGACGGGCGGTGCAGGAGCGGTCTCAATCTGCATTTGCATTGTTGATTCGACCGGTTGGTGAATCACTGGCTGTTGGACCATGGGTTGAACAGGTTGCACGGGTTGTTGTACCGGTTGTTGGACCATGGGTTGAACAGATTGCACGGGTTGTTGTTCCGGTAGGTGGACCATGGGTTGAACAGGTTGCACAGGTTGCTGTACTGGTTGTTGGACCATGGGTTGTACAGATTGCACGGGTTGCTGCATTGTTGGCGGATTGAACGCAGCAGTCATGTCCATTGAAGCAACGTTGGGCTCGTTCCACAACTGGTCACTGAAGTCCTTTTCATCGCCCCTGCCACGAAGGACAACCACGGCTACACCAATGAGAACGCCCAAGACGCCAATGGTCGAACCTACGATGAGCATAATGTTGGATGACTGTGAATCTGTGTCTCCTCCGTCTTCGGTGGAGTTGCCTTGACCGTCGTTGTTCGTGTTATCGGATTTTCCAACCTCGTTTGCTGCGGTGTTGGTACCGTCGTGTTGTGAGGTGTTGCCTGTGACCACGCTGGAAGCATCCGCAGCAACGGCAGTGCCATCGAGCGTTGAAGACTCTGTCACGAACGCAACCGAGGCAGCATGAGCCACACCGCCATCGAGGGTAACGACATTGAGTTGAATGGTGTAATCGTGTTGAGGTAGGTCGTCGGCGACGGTAAAGGTCACGGTGAAGGCAAGGTCGCCATTGGCATCAATGTCCCCCCATGTGATGACTGCGCTGTCAAGCAACGCCTGATTGTAGGGTTCAACAATGATATCAAGCAGGCCACCAAGGGTAAGGTCGAGACCGTTATGGGCGTTGATGACACCACTGATGGTCATAGTACCTGCAGTCAATAATTGCTCACGATTCTCGATATCAAGCGAGAATTCGGGAAGGGAAGTGATGCTAAAGGTGATTTCATCCGAGCGAATCGTCTCACCGGAGGTCCCTGAAACGACGACGGTGTAATCCCCCTCCGTCAGCGAATCTGAGATCGTCAGCGTCAGCACCGCCATGAACGGTGCTGTTCCTTTAGCAAAGTCGAGTTGAGCGGTGACCCCGTCAGGGACCACTGCAGACAATGTGACGTCGGCTCCGAAACCGTTGACGGGTTCAATGAAAATAGGTGTGGGGACCACCCAAGGCACACCCTTTGGAAGAACAATCCAAGGGTCCATGGTTTGAATATCGAAGTCCGGGGAGTTGTCAACCGTAAAAGGCACGGTAAACGCACGGTCTCGACCGTCCTGTGTTCCGGTTACAGTCAGGACATACGATCCACTGCTCAAATTCATCGTGTCCACAACGACCGCACCTAGTTCGTTCACGGTGAGGGAGGTTTGGTCGTAATACACGGGGACGTTGGCCGCATTGACGGTGGCACTGATGGCCACGGAGTCATTGAATTCATTGAATCCAACCACGTTGAGCCAAACGGCAAACGGTAGCCCATATTTCGCCACGTCATCGGGCACGCTGGGTAGGAGTGTGAAATCGGGGGTCGCCCAGTCGTTGTTGCCTTCCCGCCCAGCAAACGATTGAATTCCTGTGGCTGTATGAGAGGTGGAATCAACGGTAAACGATTGCGTGCCAAGATGGCGATAGTTCAACGGCAACGCACCCGAATCTTCGAAGGCGATGTCCAACATGGTGCATCCGCCAATGAGGATTTGCATGGACATTGAACCACTGCCTTCCACGGCTTCGCTCCACACCTTGCCTTCAGTGAGCGGGAAGTTGAGCTCGTTCATGCCGTTGGGATAAGTGAGGTCCATCTTCATCGAGGTCGACTGGTCAATGCCTTCGGGGATGCAGCCGTCCTCAATGGAACCGCCACCGCCCGTGCCTCCGCCACCGGAGCCACCGCCTCCGTTAGAACCGCCGCCTCCGCCGTTTTGGCTATCGCTACAACCGAAGAAGTCAACGGATTCACCTGCGGGAGTGTCGGGACAACTGTCGTCATCGTCGTACACCCCATCACCGTCGGCATCGGAGGTTCCACCGCCGCCACCGCCGCCACCGCCGCCTCCGCCGTTTTGTGCGTCGGAGCAACCCCAATCGTCAACTATGGCATCTGGTTCGGTATCAGGGCAACTGTCCCACGTATCGGAAACGCCGTCGCAGTCTGTGTCAGATTCCTCTTCACCAAAATCATCGACAACCGTGCAGGACCGGCCAGACGTGTCGCTCATAGCGCCCATGCCACCGCTCATCTCAATGCGGTTGGTGGCGGTGATGTTCTCATGAACCAGGGACAGTGTGTCTTTCGAATAGCACGCCTCGCCCGATTCTTCGTCAATCGTTGTCATTTGGGTGCCCATCATATTCATACTGAACGTGGTTTTGCCAACGATGGAGACCCGATAGCACGCTTTTCCTGAGACTGTATCATCTCCTGTCACGGTCATCTGATGGTACTGCACGTAGGAGACACCCATGAATTCAGGCATTGTTACGGAGAAGTTCCAGAAATCGTTTGTGCTCCAAACTGGCGCCGATTGCGTGTTCGTCGTAGCGGCGTTGGCGAATTGGAAGGCAGAGAGCGTCGAAGTGTACAGAACATTGCCGTAAGCATCGTAGGTATCGGCAGCTACGTACCAGCCCACTGTGGGAGCGTACCATTGAACTTCGTATCCTGCATCGATTTCCAAGACATAGGCACCACCACCCGCTTCGGTCATGGTGGCGTTCACAGACACGCTGTACACACCGCCAAGTTCGGTTTCCTCCTCACCCAAGAATATGGTGTCGCGGGTTTTCGCAGGGTTGGTGGTGCTGTAGTGGGTGTTTTCTTCGTCCCAAACAGACATTGACACACCATCGCCCGAGGCGTGAGAGAGCGTCAAGAGAAGCGTTTGACCCGGTTCGAGCCACACGGAAAACCAGTCGCGTTTGTCGTCCCACATGTCAACCGAACCTCGGACAACATCGCCAGGGTAGACTTCTTGACCTGAGGTGTTGACGTTGTTGGGCTCCACCTCCTCGATGACATCAACGCCTTGCCCGGTGGCAAAGAGAGGGTGATCCATGTCTAGGGTAGGTCCAACGGTCATTGGCTGGAAGGCAGCGAGCAACAACAACATCAACAAAGCGATTCGCATAAATTTCGCCATCTAAAAGTAGTATTTGAACATGAATATGTTGAGTGCAACCGATGTCTAACGGACACATCAAACCATTGACGAAAAGCTGGATTGGTTTCCAAAACAATCATTGCGACATTGCAAGCAATTTTACATGGACGCTGGGGAGTCGCACAGGG
>JAYODQ010000003.1:70909-90699 GCA_038106355.1 Candidatus Poseidoniales archaeon | reverse complement strand
CGGTAGAAGTTGGTACCATCATCAGTCACGAACCATTCGTAGCCGTACTCATCGGTTTTTTGGGCAGGTATTCAGGCCGAAGGCGGATTCAAATGGGGGGCGAGCCCCTGTTGTTCGATGGAGTCATCCAGTTGAGGGAGTGTTTTTTCCTCCATTTTACTATTGAGCGGAGCATTCCCCCCTGCACTTCGGTCGAGCTGTATATCTTCGGGTGCTTGCGAGAAAAGCGGTTCATAAGGACCTCTTTTGCGAATGATGAACAACACCCCCAATATCCCAAAAACAGCACCCATGAGAGCTCCAAGCGAAGCGGACTGTGGACTCAGGTCAGAGAAGAACCCTCCCTCTTCTTCGTTGGCCGGCTCAACATGAACCTCAAGGAGGACAAAGTCCAGCCTTGCGTCGGATTCGTTGAACAGTGAAATCTTGTAGGACGAAACTGAACTTGAAGGACCTCCGCTCGTGATTGATAGAATACAATCCGATGAAACAATGAGTGTTGAGTCGATAGAACTTCGATCATCTATCGGCTCAACCTTGCAGAATACAAATTCATTGCCTTGGTGAGTCACTTCAATTGCCACCACCAAGGAACTTTCCTGACCGATGTAGAGGAGGTACGTTTCCTCATCCGTGGTGGTGAAGATTGAATTGTTCATAGTGATAGACCCGGTGGCGACTGGTTTTTCGACAAAAATAGACCTTTCAACCAGTTCAACTCGTTTGTCAGGCCCAGTAAATTGAATGTAGACCACAACCTCACCGTAAGGAAGGTCGCTTAGGGTAATGCTATGGAGTTCGGAATTCACATCTAGAACTGCAATTTGTTGTGTGAAAGCGGTGGCATTAACATCATCCCGTGAACACGAGTATTCCAACTCTCTCACTTCAGCAAGCTGTTCAAATTCACCCACCGTACATGCCCAAGATAAATCTTCTTCGATGAACGTGAGCGCCCAGATGGTGGAGGATGTTCGCCCAAAGGCGTCAACACCCGTGAATTCAACAAGAACTGGCCCTTCGTCAGCGTTTGGAGCGTAAGTCACGTCCCAAAGACTTCCGTTTTTGCTTATGGAAACATCCCCCTTCCCGACTAAAATGGATGAATTCAATGATTCCAAATGTGAAGTCGAAGACAAGGTTGCAAAGACCGAGGTTCCGTAGGCGATCGGCCCCCTGTCCATAATCTCCAACAACAGCTGGTCATCTCGGTAAACCATTTGCCAGATGTGAGAAATAATATCTCCGTGTTCGTTGGTTGCCTGCAGCTGTATCACTACGGGGCCGACATCTGCATCTGGAATGTAGTCTAGCGCCCACCCTTCCGAGGTTTGGGTGGAATTGGCCACGCCGTTGCCTACCAAGACTTCGATTTCGATGCCAAACGGGTTAAATGGTATTGACCAAAGCCCCATGCCAGTTTCTCCAAGAGTGAGAACGTCGTCTCCAACAAACGTGCTTGACCGATTCAATTCGTCAAACACAAGCGTTACTTCTTCCACGTGACTGCCACCGTAATCGTCGGTTGTTGTGCATGACACAAGATTGCTCTCAGCCCCTTGGGCAACGGACCACTCAATGAGCAATTGCTCGCCTGCTACCAATTCAGTTATGGTCAAATCCTGTCCTACGCAGAGTGTATCTATTGGTTGTCGATCCTCGTCACCAGCCGAGTACAGGATGTACATCGTGCGCAGGCGCGGGTCGGAAATGGTGTCAGAAAATTCACCTGATGGATTTCGATTCAGCACTTCAATGGAAAATGTCTCCGTTTCGCCTTCGCCCAACGCATCAATGACGAGCAACTCAAAGGTATGCAATCCAATTTGTGAGCCAAGAGGTGTCCACAGTAATGTTCCGTTTGAAGTCATGGTGGTTCCGATGGGTCCACCTTGGAGGACGGCCCAAACCTCGTGCCCTTCTGCATCAAATAGTACCGAATTAAGGGCGAATGTATCACCTGGGAAAAGAGTATTTGGTACATTCCCGAGGGTCATTGTGGCAGGAGTGTTGGGAATCGTAATGGTGTATATCAAGATGTCCGAGCCACCATACGCATCGTTGACCTCGACAACTACGAGGTGATCTCCTACTTGCGAGGACGATGGCGTCCAAGTTATGGCTCCCGTCGGAGAAAGTGTCAAACCAGTCGGACCGTGCCTAAGACCATAAAGTATGGAATGACCATCAGAATCCGAGGCGGTCACCAAGTCACTATACAACCCTCCAACTGTGCCAGTTTGGTTAGATTTGCTTACGAAGCCAGGATTTACATTGACTGAAGTGATATTAAATGACAGGCTGGAACTAAGTCCTAACGCATCTGTCACGGTCACGCTGAATTGACTTACGCCTGTAGTTGACGGATTCCATGTCAATTGACCAGTTTGTGCATTAATCGTAGCCCCAACCGGTCCCGATGAGAGCGAATAGGTCAAGGAGTGATTGTCAACATCTGTAGCTTGCATATAAGTCGAGTACGATAAACCAACCGTTGCGCTTCCACCACCTGTAGATGTGATAACAGGGGCCGTGTTGGGAAGGGCTGCGACGACTAGGGTGTAATTCTGCCATTCTGATTTACCCCATTCGTTATCAACGCGAATCGAAATTGGGTGTTGGCCAACGTCCCCACGCCCGGGTAAGTAAGAAATGGCTCCTGTCACAGAATCAACAGAAAATCCAGAGGGACCGGTCACAAGTTGGTAAGTCATCCAGGTGCTTAAATAGTAGCCAAACGTTTCTGATACGATCCATTGGGCACCCTCAACCGTATCGTTGAATTGAAGTTCTGCAGTTGCATAGCGTTGGGGGGATGAAACAAACGTAGGCCCAAGATCTTCAATCGGCCAAACCCAATACGAACCGTTTTCACCCTCGACATTGATGGTGTGTCTGCCCGTCTCAGAAGCAGTGTAAATGATGGTGCGATTGTCGCTTGAGCCAGAGGAAGTTGAAGCGTATGTCAAGCCAGAAGGCGTGATTATTTCAACATCAAGCTGCTCTCCTTCAAAGCTGCCTACAAGCCATTGCGGTGCTGAATTCAAACGAATGACATAATTGGTATCTTCAACCATGTCAATTGAAATAGAATCAATCAAAGAATCATAACCAACAACACCAAACAGAATGTCGTTCATTTCAGCCTGCAGTGATGTTTGCACGACATCGAGGGTGTAATTTCCCCTCGAACCACTGTAATGCCAATCCTCACGGTCAGCAACGATGGCAATCTTCAATTCCCCAAATCCAACTTGGTCAAGTTCAATTTGGAGATCACCAAATCCTGTTTTATTTGATAATAGGCTCCAGTTTGAAGGATCGTCGTATGGATGGAAATAAACATGGATGCTGAACAAATCTTCCGAGTCAAAATCAACAGACACCGAGTAAGATTCGCCTGTTGAGACGGGTTGCGTCCACCAATCAACACTGTCAAACAAATAGTCGACATATCCTATTGAATTAATCGGATTAACATCCGAGGCATTCGAATAATCATCGGTTGGTTGATTTGCATCCAGTTCCCAAGCAATGAGTTCAATTTGGCCGTCTGTGATAAGTGGATTGGAGTAATTATCTACACTTGCAAAAAGTTCTATTGTTGTTGTGTTTAATGCCTCAAAAACTAGACTACCTTTTTCCGCACCGTTGAATAAATATTCGTAATTGTAGAAGTTGTAACTGTATACATCGTCCAGCGACGACCAATCTATCGAAAGGAAAACTTGGGTGTTGAGCCCACTTGCACGATTCACCGAGACCGCATACGTCATTCCGGCTTGGACATCTAATTCGTAATAAGACCAATAATATTCTGGACTGTTCGAAGTGTTCTCTGAGGCATGGAGGACATCAATGAGGGGGGAGTTCAATGATAACGAAATGGGATTCCACCATTCCTCACTTAGTTCTTCAAAAGAAACGCTAGTATTGTAGTACCAATAATTTCCTGTTTCAAGGTCTTCGGATTCTGCAACCATGTACACCTTTCCAGATTTCGAGGCGGTCCACTCCACTGTAATCTCGCCAGTATTCGAATCGCAGGAGACTGAGGTCGAAATTGGCGTTCCATTTGGTTCGTAGAGCGTGACATCTGCAATTGGGCCATCCCAACAGAACGAATAATAATCAGTAAATGCATAATAGTCCCAGGAGCCGGATGATGAATCCCAATAATTGATGGTAGTATCACCGTCATAGTCGAGCCCCATTCCGATTTTGAACTTATAATCATGCCCTTGAACCGTGTAAAGTGCGAAAGCATGGCTAAGTTCATTGGTTCGGTTTGAAGAGATTAGATTATCAGCGAATGGGCCCATTGTGGCATATCCACTTATTCCAGAAGGAAGATAGGTTGAATTGTCGAATTTGTAATTGTCTTGCCACGAATGCTCCCCCCATTCCGAAAGGCTTAGCATAAAATTTTCAAGGTCGGCCCGGTGTTGGAATTGTACTGGGTCGAATGCGAAAAATGCCGTTTTCGTCCCGTTTTTCATCTTCAGTATCCCGTGATTACCTTCTGATGAGTTCATTAGAGGATAATTTACGCTTCCAAGCGCGTTGGAATTTGAGGCCCATGTGGAGACATCATCTGCAAAATCATTGGACCCCGATGAATTTTCAGATTCCGATACTCCCCGAGTCATAATTTGAGTAAGTCCCGAAAGTGGAAGGAATCCTATGGGTATATAGCCTCCTCCGTTTGTGTTGTATAGAGTACTTCCAAGCCCTACGTCTTGTTCGAATTCACTTAACCCAAATGTTTGGTTGAGTACGTGGGTTGAATTGAATTCTCCTTCATAACAATCCCAATCTTGAATGTAATTGCATAATCCATAGATGAGATCTTGTGAGAAGACGATCAAGGTACCTCCAGCGTTGGAGTAGATCTCAAGATTATCCAAATCCGTATCGGTAAAGGGATAGTAATGGTTACCTGTCGTCCAAATCACTGTCGAATAATCCTCAAGGAATTTCAACCCAGGTCCGCTCTCGTTATTGTAATCATATTCATTACCCGTAGTGTTCCCGACATAATACAAATCCCAATCAACGCCACGAATTTCTGACATTACAGAGAGTGATTCAAAGAGGGCATCCCTACTGGAGGAAGGGTTGTGAGTTGCATCACTTTCGCTGTAGGTTCCTAACTCTGGATAGAGCTGTGCGTCGTTGTCATCAATGATGACCAAAATTTGATCACCCAAGATTTCGAAGTTATTCTCATCCAATCCATCGGATGAATAATCCGGCTCCACTGTGATTTGAACCGACTTCGTGATTGTGTCTGTTCCGTCGGATGTTTGGAGTTGAACGCCGTATTGGCCTGCGGTGTTGTACGTCTTCGTTGCGTACGACTGTGAACCGCTGTAGTTGGTTCCGTCGCCGAAATTCAACTGGTGTATGTACGAGCTGACGCCACCGCTGGCCCCCCAAGTAAAGTTCACGGAAGAACCCTCGGTAATCGTTGTGATGTTGGCTGACAAATAGGAGGTCAGTGTGCTTGGTGCTTGAGACACGATGACGGTTTTGCTGTCGCTGGATGTCGCACCTTTGGAATCAACCATTTCGAGAGTAACGACATAGGTGCCAGGAGATGTGTACGAGTGATTGAAAACACGGGCGGTACTCGAAGGGTTTGTTTGTCTTCCATCGCCCCAGAAAACTTGAACGGTAAAGCTGTCACCATCTTGGTCGTACGAACTGCTGGTTGAAGCGTGAATCGTTGAACCCGTTGTGGTTGTCGTTGGACTGACTGCTAATGCTGGCGAAGGCGGTGTGTTTGGGATAATGGTCTGGGCCGCTGGCACGTCGAACGATACCACACTGGAGGCAAGGTTGGTGTCTTGAGATCTCGAGTTGGTACTGAACAACCCACTCGCAAGGGTGTATTCAAAATAATCCTGATTGGTGAAGAGGTTCCAAATTTTTTGAGCCACGTAGTTTGATTGCGCACCCACACGAAGATGTACACTGTACGATTCCTCTGAACGGTACTCGTGCCAGAGCCCCAATTGAAGATGCGCTTCACTCGCATCTTGAGGGAGAATCCGAGTACACGATGTCGAAAGAACAGGTGCAGAGGAAAGTGCATCAGTCAGCGCAAGTTTGCAAGGATACGATAGGCGGGCAGAGTTTGATGCATAGTCATTAGCCAATGAAGTCGGACCAGTCGTCCCCAAGAAAGGCATGGCCGCTGCTTGAAGGAAGAAGCCGATGTCGAGATCGACATCAAAGTTGACATAAACAAAGTAGTTGATTGCTTTGAGAATGCTACTTGAGGTGTACTTTCCAGCGAGCTCCAAGAGGTCAATGCTTGCAAGGTTGATGGTGCCTGATAGATTTTCTTCGGAACCGAGTTGGCTGGTTTGCACGGTACCGAGTGTACTCAAATTGGCAAAATTGTCCCAAGTGAACACTTTAGTGTTCCCAAGCATTTTGTATGAACCGTCGCCATCGACATCGCTTAAGGAAGGGAACGGTATGGAATAGGTGAAGGAGTTTCGAACATCCGAGTTGTAACCCTGTGGGCCGACATAGGTTCTCTTCAGCGTGAATTCCACGGATGCTTTGACATCAACTTCGTAGGAATCGGAGGATGACACGACTTCGATTTCCACTTCAGGTGCAGCGTTTCCTTGCCTTGTCGACGTGATGTCAAACGTGACGGAACCTGAATGCCTGATGTTGTAGGAGTAAACAACCTCTGCATCAAAGGTGTACCGATCGTATTCAAGTGTACGTGTCCCGGGCCCAGGTTTATCTGTACAATCCCATATGGAGTATAAGAGCTTTAAACCTCTGCAGGCAGCCCAATCACCTGTGTATTCGCCACCCGTTTGGAACAGGGTGATTGGCTCATCGCCAACGAGACTCTTCCTAGTCTCGTGCGTGCCGACCTCATCAAATGTTAATGTCTCCCGAGTGGCGGAGACTTCCATTGGATACGCTATATCCTCTAAGAAAGTTACAGGCATTGTTGTGCTAAGCAAGAAAATCAACACTAAACTACATGGAATGAAAACTTTCGGCTTCATCGGTAAATACAAAATATGAGGCTTTTTAATTTTTATTCTGGCTTATTCTGCTTCCCGAATCCCTGTATTTTGACATTCAAAAATCGTACAGGCAGTCCCAATATTCGTCAAGAATTTTCAGAGCCAAGTGAGGATCAACAACGGTGTAATCACCGTTATCAGAACGAAGTAATTTCATTTCTGTGAGTTTACAGTTTTGCAATTTTTACATACAAGGCATGTGAATCCATCAAATTAGCAAGGGGATTAAAATGTTCAAAAAATTCTCTGTGGAATAAACCCACCTACACAATGATCTTGCAAAATACCGCTCCTTGGCTTGTATGTTTTTTTTGAAAATTCACCCTTTCAAAACCGATTGACTGCTAACATACAAGGGGGGAGTGGACGCTGGGGAGTCGCACAGGCGTGCGATTGCCGCACAATTCTGGATGCGATCGCCACACTCATTGAGGCACAGCGGCTCGATTTGGCCCTGGTTCTGATTGAGCAAGAGCTCAATTCTCAAACTTGACCCAATCCGTCCCGCTTCCGCTCAGTCTGTAGAAATTGGTTCCATCGTCAGCGGTGAACCATTCGTATCCATTTTCATCACTTCGCTGTGCTGGTGTGTCTAGGGAAAGTACAGGTTGAGAGGTGTTGTTCTCAATGTCTGGAAGTGTTTTTTCCACCTGCTCGGTTTGGTCAAATTCGTCGACGAAGGTTGGCGTTGGTCGATGGCCGAGGAAGCCATACTCAAGGTCAGCACGCAGTCGCTCAAGTCGGATGCCTTGGTGAGGACCTAACATTCGCATCATCAGTGAATATTCCCACATACTTGAGATTCGCTCAAGGTCTTCGACAGATTGAGCACTTCGAAGCATATCCTCATAACGCTGAGTTCGTCCATTACGAGTTGCAAAACCAAACGCAATCCAAAAGAACACGGGGACACCACCGAAAACACCAATCAAATCCCACGCTCCTAAACTGATCTCTGTTCCTGGAATGATGACTTCAAACCCGTCAATAGGTTGGCTGCTGCTCGAGAATGGGTCAGTACCTTGGCGAATTTCGTCAGTATCTGACCAACCGTCATTGTCGTCATCAGTATCAGCATTATCGCCTTCACCATCACCGTCTGCGTCGGCCCATTCGCGATAGTCCTCAGGGAAAGCGTCGTTTTCGTCAGGCACACCATCGTTATCCAAGTCACCGGGTGAAGCAAGCTTTGGAAGCGGGTCAATGGAGTCGTTGTAGCCGTCGTTATCAAAGTCGAATAAGTACGGGTCGGGGTTGTTACCGCTGAGGTTGTCACCGAAACCGTCTCCGTCGAGGTCTTCCCATTGGGTCGGGTCGTTGGGGAAGGCATCGGCAAGTCGTCCAGTCGGGTTGTCACCGTAGCCATCGCCGTCGATGTCCGACCACTGGGTGGGGTCAGCGATAAAGGCGTCAGGCGTGGTACCCTCGGGATTGTCACCGTATCCATCACCGTCGATATCGGACCATTGCGTTGAGTCATCTGGGAATTTATCTGCCCCTATACCCATGGGGTTATCGCCCATACCATCACCATCTCGGTCGGTCTTTTGGGAAGGGTCGAAAGGAAAAGCGTCCTCATTATCGCCCAAGCCATCTGCGTCAGTATCCATCCATTCAGTTGGGTCGTTCGGGAACGTATCACCTCGGTTGCCTGTAGCATCGTCACCGTAGCCGTCGCCGTCCGAGTCGGTGTTTTGGGTGGTGTCATCGGGGAATGCGTCGTCTTCGTCGGCTACACCGTCGTGGTCGCTATCTTGCCAACGGGTTGGGTCGTTGGGGAATCGGTCAGGAACGTTGCCGTTCTGATTGTCACCGTAGCCGTCACCGTCCGTATCGTTCCATTGCGTCGTGTCACCAGGGAAGGCATCGATGAGTAAAGCCCCCTCCGATTGATTATCTCCGTAGCCGTCCAAATCTCGGTCGCTATACTGAGTTGATTCAAAGGGAAATGCGTCGTTCTTATCGGACCATCCATCGCCATCTGAATCAAGACAACCAAATCGGTCTTGCCAACTCTCGCCGTAATCTTGCGGACAGGCATCGCCTTGAAATCCGGTCAGTTGATTTCCATACCCGTCGCCGTCAGAATCTTTCCATTGACTTGCATCGTTGGGCATGAAATCTTGTGTGTCCGCCCAACCGTCGTAATCTGCGTCGGGGCAGCCGTAGGTGTTGTTTCGTGTTGATGAACCAAATTGGTTGGGGCAAGTATCGCCTCTAAATCCACTGATGTTGTCGCCAAAACCATCTGCGTCCGTATCGTTCCATTGAGAAATATCGCTGGGGAATGCATCACCTGAATTTGATACGCCATCACCATCAATATCGAGGCATCCATACACATCAATGAACGATGTGCCCCAAACGGAAGGACAACTGTCAGGAGTCACACCTCCAGGATTTTCACCAAATCCGTCTCCATCGATGTCAGCCCATTGTGATACCTCGGAAGGGAATGCATCGGAAAGATCTCCAACGCTGTCCCCGTCCGAGTCCATCCAAACTGTCCCCCATCCCTGAGAGGTGAGGAAGGTTCCGTTGCTCTCTGAAGTACACGCCAATTGGGAGGGTGCTGAGGAAACAGGAACGTCCTCGTTTCCGATGGTGATGTAATCTCCAACAGCCCCCGAATCTGTTGAGGACATCGAACAACGTGGACTTTTGTACTGTCCGATCATGGATGAACCACCAGAATTTGGCAATGGTAATACTCCTCCAGATGCAATGGCTAAACTCGCATATTCACCTGATCCACCAAGCAGAATTGCCCCCTGGTTCACATCCAAGATATTTTTTTTAAAATTCAAATAAGTTCCCACATTGCCCAAAGTGATTGACGAGGTGGTGGTAAAATCAAATTCTAAGTATCGAGCAGCAGCATCTTCACATCCTCCATTACTGAGCTGTCGATAAGTGAAGAACACAATGACTTTGTTCGAATCCTCATGCAACACAGCACCCAAGAGGTACGCCCGATCATATTGGCTGCTCATCGGCGAGGAAATACTAATTTGTTTGATTGTTGTAGAGCCATTGGATATCGTTAGTTGGCCCCCGCTTCCTCTAAGGCAGGATGGATCGTTGTAGGCGTTGTTCCCTGCAACAGTTACTGTGTAATTTGTTTCTGGATTAGACAATCGATTGATTGGCCCTCCAAACCTTTGGTGAAATCCGGACTGCGAGACATCAAAAGTACCGCCACCACACATGACTATCGTAGCGTTGCCGTTCACTCGAAGAAAATCGGAACATGGTTCAGCGTCAATGATGTGGTTGTTTGCAACATCGAGAAGCAAAACGTGCGTGGAATTTCGGACGACGAAGAGACTTCCATGAATCCCGTGAATCTCAGTAAGTGTGCTGCCAATCAAGGACTCCTCTCTATCCAACACTGAGGCTGCCTCTGTTGAAACAGGAAGAAGGCTTGTCAGAAATAAAAGAGCAAGGAGAATAGTTGTCATTCTCATAGACATTGGTATCATTGGAAGAAAATAATCCTTGTGAGTCCACGCCCAAATGGTTCAGACGCAGCGACGTCGTGTTTTTTAGCGAGAAAATCCGCTGACTGCGAGGTCAAAAAGGGATGGTGGACGCTGGGGAGTCGCACAGGCGTGCAACTGCCGCTTGATTCTGTCCGCCATCGCTTCGCTTCTCGAGGCACAGCGGTCCGATTTGGCCATGATTCTCATTGAGCAAGAACTCAATTCACAGCCATGACCAAGATCATTCGTACTTTGTCCAATCTCCACCAAAGCCAAGTTCACGATAGTAGTGGTTATCTGAACCTTTTGGCCATTCAATCCATTCCTTTCCATCGTGGGAAACACCGATGAGATCATTGGACGGTCCATTGTTGGATTTCGAACCTTGATTGGATGGTGGAGGAGAGGGTAGAGAGACGGCCGCAGGAATTGCAGGCTGTTCTTTGAACAAACGCTCTGATTCGTCGAGAGTTGAGAATACGTTTGAGGGTGATGTGGGTCGGCGAACCAACACTACAACCATAGCAATGGCTGACATGGCAAACGTGCCGGCCATGAACATCACCAAAAGACCGTTTTCGGAGGATTCTGAGCTACCAGATGTGGATTCCTGCGCCCTTGATTCAGGGCAATTCGCACGATCGAGAACAATGGCCGTCCCTCCTTCACAAGTAATGTAATCACCAGAGTTGTTTGATGAAGGGTCAATGACCAATGTGATGTTTGTACCCCCTTCGCCAATTGAACCTTCACATTCCGAAAGATCAGTCACGACATCTGAGCCTCCGGGGCAAACATAGTAAAAGGTATCATCGTTCTGGTCAGACTGGTTATTCGTATTGCTATTTTCTCCAGTGTTCTCGGGGCAATCGGTTGGGTCAAGTACAACAATGTTTCCAAGAGGGCAGACATAGTAGACGATGCTGGAACCACCTTCATTGTCTAGTGCTTGAGTAGCAGAACAACCTTGTGCATTAACAATACCGATGGAACGGGGGCAATCATCAATGACGTTTGAGATGCCGTCGTTATCATCATCTTCATCTTCAAACCCATCTTTGCAACCGTCACCGTCAAAATCGGTGTTGATGTTTGACGGCCAATTTGTTGTTCCACGTGGACAATCATCAATGACATCTGCGATTCCATCGTTGTCATCGTCACTGTCTTCCGGGTTCTCGTCTTGGCAACCATCTCCATCGTGATCGGTCAAGGTTCCGGAAGACCAACCGATTTCGCCCGCTGAACAGAGATCCGACTCATCACGAACTTGGTCTCCATCATCATCAGGGTCCTCGACATCTTTGCAGCCGTCATCGTCCAAATCATAACCCGCTCCACCAATGCCAATTGGGCACGCATCAGACACATCTGGAATACCGTCACCGTCATCATCTAGGTCCTCTTCGCTTGAATCCTTGCATCCGTCACTATCGTAGTCGGTCAAATCGTTAGAGAACCATCCCGTTTCGCCCTTGGGGCAATTATCTAGGTCATCGACAACTCCGTCGGAGTCGTCATCTTCATCACATGCATCACCGAAACCATTGTTGTTGTAATCTAACTGATCAGGATTGTAATTTTCAGGGCAGTTGTCGTTTGAACCTACGTTGTCTCCATCAAAGTCAGGCATGTAATAATACATCCACTGGTTTCTAGCAGCGAGGACACCACCATCATGTGAGCGACCGTATACACCTGTGGCTTGGGTGGATTCAATGTCAACGATTTCACCGTTTTCAACATCCATCCAAAAGACATAGTATCCGTTACTTCCTGAATTGTTGCTCATGCTTACTCCGGTTGGACTTGGCGAGTGATAGACTTCACCGTTGGATGGATTGGTGACATGGAAGACAACCGTTTCACCATCGCTCAGCATTTCAAATGGGTAACCAGAAGGGTTGGAAAATCCGATGCTGCTCGACCAAACCAAGCCCGAATTCGGATTAATTCTTAGAACAACTACTTCAGCATCAGCAGTTGGGTACGATGTAACCGTAGCACCGTCAACCACAACTGTGTCTGGATACAATCCATTGAAAATCATGCTTCCGTCTTCGAGGACATCCGTGAGGTATCCATATGGGTAATAGCTACTTTGCAATTGATTTACGACCAAATGGTAGCCCCACGAGCCATCGTTTTCCATGATGGCCACATACTGCCCGTAACGGGGGGAATGAGAGATTTTCTGGCCAGTGAAATTGCTTTCAGTATGCGAACCGACGACATAGTCACGGGTATTGCCGGAAAGATAGACCGAACCGTTGTGGACATGCATCCGTGTGAATTGAATAGAAGCATATGGGGCGCCTACGGCCGAGGTTTTGACGCCTGTTTTGCTTACGCTGAGCCAAAGATGGCAAACACCCTCTTCACCGCCAGCCGGACATTGCACGGTCTGAGAATCATATTTGATTTGACTTGGAACGGTAACAAAGGCATGAACGCCAGAATCATCAACATCAAACAAGGGCGGGAGATAATTGTAGGTTGGGCTTTGGTACGGAAGTTCAAGGGTTCGTACCCAATTTGTTCCGTTTGGTGAATACGAGGCAATCGCATATTCCATCCAAGAACCGCTGTTGCCCTGATTTGTGATCATGTACAAGTTTTCATTGTCGTCCGTTCCTATGTAGACTACACTGCTATACCCATATTGTGATGAGACAATGTCCATGTCGACCCACGCCCATGTCCCGTTGTTGTAAAACGCTGTCGTCAGACTGTGTTGAGAGCCTGAGTAGTACGACTGACCGCCAATGGTCAACGATATAGAGTATGTACTAAGAACAACATAAAATCGGTCTTCATCAACGACATGCATTCCAACGACCTTTGTGTAAGTGTAGTCTGGATTGTTGCAGTATTGCGAGCAATCAATGAACTCGGTGTACTCCACATGACCATCGGCATCAATTTTCAAAATATGGAATCCATTGTTATAAACTGAATACTGATTGTTCATCCAATTGACGTTATCCTCGGACTCAATGTAATACAAATTCCCCTCATCATCGAAGTCGTGATTGGAGAATTTGTACCCAACAATAGTACTCTCACCTACCGGATCGAGGGTTCCACCTATCTGTCCATCCCATCCAGGTAAAAAGGCAAAGGAGGGTTGGGCGGCACCACCGTCAGCGAGAACGATTGGTGAAAAACCCACAAAAAAAAGGCAAATAACACTGAAGCTGGCTAACTTTCGATATTTCGGGTTCACACATCTTGGGTAACTCAATCTTTTTTAATCCTTTTTCAATCTTTATGGAAGAATAAAAACTACAATTATTATGAAAATAAGATTCAATTCCTTGAAAACCAGTGGACGCTGGGGGATTTGAACCCCCGGCCTTCTGGTTGCAAACCAGACGCTCTTCCAACTGAGCTAAGCGCCCTTGTAGTCCGTGCGGTGAGCCTTCTCTTTTTGAGCCTTCACCTTGAATGCAACGAACTTTAGACACAATCGATGGTTGCATCTCTGTCAGGACCTACACCGACGCTTGTGCATTTGACCCCGACAATGGCCTCAATTTGTTTGATGTAATGTTGTGCCGCTGACGGTAAGGCTTGAACACCTCTGCCAGTCGAATTTGCCTCTCGAGCGATGTCGAGCCACTCGGAAAGTGAGTGAGAAGGGAAACCCGGTACGGTGATGTAAATCGGCTTACAGCGTTCAAGAGCGGTTGCCGTTGACGGCATTTCATGCACTTCTTTTCCGTCAAGTTCGTAGGCAACACAAATCTTGATCTCATCAAGTCCACCAAGAACGTCAAGTTTGGTCAAGGCAAGTCCTGTAAATCCGTTGATGCGTTGAGCATGCCTCATCACGACAGCATCGAACCAACCACAACGTCGCTTTCGTCCTGTGGTGGTACCAAATTCATGTCCTACCTTGCCAAGATGGTCACCTACTTCATCGAGCAGTTCAGTTGGCATCGCTCCGTTGCCGACTCGTGTGATGTAGGCCTTTGTAATCCCAATCACTTCCTCGACATGCCCTGGATGAATGCCTGCTCCGTGCGTTGCATTTCCTCTGCTCGTCACCGATGAAGTGACGTAGGGATACGTGCCTTGATCGACATCGAGTAAACAACCCTGCGCACCTTCGAGGATAACGTGTTCACCAAGTTTGAGAGCGTTATCGAGCATGAGTCCAGTGTTTGCAATACATCCTTCGTATGCATGTGCAATCCATTCAAGGTCTGATTGTAACTGGGATGCCGAGTACTTCTCGGAACTACCAGCTGATTCAAGCGTTGCATTCATTCGCTCGGCTGTGTGTTCGACCCAATCAGCATCGGTTTTTCGTTCGGCAATATCGCCAAACCTCAACCCAATTCGGTTGATTTTGTCAGCATAGGTAGGGCCAATACCACGACCAGTTGTGCCTATTTTTTTGTCAAGACTGTCAAGGTATCGATGAAATGGTAGAATGATGTGAGCTCTATCGCTGATAAAGAGTCGATGGCCTCGAGGTTCCTCACCAGAACTTTGGTTCCAGTCATTGAGTTCCTTGTCGAGCACCCATGGGTCGATGACCATGCCATCACCTAAGACAAGATGGCATTCTTTTCGAGTGATTCCCGATGGGAGCAAATGAAATTTGAGGGTCTGGTCACCGAGAACGACCGTGTGACCTGCGTTGTTCCCACCTTGGAAACGTGCAACCCAAGTTGCCGATTCAGCAAGTCTGTCGACCAACTTCCCTTTACCTTCATCTCCCCATTGCGCTCCAAGAATGACCGTTGCTGGCATAATTCTCAAACATTAGGCAAACGAGTCCGTCTTTGAACTCTATGGCTTTGAATGATGAGGTATCTATTGAAATTGTGACAAAATAAAGTTAAAAAATTCCTTAACTTTTTGATACAAAAAATGAAGAAAAATCAACAAAAATGTCGCTCATGCCCTTGTTTTCGTATGGACAAAAAAACCAACAATTTATATACGCTGGATTCCAACTACATAACAAGGAGTTGTAAAGATGTCAAAAATCGACAAGAACATAGCCACACAGAATGAAACAGGAAAAAAGAACCGCCCAACCTTTGCTCATGAGCAACCATCTCGTCGAATGATTGAAGGCCATACTCGTCCGTGTAGCGAATGTGGGGTTTTTGATTGGAACCTCGATGAAAATCGTGGGGAAGTCACATGCAACTCCTGCGGCTATGTCGCTGAAGACAATCTCATTGACCCTGGTGCAGAATGGACCAACCGCGACAGCGGGGAAGACCGTTCCCGAGTCGGTCGGCCAATGACGTACACACTGGCTGACAAAGGTCTGAACACCACCATCGATGTCCGCGACCTCAATAGTGGAGTGTCAGGAAGGCATGGAATGTCATCGAGAGCTCGCCGAGATTGGCGAAGGCGAAGAGTCATCGACGAACGTTCAAAGACCCGCAAGAGCAGAGAGCGAAATCTCGTCAAGGCCAATCAATTTATTCGAGACCACTCAGGCCTACCTTCAGCTCTTCAAGAAGAGGCAGCCCGACTGTATCGACTCCTTTCAAGCGAAGGATTCGTGACGGGAAGGTCGATTGCCGGTGTCACCGCAGCCTGCACATACCTTGTAGCACGACAAGAGGAACTCCCACGGCAAATTCCCGAAATTGCAGATTCGTTTGACATACCCGAAAAGGATCTATCAAGACTCATTCGTCAAGTTTCAAGAAGACTTAACATGCACAAGATTTCATCGCCCGACCAATACTTCGACAAATTCGTTTCGGACCTATCACTAGAGCCATCGGTGCTCTTGGCACTTGAACGATTGTGGGCATCGATTGAACCACACGAAGAATTCTGGCAAGGTAAGAAGCCAACTGGTATTGCTGCAGCACTGATTTACAAGGCTGCAACTATTTCCGGAAGTTCAAGAACGCAATCTGAAGTGTGCAATGTGGCCAATGTATCCGAGGTAACACTCCGTGGTTTGCTACGAAACATCGATGAATTGTTCGGTCTGCTCGGAATTGAAATCGAGTAAGAAACGCGTCCAATATCTTGATGAATCACCGCCGTTGAGGGTAAGTTATGGGATTTAAGGCAAGGGCACGAAAGCATCGCCAAGAATCTGGTGAAGAAGACGCAACATCTTCATCGAATCAAAAAGAGGGTGAAATTCCATGCGGGGTCAGTTCATGCGACGATTTTGCAGACAAACATTTTGGTGGACGTTCACTTTCAGTCGACAATGCTACGGAAATGTGGGGCGAAGGAAGTTTTGAGGAGCGAAAAGGACGAGTGCGTGTATGCAAGTCATGCTACCGAAAATGGAAGAAAGAATCCAAGGAAGATGAGATGTATTGAAATCACTTTAAGATTTCATTCACCCTCTTGAAAAAGAATGTCTCCCTCCTGCTCACCTTCCCGTTATGAGCAATCGAATACCCGTAAGAACAATTCTTTCATCATCTGGAATTTGTCGAGCCTACAACGACCACACCCTCGAATGGATGAATACTTCAAACAATCATTATTCAATCAAAATTGGATCTTTGGCCACTGTTTTACTTGGAATCAAAGGCCCTCATCACGACATTGAATCGATCTTTGTTGGGTGTGAAAATGGTGAAGTCCTCCATTTCTCCATACCAAATTTAGTCCTGTTGAATTCATTTCATTTGGAGGGTGAAACCATACGTAGTATGACGCGAGTCAATGCTTCGTCTCGAAATGTACTCATCGGTACTCAATCTGGAGCGATTTGGTTCGTGGGCGTCAAAGTACCCAATCATGCCCTCAAAATTTTTGAAACCCATCAGCCTATCACTTCGTTGCATGTTGAACGAGACCATGTCTATGTCCAATCTGGTTGGACGCAAACGAGTCATTACCTCAACGGTGAAACCATGCGACCTCAGTATGTTCAAGCATAATCATGGCGAATTTGATTGTACCTCTTCGCGTTCAAGAAGTGGCCATGGACTACGTGGTGTGTACCATAGCGAAGTTCCATTTGGCCTAGCCCAGTTGCTTGGAATTGTTCCATCTCGCTGTTTACAATCTTCGAAAAAATCGATATGTCGTTGAAGGACTTCTCGAATGTGTTCCTTTCCTTGAATTGATGGCCCGTGCATGGGAATCAATACACTCGGTTTCTGTGCTCGGATAACGCATAGACTTTCGATAATGTCCATGAGTGAACCACCGGGTAAATCCCATCGAGTAGGACGGTCAGCCCGTGGAAGTAAAGCCCCCAGCACCCAGGTGTTTTTTTCAAGAATTCGATATGAAATTCCATCAATTGCATGACCAGGTGTGTAAACGATTTCAACAGAACATTCGCCTAAATCGATGTTCGTTCCGTTTTCGATTGATTGTGCTTCTGTCGGAGGCATATCTGAATCGTATCGATTTGCCCATGTTGTGAAGAAATCACCTGTTTCAAGCGCTGATATTCCTTCTGGGTGCATAAGAATGGTTGGGTGTTCAAAGTGTTCTTGAATGAATTTGGCAGCACCCGAACACGGATAACGACGTGAGGTGAGCAATATATGGTGCAACTTTTTCCCTTCAAGATGAGATTTGAGCCTTTCGACTTGGAGAGCTTGATACCATGCTGTGCCTGTGTCGATGACGGCTGCTTGTTCACTTCCTATGACCAAGATGGCATTGGCATCATGATGGATTGCTGGTAAGCGAACAATCTTCACAAGAATCCCAGCATGAAAAATGACTTGAAGATACCGTTATGATGGTTTGTAGAAAGGTTTTCCTTTCGGTTGCGATTAAATAGGGGGAGGAGGTCGCACGCCCATGGCACGTTTTCCTGAAGCGGAGGCACGCATGCTTCACCGTAAAATTTGCATGCGATGCAATGCAAGAAACGCTTTCCGTGCTTCTCGATGCCGCAAGTGCCTCTACAAAGGGTTGCGACCAAAGAACATTGAGCGAAAAGGTAACTGATCAAATCAGTCTGCTCAACACAAGCCCTGTTGGGTCTCCAAACAAAACAAGGGGTGCGATTGCTGGAAACAAAAATACCAGCAATGGAATTTTGAAACTCACCCATACATGTTCAATCCCGAAAGAACGAAGTTTTTCAATTTGGAGTTGTACTTCTTCATCGCTTGGTGTGTATTTCGGAGCTCTTGAAGCGTGATACACCCGCTCATTGCCGTCTCCACCTACGATGATTTTTGTCAGCATCCATACATGTCGCTTCTGAACATCTTCGATGGGTATCATCGTCGAGTGCCAAGCAAGGCGAATATCAGACATCGAATGAAGATTCTTTTGTGCGATATTCCGAATGAGCATGATCACAGGGATGAGCAAAAAGACGCACGCACCCCACATCAACAACGAAAATGAAGGTGGTAAGGCAACGACGGATGACGTAGGATCAACCACTTGGAACACATCGATTGCTGACCATGTGGGAAAGACCAGCGTGGCCCACATGAGAGCTTTTGCATCTGCACCGCCATGGAGTAATCGTACCCTCCAAGCAATATCGATGAGAAAAACAACAAACAGGACGCCTAAAGTTTGCCACCACATCATGGTTTGCTTGTCCGCAACCCCAGCAAGGACATCGAGAGGACTTGCATGTTGATACAAATATGCCCCCCACAAGACCCCGGCAATGGATAAAGCATACCACAAGTATACCACGACATCGACTTTGGAACCTTTCCTTACATCGTCTATTGATGGCCTTCCAAACACAGAACCACTCGCAAAAGCAATCGAAGCGGATGCTGTGAGCAATATTGCGGGGTGTGCTTGCAACGAAAGTAACTCAAGAAACCAAATGAAAATTGCAGGTTTTGACCAACGAATCCAATGTTCATTGGGTACACGTCTCGATTTGTAGTCCATCCAAGCTGCTAAACCGAGTCCCACAATCAGAATGAGCAGTCGCGCCGAGGCGAGGAGAACCTGTTCCTCATCTGCCATGTTGAGCAATTTAGGAACATGGATTTAAAGACGGTCGCCTTAGAGCCTTACACGGTGGTATTATGTCAATTGAAGAGCGACTCCTCCAAGTGGCCACAGTCATCAACGAAATCGATGACCCCAAAGTTCCACGTAACATTCGAAGACAAGCTAAAGAAACATGCGAGCAATGGTTGCTCAATAAATCGAAAAAACTCGATGTCAGAATAGCCATGTCGCAATCGAAGTTGGAAGAATTGTACGAAGACCCAAACATTCCACCAGAATTTGGTACGCTTATTCTTCAAATCAATACAGAACTTGAGCGTCTCCTCACAGAATTGTTGTAAGG
>JAYODQ010000003.1:0-70809 GCA_038106355.1 Candidatus Poseidoniales archaeon | reverse complement strand
TTATTCTTCAAATCAATACAGAACTTGAGCGTCTCCTCACAGAATTGTTGTAAGGATTATTCTTCTTCATCATCCAGTGCTTGGTCGATGAATTTTGAAAGATGTTCCTTGGTTCTTGATGATAACTTTCCAGGTTCCAGACTGCCAATAAATGAATCAAACCCCTCTTTGTGCTTGTACATTGGTTGACTCGACACAATCAACTTGATTTGATCTTCTGTGATTCTGCCTCGTCGAAGAGCATATTGTGCTGCGATTCGAGCTGACATGAGGCGGACATAGTCATCCGATACACCTAGTTTGTCCTTCAATTCGAGCAACATTTTTTGCTCATACTCGGTAATTCGTCCATCTTTAATTGCATCTCTCCATGCTTCTTCTATCGTCGGGGCTCGTTCGGAAAGTAAAATTGCTAGAGGACGTGTCTCTTCGATATTCTCAAGAACAATCTTCAAAATAACCACGAGTGGAATGGAAAGAATCATCCCGATAATGCCCCATAGCCAGAAAGAAAACGCAGTGACGACGAGTAAAAGAACCGGAGAAATGTCAAGCGCTCGACCTGCCCATTTGGTTTCGATGATATTACCCCAAACTTGTTGATTGACAAGAAGCAAAACAGTAAGCAAGATGACCATCGATGGGTCGAGCAAGATAAATCCGAGAATGATTGGAGGGATTGTTGCAATTAACGACCCAATGTAGGGAACATAATTGAATAAAAATGTCAACAAGGCCCAAGTAAACCACAAATCGATACCAAACAACATCATGATGATGCCAGCAATACATGCAGTTCCGATACCTACACCTGTTTTCACAATGACATAGGTGTTGATGCTCGATTCAATTTGGTCCCGAATAATTTGAACTTGTTCACTCACACCCCCTGGCCAAGCACGTTCAATTCGACCGGGCAGTAAACTTGCCTCAAAGATGACGAAGATGAGGAAAAAGGATACGGTTAATCCATTGACGAGAAACGAACCTGCATTTGAAATTGTATCCAAGAACAAATCTGTGGATGCCGAACTCGAGTCAAGAATTCCCAAACGATCTAAATCCTCAGAGAGGGAGGTATTGGAAGCAGTACCATCCGGTGAAATGAGGTCGCCGATAAGAGGAGTCGACTTCAATGCGTTCCATTTTTGATTCATTGAATCGGCATAATCATTCATTTTATCATCATCATTAAGCACGGTTTGCGCTTGGTCGTAAGCGAAAAATCCAGCTGCTGAAACAACTAAAAATGCTAGTAAAAGCATGGTTAGATAGGACAAAAGGATCGGAAATCCATTCTTTGAGAGGTACTCAGAACCAGGCTTGAGAACGAAATAAATCGCTAATGCTACGAACAACGGTTGGAAAACATCTTGGAGATAAATGAGCCAAACCGTGATCACGGTCATGATGATGAGAGCATGAGAAAGTGTTGCAATACGGGCTCGAAAGTCGCTTGAGTCCCATATCAGTTCCTCTTCTTCCATGAATGGAGGTGAATGTTGTATTATTTAGGTCATTTGACATTCTTATTCCTGCTCAACACCCGTTGAGTTTGTTGGTAATCGTAGTGTAAAAAGTGTCGCAAGCAACAAGATCAGTGCACATGCATGGAATGCAGTATGATAATCAAATGGGGCAGTGCCGTCAACGGTTGCAACCCAAAGAATTCCACCTGTTAATGGTCCAAAGATGCGGGCAAAGGCACTCATGGATTCCGAAGCTCCCATGACCTGCCCAAGTGGAAAATGTTCAGCCTTCGCAAGTTGTGTGAGAAAACTCGATGACGAAGGTTGGAAAATGCCACTTCCCAAAGCCATAATCAGCACGATTGGTAAAAGTACGTACCATGCATACTCGTGTGGCGTGTATGGAATCAGAAGTAAACCGGTTCCGGTCATCAATGTTGCAATAGGTATGAGACGGCGTGAGCCAAATCGCTTGGTGAGTGGCCCAATGAGAAATCCTTGGGTGATGATACCAATGACACCAATGAAGGCGAAGATTCGACCATTTTGAGCCTCAGAAAACGCCAAACCTCCATCTGATGTACCCATCTCGGTAAACAATATGAACACCGCATGCATAATTGTAAATCCATAGGTAAAGAGCATGGTCACCCAAATCATTGCACCGATAGAGGGGTGTCGTAGCATGTTCCAAGCATTTTTGCCCATATCTTTGAATTGAGCAAACCAAGGTTGGGTTGTGGACTTAAGTTCGGATTCAGGCTTTGACTCCTCCAAATATTTCCACGCCAAGATGAACGCAATTGCAGATAACCCACTCGCAATCACACAGGGTAGTAAGTAAGGGTACGTTTCAAACACTGTGTTTTGAAATAGACTCCAACGTTCTGCAGGGCTTGAAAATTCACCGCCAATAAAAGGTCCAAATGTGAAACCCAATCCAAAGGCTGCACCAATGAGCCCCATTCGAGAGGCGAGTTGTTGAGGTGTGCTTACGTCACCAATGTACGCCCTTGCTACTGCAATATTCCCGTTGAAGACGCCCGCCATAAACCTGGCAAAGAAAGCCACCATCAAGGTATTGGCAAATCCAAACATCGTGTAAAACACCGTGTTGCCAATCAAGCCAATCATCAAAATTGGGCGACGACCAATTCGGTCGGACAGTGAACCCCAAAATGGTGAGAAGAGGAACTGTGCTGCAGAGTAGGATGTCATCAAGAGGCCAACCCAAAGACCTACCTCCACAATTCCATCCTTTTGTGCAAGGTCAATGACAAGGTAGGTGAGGAAGGGAATGATGATGCCAAACCCAATCATATCGATCATCGTGACAAGGAACAAGACCAGCAAGGCCGACTTGGATGCATCCTTCTCGATGTCGATCTGCTCCATAACTCAAGGGAACTCTATGCCCCCTTTCAATGTGACCGAATACGCTTAGAGAATTAAAAGGATTCAAGCGGATGTGATGTTGGATGGAACATCAGGTGTGAGCCGGTCAATAACAGCAGTCAATCGCTTCACGAGTCCTGCTTTTTGTTCGTGTTTTATGAGGGCATATTCCATGACCTCGTCAAGTGTATCGACGGCAACAACTTCGACCATCTTCTCAAAGACATCATCGAGAATGACGTCTTGCATGTTTGCTCGTGGCACGACAATGGTCTTGACCCCGGAGCGTGCAGCTGCCTCAATTTTTGCTGTGACTCCACCGATTGGAAGCACTTCACCTCGGACCGATAGCGAACCGGTCATGGCGAGGTCTTGCCGAATGGGGATGTTTTCAAGGGCAGATATCACTGCAGTGGCGATGGTAATTGAAGCAGAATCGCCATCCACGCCGTGGGTATCTACAAATTGAATGTGAATATCGTAATCAGAAATGTCCTTGCCCGTGAGTTTCTTGATCACAGCACTCACATTGGTGACACTTTCTTTTGCGAGGTCCGATAGGCCTCCAGTAGCGTGAATTTTTCCACCTCCCCCTTGTGATGGTGTTACAAGTGCCTCAACGGGGAGCATGATACCACTGAAGTCGGAAAGTCCTGAATTTGCACCTAAAACTGCAAGACCATTGACGCGCCCTACTCGTTGACCTGAATTCACAAGCAAAGAGTAATCCTGTCTTCGTTCAATCATTCGGTCAGCAACTTGTTGCTCGAGTGGTTTCGCGATATTTCGGGCACCAATCACGTGGGCTGAGGTGGTGAGGGGAGCACCTTCCTCGATGGCTAAATCACCAGCAATTCGAACGAGTCCACCCAGTTCACGAAGCCGAAGCGACAATTTTCCTCGTCGACCTGCTCGACGTTGAGCCTCACGTAGAATAGTAGCAACGGCTGACTTGTCAAAGTGTGGAATTTCTCGAACGGTGTCGAGGTCTCGTTGAACTTCCTGAGCAATAAATCGAATCAGTCGTCTGCGGTTGCGAGACGTGTCTGGCATCTCTGAATTCACATACACTTCGTATCCATAACCTCGAATTCTGCTACGAAGGGCAGGATGCATGCCTTGGATTGCGTCAAGGTTTCCAGCAGCGATGAGAATAAAGTCGCATGGTACTGGTTCAGTTTTGGTGAGGGCTCCGCTTGAGCGTTCAGATCGACCGGAGATTGGAAAGGCACGTTCTTGCATTGCGGTCAAAAGTGCCTGTTGTTCCTCAAGGCGAAGTAGGTTGATTTCATCGATGTAAAGCACACCTTTGTGGGCTCGGTGAATCGCACCAGGTTCGACTCTGTCATGGGCAGGGGTTTCCATTCCACCAGATTGGAAAGGGTCGTGACGCACGTCTCCGAGAAGCGAGCCTGACAATGTTGCCGTTGCATCGACAAACGGTGGTAAATCGTTGGGGTCGTGTTTGACAAGGACCTTAGGTATTCGACTTTCATCAGCAGCACCAAGTCGGCTACGTATGAACATGTATCCAAAGGCAAGGAGGAATCCTCCAAACAGGAGGGTGAAGAAATCCCCGCTTTGAAGCGCAGCGATGAGGAGTAAAAATCCGATTGCAGCAAAGGCAACGAGGAGAACTTTTTGGGATTTTTCTCGCTGCATGCGAATGGCTTCTTTTTGGATTTTGACGATTCGGTCACCACGTCCTGCTGGAACAGTTCGAACTCGGGGTTCGTTTTCATCATCCTCATTGGGATAGACGAGTACGTCTTCCATGGCGTCCCTTGGAAGCAAATCGGTCATTGAACGAGCGAGCATGGATTTGCCCGTTCCTGGGTCGCCGATCATCAACATATGTCGGCGTTGCTCTGCAGCTTTCTTGATCACCACTGAACCGGCCTCTTGGCCAATGACTTGGTCGACAAGTCGCTCAGGAATTGGAACATCAGCTGTGGATTCAAAATTGACTTCCTCAATCCAATCTTCGACACTTTGAGTAAGCACTTCATCGCCTTCAGATTGATTGTCTGGGGACCAGATGGTCACAGGTACTTCACTGGCTGATGACTCAGGCTCTTCGAGGTCAACTTCGTCGATGACCTCTTCTTCCTGAGCATCGCTCACGGCAACATCTTCATCAGACACAATCATTCCTCGGTGGTGCTCCCATTTATTGCTATGGTTGTTGCCATGGCAACAACAGAGGTCAAATTTACAACTGACCCATGGTATCTAGGTACTGTTGTCCATAGTATTGCCATTGTTCCATGGTCCATCCGGCTGGTAGGCCACCTGGTGGAAGTGGTGGGCCTGCCATCATCACAGGTGGAGCAGGTGGGAGTGGTGCTGGTGCTGGTGCTGCTTGTGGAATACTCACCAATTGTTTCTGGAAGATATCTGCTGCACCTCCATACATTGAATTTGCAGTTTGGTCGTAGGCAGGCAGCATTGAATCATCCCACACTTGTACTTCAGGTGCATTGCTACCACCCTTTCGCATCATCATGACACCCAAGAGGGCAGATATGACGAGAACGGCGAGGATGATGTAGACGATGTTCATGTCGATGGAGCCACCGGTTTCATCTGTGTTGGTTGATCCTTGTACATCGTCACTTGGGCAGTCTGCTCGGGGGTCATCGCAAGCGACCGAGAGTTGGTCTTCAATATCAGCGAGTTCATCTTCAAGCAACGTGGTATCACCCTCAGCGTTTGCGATTTGCTCTTTGTAGGATTCTTTCTTTGCGTTCAAGTCATCCAAGTATTTGGTGAGGAGTTCATCATCCATATCGGCTACTGCAGGTAATTCTTCGGTAAATTGCCACTTGATAGCGGGTCCGAGTAATTTGTATTCGTCCCCATTCGTGTCAACAGCCATAGCTGATGCTGAAATGTAGTCCATGTAACGAACACCATAGGGTCGAGCGTCGGTAACTCCGCCGTCATACGCCGAGGGCACGACCATGAGTTGGGACCATCCAACGTTGGTTTTGGACATGTCCAGTTCTTGGGTCCAGAATCCGTCACAGGTTCCGCTAATGTCGTTGCATAGGCTCCATGTGATCTCAATCAATACGAAATTTGGTTCCGCACCGACTTTGAAGATATGTGCAGTTGGTGTTTGAGAAATGTATGTGTCTTCGAGGTTGATGTAAAGGTGCCCACTGCCATCATCTTCCTTTGAAATGTAGAATGGATAAGCATCGAAGATGTTCACGTTCATTGTGTAGGTATTTGTATCATACTTGTCCGATGCGCTAATGGTCACAGTTTGCATGCCAGCTTTGTCAAACAGGAGCGTCAAACTACCATCGAGAAGGTTGTATCGTGCAGCACCTGGCTCGGATGGTGTGACGGTGATGAAGGCCTCATTTGCTGGGTCATCGACATCGGTAAGTCTGTTGTTGAGATTGATGACCATTTGTTTGCCTCTCTTGAGGTCAAAGTTTTCGATATCGGTCATGTCAATTCGAGGGGCATCGTTGGATGGTGTGATTTGAATACGGACGGTTTGGTCAGCATATTGCTCGCCATCACTTGCACGGATGGTCACGATGGTTTCACCATTCACATCATCATCGACGGTCTCGAAACCGAGGATGTTGTTCTTGAGTTCAACTGAAATTGCTTCAGGGTTTGTGTTCTCCATAATTTGGAGCGACAATCCATCAACGCTTACGGGTTGACCTGTATCATCAGTGTCCGATAGATAGTTGAGCACAGAGAGAATTCCGCTGCCACCTTCGTCGACAAGTTGAGTTGGCAAACCTTGCCAACGTGGCTGACCATTTTCAATCACGTTGAAAAGAAGCGTCCCGTATGGCAAAATACCGGTGTCGGTATAATCTCCGCCGTCATCAACTGTCACTTCGATACCTTGTCGACCGATTGGGCATCCTTGAATTTCGTCCCATTCGAACAAGACTTCGATTTCAGTTGTTGAAGGATACCAACCTAGGAAGGCTTCATGAGTTGAAGAAACGGTAAGGTCACCAAGTGGTGTTTCTGGGTCGTAAATGTGCCCAGTCATGTCGACTCGTGTAGGGATATCACACATGACCGATGGAATTGGTTCGGCAGTTACAGTTGGCCTACCATTTGCAAGCTCAAATCCATTTGAACCTGAAGCCACGCTCCATTCGCTTGTTTGCCCACGGCCGTCAACGGTTCTTGCTCGAACATCGTACATACCTGAACCCATTTCTGCGCTTGGGGTAATGATGTATTCTCGGCCTTCGTTGATGGTTCCTGCATAGACAATGTTCTCCCCTCCTGCGGTGAGGGAGCCGTCCCATTGGTTTGCACCAGATGGAGAAACTTCGACTTCAAACGACATGCTTTCAATCGTATCGACATTGTCGTTTGCATCGCCGCGTGCGAGCACAGTGATGTATTCACCACGTTCAATCACATTTGGACCAGTTATGGTTGGCGACATGGACATGGGAGCTCTATCATGGTCGTATTCGATGGTAGCAAAGTTGTTTGTTGCTCGAATATCGCCGACCAAATTCTTCATTCGTACCCCAAATTGTGTTGTCCAGGAATTCACTGGAAGATTTGATGTGTCGAATGTTGTTGAGAATGTTGCAGGTTGACCGCTTGACCCACTGACAAGAGATGGAACGGAATTGGTTGAATCAATGGCGACTTCAGTGACTCCGCTCTTGTAGAAAAATTCGACGGTTCCGCCATCGCTGTAGTCAAGGTCACCTGTATTGCTCAATTCTGCCTCAAGTGTGAGGACATCGCCTCGCACGTAGGAATTGGGTGAATTGGTGTTGGTGATTGAAAAATCAGTCACAGCCAGATCCATCTTTGGACCCATGGTGGAGTCGATGGCGTGGTACACGTGAGCTGATGAACCTCCGACGGAAACTTGGTTGCCGGACATGAGTGCAGCCACCACGACTGCTTTGTTGATTCCACCAGGAACAACGCTTGTTGGAACAGAGGTCCATGTTTGGAATTGCTCGGAACCAGAAACGGTGACGCTATGGAATGCAGTTCCGCTTCCGGAAGCCTTTGCTTTGTAGGTATCACCTGAGGTGAGCCAAGCCATCCAGCAGTTGTAACCGTGTGGGATACCTGAAGAGTAGGAGTATCCAGTACAGTCCTTGTCAACAAGAGCTGCGTAGAGTTTCATGTTTGAAGCAGGTGAGCCTGAACCAATGTATCGGTAACCGATGCTGATGTCGTAATTGTTTCCATTTTGACTGACGGATGCAGACATGGAGTAATCATTGACGGTTGAGTGCATACCTCCACCCGAAGAGAACAGAGCATCGTAGGTGTCGTAATTCGCACTTGCACCAGACTGTCGCTTGTCGGTTCGGTCACCAAAGTAAGCATCGGGAGCACCACCTGTTGACCACACCCAGTTGTATGGTGCAACGTTTCCAGCTCGTGCAGTATCGGTATCGCCGTAAGATGCTGACATGTACGTTACATACACATATTCATCTGGGAAATTAACCTTGAGGGTATGGTGGGTGTCTGACCCTCCACCCGTCTTGGAACAGTGTCCACAATTATCCGAGGAGATGTATTGTGCAAACACGACGTGTCCGGGACTTGTTGCTGAGGACGCTAGTTCAACATTATTTTGTTCGACTTCAAGTTCAACTTGTGTGCCTGAAGGTATACTTGCAAACAAACTTGCGAGAAATAGACTCACAAGAAGAACTGAGATATAGGCTGGGCTACTCTTCATATTCTTGCGAGGTCCTTCATAGTTTAAGAACAAAGCGATTACAGGTTTGTTCTAAAATCCTTAGAATCCTCCATAAACCATGGATTTTTGGCAATTTCATGGTGGACAACTATATCCTTCTCGAAGAAGAAAGCGGGAAGATGTACTGCGTCCAACTCATCGATGAATCGATGAAAATCAAAGGCCTCGGCATCATCAATCCAATGGAGCACTTTGGAGCGGTTGAAATGGGGCAAGTCATCGATGTTTGTGGCAAACCTCTACGCCGAATCCCTCCTCGACTACCAACCCTAATCCGCTCGATGAAACGAAGAGCACAAACCATTTCTGACAAAGATGCGGGGGTTCTTATTGCAAAACTTGGCCTTGGAGATGGAGATACCGTTGTTGAAGCGGGCCTTGGAAGTGGGGGGCTATCGATGCACTTGGCACGTGTCCTCGGTAGGCACGGAACACTGGTGACCATCGAAGCAAGAGAGGAACATGCTCAAGTCGGACTTGAAAATCTCGAACGAGCAAAACAAACGTGGATAGGTTTTCCAACTCACATTCATCACAAAGGAACCATCGAATCAATTGCACCCCAATTGTTGGCTCAAGGTGTACAAGCAGATGCTGTGATTCTCGATTTGCCCGACCACCCTCCTGCCATCGAATCAACCGCTACATTGCTTCAGGTAGGAGGGCGAATGGCTTGTTATTGTCCGGTTTCAAACCAACTCGAACAAGCATGGCTCGCATGTGAGAACAGTGGACTTACAATTGAATGGGCAGGCGAGATCATGGAACGACAATGGGGCAGAGCATCAAAAGGCGGTATGCGACCTGTCAATGGTCCATTTGGCCACACAGCCTTCCTCATCATCGCTGTTCGGCATTAGAACTTCTGTGATGGCGGTCCAACAACACGAATCATTGAATCACACTTCGGACATGTGAATTTGAACGGTGGAGTAGAGTTCCTTGGGACCCCAAGTTTGGTTTCGCAGGAAGGGCAGCGCACTTTGTTGTCATCATCAATTCGACATTCGTTGAAACCGAGGACTTCTTCTTTTGTTTCTTTGACCTCTTCAATTTCATCCTCTTCGATGAGGGCAGGGGTTGAATCCTTTCGGCGCCTTAGCAACATGAAGAAGACCACGGCAGCCAACCATCCTAAGGATGCAAAACCGATGGTTTGTGATTGGGTAACTTCGAAACCAAGCGGTAGGGACAAACCAGTTGGGGCTAGGTCTGGGCCCTCAACGGTGACAAAGATGGATGAATATTCATCTTGAACGACGATGTTTGAAATTTCACTGGTCACTCGAAGGTTGAGTTCGGCGGTAGCAGAATTTCGAAGCAATGAATGAAGTGTCACCTTGAAATCAACTGATTCTCCTTGAGCAAGCGTGAATTCATTGGTTGCGACGGAACCTTGAATTTGAAGCCATGAAACTTCGAAATTTGCCTCACCATTACCAAAAAGTTCGATGTTGCCAGTCGCTTCAGCATTTGCATCGTTGGTCAATCGAACGATGAACGAAGCCCCACCCTCGAAGGCCATGGACAGTTCGTTGACATCGGTTTCAATGGAAATGGCATGTTGACTTGACCATGTTGGAAGAACGGTGTAAACCACGGATTGTTCCATCACAATGTTGCTTCGTGCTGCACTGGAAACTCTGAACGTCAATTGATGGGCACCAGCAGATGAGGATTCTGGAACATCGCAACGCCAAAGGATCGGTGCTGAAGAGGAGCCGGGTCCGAGTTCAAGCGTTGAACCGATTCCGCAGGAGAGGCCAACGGTTGTAATGTAGAGCGAATCAAGAGAACTACCAGTGTTGGTCAAAATCACATTGCCGTAAATCGCACCTCCTGGAGCGACAACATCGTTGTCTTTGAAAATGGTGACTTCACTTGAAACAGATAGAGGCACGATTGTGATGGTTGCACTATCGGTCGAAGTGTAATCAGTGGTCGAAGTAGCTGTGATGGTCAAGGTTAAACTTGAACTTGGAGCACCATTGTTCCCTTCACGAATACCCAAGACGACCAGTTGTGTCGAAGCAGGTGAAACGGTCACGGTGGTTCGGGAAAGTGTTGTTGAATAATATCCAGAGGATTCAGATGTATCGAGTTCGATAAGGTAGGTGTCCGTCGATGTCCCGATGTTCGTCACTTCAAGCGTCATATTGGTGGTGTAAAGAGGAGATGGAGATACAGAACTTTCAAGACTTGAAATTTCAACATCATACCTCTGTTCGATGATTAAATCGATGGTGATTGTTTCGGATGCTGAACCATCCATGAGCATGATATCAATCGAATAGGTGCCGGGGTAGGCTGATGCACTGGCCCTTACATCAAGCACGAAGGCTGAGGAGGTACCGGCGGTGACATCAAGTGAACCACTACCAAATGAAAACGAGGCAGTCACGCCTGTAGGCAATCCCGATATGGATGAACTTAAACTCAGATTTTTGCTTCCTGTGTTTTCCACCTCAAACGATGTCGAAGCATTTGAACCAGGAGTCACAAGTATTCGTTGGTCATCTGGGCCCTCCATTGTGAACATCGGTACTTCAGCAACGTCAAGGGTCACGTGGGTTTGGACAGTTTGACCTCCATAGGTGACTTCGTACGATTGTTGAACAAGGCCAGCAAGTGTCACATCGGCTTCAATTGAAATTCCCCAGATACCGAAGGTGCCTGCTTCTATCGAAAGTTGCCGAAGTTGAGTGGTTGAGGAGGTCGATGAAACAACGGTGTTCGAAAGGCCAGAGACATCGATGAAATCGAGATAAAACACGGCTGTATCGCTTCCATTGTTGTACAATCGAATGTCAAAGGATTCTGCCGTTCCTGGAACAAGGTCGATGGTTTGTGATGGGGTAACGAGTTCAAACAGTACCAGTTCATCAATTTCGATGTCGAAATACACGGCGTTTAATTGGTACGAACCTCCCGCCCTTTGACCTGAAAACATGATTTCGCAAGTGTCATCTTTTGATGCAGTCTCATCCACAGTGACATTGACTGAAATGTTGATGATGTCCGAAACACCGAAATCTATGGATTGCTGGACCGGCAATGTAGCATCGCATGGACCATTCGTGGATTGAACCGACCATGTCATGTTCAACTGTACATTTCCAACATTGCTGACTTGAATGTGGGTTTCGGTCGTTTGACCGGCAATAAAATCATCACCCTGACGAAGGAAATTCGCCACGACCTCTGGCGATTCTGTTACTTGAATCACGAGTAAGGTCGAAGTTGACACATTGCCATTGAGTGAACCTGCGTACAATCTGAACCCGTAGAATTCTGGCAGGGCATCCGAAGGCACCGTGACCGTAAGTTCAACTTCTCTCGACTCCATACTCGCCATGTTGGACAAGAAGTCAGCATCATACTGTAGCGACCAACCAGCAGGTATTGGGTATGGAGGACTATTGTAAGATCGCCCACTTGGAGCGGGCATACTGATCGAGGAGTTGTTGCCAGAACTGTTTCCTGAAGAGTTTCCACTCGAATTCGTTGAAACATTGGCCCACCATCCCGATAAATCAGGCTCTTGGCCGACATCGAGGAGGATGGAGTCATTGACCGAACCCAAATTATGCACATCGAGAGTAAAGGTTTGGGAGGTGCCACTTGACATATTTTTAAGCGATGAATTTGGAGATTGGTGGCGAATTTCAGGCAAATACGACGGAATCACACTGACAAAAACTTCGATGGTTGAAGTGTCACCTGTATCGGTTTCTTCCACATAAATGACAAAGGAAGAGGAATTCTCTGAACTCGCCAAACTTGAAAGTCGTATGACAATCGTTGTCGTGGTCGAGGTGGTTGGAACCACATTCGTCACGTTGTGCTGGGTCAAATTTACATCCCAAACCATGTCAAGCGATGAGAAATCGATACTGAGATTGTAATCATCAATGATCGAACCGTTGTTTTCAATGGTGAGTGTGATGTTGGTCGAATCGCCCGGTTCGAGTTGAACATGGTTTCTATCCACCGAGAGCAGAATTGCGTTACTGGCTTGCACTGTCATTGAGAAGAGAGGTGCTACGACACTAAAGAGAATGCAACACAGAAGTAAAGTTGCATCGATTTGCCTTCTGGCCATACCCTGTCCAACCGCTATGTCTTCATGATTCTTATGACCGTACAATGTTAAAATGCTCTCATTTCCGCTTCGTTGAATTTGAAGGGCGTTCCATGGACCATCAAAGGTCATGGCAACGTGAATCTCGAATGGCTAGGTTGACCTAAGTTCATTCCTCGCTTCAATTGCACTTCTCGGCCGTATCTCATCTCCGAATGGTTCATGTCCTCCAGCGAAACCGAAGCAACATGACCACATGGCATTCAACTGCATATCGAACTCACACCCTTGGTGAAATTCAATCCAAAGGTGAGGCTCTGCTCGGCACAACCGTCACCGTCGCTGGCTTTATGGAGGCAAACCGAGGCAAAGGAGCCATTTGTTTTGTCGACCTTCGAGATGGTACAGGAACAACGCAAATCTTCCTCAAAGATGACCGCATTGGAGCCGAACAACTCGATGCAGTCCAACGATGCACACGTGAATCGACGGTGCAATTCACTGGCGAAGTCGCACTGAAGCGTCCCCCAAAGGTCGCCGAAGGTGAGCCAACCCCTCCACCTGCTTATGAGATTCTTGCCGACTCAGTGACCTTCATCGCTAAAGCAGAAGCTCCCTTGCCACTTGGCGTGACCGATACTGTCCATGTCGAACTCGACACCCGACTCGATAATCGATTTCTCGATTTGCGAAGAGCACACGTCAATGCCATGTTTCGACTTCGTGGCAAAGTCCTCGAATATGGTCGTCGACACCTCATCGAAGAGGGCTTTGTTGAAACCCATACGCCAAAAATTGTCGCTACCGCAACGGAAGGCGGTACAGACTTGTTTCCTATGCAATATTTTGAAACCCCAGCCTATCTCAATCAGTCACCGCAATTGTTCAAGCAATTGTGCATGAGTGGCGGTCTAGAACGAGTGTTTGAAATTGGCCCTGCATTTCGAGCAGAAAAACACGACACATATCGACATTTGAACGAATTTATCTCCTTTGATATTGAATGTTCTTGGGCCAACGATGATGATGTGATGGGTGTCCTCGAGCGGATGATTCATCACATTTGGTCATCAATTTCAGAAGATGAAGAAAGTCAGAGATATGTGGGCGCAATCAACGCCTACCGTGCTGCTCACGATGAAGCTCCTATCGAAATCATCGTACCACAATTGCCATTTCCAAGGGTCGAATACTGCGATGCTATTCGAATCATCAAAGAAAAAGGCGGGAAGATTGAATGGGGCGACGATATTGACGCAGAGAATTCCGACCTCCTAGCTCAAGACCTTCCACAATTTTACTTCATACCACGATGGCCAATGTCACTCAAGCCCTTTTACATCCATCATGTGGAAGGCCAAATTGGTTCCACTGGCAAGCAATTGAGCCGAGGATTTGACCTCAATTTTGGTCGAGATGAAATGACATCCGGTGGTCAACGTGAACATCGAATCGACACCTTGTGCGATAATTTGCGAAAGATGAATCTCGACCCTGAGGAATTCGAATTTTACGTCGCAGGATTCCGACACGGCGTCCCTCCACACGCAGGCTGGGGCCTCGGTGTTGAACGTATTTTGATGAAACTCACAGGGGCAAAGAATGTTCGTGAAACCGTGCTCTTCCCTCGTGACCGCCGTCGAGTTGTCCCTTGACAAGGCTCATAGGTTTCTTCATCGTGTCAATAACATGGCAGTCGACAGAATGCAATGGGGTGCAGAGCCATGGCAATTTGCCGACCTCTACATGCCCGACGAACCTTCACCGTTCCAACGGGATGAAGGTGTACCATGCATCATGCTCATTCACGGTGGCTTTTGGAAAGAAGAATACACACTTGATCTCATGAGACCCCTTGCCCTTGACCTCGCCGATGCAGGAATTGCGTCATGGAATATTGAATTCAAACGCTGGAGCGAAGGCGACGAGGGAGTATGGATGGACACATTGTCGGACGTGATGAGAGCCTGGGGACAACTCGCACTTTTACCCTCCATCGATATCATGCGAACTATGGTCATGGGGCACTCAGCAGGTGGACAACTCGCCCTTCTTCTCGCTGCCGTCGCTGAACGCAAACCTTGGCTCGTCTTTGCTCAGGCACCACTTGCTGACCTCATATCTGCAGATGTCGCTCGCCTTTCGGATGACGGTGATGCCGTTCGGCGATGGATTGGAGGTTCCCCAGAAGCATTGCCTGAAGTGTGGTCCAAACTCAATCCCGTCAACAATACCCCTCAGACCACAGTGGTCTTGTTTCACGGCGAAGAAGATACCGATGTCCCTCTAGCTCAATCTGAAACCTATGCAAGGGTCATGAAGGCACGCGGTTGCGATATTCAATCGGTGTTTGTGCCCGGTGACCATTTCTCAGTCATCGATGCAGCAAGCGATGATTGGCTTGTTCAACTCAGCGCCATTTGTGACTGGTTGTGAATGCGAAGGCCTATGACCAACCACTTTGTGGCTTGAACCATGGACCTTCTCGGTACTGATTTTCCGTACTCACCCACCTCTTTGGCAGGAAAACATGCGTTCGTGTGCGGTGCAAGCAAAGGCATAGGCGCCGCTACCGCCCAACTGCTCGCAAAATGTGGTGCTAATGTAACGGTCGCCGCCCGCGATGAACAAGCCCTCGAGGCCTTGGTTCTCTCCTTATCAGAACTGGGCTCAGGTGTTCACGGCATGGTCGTGGTGGACCTCGAAAACGAAGAAGATGTACGAGAAACAGCAAACTCGGTTCTTGAAAGTCGAGGGCCAGTGCATATTCTCATCAACAATGCAGGAGGTCCTCCCGGCGGACCACTCCTCAACAACACAACCGAAGATTTTGATGCTCCATTTCGAAGACACCTTCATGCATCCCATCTTCTTGTTCAGGCATTCGCCCCACATATGGAGCAAGAGAACTTTGGAAGAATCATTCAGATCATTTCGACCTCTGTCAAAGAACCGATTCCCAACATCGGACTGTCCAACACCCTCCGAGGAGCCATGGCGTCATGGGCCAAATCCTTGTCAAATGAACTCGCCCCGTGCATCACCATCAACAACGTCCTCCCGGGCTTTACCGATACATCACGGCTTCAATCCCTCTCAACTTCGATTCAAGAGCGAACGGGGAAATCTTCTGAGGACGTGATGGAGAGTTGGTTGAGTCAAGTTCCCATCAAGCGACTTATCGACCCTTTTGAAACGGCAAGTGCAATCGTCTTCCTTTCCCTACCCGCATCGGGCGGCATTCGAGGCGTCAGCCTTGCTGTCGATGGTGGCCGCCTACGTTCGATTTGAGGTGAGCTCGTGGACTCTGAAATGACCGTGGAGCAAGCAAACTCGTTTTTGACCATGCTCACCGAGGGTAAAGAAATTCAAGGTGTAAACACTTCTCTTGCCCTCAATCTTATTCCGCTTGCAAAAGAACTCGGCAGGGATGAACTTGTGCTTGAACTTCTTTCCATCGCCAAACGTGAAGCATCGTCGACGTCGGAAACAGCGTGGAGTTTGTTTGAACAACTCAAGTACGACCATGGTGAGGCTGAGCAATTTTTTGAACTCGCCATCCAGTATGAATCCGATGAATCAATGGGCCCATTTGTAGCAGCAGTCTACCATCATGTAGGTCTCCTTCATTTGTCGAATGCACGATTTGACGATGCTCATACCATCGCACTACGTGCTCTACGATTCCGAGAAAAGAACGGTGACCCAACCGGCCTGAGGTATGGCCTTCAATTGCTTTGCACAGTTTGCAAGCGACTCAACGATAGTCAAGGTGCACTTGCTTACGCTACACGAATTCTCGAAGCAGCGATTCGGGATTCCAACGACGAACAAAAAATGGAAGCTTATGCCGATATCGGCCATATTCAAGCCACCGTCGGTTCATTTGATGCAGCCAAAGATGCTCTCCAACATTCCCTTGAACTCGCAAACGACCTTGACGACGTCAGTGGCTTGTTGGTGGCTTCATGGGGACTTGCGGACATTGCAGAAATACACGAACAATACGAACAAGCGATGATTCTGCTCTCAACATGTGTGCAAGAATTCATGTCGAGGCAACAACCAGCTCCTCAAGCCTTGCTCGCAAGAATCGAGGCACTCACAACCCTCAATCAGGGGCCATCATCATCATAAGCCACACTCATTATGAGCATACAACGATTGGAAGAAGGTGGCGGGAGCGATGGAACACGACATTTTCTTCTCAATTTCGCAAACGCCCGATGCAAGTGGTTACATGCCCACTGAGAAGCAAATGATGGCCAATTATTTTGAGCAACTCGAGTGTGCAGACCAACTTGGTTTTGGTGTAGGATGGATTGCTCAAGCCCATCTTTCCACGGAAATTCAAAAACAAAACAGCAAACCTGTGGTCCCATACTGGCAAGGTGAAGTGGGATTGTGCACGGATTTTCCACAACTTGCTCTCGAGTCCTTCAGGCGTACGACTTCGATTGAAATTGGCTGTGCTGTGATTTCTATTCTCGCTTCAGGTGGCCCAATTGCTCAAGCGGAGCGCATTGCAAATGTACTCTCGCTCCACGGATTTGATGACCAAGAACAACGTAAGTTGAACATCGGTTTTTCTGCCGGACGCTTTGAATTCATGGCTCGACCGTACGGCATTGTTCCTCGAGATGCAATCGAGGAAGCATCTTGGCCAGCACTTCGTGGTCAAATTTTTCTCGAAGCAGGAGAAATATTCCTGCGGCTCCTTCGAGGTGAAGTGATCTCCTCAAACGACATACGAACAACCGTCCTCAACCGCTCGTTGTTTCGAAGCGATGAGGATTGGCAGCATGTTCAATCGGTCGCCATGGAAGTTCGTGGCCTTGATGCCCCACCAGAAGAAGTGGTCATCGACAACAGGTACTCCTTTGAAGACTTGAAAATCATACCACAGGATTTCCGTCGAGAACTCCTCGAAGTCGTCGCTGGTACGCACGACCCAAGTGCCCAATTGTTCTTCAATTCAATCCATCCAGTCAAAGTGTTCAACCTCTCCATCACAAACCCTGAGGCCATTGAAGCGACACATGAACGCATGAGCGAACATCTTCACGCTGAAGGAAAGCCATGGCAACGTCGAGACATGCCTCGTACTTCCTTTGTGTTCCTCAACGATGAGGAAGGCTTGAGCCCAGAACAACAATCACAAGCAGCTCAACACGAAGCGCAAGAAGCACTGGGTGCATACTGGAATGCCCTTGAGGGCACCATTGACCCAAACAAGGTCAACAATGCTGCCAACAATGCACTCATTGGTAATGTTGAGGAGGTAGCTCAACAAATTGTTGAACGATTCCACCCCGATGACAGAATTATGGCTTGGTTTGATTTTTTCAATCATGATTCGGCAAGGGTGTGCCGCAACATGACCGCTTACATGCACAAGGTCGCACCACGTGTTGAAGCACTGCTTGGGAGGGATTGAAATGGTCAAACACCAGCAACCCTCTGCTGTCAAACCTGGAAAGCCTGGGTCAGGCTTGTACCCGACTTCGCCGGTGGGCGAAAAAATCGAAGGCATTCCAACTGGGCGCGATGTCGATTGGGAACCACTTGTTGATTATCGACGAAATGGTGTTTCTGAGACCACGATTCATGGAGCCGTGGCGTGGGCACACGGGGATGAGGTGATTCACTCCTTTGGAGGCAATGTGTTGTGTTATGGTAGGTCGATGATGAAACCGTTCATGCTCAAGGCGTTCACCGACGAACTCGCAGAGTGTTCGTGGGAACAAAAGGCCATTGCAGTCGCCTCCCACAACGGCGATACCGAACACGTTGCAACTGCCCAATCACTCCTTTCTGAATCGGAATGGCCACTCATGCTCACGCCTCTGGATGTACCACTGATTCAATTTGGACGGCAAGTACGAAGACCTCGTCGATGGTATCACACGTGTTCAGGAGAACACGCAGCCATTCTACGAGGTTGTCGCAAAAAAGGTTGGAAGCGTGCTGGCTACACCTTGCCAGGTCACGAAGTGTTCCAAGCCTACATGGAGCAACTACGAACCTATCTTGGCAAAGATTGGACCCCTTTGCGTATTGCCAAAGACGGTTGTGGCCTTCCAACGGTCTCCAACACCGTCAACGAACTTGCCAAAATTTACGCTGGACTCGTTCGCGACAAAGACGACGATTGGATTTGGGAGGCCATGATTCGACATCCTGACCTCGTTGGAGGGTTCAACCGCCTCGATTCCACGATTCTCAAAGCGGGCGAAGGTAAAGTCATTGCAAAAGAAGGAGCAGATGGCTTACTCGGCATGGCCATTGTCCACCCTGATTATCCAAAGGGTCTTGGTATTGTGGTAAAAATCGCACATGGTTGGAATGCACAAGCAACCTGGTACATCGCTCGTGCTCTTCTCGGCGTCCTTGGCATCGAACTTCGAAACCCATACCCACTCCATCGTCAAAAGGCCTTCATCGTTCCAGGCATCGTTCCTGAATCGTATCTTGACGAGCTTGAAACCGTGCCAACGTGGGACGAATGGGACCCCGACCGAGACCGTTGGCATTACAACACCGAGGTGTAATCATGGCTGATGTACTCAATTACATCGATGGTGAATTTGTAGCAGCACACTCGAACGCTACCATCGACAACATCAACCCAGCCACTGGGACGCTCATTGGTTCGGTTCCTGCAAGTGATGCAACCGATGTTGACCTCGCTACCAAAGCGGCTCTTCGGGCACTTCCCTCTTGGAAGGCAACGTCGTTTGAAGAACGGATCAATTGGCTCTACTCCATCGCTGATGCTCTTCAAGCACAATCTCACACCATCATTGCTCTTGAAATGGAAGATACGGGAAAACCAATTTCACTTGCGAGAAACATCGATGCTTACCGCTCGGTTGCTAATTTCCGATTTTTTGCCGACCACGGCAGACAACTGCCCGATCTCAAATATGAAATGGACCAAGCCACCAATTATGTTCATCGAAAACCAATCGGAGTGGTTGGGCTCATCACGCCTTGGAATCTTCCGCTCTATTTGCTGTCATGGAAAGTAGCACCCGCCCTGCTCATGGGCAACACCATCGTTGCAAAGCCTTCGGAAATGACCCCTCAAACGGCTACATTCCTTGCCAAGGTGTTGGACGACATCGGTCTGCCAAAAGGGGTGTTCAATCTCGTACACGGACTTGGCCCTCAAGCAGGTCAAGCCATCATTGAGCATCCTGACATACAGGGTATCTCGTTTACCGGTGGCACGGCAACTGGGAAAATAGTCGCCACAACAGCCGCACCCATGTTCAAGAAACTCTCGCTTGAACTCGGCGGAAAAAATGCGACCATCGTCCTAGACGATGCCCCTCTCGACGAGATGATGAACGGCATCGTTCGTGCATCGTTTGCCAATTCTGGCCAAATCTGTTTGTGTGGCTCGAGAATCTTTGTCCACAACAGCAGATACGATGAATTTGCAAGTTCATTCACATGGCATGTTGAGCAACTCAAGGTAGGCAATCCACGCGATGAAACCACCAACATGGGCTCACTTATCTCGGTTGAGCATCGAAGCAAAGTCGAATCCTACATCAAGCTCGCTGTCGAGGAGGGCGGGCACATCCTCACAGGAGGCACTTCAGAACAACATCCTGTGGCCAATGTTCCAACAGGTTCAGCCTTCCTTCGCCCAACGGTCATTGGTGGTTTGTCAGCAACCTCTCGCTGTGCTACCGAGGAAATTTTTGGGCCCGTGGTCACACTCCATACCTACGATACGGAGACCGACCTGCTTGAGATGGTCAATGGCACAACGTATGGCCTTGCTGGTTCAATATGGACAGGTGACAAAGAGCGTGGTCATCAACTCGCCACCAAGGTTGAAACCGGTATCCTTTGGGTCAACACTTGGCTCCACCGAGACCTTCGAACGCCATTTGGTGGCGTCAAAAACTCGGGTGTTGGTAGGGAAGGTGGCGACTGGTCGCTCAATTTCTTTAGCGAACTTCTCAATGTTTGTGTTCATGAGTGACCATGGATGGTCGGTCCAAGATAACCATGGCAAACAGTTAACGGTTCAACCCGATTCACTCACAACATGAGCATCCTAGAACGATACCATCAAGCATTTGAAACCGGAAATAAAGAACTCATGGATGAAGTGATCCATGACGATTGTAAATTCTACCCCCATGTCGGCGGTGCAGTCATGACCAAGAACGACATCATGGCCTTCGCTGGTTCCGGCATGGTCAGAACTGAAGGAATTCGAATTCTCTTTGAAAACACTGAAGTGGGCGTCGACCATTGTCTCGCACACTTTGCCAACGGCTCAACGTCGGAAGCAGTGCTTACATTCTACGAATTTTCAGAAGGAAAAATCATCCGAGTCGAAACAGGTGCTACACCACTGAGCGAGGATTACCAACTCATCGGTCAGTGATCATTCGTTTTCAATGACCAAATCGATTTTGAAACTGCGATTTTCGTGCCCCCACAGGAGCAGACCTGGTTCATTGTTGTCAAACATGAAATATTTCGTTACGAACTCTTCTCCAAATTCGGGATGAGGTTCATCAAAAACCAAGAGAATTCGATCGCTGTAGCCTCCGAGTGAACCAATACCCGCAAGACCGGGTTTGCCATCGATGAGGACTTTGAACAATTGTGGAGGTTCTGTCGATGCATTCGGGTCAAATGGATGGACATCGTTTGGAATCTTCAAATCAATTTCTTCAGCAGGGCGTGTATTTTGTGTCGTCATGTTGAGAACTACCTTTGAGTCTATTTAAAATTAAACTAGGTTGAGAGGTCCTCATGCGTGTGCACTGTTTGGGCGGAGGGCTCGTCGGTTCGTATGTGACCCGCAAACTCGTCGAAGCAGGTGTCGAAGTGCATTTGTTCGATGTGGTCCAGCGCGACACGCTTGCACATTTCCACCACATGTCAGCACTCGATGCAGACCACGCATCGGCCGACCTTATCATCAACATGGTTCCAGGCTCCATTGGCCATCTCATCATCAATGCCCTGAAAGATTCAAACCAGCGAATCATCGATTTATCCTTCAGTGAAGAAACCCCTGACCGACATGCCACGGTTCAATGTCAGATTTTGTGGGATGTTGGTATTGCACCCGGACTTTCAAACATGCTTGTCGCCCTCGCTCAACGGCAGTTTGGCCACCTCGACAAGGTCACCATCAAAGTGGGTGGGAACCCTGCCGAGCCTGATGATGCTTGGTCGTACATGGCACCGTTTTCACCTCACGATGTCATTGCAGAATACACTCGACCTGCAAGAATCATTGCCGAAGGGATGCAAACCATCGTACCAGCGATGTCCGACCTTCACACCATCGATGCCAATGGCCGAATCATGGAGGCGTTTTTGACTGATGGACTGCGGTCACTCATGGACGTTCCAGCAACCTCGATGGGTGAATACACCGTGAGATGGCCTGGTCACATTGGGCGGTACCAAAACACGAATCTCACACCCGATGAACTCGTGGATGCGTGGAAATTTGACCCAACCCGAGCCGAATTCACGTGGATGGAAGTCCGAGTCGAAGCGGGTGGTGCTACACACGTGTGGGTGATTGAAGACGGAGGCAAAGATGGTGATTCAAGTATGGCAAGAACAACCGGACTTGTGACCTACTGCTGTGCAATGGCATGGTTGAACGAACCGTTGTTTCCACAACATGGCGTGTATGCTCCCGAATCGCTGTCCACCAAAACCATTGAATTCATCATCGAAACGATGAGAAGCGAAGGGGTATCGATTGAATACAGCGTTCAATGAGACACGTTCGAGTTCATGTGCTGGAGCAAGTGCAAATCCTAAGAACCCCCACATCAACCTCAACTCATGGACGAAGAGCAATTTCCACTTTTTGTCCTCCCTATGGTCTTGTTTCCAGGCGAACAACAGGAACTGCGAATTTTTGAGCCACGTTACAAACAAATGCTCGACACCTGCATCCTCGATGAACGAAATTTTGGTCTGGTGATGAGCGACCCTTTTCGCCCCATCAATTTCTGGGACGGACCACGAATGGTTGGTTGCGAAGCTGAAATTCTCGAACATGAAACCCGTGGCTCCAACCACTTTTTGACCATTCGAGGTGGTCGCCGATTCAAAATTGACCGCATGTATGGACCCGCCTTGCCTCCTCTCACCCATCCCTCGATAGCAGAGAAATTGGATGAGGACATGTTTCCAGATTTGGAAACATTGTTTGAACTCATTCCTGAGGATGTGGACCACCAACGGTTGTACATCGCTGCCGATGTGAAGTTCGATGACATTGAAGGTCAACTCGATGAAGCACAGCAAGCAGCCCTTACCTTGTTTGCCCAGTCCATGCTCAAGCGTTTTGGTAGCAGGATGGGTTTTGAGGATGACATCATGGAAGAATGGATTGAGAAATACATCACTTCGACCATATCTCGTGAGCCGTCCACCTTGTACCTCATGGCTTCACTATTCCTTCCCGAACTTGAAATGAAGCAACAACTGCTCGCTTGCGATACGGTTGAGGAAGCCTATCAGGAATTCATGATTCACACTGAAATTTTTGAAGAAGAGGAATCGTTTCAATAGCGAGGCATTGAAAACGAGGAGGTGCAAGCCCCCTCCATGTCCGTGCATGGAAGTGCTCGCAAGGTGACCACCAACACTTTGCAAGAGATGAAACGTGCTGGTGAAAAAATCACCATGTTGACTGCTTATGATTATTCGCTCGGAAAACTCGTCGATAAGGCGGGTATCGACGTCATCCTCGTCGGCGATTCGGCATCGAATGTCATGGCTGGCCAAGTCACCACTGTACCCATGACCCTCGACCATATGATTTACCATGCTCAGTGCGTTGAACGTGCTATCGATAGGGCTCTGCTTGTGGTCGACATGCCGTTTGGAACGTACCAGGGTAATTCTCGTCAAGCTCTTGAAAGTGCTATTCGAATCATGAAAGAAGCCAATGGGCATGCAGTCAAACTCGAAGGTGGGGCTGAGATTGTTGAATCAATTCAGCGCATTCTCACCGCCGGCATCCCTGTGATGGGTCACCTCGGACTCACACCTCAATCCATTTACAAATTTGGAACCTACACCGTTCGAGCGAAGGAGGAGGAGGAAGCGGAGAAACTCATCGAAGATGCAAAAATTCTCGAGCAAGCAGGATGCTTTGCCATCGTTCTTGAAAAGATTCCACGTGACCTCGCCAAAAGAGTGAGTGAGTCCATCACCATTCCAACCATCGGTATCGGGGCTGGCCCTGATTGCGATGGTCAAGTGCTCGTGCTCCATGACCTGCTTGGGATCACCATGGATTTCTCACCTCGATTCCTTCGACGCTACCTCAACCTTGCCGAAGAGATTGATTCGGCCATCAAATCCTATTGCGATGATGTGCGAAGTGGCTCTTTCCCGAGCGAAGATGAATCCTATACTTCGTAATCAAAACGTTTGATAAACGAGAATGGAGCAAAAAAACGCACCGATGTTGACGCTCAAAACGTGCCAGATACCGTAGCGAAACGGTGGATAGGTCAGCCTTGGCCAAGAAGCACTCACGACAATCCATCCTATGCCAGCAAGGTACGCACCGCACAGTAAACTGCCGTAACCAGTGACCCAAACAAGCAACAAAGGGAGGGCGAGCGAACAGGTACCAGCCAAATACTCAGGCCACCGACCCGGTTGCTCTTTCCACAACACTGGAAACGAAATCGTCGAAAGGACAATCCAACACAAAAGTGCAAATTGTGGCGGAGTTGGCAGTCCATAGGTCATCGAATCGAAGTGGTAGGCTTGCCAGTATCCACCGAGCAATCCTCCAATCACAAATGGCACAAGGCTATGCAATGCGACATCTCGTTGACCATGTCCGACTGGGCCAGCGACTTCGATAGCCACTTGCTCCTCGGCGATGAGCCCCCCCTCCTCGGTCATGAGGACCCCTCAAACTGCGCCTTCAAAAGCCCTGTAGGTTGATGTTGTGCAGAAATCATAATATGAACAAAAAGTTAGCACTTCTCATGCGAAACCTATTGATTCTCATGATGCTTGTTTCAACCTCTTTACTTGCGGGGTGTGTCAATCCAGAAGATGGCAGCGTAAGTGCTTCCCCTTCGACGTCTGTTGTTCCACCAAATCACGCACCTTCAATTCTCTTAGACCACGCATACACCGATGACCCTTCTGTCAATTATTCTTCATCTTTCAATCAAAGTTTACCCATCTCACTCACAATGATCAACTACACAACGATTGTTGTCTACCATGCTGTTGTCGATATCGATGGTGATAATCTTACAATGGGTTACGATGTGGATTTGGATGGCCACATCGATGTAAGTGTGAGTCAGCACAGTGGTTACACCAATGTATCGATTCCTACCTCGCTGTGGAATCCACACCCAATGTCAAATACATCCTACCGAATTTCATTTGCATTTATTGCTCTCGATGAACATGGTCACGGGTCTTCAGCCTTTGTTGATAGCGGCATTAGTATATCACCACTACGTTGGTGGCATGATGATGCATATACCCCAAATTATGCCTTGTACCAATTTACAGGTGAAGACGACACTGGAAACCCAGGTACAGACACAACTGACTACCTCATCCGAATTACAATGGACCAAGGCAACGACATCGGCTGGTCAGCCATTTCGGTCAAGATCGAAGTGAATGGCGGCGTACCACAAACATGCGACAACCCAGGTATCGACGGTACCGGACCTTGTGTGCTTGAAGAGTTTGGTACAGACATCACCAACACTGTTCTCAGTGCTGGTGACGGTTTCCGAATCAAGGAAAACGGCCAAGACCTTTGTAACACTGCTTGTACCATTGACGTGACCATTACCGACACTCGTGAAGGTAGAGTACTCTATACGATTAACAATGTTGCTGCGGAATGAAAAGCACATGAATGAAGTCTGTTGAAAATTACAGCGATGGGGCTTTAGGGCACGTGTGTTTCGAGGTATCATGGGCGAAGGAAAGATTGTCGCTGGTTGCCTTGCACCACATCCTCCACATCTTGTCTATGCAGAAAACCCTCCACAAAACGAACCCGTTGCTGAAGGGGGTTGGGAGCAACTTCGATGGGGCTATGAACGTCTTCGAGAGTCACTCAAAGACATCGAATACGATTCGATTGTGCTTCTCTCACCGCACTGGCAAACCTATGTTGGCACTCATTTTCTCGGTCTTGAAAATTTCAAAAGTTTGTCCGTTGACCCCATTTTTCCAAACCTCTTCCGCTACCATTACGACATTAACATCGATATCGAACTTTCACAAGCCATTTGCGACGCTGCTGCCGAGGCTGGTTTGCCGACCAAGATGATGACCAATCCCGACTTTCGAGTGGATTATGGTACCATCACCACCGGGCACATGTTCAATCCAACTTGGGATAAACCGTTTGTGGTCATTTCGAGCAACCGCTCAACCCACTACTATTCGGTCGAAGTGATGCAAGAGATGATGCTCGAACTTGGTCGAATTACGCGTAAAGCAATTCTTGCCAGTGGCAAGCGTGTGGTTGTCCTCGCCAGTAATTCGCTCTCGCACAGGCACTTCACATCGGAATCCGACATGCCTGAAGATATGAGCAAAGAACACATCACGAGCCACGCCATGCATCTTTGGGACATGCGAATGATCGACTACATGCGAAGCGGTCAAGCACAGCGTATCATCGATGAGATGCCCGAATTCACCGAGCAAGCCATTGCAGAAAGTGACGGCGGCGGACTCACATGGCTTCTTTCCACCCTCGGCATACCACAATATCCAGCAATTTTGCACGGCTATGGCACCATCATCGGAACTGGCAATGCCATCGTTGAGTGGCCAGTGCACAAACATGAGGAGGCAAATGCATGAGTGATGTCATCGTAGGCAATCTTGTCGTTCCTGTCCATCCTCATACCGTTCTTGCCCCAGACATGAACGAAGGTTGGCGTCGACTCCGAGATGCCTACGATGAAGCAGCGAACATGATTGCAGACTCGGGTGCAGACCTCCTCATCATTTACTCCACCACGTGGCCGAGCATTATCGGTCATCAAATTCAGGCAGACCCAAATCCAGAATGGGTCATGGTCGACCACGATTTTCATGACCTAGGCAGCATTCCCTACTCGTTCAACATCGATGCTGATTTTGCCCATGCATGGAACGAGGCCAACAAAAAACGAGGCCTACAAAGTCGATGCGTCAATTACAAAGGATTTCCAATCGATGTTGGTTCAGTTGTTGCTCTGACTCTGCTCAATCCTGGTAACAAAATCCCTGCGGTCATCGTCTCCTCCAATGTGTATGCAAACCGTGCTGAAACCACGGTGCTTGCAAAAGCATGTCTCGATGTGCTTCGACAACAAGGAAGGAAAGCGGTTGCCATCACAGCAATGTCCCTTTCAAATCGAATGTTTACCGATTTTATCGCTCCAGAAGAAGACCGAATCCACTCGCTCAAGGACGACGAATGGAACCGAAAAATCCTCGAATTTCTTGAAGAAGGAAGACTTGAGGATGTCGGTCAATTATCGAGGACAATTCATCAGCAAATCCGTGTACAAAAGGTTGTGACGTTCAAACCGATGTGGTGGTTATCGGCGATGAACGGAAATCGAAACGACCTTTCCGGACGGGTGCTTGCCTACGAAGCATTGCACGGTGCTGGTGGGGCTGTGGTCTACATCGATCCTACACCCACGGGCATGGGTGACAAAGAATACGATGAGGATGATGTTGAGACCTATTCTGGTGACCGAAACGTGTTGGATGCAGATGATGCCTCTGACCAAATCAGTGGAGAGCAGGCACCTTCTTCAAAAAACGGCCCGGAATTATGGGAGCCAACCAAAGCTGAAGGTTCAGTGAATTCCGATGCAGCACCGAAACCTGTAGGTGCATATCCTCACGCAAGAAAAGTTGGTGACCTGCTCTATCTTTCTGGTGTAGGGCCAAGGCAACCTGGAACCAACGCCATTCCTGGTGGACCCATTCATGATGAAAACGGACAACCACTTGATTACGACATCAAGGCACAAACCCAAGCCGTCATCGATAATATTGAACGCATTTTGATTGAAGCCGGTTCATCGATTGACAAGGTTCTCGACGTCACAACGTTTCTTATTGATATGGACCGTGATTTCAAGGGATACAATGAAGTTTGGGCCAAAACACTTGGCCAAGTTGGACCAACGCGAACGACGATTGCTATCGATGCATTACCAACACCGATTGCCGTCGAAATGAAGGTCATCGCTCAAGCATAATTTCCGGTTTACGGAAAATAACCTCTCACTCTACGGAGGAAAGAATATCAATCATCGACTTTTGCTTAGGAAATTAAGAATCAAAACTGTCTTTTTCCGGAAGTGAACCCATGGATTTGAAATCAACCACAGGCAAACTCATGCGTGGTGACATCAAAGGGGTCGCGAAGGACATCTCAGGAAAACTTGAACGTAGCCTAACGCTCGTTGGGGTCATCATCATTTCCTTGGCCTCCATGGTCGGTTCTGGCATCTTTGTTTTGCCTGGTTTTGCCGCAGCCATCATGGGTCCAGGCATCTGGCTGGCCTATGCGTTAGCCGCTCTTGTTGTTCTTCCAGGCGCGATTTCAAAAGCAGAAATTTCGAGTGCAATTCCAAAAACAGGTGGCACCTATGTGTACCTTGAACGTGCTTACGGGCCATGGTTTGGAACCATCTCTGGGCTGGGCCTATGGGCGTCGTTTTTGCTCAAATCAGCCTTCGCTTTGATTGGTTTTTCAGCATATTTGCATGCCGTTTCGTATTATTTTGATATCACCATCAACACCATGACTGTGGCACTTTATGCACTTGTGCTCATTACGATTCTCAATATCTTTGGCGTGAAGAAAATCAAAAACGTACAAGCACCAATTCTGGTGGTCACCATGATTGCCGTCATTTTGGTGGCATTGTACGCTCTCTTTCTCGATTCCACTGACGTTCAAAGACCTTGGCGCGGTGCAATGGATGCTCAGTTTACAGACGTAGCAAGTGCCGCAGCTTTTGTCTTCGTAGCCTATGCTGGCGTCATCAAAGTCACCGCTATTGGAGGCGAAGTGCAAGAACCAGAACGAAATTTGCCCTCAAGTATCCTCATTTCACTTTTGATTGCGACTTTCTTGTATTGTGTTCTCACCTTCATTATGATGGCTGCTGTTCCAGGCGAGTGGTGGTTGAACGATGATAGGAGCACCAACGAAGCCCCTATCTATGTCTTTGTTGACCAGGTGTTGAGCAATGAAATTGCCATCTTTATCGCAGCTCTCGCCGTTCTGACCATGATTTCAGGTGCCCTTGCTGGATTGCTCGCCTCATCTCGATTCCTTTTTGCGATGGCAAGAGATAACCTCCTCCCGACAGCCCTCGAAAATGTAAATGCTAGATATGAGACACCACACTGGCCAATCCTCATCACAGGTGGCCTCATGGCGATTGCAATTTTACAACTACCCGTTGAAGATGTTGCCAAATTGGCATCAGGATTCCAAATCATGGTCTACATTCTCATGTGTGGAACAATTTTCATCTTTCGAAGAGCAAACAAAATCCACGGCAATTACCACCCCAGCTTTTCCTCCCCACTCTATCCACTCATGCAATTTTGGGGCATCATAGCAGGTTTCTATCTCCTTTACATCATGGGCTCGAAAGGCATCATGGGGGCTGGCATTGCCATCTTGGTTGGATCGGTCACCTATTCTTTGTACGGCAAAAAGCATTCAATTGACCGAGTCACGCCTTTTCAATCATTCAGAACACTCTTTGCAAACCCCTCACCTACCGAGCACGAGTTGCGCATCAAAGTCTTCCATGCTGCTGATATGGGTGAGAAAAATCACCTAAATTATCAAGAGTTCCGCCATGCGATGAAAACGCTCAATTTTGAATTTACCAACGATGAGTTAAGAAGAATTTTTCACGTTGTGGATGACGACGATGACGGCGTCATCGATATCGATGACTTTATCCAAGCTTACGAAGCAGCCGTTGAGGAACAATAGATTATTCCAATTTATTCCAAGCACCGTCCGCAGTCACTTCCCATGCTTCAAGTCCTGACTTCGTGTTGACATACCAACCTGTTGAACCTTGTTCGGTTCCTGGAGCTGCTTGCATGACACCGACTTCAACTGCCTTTCGTGCTAAGTCGTCGCGAACGGTAATCTCAAGGTCGGGCCTTGGACCTGCTATGTGATTTGCTTTTTGTTGTGGTTGGGAAGCAACCGGTGTCTCCACTGGGGGCGATGGTGCGGGCATATCTTGTTGAGTGGGGGCCTGTTCAAACTCATCTTCAACCCAATTATTGAGGGGGACTGCACTGGCCTTCCTAACAAGGACGATCATCACCACCAAAATGAGCAGGAGCAGAAATGTCAAGATGCCTATGGCTGTGTTGGTTGAACCCACTGCACCACCAAACAGAACTTCATCAACGTCGAAAAAGTTCTGCGCAAGCAAACCTTGCCAAAGAATGGTACAAGATCGGTCGTTACCCGATTGTGAAACTTCAATTTCCCAAGTTCCAGATGTCACGTGGATGGCATCACCAGCAGTGCATGTAATTGTGGTGTTTTGATGGTCAATTTCAACGATATTATCATACGCGTCAACCCCCCAAACATCGAGGAGAATAATATCGCCTTGAGATATTGATGAAGATTGAAGGTTTGTTCGAATACGAATAGGCTCGCCTGGAAGAACGGTGAGTGGTATCGTGTGGCTTGCATCCCCTTCGATGAGTTGAAGTCCATACGACCCGCTTATTTTTCCAGTGAAGGACCAATACCCCACACCGGTGGATGAGGCTTCGAGTTCACCAATGGATGCATCAATTGAAGTGGAAAGCAAAGAAGACTCACCTACATTTCCATGAATATCAACGACCTCAACAAACAAATCGACTGGAACACCAGCAAACACGACGAGTCCACCTTCTGCATCAGTCAGTAAAGAGTGTGCTGCTCCAGGGACGACATTGAGTCGCACGGTTCCAAAAATACCGTCGGCGTTCACTCGAATTTCGTGACCACCGAGAACCGATGATGCCCAAACATTATCGTTGAGACGCATCTGTAATGTTGCGTCTTTGCCATCAATGCTCCAATTCAATTCAATTGAGGTGAGTTGGTTTCCGTAAGCATCGTAAAATTGAGGATTGAGGTCAAAGGTTTGGTCAGCAGGGAGAATTTGCCCATCGCCTTCAAGAGCAATAAAAGCCAATCGACCGGCGGTGACCTCAAAATCGAGGGTAGCGATAAATTCGGAGTTGGTGGAGGTATCAAACCATGTTCCCTCGATATCCCATTGACCTGTCGAAGCGGCCTGAAGGAGTGTGTAGGTTTCGTATGTTGTCAATTCGTTGGTGTTTCCTTTGAGGAAATCGAGGCTGCCATTCACGACCCAAACATTTCCTTTAATATCGACAGCAATCATCTCCAAGACGACTTGGTCACCAGCGTGAGGAGCCACATGACTTGAACGAATTGAAACTTCGAAAGCGTTACCATGGACAACTTCAACTTGAATGCTCGAGGAAATGCCATCATCGGTTGTACTCACTGTGGCTATTCCAGTCCTCGAAGGTGTCCACATCACCTTATTTTCGTTCAGTGATAGTCCGCCAGAGGACACGCTCCAATATCCAAGTTCGGGGGTCACGAGGCCAATGTATCCATTGACGTCTCGTCGCTCAACTGCCACCTCATAGGGTTGCCCGGCTACATACACCTCCCTTTGGTCGACAATGATGACTTGAGAAACGACTGCAGTACCTGGCACAACGTGAATTTGTCCCACCCCAGTAACATTTCCTGCTGTCACAGTCACATTCCAAATTCCTGTATCGGTCGAGGAATAATTACCGAATTCATTGATAGCTCCACGCTCAGCCCACCATGACAGAGATCCTGCGGAAGTAAGTGGCATGGAATAATCATTCATATCGAGCAGTTGAGGATTCAGCGTGTAGGACTGACCCGCAATGACCGTCATATAATCTGGGAAGACGAAGGAATGAGGTGAGCCGGCAACCACAGTGATGGTCGAATCCGCTTCAAGTTGATACAATCTGGCTCGAATCGAAAAGTCACCAGTTTCTTCTGGAATCCATACAGGTGAACCAGTCCCAATGTATTCTCCCTCGATATCCCACACCGTCTGTGCTGAGGCTGGTTTTATGTTGCCACGACCATCCGTTACTTGTGCTTGAAGTTGATTTTGTTCAAGGACTGAGGCTGTTGTTGAAACAATGGATATTGAGGTTGCCGCACCTGGCGTGACTGTGATATTGAACTCACCACGAACTCCGCCATATTCGGCTTCAATTTGAACAACTCCAGCCGTCCAAGGATAGAAAATACCATCGCTTGTGATGGTACCATTCGATGAAGACCAATTGACATCGTCTTGAATGGTGGTGTTGGTTGTGGTGTACAATGTCGCTGAAAATTGCATGATTTCATCAGCTGTCATAGTCATGCTATCGCTTGTCACATTAACTCGATTCACAACATTTGACTTTGAATTGGTGGAAGAGTCTTCAAGAAATTCTTGAGGACCTACGCTGAGCATTGTCGAACAAAGGAAAAGGGCAATCAGCAATGAAGATGTGAAGACTTTGTTGAGCATTCACAATCCTCCAATGACCTTTCACTCTTCCCACGCGCTCCAATCTTCTTGATTCTCTTCCCTGTACCACCACGTACCTTCATCGTCTTGGTACCACTCAGTGCCAGCTTCATCGACTCGGTAACTTTCATCTTGGGTATAATCCCAAGCCTCCTCCTCTTCTTCGACGTCTTCGGGCACCTCTTCAACATCGGCTGGCGGTGGTCCACTTGGGCCGCCCGAGGGTGGTGGTCCTGAAGGACCGGCTGCTGGTGGAGCACCGGTTGGACCAGTTTTGAGACCTGCCGGTGTTGGCTTTTGGACTGGTGTATCATCATCATCATCATCGTCTTCCTCGTCTTCAAGGTCCCAGTCTGTTTTGTTTGACCGCATGAAGATAACCAGACCAATGATCGCTCCAAGCAAAGCAATTGCACCAAGGACTGCTCCAACATAATACAGCGTACCGCCGGCTTCAAAGAAGCCTTCGAGTGTACCTGTGACTGAAAATTCGACTTTTTCAAGCACTGGGCCAACACTGATGGTGACACTCTGAGTGCCTTCATCGAGCGTCGTAACTTTCCATGTGGAGGTGTTGATCATCATCACAGTACCCCTTCCAGATGCATCGACTTGAACACTTGAAGGAACTTCAATTTCGTTGTCGTACATGTCAAAGGCACGAATGTATACCTCAAACGAACCAAGTTGCTCAACGGTCGTTGTGCTTAACTCGACTTCGAGTCGTGCAGTGATGGCTTGTGGTAAGACAGTAATCTCAACACTCGATTGGGCGATACCATATTCAAATGTAAGGGTATGAATTACTGCTATCGTCCCTGTGTATTGGTACGCTCCGTCTTCATCCTCATTTGATTCAAGTCCTTCGACAACATCACCACCTTCATACCAATCGACATTTTGGGCGAACAAATTACCATCAGCGTCTTTGCCAGTGACCGATAATTCAACAATTGAGCCAGCAACGATGGTTTTGTTCGTTGAGGAGAGAATCAATTCAATGGCCTCTCCATGGTACACCGTAATGAGAACACTGTCAGAAATGTTGTAGTTGGTTGAACTGACGTCATAGGCAACAATCTCGTAATTTCCAACCTTTGTTGCGTTCCACATCAAACCATGATACAACATGGCCACAGTGATGTCACTAACAGCATCTGTGTCTCGGTTGTAGAGCAACCATCGAACATTTGATGAATCCACTGGATTTTCCTTGGCATCGGTCAGCGTAATCGCAAATTGGATAGAATCGTCCGCAGATATCTCAAATTGAGTATTGGGTACACCATCACCCGCCATGGCATTGATGATGACAGATTCAAGAACACCAGCAGACACCTTCACTTCAAATTGTGTTGTGTGAGTTGTATTGTCTTGCGTAAACGATGCACGAATCGTGTAAGAGGAACTGCTTGCTTTGTATGGACTGAAAATGACAGAACGTTCGATCACAACGCCGCCCTGATATTCTTCAAGGGATGATGATGCAGAAGCAATCGATGGGTGATTGACAATCCATTCAGCATTCAATTCCCAAATATTTCCTTTGCTATCCGTTGCTCGAACCTTAACTTCCATCGAATCATCCGCTGTCATTTCTTGTGACGTACCTGATACTTCTTCACCATCGACAAGGAGAATCAAACGCTGAATTTGACCGTCCAAAACCACGATGGTGATTTGAGTGGATTTATCTTCATAACGTGCTTCAAGCACCTTGGAACCTCTGGATTTTGGTTCCCAAGAAGCCGGCTGACCAGGGGTCAGGATACCATCTTGAATCTTCGTCCAATTGTTACTCGGCAGGTACACTGGTAATCTATTTCCTCGTACATCAATTCGAGTTGTGTTGAGGTAAATGATTTCATCCGCTGTAATTTCCAAACCTGAGGATGTAATCTCAAGGTATGCCATTTCACCATGACCAACTGTAATTGGAAGAGAATATGTCAAGCCTACGGCTGAAGAAAGGTTCAGATGCCATGAACCGACATGGTCAGGGAAATACTCATCGTTGACATCAGAATAATTTCCATTGGTCGTTGTCCAAGTTAATGCTCCTGCATCTTCAATGTCGAGCAGATTGCCAAACTGATCAAACAGTCGCGTTGTAATCTCGCACCAAACACCTGCAGCAACGGTTCCTTCGCAGCCACTCACTTCAAAATAAGCAGGTGCACCATTGGTGACGGTGACATCGATGGTTACTGAATTGCCCGATGCTGGATGTGACACAAGGATGGTATGTTGACCGACGGCATATGGTTGGAAAATATTAGGCATCACCGCACTCATACTTCCATTGGATGGAGTATAGGTGAGTGAAACGCCTGTTACAGGGTTACCATGTTGGTCAACCATGTTTGCAGTCAGGGTAAGTGTCTCATCGGCGGTGATGGTCGCAGTCAACGGAGTGACTTGCAGTGTAACGGGTGCACCGGCGGTGACAATGATGGTTTGTGTTCCACAAACAAGGCCAAAACATGCTTGCACGGTTTGCGTACCTGCTGCACTTGGGGTGAAGAGACCATTGCTCCCAATGTTACCGCTGCTCGAAGACCATTCAAGCAGAACAGACTTTGTGACGCTGTTGAAATCTTTTGCAACGGCTGCAAAGAGCTGGGTGGAATCTGCGTCAATTGTTGTACCACCTGGGGTCACGGTAATGGTCGAAATATTGGTTGTGTTGAACAATATTTTCGGCCGAAGGGCACTGTTGCCTTGATACTCACTGGAATAGAATTGAGCATGTGCTACGCCCACATTCGATGAACCGATGATGACCCACCCTTGGGTGTTCGCAAGATTCATTCCTGGTGCACCAATATCAAACCAAATCCATCCAGTTTGACCCACAGACATCGTAATGGTGGAGATTGGGGTTGAACCATACTCCACACCTGAGCCAAGACCTGGTGTTGACCATCCAACACCGCTGGAGGATTCATTCCATGTCGAACCAGATTGAGACCAAGCGGTTGTGAGCAGAGGATAGACTCTGAATGTCATCAATGTTGCCGATTGAGCGCTCTCCCAGTCGTCGACGTACAATCCGAGGGCTGCTGAATGAACACTTTGATTGGCGTCGAATGGAACCTGTGAAGGGTCAAGGCTGAAAACAAGTCGGCACTGATGTGCATACAAGGTCCCACAGAATGTTCCACTTTGCAAGTAGGCACTATCGCCGAGGTTCACATCAGCAAATTCAGAGTTCAGCGTGGAATCTTGAATGTTCGTATGACCAAAGGACTCCACCTCATTTCCAGTTTGGAATTCGTAGGTAAAGATCTCAGTGTTGGAATTGTATGTATGGCTTGGGTCACCGATGGCAAAGGTCCAACGTGCAGAAGATGCACCGGGGATGCTTTGGTTGAACGCTGACACCCACCAAGTGAAAATTTCTCCTGGGGTCAAGGCGTTGGTAAATTGGAATGTTGTTCCAGAAATTCCTGAATTTTGTTCCCATGAGCGGAATTTGTAGACTCCGGTTTCGTTTGAAATGGTCAACATGTAACCAGATGCACCAGAAACCGCATTCCAAGACAATGTTGGGTACTGGTTGGAACTCAACAATCCATTTGTAAGGTTATACAACACCTCACCGTCGTTGGGTGAATTCAACGATGGTTGGCTTGGAGGAGTGATGTTGTTGACATTGTCAACGTATTCAAAGGACAACGTTGGCCAAAATTGAGAGGACGACGATTCTGCCGAGGCAAAGGTATGGGTCGTCAAGGGTGTACCCACCGATTTGAGCATGATGGAAAAGGTGTAATTTCCATTCGCAAAATTGTCTTGAGCAAGACCTGTTATATCCCAATCAATCCATTGATTCGGTGGTAACAAAGTCAATGTTGTTCGTGTAATTTCCGTTGGTGAGCACGTTGGTTTTGTTGACCATACAACTGTCGATTCATCAAAACTATTGCATGCATGAGCAGATATGGTGGAGGCAGAGTTTCCTGTGAGTGAACTTCTGTACAGTTTCAATATGACATTGGTTGGCATGGCATTTGCTGGGAAATGGATATCGCTCAAATCAAATTCAACAAAGATTTGCGCTTCTCCACTGCTTGAAAATCCGAGGTTCATCGATGCTGCTGCTCCTGCTGTCGATGTTTGATTGGTTGAGAGTGAAACATCCTGTGCTTCTGGCAATAAGCCAGAAACACTGAACACAGTTCCGCGGCTAAGATTCACGGTGTAGTTACCCGAATTGTTCGTTCCGATGTTGTTTGGATTTCGGAATGAATGAACAGCAGACCATTCACCTATTCGATGGTCTTGGTCCGAACGTACTCGCCAATACGTCCAGAAATCGCCTTTGTCCATATTGTTGATTTCAAGGGTGTTGTTCGAGGAATAGAACGTTTGACCTTGACCAGGGTCATTGGTATCAAAACATTCTGTTTCAACGGAAAATCGGGGTTCATTGCTCTTGCAGTACACGAATCTGGTTTCGTTTGATACAGCGGGTGTGATGGAGAAGTAGGATGTATCTTGGCCCGCTGGGAGTGAGGAAGTTGCATCCCATAGAATTGTGCCGTCTGCGGGAAGCAAACTACCGGGAGCTGGCATAGCCCAACTTGGGTTTGTTCTGTATGTCATGTTGATTCGGGGGCGAATGGTGATGTTGTTATGCTCTGAACTTGCAAATTGTGCACGTCCAACGACATTGCCGTTTGAATCTTCTTCGGGCTGTAAAATGACATTCAGTGACGTTTGCCCTGATGCAAGCGCGTGTTGTAAAATGGCAGTGATGTTAAATTGAACCAACCCGGTTGAATTCACAATTTGTATATCGTTGATGCCATCTGAGTCTGCTGAATGATATGCACCTATACCTTGCCAAGCACTTGTATTTCCTGCAGGGTACGCCCATGATGAAGACTCGCTCCATGTAGAAAGCATTTCTGAAACGGAGATGGAAATAGCGTTTCCTGTAAACGAAGTGACATCCACATCAAGTGTGGCATTCACAACTTCGTACGTTGTAGGCAATGGCACGGATGAGAGTTGAATTGAGATGAGTGAACTTGATCTCAAGGATGCGGTGTTGTATGAATTGGCACTTCGCCCTGCGAACAACGAATCCGAACTGCCTTGGTTTGCCTGCGTGTTACCACTGTCAAGGTACGTATCTTGTGTTGCAGTTGGATAATTCAACGCATCGATCATCGAACCTTCCTGAATCATCAAATGTGCATCCGTTGAATTGACCTCTCCACCAACAACGGTCGGGATGTAAAAGATGGTGGATGAACTACGAGGGCCAATCATCCCATCACGGACAGGTTGAACTATCCATCGAATTTCTTCGGAAAAGTCAAGGTCAGCAGGTGGGGTGAATTGTAAATTTTGTAAGTCGAACGCCGAAGTATTGACTCTGGAGTCGTAGGTGTACAGCCCTTGCATGTCATCGTTTGAATCTTGAAGGATGAACACTCGCCAGGCGGTAATGTTCGAACCGGAGTATGTCCAACTCATCGTAGGCCTGAAGTTCGCTTGGACTGCATGAGAATTCGTATCCCACATGACCGCATTGTTGGCAGGTAGACTGTTGATTGCTGCAGTTGTTGGTGTGGATGCTGCACCTGCCGACCAAGTAAGATTCAACCACGGTCGCTTTGAAGCGGTTGGGTAGGATGTTGAATACAACAAGGCATCGCTCGTGGTTGAAGATGGTGCATACAGCATGACGGACAAATGAGTCTGACTGTTTGCAATGGCAAGTTGGACAAGTTCCGTAACATCCCAATTCATCCAATCGTCGGTGACCGTCTCAACGATATCGGAATACAAACCAACATCGTTACCAATTGAACGTCCGCCAAGTTGGGTCCAATTGTTGACTCCATCGTACGTAGTTGAATTTGCAGATTCATTCCAATTCACAAGCACCGGGCGGACTGCGATAGGGAGGGATTGGTCCGAATTCAAATCTGAAAACACATTCAATTCAGCGTTAACAACTCGAGCGTTCGCTGGTTGTGGAATGGCGCTGAGAGGTATTTTGAGCAAAGCCACAGCATTGTATCCATTGCTGTGACGACCGACTCGCAATGTTTGTGAAGTTGCATATGTGGAAGAGGCACCACTTCCGTTCTCGATGATATAGGTGTCATAGAGGTGTGGTATCTGGAGATGTGGCAAGGCATCATGGTGATGGATTTCAACGGCTGCTGTGGTTGAATTCTCAACCCAAGTTGTGAGGTCTGGTAGGTGGAATGAGTTCACTGAAGACCAATTTCCGATTTGATTTGTCGAGGAAATTGCTCGGACACGCCAGTGGTAGGTTTTTCCGGTTGTGAGGGACGATGATGGAGTAAATGTTTCATTTTGAACATCAAAGCCTGCATCGTTCCAAGAGGTGTATGTCACGGCGTTACCTGAGTCGAAAGTAGATACGTTATCAAGTTGAACAACCCAACCACCAATGGCCATACTTCCGGTAAAATTCCATTCAAATTGTGGTGTCGAAATCGGTGTAAGGTCCACTCCTGTTCCAATGGACCATGAACCATTCAATGGTGAGGTGAGGGTTGGATTCTGCGGTACAGCGTTGGAACCGGGCATGTACACAAAGGTAATCTCAGGCCGATAGGCTTCGGTTGACGACTCAGCAGTGTTAAAGTATGCACTGCTAAAACCACCCGAGGGAACACCGATTTGATCGATGATAAAGTCAACTCGACGTCCTTCACGCATTGCATTTTGAACGGCTTGAGTGACATTGAACTCAACAACATCGTTTCCAAAGTAGGAGCTACCAAGTGTCAAACTTGACAGCAGGGCTCCACGTTCCCATCCATTTGCTCCAGCAGTCGCCCATGAATTCGAAGCATCGTAACTCGACCACGTCGCATCATCATCGGACCAGTTGTGTTGACGGCTCTCCCATGCACCAATCACCGGGGCATTGTACGGTGCATCTGTTAAGGTGACGTGCAACTGTGCAGATTCGACTGCATATCCCGCTGGTAAGAGGTTTGAAACCAAGTTGCAACCCATCAGAATAGTTGTTTTATCTGGGTTGTTGTATTCGATGGACATTTCCGAGTCGCCATTGTAATTTGCATTGACCGACGAACTGTCGATGAAGGTGTCCATACATTCTGGGTATTGATTATCGTTGGTTCCATTCCCGTGACGGATTCTAAATTCATACCTGTCGTTACCAAGGTATGTGCTCTCAAGGTTACTGACCATGAAACTTGATGAAATCCAGGTACCATAATGCCCTGCCGAATCGACGGTGGCCATTCTCCAAAAGTACATGTTTCCTTTTGAAAGGGTTCTCGAGCCGTTCATTGTGAATGTTCCATCCGTAGGTGAGAAATCATTGTCCACTCGAGTGTCGAGGACGAGGTCTCGCAATCTGAAATCTTCATCCCTTGCAATTTGGAACAGAATGTTATCAGAACTTGAAGAAATGGACCAGTTGAGCGATGGTTGAGTGTTGCCCGAGAGGTTGTCTCCAGTTTTATTCCACATCGCTAGGCCATCTTCTGGGGCAGTAATGGTCACGGGTGAAGGGGCACCGCTACCCCATTTGTAGGTAAGTTGGAATGAGGGGTCGTTCCCAGTTGAGGTATCCGAGGAATGTAAGACAAGACTTTCTCCGTTGGAATATGATTCGAATTTTCCTCGAAGGGCAACAAACATGTCCATAGGGTCTGCGTCTGAATCATCGAGATAATTTTGAACAGCTTGGGTAAGATTGAACTCAAAGGTTGAGGAAGACTGGTTGACATTGAGCACGTCAATGGTTGCTGTACCATTGCTGCGCCCGCCATCGTACCAATTCACTCCAGAATTCGACATTTGATTCCATGTTATTTCATCTTCCAACCATACACCTGATTCTTCCATCCCGTGTAGTGAAACGATGGAATTACCACTGTACGAGGAACGAACGTACGACATCGATGACTCGACGATGGTCAGGTTGTCATGCAATCCGAGTTGGTTCAATCGCAGTCGAATATGACCGAGAACTTCCTTTGATGCGGTCATGCTTGTATCAAGAGTTTGAGAGGTACCAAAGTTTGAGGTGACAGATGTTTGAGAAACAGTTGCATCTTCGATGAAATCCAACTCAAGCCCGAGGTCGTTTGTTTCGATCGTCAATGTAGCTGTACCATCGCCATTATCGGTAATGGAATGCGATGGAAGAATGAAACTTGTTTCTTTCCAAGCACTCATCTGTAGATTTGTATCGATGGAACGAATACGAGCGTACACATTGGTTCCATTGGAAAACTCATCGGATGATGGGATGGTAAACGAACCAGATGACCCAGAAGTTTGGAATGAGTTCCACAGCGTCGAATAATGTCGTTCGTTGGTCACCACAACACCATCTTTCCAGTCAGAGGAGTGGCTCAGTTGAAGTTCAACATCGCTTGCCGTATGATTTTTGTAAGCAATCGTTGGTGTTGTTTCGGCGGTGAGGATGAAATCTGAGGTCATCCATGGGGCACCATCTTCGATTGGAAGATTAAATTCAACAGCCCCACCACTTGTCGGAGTTCCTGTGGATGAATCAATGACGAGAACCGGTTGACTGTTTGAATTCTGTGTTTCAGACAAATCACAAGCATATGAGGTTCCTGTAGCGGCAAGAATGAGGCGCAATTTTCCAAGATTGTTTTTAGCGGCTTGCTGGGCTAATGATGTCACGTTGATGGCCAAGACACCAGTAGAGGTTGCAAGGCTTGGCGGCTCCCAGTCAAAGCGATCCGATGCACCATCTGCACCTCCTTGAGCCCACAACAAGTTGTTTGCATAATAACTCCATGAAACGATTGTTGAATTCCACCCCTGGCTCATTCGTGCTGGGTAGACAGAAATTTCGCTTGTGGATTGACCGGAGAGAATGGTGCATGTCAATTCGACACTTGCATTGTAAATGATATCACTCGAAGTGAAATTCATGGGGAAATCGAGAAGAATTCGTGTTTCTTCTCCGTCGGTCGGAATCAAATATCCAGTATCAGAACCGTTGTAATTGGTGCCGGGTGAGGATTCGTTGATGTACGTATCTGCGATGACATAATGATTGCTTATTGCATGCGAAACTTGATTTTTTGTTTCGAGAACTTCCCACCCGTCCTGCGTTTGTGGTAAAAGTAAATCGGCACAAAGAAACAATGATACCAATAAAAAAACAGTCAATTTCGACGAAGTATCTTTCCTCAACAGCATGGGGCTCAACCCCTACACGCACCCCACTTATACTGTTTTTTCTATCGAATGTTTAGAATTTGAATTTCGTATTTGAACAACCCGACTCAAAATTGTTGATGCCAATGTTGAAAGACACTCGTCGAAAGCAGGTGGTGAATGAGCGAATTGTGGGTTGAAAAACACCGTCCTCGTACTGTCGGGGACATCAGGGGCCAAGCCGCTGTCGTTCAACGATTAGCGACGTATGCAGGGAAGAAATCGTTTCCTCATCTTCTCTTTTCCGGGCCGCCGGGCACAGGAAAAACCACGGCTGCGATGGCACTCACGAAGGATATTTTTGGCGAACATTTTCGTGAAAATCTCCTTGAAATGAACGCAAGCGATGAGCGCGGCCTTGATAGCATCCGTTCAAAGGTGAAACAATTCGCAAGAACTGCACCTTATGGCAAGGCAGCGTTCAAAATTATCTTTCTTGACGAAGCCGATGCGTTGACCACCGATGCTCAAGGTGCCCTTCGACGTATTATGGAACAATATGCAGAAACATGCCGATTCATTCTCTCGTGTAACTATTCATCAAAAATCATCGAACCCATTCAATCGAGATGTGCGGTGTTCCGTTTTCGCCCATTGTCAAGCAGCGAGGTCACCGAACAAATCATCAAGGTTTCCAAAGATGAAAAATTGGACATTACCGAGGAAGCTATTGAGGCACTGACCCTTATCTCCCAAGGTGATTTGCGAAAAGCAATTACTGGACTTCAAGTGGCTGCTGCATTACAACCCAAAGTGACAAGGGACCTCATTTACGAAACCAGTGCTACCGCCCCGCCAGAGGAATTACAACGGTACATTGCTTCGTGTCGAGATGATGGCTTTCATGCTGCTCGACGCAGATTAAGGGAATTGCTCGATACATACGGACTCGCAGGTACCGATTTCGTCAATCAATTGCATCGCGAATTGTATAATATCGATTTTCTTTCTGAAAATTCAAAATTGGAACTGACTGAGTGGATGGCTGAAATCGACTACAGATTGGTTGAGGGCGGTGGCGAACAGATTCAACTTGATGCCATGACAGCTCGACTTGTCAAACACTTAAATTCGTGAACACATTCACTTTTCGTTCGCTCTGTTTCATCGACTTAAATCGAACCATAGATTCCTACGGCTATGAACATTCAGATCATCATTGATGCATTGTGTTGGACACCATGTGTTGGAATCATTAGAAAATACCGACAATACCGAATCTCAAACGAAACCGTCTGGTCCTATCAGTGCAAGCAAATTTCCACACTGCTGGATTCAATCGTCGTTCAACATCGCGAATTATTGAACTGATGTTTGCGATGATGCAATTTCAAGTTTCCATGTGTATGTTCGAGTGTTTTCCCAAGGATTTCCATCCTCGATAATTTTGACTTCGATGGTGTGCGTACCTGGTGCCAATTGAGAACCGAGTAAGACTGCAACTGGTTGGTCTAAAGTACCGTGGGGCAGAAGGTTTGGAAGTGACGAATTATCCATACGTTTACCATTCACAATGTCATCGAAATGGGTATCCCAATAGGTATTGTTCATCATCAATGTTGATTCACCATTGTTGTTGGTCAAGGTGACTTCAACAGATGCCCCATCTGAATTCACATTGTCGGCAAGCCCAAAGAAAAGCCAAATTGGCCCCTCAAGGACATTTTCTGAATCGGAGAGTTGCCAATGAGTGATTCCTCCCTTTCCTGAATCATTGGAGTAGACTAGCCCGTCTTCGCCTTCGATTCCTATGACCCAAGTGCTTGAGATTTGAGGGGCGACCACATCTGCAAATGGCGGGTTGGTCAAGAGAAATGCGACCGAGAGAAATGTGAAAGTGTGTAAAAATGCTGCTTTGAACCACGTTCCTTTACCGTACACCTCGACAAACTTTTTGGGCATCACCATGCGATGAATTTGAGGAATCAGTATAATCATAACAAGAGGGAACATGTAAAGAATATCTGCGTTGTTTCTGTCTGTTCCGGGCATCAACAAATACCGCATGATCATCGTAATGATGATTGCATAGGCGATGACAAGCCACATCGAGGCGGTTTCTGCCCGTTCCTTTGTGACGTACTTGACTGGGTCAAATGGTTCAATACCCAAATCAGGTCCACTTCTTCGCTTCTTTTTTTCTTCCATGGATGAGGCGGCCTTCTTGCGTTGCTCGGCTTGGGCGGCTGCCATTGCCGTCTTGAGGTCGACCATGACCGTTGGTCATGAACGCATTAAAAGAAGAATGCGGAAGACTTCCCTCAACTCTGTTCAAGTTGGAATCTCATCCGTATGGTTCAAAGAGTCAATGCTTCCCCCACGAACTAAGCCGAGGTGGCGTAGTTGGTAGCGCGTCGGACTCATAGGGCAGCCCACAAGGCAATCGTATGACGTGCGTACCTTGCGATGTCTGAGACATCCGAAGGCCGCGGGTTCGAGTCCCGCTCTCGGCACCATTCATGACTCGCAATGCGTGATGTTCATGTGCTTGGCCGAGTTGGTCATGCCATGGATGAACTGCCGAATGTAGGCGAGCGTATTCGTATTCGAGTTCAATCACTCGAGAACGAAGTCGAGCATGTTGGACTCGTTCTCCCATTTATGAATCAAGATTTCATTACGTTGAAACTTGATAATGGTTACAATGCGAGTTACACCATCGATGGTATCGTTTCATGGGAATCTTTGAGTTCATCTCCTTTACAACAAAAACCTGACAATCAAGGAGCAGCAGCCTTTGCAAAAGATCTTCCGAGGGTTCGCCTCATTCATACAGGCGGTACCATCGCATCCAAAGTCGACTACAAGACAGGTGCGGTCATTGCACGCTTTGAACCAGAAGAACTCGTTGCAGAATTGCCCGAACTCACGAACATTGCCCAACTTGAAACATTCAAAATTGGAAACATGTTTAGCGATGATATTCGCCCTCAGCACTGGAATCAAATCGTCAATGCGACAAAACAGGCTTTCGACGAAGGATGTCGAGGTGTGGTTGTTGCTCACGGTACAGATACACTTCACTTGTCCGCAGCAGCCGTAGGTTTCGCATGGGCTGGTCGAGGAGAAAAAGCTCCGGGGCCTATTGCCTTTGTTGGTTCACAACGCTCGAGCGACCGAGGTTCATCAGACGCACCTGAGAACTTGTTGTCTGCGGTATATTGGGCTGCCCATGGAGAAGCACCGTGCGGTGATGTAGGCGATTCAACAGTTGTCATCATGCACCATACATCCAACGACGGCGAGTGTGTGGTGTTGCCTGGTATGAGTACGAGAAAGTTGCATTCCTCAAGACGGGATGCTTTTCAAGCGGTCAACGCCCAACCTCTTGCAACAATTTCGTACGATGGGTCAGATTGTTCCCACACAACCACAGTTGCTTACAGCGAAGCCATTGTAGCAGGAGGCCGAAAAGTCGCTACCAATGTCAACGGGTTTTTGCCTCATTTGAAAATTCTTCAATTCATTGCCGGTCCTTATCTTCATGGTGAACACATCGAAGCTACGGTCAAGGATGGTTGCGATGCCATCATCATTCATGGCACTGGCCTTGGTCATTTGCCAATTGAAGATAGTATGGGCGATGCTCCAGAAAATCAGAACCTTTGGAGAACACTCGTTCGGTGTGTCAATCGCGAAATTCCCATCATTGTGTGCAATCAATGTATCTTTGGACCTGTGAATATGAATGTGTATTCCAAAGGTCGAGAACAACAGAAGATCGGTCTTCTCGGCCATGGTATCGCAGGTGCACCGGATACCGTTGCTATCAAAGCACACTGGCTGTTGTCCAACAATCTCTCGCTCAATGAAAACATTGCAAAACCATTGTGCGGTGAACAAACTGATGTGCTTTTTGAGTAGGCAATGAATCAAAAACCGTCTTTGAATAGACATCGTTCATGGCGCATCACGCTCAACGGGCTCTTGAGGACCTGCGGCACAAGCGAGAACTCGCACGTGTTGGTGGGGGCATCAAAAAACAAGAAGCCATTCGTGCTACGGGTCGAGGAACGGCAAGAGATCGTATTGGCTTGCTTCTCGACGTGGAATCTTTTGTTGAAATTGATGCCTTTGTCACCCACAGAACTGATGACCACAACATGTTCCTTCACAAAACTCTCGGCGACGGCGTGGTCACAGGCCACGGTACAATAGATGGACGAAGAGTGTATTGTTTTGCTCAAGACTTCAGTGTTCATGGTGGGAGTATGGGCGAAATGCACGCCAAAAAAATTGCAAAAATCGTTGAGATGGCTGAACGTGTCAAAGCTCCATTGATCGCCATGTGGGATGGAGGCGGTCAGCGTGCACATGATGGCATCGCCTCACTTGGGGGAACTGGTGAACTCCTCGACCGTCTTGTTCAATGCAGCGGACGGATTCCTGTGATCAGTCTGGTTCTCGGCCCGGTCGTGGGTGTATCTGCTCTCGCAGCCACCCTAGCGGACTTCACGATTCTTGGTCAAGAACATGGACAGTTGTTCCTCTCCTCGCCTCTTGAAACACCAGAAGTCATCGAAGGTGAAATCGATGCAGAGGGCCTTGGCGGAGCAACTTTGCATGCTTCGCGTTCGGGTATTGCTTGCCTCATTGCCGAGGATGAGTTAGACGCTTGTGAACTTGCTTCACTTTTGCTCTCGTATCTACCAGACCACAATGATGCTGAACCTCCAACAGTTCCCACCGACGACCCAATAGACCGTTTGAATACTGAACTTGAATCCCTGGTACCAGACAATCCAAACAAACCATACGATATGGTTCAAGTTGTCAAGGAAGTTGTTGATGATGGCGAATTCCTTGAGTTGTTTGAAGCGTACGCAGACAACATTATCATTGGATTTGCTAGATTAAACGGTCAAACCATCGGCGTCGTGGGTAACCAACCAAAGATCCTTGCAGGTTGTTTGGACATTGACGCCTCGGTCAAAGCAGCTCGATTTATTCGAACATGCGACGCTCTCAATATTCCCCTCGTTACCTTTGAAGATGTTCCTGGATTTTTACCGGGTGTCGTTCAAGAATGGGGCGGCATCATTCGGCATGGTGCAAAACTCTTGTTTGCATACGCAGAAGCAACCGTTCCAAAATTGACACTCGTGACAAGAAAAGCATACGGAGGGGCATATTTGGCTATGTCATGCAAACATCTGAGAAGCGATTACAATGTTGCATGGCCAACGGCTGAACTCGCAGTCATGGGTGCAGAAGGTGCAGTCAACATCATCCATCGCAGAGAAATTCAGGAAGCAACCGAGGACCAAAAAGAAATGGTGAGAGCCGAACTCGTCGATTCGTACAAACGAAAATTTGGTGACCCGTATGTTGCGGCACGAAATGGTTGGCTTGACGATGTGATTGAACCGCAAGAAAGCCGTTTGAGGTTATGTCGAGCACTCTCCATCTTGAAATCGAAGCGCGAATGGTCGCCGCCCAAAAAACATGGAAATATTCCATTGTAAACTATTGTTTCTTTTGAGCACGAGCAAGCAGTCCACTCGGCGTTTCTTTGGTTTGTTCTTCGACCACCTCGATGGTTGATTCACGTCCTATGAACAATCGAAACACTCCAGCGAGAACGATGCAGGCACCTACAACAAGTCCAACAACTTCGACGGGAAGTCCTGTTGAAGTTTCTTCTGCATTTGTTGGGAGGTTCGTGTTATCCTCAACTGTACCTCCGTCGAACACGAGGCTCGCAGTGTAATACGATTGCAATTCTTCGTCAAAATACTTGACTTCAATTCCATATATTTCCTCTTCGTTAAAAGGGAGAGGTACCATCGAAACACAAGAAATAGTGTTCATATTTGAGGTCAGGCATGAATGCGACACATTCTGCAATGTTTCGCCGTTGATGATGATTTCAACTTCTTGACGTGGAAGGCCATCGACATCCATGACGAGCCATTGAATGGTAGCAGATGAAGTGTCCAACAATGTCGAAGATTGAATCGAAATGATGGGCGCGTCGGGAACCGAAGAAATCTGCAAAGTCAAATTTTCTTCGAACACCGTCGTACCATCAGAAACTCGCAGGGTGAGTTTCCCTGCATCCCCATTTGCATGTTCTTTGGGGGTCAGAACGAGCCTGTTGTTTTCGAGAACACCGCTTAACGTTGTGGATTCGATCTCGAATGACCAAGCGAGCAGATCACCATCGATATCGTAGGCCAATGAAGATAATTCCACGACCAATTGCTCATCTTCAGCGAGGCTGATGTCAACCCATGCAGATTGGTTGATGATGGGAATATCATCGACGGGGTTGATTCGGATGGGTAGGTCAACGGTAACACCTGGATTTGTTCCATCTCCAAGGAGTAGAGAGATGATTTCAGCACCGTTGGTGTTGGCGAGGGGCGTGAGATACAACACGCCGTCAACGATATCGTACGATACAAAGTTTGTCGAACCCGTCGGTTTACCTTGAATGAGGGCAAGAATTTCATCGCCTTCTGGGTCGGTAACAATTTCAGTGAGATTCACCGAAATCGTTGGTCCATCTTCTTCAAGCACTTGTTGTGGAATAGTCGAACGAACGACGACTGGGTCGTCAACAGGTAAGACAACGATACGAACGAATACATCCCTTTGGTCTTGATACACACCATCGGCTCGAAGCGTGATATTAGCATCGGCTTCACCAATCCATTCTTCATCGATACTATGAGAGACTGTCACACTCAACCCTCCTTCGCCGACTTGAATTGTAAAATGGGAGGCATCTGCGCCATCAACACTCGCTTGCAGAGCACGAATGATTTGACCATCTGGGTCCGTTGCAATGTTGGCAACATCAAGTGTGGTTTCACCTCGTTGAGGCACTCGGAATTCAGCGAGTGGTTGATTGAGTTCAAGGGGTGTGTTGGTGCGTTCAACATCAAAAAACGCTACACCGGGTGTTTTATCGACAAAGACTCGGAGATACGATGTGTGCTGTCCGGGTGAGACATTCATCATTGGTAATGTGCAAGAGACTGAGGAATTCGCAAGCACCGTACCGTTTTCCTTTTGGTTGGAAGACATCCATCCACATTCGACTTCAATATCCCAATATTGTGGCACCTCAGAGAGTGTTCGCCCATCCCGTAAGGTAATATTGGCCATCATGGTCAAATTGTCCCAGCCTTCAAGTTGAGAGACGTCAACAGGCGAGGTTGTGGTTGGCCCCACCTTGACAAATTGGGCGAGCAACATATCTTCACTGATGTATGAGGAGGCATCACTTGGCTCGTCTCGACTATCTTCACGATTGAACGCCACTTGATATCGTTCGACGTCAGCACGCAGGGTGGCATCAAGATAAGCGACAATGTGATAGGCACTTTCTTCAATTTGCTCTTCTTGACTAATTCCCGGTGTATTGTCATTCTCAAAAATAGAGGTCGTATCTTGAAACTGATAATGGTCAGCACCCAACAAATGCATCCAATGCCATGCGATTTGTCCATTGGTTTGAACAAAATCTCTGTTGGTTGCAGATGGAGAAATTGAATCAACGGTTCCTGTAATGAACAGTCCGCTCGATGGTATAGGAATGGTCGCCATTGAATTGTCTATGAACTCAAACCAGCCAACGGATTCGGGCCAATCTGTTGAATCAAGGGCTAATCCGAAAAGGGCTCGTGGTGGTTGAATTGACGAGTTCACTTGGCTGTGCTCCCAATATGGAAACATAGCATAAGCAAGCAATGCACCTTTGCCGTGGCCACCAACTCCCCAATGTTGTGTGTCAACGTTTCCAATTGAACCATCGACCAATTCACCGGTTTGATTTTGCTCATCCATGATGCTCGCAATCGCTTCAGCCTCCAATATAGTGTCTTCAAGTTCGTCGATGTCCGCCGGTTCAGGTGCCACAATGACGATGAATCCACGTTGAACAAGGGCGGAAGAAAAATCGTCGTAACCTGAACTTAACTCATTGTAATCGCCCCAAAACAACACCCACGGAAACGGACCATTCCCTGCCATTTGGGCACCGTCGCCATCTGTCATCGCAGGATAGAGCATTCGATAGGCACGGGTTTGAAAACCAAAATTGATTTGAAAATCTTCCTGCCCCACTGGATAATCTGTCCCAGCGTGTGAAGGACGAAATGTGGTATCCTCTTCCATCAACGCTTGAACAGCAAACGCAGGTAAAAGCAACATGCAACAAAGGACATATGCAAGAAAACGCATGGTTCACTCCACCTTTGAAGTACGCTGGCTTTCCTCATATTATGTTCTTCTTATCTTTTGTAGGACCTGAGAACTTTTTCGCATTCGATGAGTCGTGCCAATAAGACTTCGAGAGATGGAAGTTGCTGAGCAAGATGGGGTGCCCAAAGGGTCCTCCATGCTTCAAGATGTTGTGCGACGAGTAACCATCGACCATCGTAAATATGGTTGTCTGGTTGCATGATGCGTTCAAGGTCAATGGACAGGTCATACGATGCTTTAAATCGAAGTTGGGGCAATTCCACAAGCTCATGCTCTTCAAATTCAACCACACAAATGGGTTTTTCATTCGAAAATAATACGTCGTCGAGTTCAATTTCTCTTCGGCCCCCAAGGAAGTTGAGATGGCCCCCCAAAGTGGTCCATGCATGAGCGAATGAACGTGCAGCACTACCACCCCCGATCATTCCGACGCAACTTCCGAGACCAACCCCCCGATGAAGCAAAACAGCAGCCATACCGATTCCGTCAGTACTCATGCACCACCATCCTTGTCCATCCCAACGCAGAGCATTGACCGATTGAATGGAGTCAGAGCAATCAAGATTTGATACAGCCATGGATTGTAATTGATGTTTTAGTGGCGTGGTTAAATTCATCCAAATCTCTTCAAAATCAAACCGTTTGAAATTGGGGCCCTCTATTTTTGGCTGAGGCGATGAGAAGGGATGAATGGCATGGAGAGAAGCGTCAACGGACTCAATGGTTTGGGCTTGCACGATGGCCTTCTCGATGAGGGTCTTTGAACGGAATTTCCCCAGGGGGGCACTGGTGTGATACCATTCGATTTCAACTGGGACGGCTCCTGCATAGCCCCATGCCAATGCGTTTTCAATCGTGGATGCCGGCACGATGTCTGGAGAACTCACCTCTTCAAGACCCAGATGATTGCTGACGAGGACAAACAACAGTGGAGAAAGGCTTTGCTCAATCGGGTCACCCGCCACGGCATATCGAATTAAGCCCATACAACCACCAAACATCAAACCCTTTTCAAGCCACCTCCTTCCGTTCACTGCTTCGTAAAACTGCAACGATACTGGCGTAATTTTGAAGAAGGACCAATTCACATGAACCATCATGGCAGAATGGCAAGGTGCAACCCAATCTGAAAATCGACTTGGTTTGACCCTCACAAATTTGCTTGGTTTATACTTCTCGTTTGCGATGTGGAAAAAATTTGAACTTGCTCTCACAGAATTGTGGGGTTGGGCTGTGGCATCGGTCATCCTCACCGTCCTCTTCCTTGGGTATCAAGTTGTGAAAGCTGACCAAAAAAACGACCTTGAATCTGGATATTTGAAAAATCCTTACATGAATTTCATCAAAGATGAAAATGGAGTCTACCAACCACATGAATACAATATAGAAGAGCGAAAATCTTCAACTGTTATGACCGTATTCTCATTTCTCTTCATCTTGTTTGTGAGTGAACTTACATGGTTCGACGTCTTCTTTTGATTGATCTACTATGGCTGAATTTCACGATGTTGTCTTGCTCAAATCACGAGCAGACTCGGACAACGACGATGTCAGTCCATTTTGGCAAGTTCTTGAGAAAGTTTCGATTCTTATTTCCCTATTTGTAGTCCTTGGTATCGGCTTTGCGTTTGAATTTCCAGTTTGGGGCATTGCGTTATTGGTAGGTTTCTCGCTTGGCCCCATTGTGTATGCCCACCTGTATTTCATCTACATTCGACCACTAAAGAAAAAACAAAACACTCAAAACGAAGCATTGAACACGAAGGATTGAGCGGCATGGGAATTTTTGACTTTATTTTGGAACCTCTCGGCATCACCGATATCACAGGTGTCGATGTTTTATTCGCTGCTTGTGCCATCATTGGAACAGCCTTATTTCTCATCTATTTTCTCCTCGTTGTCATCACAGGTGCTGCAGACGGTGCCATTGAAGGCATGTTTGGCATAGATTTTGACCTCGATGCAACTGGATTTTTCCACATGCTTACATTGCAAGGCTTACTCAGTTTCATCATGATGTTCGGTATATTTGGTCTTGCCGTCAGTACAAGCGACCAAGTCGATAATGCAGTGGTTGCTATTTTTGTTGGAACCATTGCGGGTTTAACTTCCATGTATGTCATTGGAAAAGTGTTTGATGTCATGCGTGGACTTGAATCCGATGGAAATGTGGTTCATTCAAACGCTGTTGGTTCAAAAGGTAGAGTGTACCTCAAAATACCACAAGGTAAAGATGGTCAAGTCCAGGTCGAATTCCAAGGGGCCCTTCGAACCATGACGGCTCGTGCAGAAGACGATACTGTTGAAATCGAAACTGGAACGCTCATTCAAGTCGTTGATACCATCGGCGATTTACTCATCGTAACAACAGTAGAAAACAAAAACAAAATAATGGAAAGTGAATAACATGGCTGGAGAATTAATATTAATTGGAATGGGATTATTTGTCATCGTCTTGCTTGCAACAATTTATGTTGCTGTGTCGAGATATAAAGTTGCACCATCAGATAAAATTCTGGTCGTCTACGGACGAGTCAAAGGTAAGACAGCCGCAGCGTGTTACCACGGCGGTGGCCGAATTGTATGGCCGCTCATTCAAAATTTTGGATGGCTTAATCTCCAACCCATGACCATTGCTATCGACCTGAAGCATGCCCTGTCCAAGGAAAATATTCGTATCAACGTACCTTCATCGTTTACCATCGGTATCTCAACTGAGCCATCCATCATGCAGAACGCTGCGGAGAGATTGCTCAGTTTTACCAACCAACCCCAACAAATGGAAAAAATGGCAGAGGAAATCATCTTTGGACAACTTCGATTAACGGTTGCCTCGCTCTCCATTCAAGAAATCAATAGCGACCGAGAAGCGTTCTTGAGTCGAGTTTCTGAAAACGTCGACACTGAATTGCACAAGATCGGGCTTTACCTCATCAACGTGAACATCACCGACATCACCGACGAGGCAGACTTCATCAAATCGCTCGGAGCAAAGGCCGCTGCAGAAGCCATTGCAGAAGCCAACATCGCACGTGCTGAAGCTCTACGACGTGGTGAAACAGGTCAAGCAGAAGCCGACAAAGACAGAGAAGTTGCTGTCGCTACCAACCGAGCTGCTTCAGACAAGGGTCAGAAGCAAGCTGATACTGACCGTCGTGTCTATGTCAACCAGCAAGAAGCAGAAGCGGTCAAGGGTGAAAATGAATCGCAAGCAGAAATCGCATCTTACAATGCAGAACTTGCAGAAAAAGAAGCCGAAGCCAAGCGACGAACTGAAGTGGCTCGCAGAATGGCAGACGTTGAAATTGAGAAGGCTCAATACGAACTCGAAGGGCAGCGTCTCCGTGCTGAAGAAATCGCACGTGAAGAGATTTCAAAACAACAAATCGAAATTGCAGCTGAAGCTGAAGCCGAGCGACAACGTAGAATTGCACGTGGTCAAGCCGACGCAATTCTTGCAGCCTACAATGCAGAAGCAGAGGGGCAAAAGGCTGTTCTCGAGGCAAAGGCATCTGGTTATGCTCAACTTATCAAGAGTGCTGGAGGCGATCCAAAGGCTGCAGCAACCTTGCTGATGGTCGAGAAGATTGAAGAATTGGTTGCACGACAAACTGAAGCCATTGCGAACTTGAAGATTGACAAGATTACCGTTTGGGATTCAGGACAATCTGAAAATGGCTCCACTGCAAACTTTGTCTCATCGCTCATCAAGAGCCTCCCCCCGGTTCATGATGTTGCAAAGATGGCTGGTGTCGACCTACCGGACTATCTTGGAAGCATGAAAGACGATTGATGGCTTCGTAAGACAAGCAACAAAATCCTGCCAAAATCGATGATTTTAGGCGAGGGTTGAAAGCCTAAACGAAGTCGAAACAATCTCTAATGAAGTCTGATTTGGAAATTGCTCGTCATGCAAGCATGGAGCCTATCGAAGCCATTGCTTGGAAAATTGGAATTCCAGCACATGAATTAATGCTTTACGGTCAAGGGCTTGCGAAGATAAGTTGGAACGGTGTCAAAAAAAGATTGAACAACGCACAAGGCAATTTAGTCCTCGTCACATCCGTCAATCCAACACCCTTTGGCGAAGGAAAGACGGTCACGACCATCGGGCTCACTCAAGCCCTTTGTGCCATCGGGAAAAATGCGACATGTGTCGTCCGAGAACCCTCGATGGGACCTGTCTTTGGCATCAAAGGTGGTGCTGCAGGTGGCGGTTATTCCCAAGTTCTCCCAATGGAGGAAATCAATCTTCACATGACTGGTGACCTTCATGCAGTTACATCTGCACACAACCTGCTTTCGGCACTTGTCGATAACCACATCAAACACGGAAACGAGTGCAAAATCGATTTGACCAAAATTTCATGGCCGCGTGTCATTGATATGAACGATAGAGCACTTCGTGATTGTGTGATCGGCCTCGGAGGCAACGCCAATGGCATACCGAGGTCTGAACGTTTTGACATCACCGCAGCAAGTGAAATCATGGCTATTTTGGTGCTTGCATCGGATTACAAAGACCTTCGACATCGACTCGGAGAAATCGTCATCGGTTCATCCATCGAAGGACATCCCGTGAAAGCCAAACATATCGGCGCTGCAGGAGCGATGGCACTGTTATTACGTCAAGCATTTCTTCCAAATCTCGCACAAACACTCGAAGGAGGGGCTGCCTTCATCCATGGTGGCCCATTTGCGAACATTGCTCATGGAAATTCGAGTATTGTTGCCGATAAAGTGGCTTTATCTTGTTGTGATATTGTGGTCACGGAAGCCGGATTTGGTTCTGATATGGGTGCTGAAAAATTCATGCACATCAAATCACATTACTCTGGAAAACGACCTGATTGCATCGTGATGAACGTCACCGTACGCTCAATGAAACTTCACGGTGGTGCTTTTGGCTCGAAAGGAGGTGTTCGGCCACCAAAAGAGGTTTTGGAGGCCGAAGATATCGACGCTGTTCGCAAAGGGGCTCAATCAAATCTTGACCGCCATATTCGAAACATGGTTGCATTTGGAGTACCAGTCGTTGTCTCCATCAACAAATTCGCATCCGATACAGATGCCGAAATCAAGACCATCACAGAGTGTGCTACGGCGAGTGGTGCAAGAAAGATCTGCGTCACAGAGGTCTTTGCTCACGGTGGAAAAGGTGGCGAAGCACTTGCAAAAGCCGTGGTCAAATCGATTCAGGAACATGTAGCAGATGGGCGAAATTTCATTCCTCTTTTTTCGCCTGAAACACATTTTACCGAAAAAGTGGAGCACATTGCGAAAAGAATGTATCATGCAGGCACCGTCGACATTGAACCACAAGCACAAAAGATGGCTGAACAAATCACAGCGTGGGGCTATGGACACCTCCCTATTTGCATGGCAAAGACCCAATATTCGTTTTCTCATGATGCTACACTTCTCGGTGCTCCAACTGGCTTCACACTTCCTGTCAAGGAATTCAGACTCAACGCTGGGGCTGGCTTCATTGTCGCCATCCTAGGGGACATGATGACGATGCCTGGCCTGCCAAAAATCCCAGCAGCAAACAACATGGACATGGACGAAGACGGTAATTTGACCGGCGTCTTTGGGTGAATGGATGAGATTGCATCGTAAAGAAGAGAATGTGTGGAACATCCACATCGATTCTGATGACGATTTATGGGTACTCGCACGCTTATGCTCCAAAGGCTTGTTGTTCACGATGCTCGGTGAACGACGCGACCAAACTACAGGTGGAGCAGAGGGTGAACGAGCAAAAGAGGCAGAACGCAAAAAAATGATGATTTCCCTCAGCATTGAATATGTGGAGCATCTGTCGTTTTCCGATTCACTTCGAGTTCATGGTATCATTCGACAAGCTCCAATCGATATTGGTTCACACCACACACATCTTGTCACAAAAGGAGACGATATCACATTGACAAGTGAACATGGCTTTTCAAAACTTGATGAAGAACTAATCACAAACGCAATTCACGCATCGAATACCCCCCAAGTCGGATTGCTCGTCGTTGAACAGGATGAAATCATTCTGTATTTTGTGACCAATCGGGGGTTACGAGAAAGTGCACAATGGACCATGCGCGGTGGAGGGAAACGGATTGCATCAAAGGAATCAGGCTCAATTCTATCCCAATTTCAAGCCAATGTGGTTGAGAAAATTCTTGAACAAATCGACGATTCCATGCCTCTTATCCTATGTGGACCTGGACATTTTCGTGATGATGTGGCGAAATTGTTTTCCAAACATTCTGGGCTACGCACCGTCAAATCAGTTGGGACGAGCATGGGAGGCAGAGGGGCTGCCAACGAGGTGTTAAGCCAAGGCTTAGCGGGAAGCATCCTTTCAGAACACCAGATGAGCAAAGAAATTCTCTTGCTTGAAGAGGCGTGGACTCGTATGGCGACCAACAACCTCATCGCTATTGGAGAACAAGAATTGGATGATGCATTGCAAAGAGGGGCGATTGAAACATTGCTCATTATCGCTGATACATTACGCGACCCTCAAGTTCGCTCCTTTGGAACCTCTTGGTTCGTCTGGGCTGAACAACTCAACGACATCGGTGCTCAAATTGTTCAATGTTCCGCAGACCACGATGCTGGGCAACAATTGTTAGGATTCGGCGGTGTTGCTGCTCTCCTTCGTTTTTAGGTGTTCATATGATGTACATTCACTTTGAGAATCTAAAAGAGGATGTTCGAGCCTCTCTCCTTGGTCATCGATGGCTTATCATTCAAGGAAGCGACCTCAAGAGAGCAACGTCTGCACTCATGTTTTCAGAACTCGAGGATATTCTCGTTGCTGTAGATCTTCGAGGCCATACGTTTGAACAAGGATTATGGGAACGAGCAACTCATCTTTGTATTCTTGACACATCGGAATCAATCGAACGCATTCGAAGCAAAACGAGCATCTCAGTCGTCCTCCAAGGCGATGAAATTGACCTCCTTGGGGAACTCTGGTAAGGATGGGTCCGGAGGGAATTGAACCCTCGATCTTCGCCTTGTAAGGGCGACGTCATAAACCCCTAGACCACAGACCCATGCCTTGCTGAAGGCTCGCCTTTTTCAAGAATGCGTTCCCTCCAATAACCTCAAAACATACCTTTTACACGACGACACATGGATGCTGATGTCCATGGGACTGCAGCCCGACTCGCTCGTCGGTTGAAAGCAGGGGGTCATACCATCACCCTCGCAGAGTCATGCACTGGCGGGCTCCTTGCGAGCACACTGACCGACATCGCTGGTTCAAGTGAGTGGTTTAACCAATCATGGATCACATACGCAAACGATGCTAAAATGAAGGAACTTGGCGTTCAAGAAGCAACACTTGCAAAGCATGGAGCGGTTTCAGCCCACGTCGCAATTGAAATGGCCAAAGGTGCTCTGGAGCGTGCCCACGCTGATTACGCCATTTCCATCACGGGTATTGCAGGGCCAACCGCAGATTTGACTGCAAAACAAGTCGGTAGCGTCTATGTAGGTATTGCATCACACTCTTGGACAAATGCTGAACATACACAAATTGGAGGAACTCGTTCAGAAAACAAAGAGGGGTTCGTTTATTTTGCCTTACTCAAAGCGATTGAACACTTTGACCAAGCGATGGAAAACGCAAAGAAGGCAAAAGAGGCTGCAATCAAGAAAGAAGAAGAACTGAAGCAACAAGCCATCCAGTTTGAACAACAGCGTTTGGCTCGTGAACAAGCTGCAAGAGAATCCGCACCTTGGCAGGATGAAGCATGGAGTGTGCAGGGCAAAAAACAATCTGATATCGCAGCAGAAATCACATGGAAGGACAGCGAAGAGTGACACAACCTTCTCCATCATTTCGTTTTTAGAGTGTGAACCTTCAACTCAACACATGGGTGACCAGTGGCCGGAAATTTTCGCACTTTTGCGAAGTCGGTCACTCGCTGCAACCAGAGATGCAAGAGCATTCATTCTTGAGCAGGAGTATCCGTTGAAGTTTGTTCAACGACTGCTTCAACATGAACTTGGCACAGGGCTCTTGACGGTTGCCGATATTCAAGTTATTCAATCAAACTCTACAATGCCATCAAGTCGAGAGGCTCCAACCATCGAACCACCTCTCCTCAAATCTCAGCCAAAAGACCTCGCACGAACCATTGCACCACTTCACGAACCTGAACCACTTGATGTAGAATTTCGAAATAATCTTCCCGATTGGAATCAAGGAGATTTCCCAACACTTGCGAGTGATGTTGAAACTGATGTCACCATACATTATGATATCACAGGACAATCACTGACCGAGGGTAAAATGAGTGATATTGCGGCATGTTTTAACGATCGTTTGACAAGAATTCGGAAAATGATTGAAGCAAATTCAAACCTGCCACGAAAATCGCAAGAGATTTCAAAACTTCTTCAAGAAACCTACAGATATCAAGGATACGAAAACATCGCCGTAGCCATTGGACTGGTCAATGAACCAAGATACACAAAAAATGGTCATCTGTTGTTTAGCATTGAAGATGAAACAGGGGAATTACCATGCTTGTTGACCAAGCGAACAGGGGATGACAGAGACAGAGAACAAGAGGCGGTCTTAGAAGCGGGTCTTATGCCAGATGATGTTCTTGGGGTTTCAGGTACTTTTAGCCAATCAGGAGACATCTTTTATGTCAACGACCTTCATTTCCCTCTCGAACACCAGCATAAAAAGAAGTCAGCAGAGGTTGGCGTGAGTGTTGCATTTCTTTCGGATATCCACGTTGGTTCGAAAACATTTCTCGAAGGCCAATGGCATAAAATGGTAAGGTGGTTCCATTCAGACCCGCTTGCAAAGACCATCAAATACCTCATTTTATCAGGCGATTGTGTCGATGGTGTAGGGATTTATCCTGATCAAGACAGAGAACTTTCAATTACAGATTTGTTCAAGCAATATTCTGAATTTGCACGACTTCTTTCGCTCTTGCCTGATTGGGTTGAATGTGTCATGCTCCCAGGAAACCACGATGCAGTACGTCCTGCAGAACCACAACCTACGTTTGAGAAAGACATTCAACTCGATTACAATTCAACAACATTTGTTGGAAACCCATGTGATTTTTCCCTTCACGGTGTACGACTCCTTTCGTACCATGGTAAATCAATCGACGATTTCGTTGCTGGATTACGCACAGTCACCTACAGCGACCCCGTTGAAGCAATGCGTGAGATGTTACGAAGACGACATCTAGCTCCCCAATGGGGTGGAAAAACTCCACTCTCCCCCGAACCAGAAGATGGACTCGTGATACAGACCGTCCCTGATATTTTCGTGACCGGACACGTACATGGACATGCCTGCGTCGATTTTCGAGGTACGACATTGGTGTGTTCAAGCACTTGGCAGGACCAAACATCGTATCAGCGGATGCTCGGTTTCCAACCGAAGCCTTGTATGCTCACAGTCATCAATTTGCAGAGTCATAAATCGGTTTCAATTCCCTTCGCTTGATTCAAATCCAAGAATGGGCAGAATCGCCGTCAAGTTCTTTTGTGTCACAATTGGGATCTCCAACGCTTCAAATGCCTGTCTTGAACTCTCTCTCGTTGGGCAAAACCCAATGAAATGACTCCCTTCGATTTGCATTGATAGGTCCATTTCTGAATCACCAACGCTTACGCATTCGTGTGCTTCAAAGCCGTGCATGTTGAGCAATTTCTCAACGATCACACCTTTCTTTGAAGCGTGGAGTCTGCATACTCCATCGTTTGCCAAGAAGCCATCATCGTTGAATTCAAGTCCATTCGCAATCCAGTCATCGACCTTGAGCATTCCGGCAATCGATTGCACAAAGATATCGACACCAGCGCTGACGATGGCAACAAAGATACCATGTTCCTTGAGAACAGATATGGTCTCACGTGCTCCTGCCATTAATTTGATTCCAGCATAGGCTCGAAACAAATCATCCTGATGGATTTCATCCTGCACAGATTTCCAAAGTTGGATGTCAAGTTGCATGAATTCTACATCGCTAATCTCGCCACGGATAAACCGATGAAGGTTCGCATTGTTGTCCGTACCGAAATGATCGTGGAGAGTCTTCCAAGAGCTTACAGAATCAACAAGCACACCATCGCAGTCAAAGACGACGACTTTTGGTTTTGTCAACTCCATGTACAGCCCAACCGCACGACATTCAAAGCATTCACGCTCCAACAGATTGAACGCGTAGCATACGCTACACCTCCAACCCGAACCACGGTGTGGTTCGAAGGCAAAGCATTGACTTCTTCAGAATCTTCAAGCAGCCTTGTTGTATGACAAGTCGCTGTAGGATTTGAGAAGAGTTCCCTGAGCACCAGCAAGATTTGGTTGATAGATCAAGTCAATTCTTGCATCGACGAGAGGAGTTCCTTCTGCATCATGTGTTCGAATGAAGATTGTGTCACCAGCACTGAAGGTTGACTTGTATGAAGTTCCTTCAAGACGTAGTGTTGAATCGACGAACGTGACGAATGCATCACTGTTTTCAGGGTTGAAACCATAGACGCCGTTGCTGTCTGCGAGGTTCGCATTGAAGGTCACCAATCCACCACTTGCGTTGGCATACATGACTCTGACAATGACCGCTTGGGTTGCAAGGTCAGTTTCAGTTTGGCCAACGGTGATTCTCCAGTGTCCGTTGTCTGGGTCTCCGCCGTCGTGGTCTTCAATGGTGAAGGTCACTCGAGGGACGCCTTTCACATCGGTTTCAGCGAGGCTTGATGCCCACACGTAAATGACACCAGAGAGAACCACGGTGATAGCAACCATCAGAATGGTAGCGATCACTGGGCTCACAGCACCTTCGTCGTCAGACATGGTCTTCACAACTTCTTCTTCGTCTTCATCTCGGCGAGATGTGAAGGAGAGAGCACTGACAAACAATCCTGCAAGTGCGACTGCAATAATACTTGGAGCAAACGATGGAACCGCAGATGCACCAATTTGACCTACCACGATTGGGAGGGATTGGTTGGTTGCGAGGAATTCGCTTGCTGGTTGGTTCGCATGGTTGCAGATGTCAGCGGTTGCATCGGTTGACATGACGTTGTTACACCAGTTGCTGTCTTCAAGGAGTGGTCGTCGTTGTGAGGTCGCTGTTCCATTGGAACCGTATTGACCTGGCTTGGACCACATTTCGCCTTGTAGACCGCTGTTGGTTGCTCGGTGTGAACCTGGCTCGTCGATCTGGAATCTTGTGTCGATGGTCGCTGTCAAGTCACATGGGTTCGAGAGACATGTCAAGACATCCATTTCAACCCAAACTTCAGTGGTATCACGAGTGATGTACACGTAATCTGTGATTGAAATCTCGCCACCATAATCTGGCACAGTGTAGTATCGTGCAGTTTCAGATTCGGTGTGACCATCTGAATGGAAGGTCACCTTGAGCATGTGGTCGTAGGTGTATGGACCTTCGTCACCGCCGCCACCGACTGTGACAGTCACTGGGAGGTAGGTACCGGTCATGACCGATGTAATACCGTTCCAGCTAAATCCAGAGTCGGATGCGAAGTAGTAGTCAGGGACAAGTTCTGGAACGTTGTCAACACGGACACCAATCTCCTTTGTGACCATGCCTTGCTGATAGTTTGCAATTGGCATAATCGAAGTGTCATAGTTTGGCACATAGGATGGTGCGTTCAATGTGTCTCGAAGCACGAGTCTGATTTGACAGAACTCTGAACCAACAGGTGGAGTCTGGTGAATACCGTTGTCGTTGAGGTAATCAATTTCCCAAATTCTTGCGTTGGTTGTTGCATCTGGGACGAGATCGAAGATGAGGTCATCACCTGAGATGGTTGTCGTGAAGTAGTTCTCGTAGTCACATTGGTCGGTAGATTCGACTGTCCAGTAGAGGTCACCGAGGTTGTGGTCAATGTCGTACTTGATTGCAGAAAGGTCGTAGGTCAAGTTGCTTGCACTTGTGTCATCTTCCATCAAGGTGAGCATCCATGGAACGTTTGGAATCGATCCATTGTCTGCCTTCATCACCACTTCGTTCTGTCGGTCCCAGTCAAGAATGACTGGTGCATCGTTGACTGGTGAGACCGAGAAGGTCACATCGAATGGAATGGAGTCTTGGTTCTCCGTTCCATTGTCAGTCACAACGAGGGTGACATCACAAGCACCACCAAGTTCGTTGCTGGTGTTTTCAGTAATGACGAGTTCATATCCGTCGATTGCAACACCGAACGCTGTACATGATGATGGGACTGAAGCAGCCCATGAGTACGATTGTCGGTATGGAACTTGCTCGTTTGCCTTATCTCGGATGTAGGATTGTGATTGGTTTGCAAGAGCACCGAGGTACTTCTTGTGGACACCAAATCCTTCTGGAAGGATGTTGTCAAATCCGTCATCGGTTGAGAAGATAGGCATACAATCAACTTCATTGACGTTACAAATCACTGGTGGGTCGTTGACGTTCTCGATGGTGAAGACAATGGTCTTCTCGTCCATGAGTCCATTGCTGTCAGTGACATTGAATGTGAATTCAATGGTACCGAATGCATCTTCGACAGGAACGACGGAGAATGTCTGGCCGTTGAGTGAGTATCCCAACAAGACATTGTCGTAAGCATCGAGGTTTGAATCATCAACTTGCCAAGTGAGTGTGCTCTCTTCATCTTGCACATCGTCTGCGAGGTCGGTCAAACTGAATGAGTAGGTATCGATTGAACCGTCTGAATCAGTATCGTAGTCCTCAAGGATGGAGATGTCAGTGAGTGTGGTTTGAATCACTGGACATGCTCTTGCGATGTTCACAACACCTGTTCCACTTGATGTGAGGTAGACGTTGTTTGCAAGTGAGACATCAGAGACGACTGTCCAATCGATAGCACAGTCAGCATCTGTCATGACCATGACGTTGTAATCAGTTGCACCTGAAGGTGTGGTTGATCCCTTGTAGGATTGATACACAAGAACTTCATCATAGAGTGAACCACTGTTGAGGTCACCGTGCTTGAGTTCAACGCTCACGTATTTCTCAAAGGATTGTGCTGTTTGAGCAGAATCGATGGTTTGAGTTGGGTGAACAGTGCTTACGTCTGCTGAAGTTTCTGCTTGAACGATTGCGATGATGTCAACTGCATCTGGCGTACCACCGATTCGGCTGAATGGAATCTCGAATTCGAGGATTTCAGTTCCTTGTGCAGCTCCGACGGATTCAGTGCTGAGTGAACTTGGTCCCCATCCAAGGAATCCATAACTGTACAAATCAAAGGAGGTGGTACTGTCTGCCCAGAGCACGTAGTTTGCACTGAATGGTAGGTCGTGTGATCCACCCATTCCGTTGTAACCTGTGCTTGAGCCACTACCGTCAACACTGAGGTAGATGAGAACATCTGCACTGCTGAGGTCGACACCAGTCAAACCAACATAGAGGCTGTCTGCAACATTGTATGTGACATACATGTTGTCTGTTCCATCACCGCTCATGTTACCTGGCATGGCATATCCTGCTGGGTTGAGTTCATTTCCGCCAAACCAGTCGTCAGTTGAACCATCAATGTTCATGACTTCTGGTTGGAAGGATGTTGAAACATAGGATGCACGGCTGTTGTCACTTGACATGATCATCAATGCCACATCGTTTGTTGGTGCTGCACCAAGATGAGTGGTTTCAATGTTGAACAAGTTTGCCTCGTCAATCACTGCGGTGGAATGAACCATCAACTCACCAGAGTTGAGCGTATGACCAATGGATGTGATATGGGAATTGCTTCCAGCATCGATTTGGTACGTGGTTGTGCTACCGAAGGTCATGTTCTCGATGGAACCTGTTGAGTCTTCGGTCTTGAGTGCAGTTGTTGCATCTGATACACCAGTTCCGAGGTTGTCCCATCGGAAGACTGAGTTGTTTGCAAACACACCAATGTTTCCGTCGACATCGAGTGGGTAAATCCAGGTGTCATCGCTGTTGAGCAAGTAGAGTGCAACACCATCGGTGTCATCTGCATCAACACTTGCACCAAGGGAGATGACATCAACATCATCGGTGTAGATACCGTACTCGTCACCCGTGATGTCGGCATCACCCTTGAGGGTGAGGACACCGAGTTCCTTGTGAACACCAGTATCGTATCCGGAGATGGTTGTTCCGTTCAAGACAAGTCCATTGTATGCTGAGTCAGAGAAGATACCAGTGGTACCACTGGCTCCTGCACCGGTCAGTACAGAACCGACGTCACTCACATCACAATCATCGATCACCATAGCATTGTCTTCGAGGGTAATTGTGTTTGAACTCGAAGCAATCGCAATCGAATCACAATCTGCTAGGGTCATTCCGACCGCAGAAGGTGCCTGTCGACCAGTTGACAAACCAATGGTGTTTCCTGAAATGACAGCGTCGGATGCAGTGGATGCAGTGGATGAGGTTTCTGTGACCTCAATGGTTGCACCACCATCCCCGTATGAATCGTTGACATACAGCTTGTAGTATCCTGGTGTGGTGTAGGTTGCAAGCGGGTGGTATCCAGCATTGCTGTTGAAGGTGTAGGTTGACCAAGAGTTAACCACGGTGGTGTTGTTGAGAACAACAGCGATGCTGATCTCGTAACCCCAACTGTCGGTGTCAAGACCGAGGGTTGCCTTCTTTCCACTTCCCAAGTTCCAATCACAGGTGTCGCTATATCGGTAGTCAGTTCGACCGATGCTACAGAGTGAATTGCCACTTGCAGGTGGTGTACTGATTTGTTCCATGTAAATACCGGAGTATTCAGCGTCAGTGATGGTGTTGTCAGTCACACTTCCACTACCTTGGTAGGTGTAAATACCAGTGGTTTCATCTTGTTGAGTGATACCAGTAATATCGTTGCCTGAAACATTGAAGTTGTGGGTTTGGTACAGGAAGATGAGGTCATCTCCACCACCGTTAATGTCGTTGTTGGTGATGTCAACATCCTTTGTGTTACCTGGATAGACAGATATCGCCGAACCACCTGCAGTGGTGTGGAACGTATTTCCGTCAATTTCTGCACCTTGGATTTCGTTGGTCGTGTAGAGCCAAATGTCTGCAATTTCTCCACCATCGTTGAATGTGTTTCGGTTGATGGTCAAGTTGTCTGAACCAATTTCACTCGAGGAGTGAGTGTAATAGTATCCTGAACGTTGTGAGAACACACCAACACCACAATTGTTGAAGGTGTTGTCGTTGATGTCAGTTCCTTCAACACCATTCAAGACGATACAAATGTCTGAAATTTGAATTGCGTTGTTGAGTTGCGTGTATCCCTTAAAGTGGGTAATTGTACTGTTTGTCACATCAAAGAAGTCTGGCATGTAGTCAGAATAGTATCCATATCCAACACCGGAACTCAGGGTTTCAATTCCATCAAAGGTGGTGTTGTTGGCTTGGAAGTTCCATGCGTAGTACATGTATCCCATACTTGCTCCGTTAAGGACTCCATCGGAACTTACAGCTGCTGCTGTGACTGAACCATCGTTCATCCAAACTGAAACTTCACCATAATAGTAGTACGGATACATGTAGTTAGCGAGGTTGCCAGCATATGATGCGGTAAAGATAAGGTCCGTACCATTCCAATTGTGGTCACCAGAGCCCATGTACCAGTATGGTGTATCCATCATGATGGTTTTTCCAGCGAAATCACTACCGGAGTGGCCTTGATAATAGCTGAATTCTTCAAATCCTGAAGGAGAACTGTAGGTTCGGCTCGAACCTGTACCGAGACCTGATCGACAGGCCGACACCATGACGAATGAACTGCTTGAACCAGGATAACAAATTCGACCTTCGAATTGATTGACTAAGTCTACCGTTTCTTCGTTGTTGTACGCATCATCAACCAATGAAAGCGTGTCCTTAGCGTATCTGAAATCAGCAGTTGAGGATGTGTATTCAACCTCAGCGGTCGTGGAGGCAGTATATCCTGAGAGCGATGGGGTTGTAGTTCCTATGCTCGTCACATATGCAGTCACGAAAGTAATTCCTGATGCTTTACCATTCGAATCTGTGGTTTGAACACCCTGAATTTTTCCATCGCCATCACGCACGACAACAGATGTTCCAGAAACAGCAGATGAATCTGCAGTTACGGTGATGTTCGCAATTCGCATTCTGTTGAATTTACCCGAGCCTGAAACATCAACGCTTGAGAGAACCAAGTCGCCTTCAATGAAATCGATGATTGACGAACCAGTTATGACGAAGTCATTGTTTGTGTTGGCGAATGTCGAATCTTTGATAGTAATTTTTCCGGAACCTGCAGTTTCGATACCAACATCGTTTCCTTGGATTAACAAATCTGAGAATTCAACATCAGCGGATGTACTTGCACCATATTCAACGGCTGCACCTCCGATGTTTGCAAAGGTACCAGTGAGATCGCCATTGATATCCTTTGCATAGTAGACACCAGCCTTGTTTTGACCGTCCAAATCAAGGTTGGTCAAATCCATTGTTCCTGAACCACTTGTGGAAACGAGAACACCGTAATCTCCGCCAGTCACATTGACTGCATCTGCACTACCTTTAGATTGACCAGAAACGAGTAGACCTGCGTTTGTTGGACTGGTCACATCGATGTTCTTGAAGTTCGCAGCAGCGAAGTTACCACCGATGTCGATTCCATTGTCTGCGCCGGTGATTTCACCGTTTTGGAACATTGGCGTACCTGACTCACGAACGTATGCTTCATCGAGAAGGTCGGATGCAGATGATGCTGCACGTGCAACGAAGTCCATTCGGTCTTGATAGTTGTCTGCACCATTGTGGAGGAAGTCCATGTAAATGGTGACCTTGGACAGGTTGCTTGCTGAAATGTCAACGATTGGGAAGGTGAGTCGAGCACCTTGACCGCTGGACATGTAGTAAGTGTATGCGTATGTCATACATAGACCGTAGTTGGTTGGGTATCCATTTGCTGCATAGCTAGGCGGGTTGCCGACGTTACCTGGCCACGAACCTTGTCCGTTCGAGCCTTCAGGTGGTGTGTTTGCACCACTGAACATGAACGAAGGAGAGTAGTATCCCCACCACATGTATGGGTAGTAAGCATAGGTTCCACTTGGTGTGACGCCATTACCAATGTCTTCCCAGTCGAATCCAAACTTATCTGGAGCACTGTAGTAACCTGGATAGCTTACACCTTGTCCGAGCCAATAGTAATACATGTAGTAGAAGTAACCGTCGTAGTATTGGTAATTTGGACCATAGTTGTAGCCGTAGTAGTTACAATGCCATGATGGAGCACCACCGTTTCCACCGTCGTAATTTCCAACGTGGGAGTAGGTGCTGATCGCTGGGTCGCTTGAACTGTATGGGTAGTATCCAATTTGGCTTGGGTTGGTAACGTTCCACTTGTTTCCTGATGTGTCTGTCAACTCAATGTTGAGTCGGTCGAAGATAAGGTACCAGTGAGATGTACTGTAGGAATAGTACGGGTGAGCGTCACCTCCACCGTAGATGGCGTTTGCACCAATTTGGAGGTAGTTGTTTCCGCTTCCTAGGAAGGTCGATGCATCAATTGCGTACGTCTTCCAACCAGAGTTTTGACCTGACAACAATGTGCTTCGGTAAATGGATGGTAGTGACATACCGCCGTAAACAGCAATTCCAACATCGTTGTTGGAGAGTGTAAATCCATCAACTTGAGGGGCACCGTTGTAGGATTGAATACCTACTGCAGCATTCTTTACAGTGATGCTACTAATGGATGCACCTGAAGCCTCAACCCAGAGCGCTGTTCCTGTTTGGCCAGTGTTTTGGATGGTAGAAGCGTCGATGTCAAGAGAACCGCCGTCGATTTTCACCGTTGCCATGTCATCAGAGGATGCTTGAGCACCAAAGATGGTAGCACTGTTGCTCATCTTCAGGGTTGAGCCGTCGCCGACATACAATGCACTGTCTGTGGTTCCATCTTGATACAAATCTTTGATTTGTGAACCGTTCATGACATTGAGGGTTCCGCCAGCCATGTTAAATCGAAGTGGATTGGCAGATGAGGATGCTCGGACAATGGTTCCATCGAGTCCAGTAATATCTGGTGAATCGGTGAGACGCAATTCTCCACCTTGTGAGATGGTGATGACTGGTTGAGTGGTCGAAGTACTTGTCACTCGAAGCACACCGCCCTCAATCACGATAGTACATCCATCGATTTCAAACGATTCAAGGACCGAAATGGTGGTCTCTTGGAATCGGAAGGTGTCTTTGACTCCGTCCCCGTCAGTATCAACATAATTTGGTTCCAGAGTCGAATTACCAGCGAGTGCTGCACAATCAAGGTTAGGGTCTTCGAAGGTAAGTGGAGCAGGGTACAATCGTAGTGCTGCACTGTCGCCAACTCCAAACGTACCAGAGTTGGTGGTCGCTGAGTACCATGCGTCACCAACAAGGGTCTCGTTTACACCAGCGGGTCCTGATGCTCGCAAGTTGTGCTTGGTGTAGGTTGTACCATCACCATCTTCTGTGATGACCCATACCTGAGCAGATCCGTTGTTTGTGTCAGTAATCTTTTGGTACAGATTGACCGACATTTCGTTGTTGCTTCCATCGACAAGTGTTGCCGACACAGTATGTCCTGATTTATTTGATTCAGATGAACCTACGATTTTGTAGGCTCGAATCCATGCAAGTCCACCGTAGTAAATTTGGGATGGATTGCTTGACGAACCACTGACTGAAACAGCACAGTTTCCTGTTGCACCACTTGAATCAGAACAATCATTGGTGTTGAGACTTGCCTCAACGAGAACGAATTCAGTTCCAGTTCGAGCTTCAACAACATATGGTCCACTGCTTGAAACAGTTGTACTTGAAATCGAAACTTCGCCCACGCTGAAGTCAGTGTAACGACCGTCAAAGACGGATTGTGTTGAACTGCTGTGGGAGAAGGTACCTCCGTCGACAATTACGGTGTTTCGGCTTCCTGATGATGCACTGGACTTGATGCTCGCTGCGGAAACATCCTCAAAGATGATGTTCCAGCCGCCACCTTGTAGGGTAAAAGCGTCAATGTCGGCTCCTAAAATCTTGACTGGCTTACCTGTAATATCGTTGGCAGCCCAGTCGACATCGCCTGCGGTGACGTCATTAAAGACACCAGGATGAACTCTTCGAAGTGTGATCTTGTCCGAGGTGAGTCCATCGAGAACCATGTTGCTTCCTGAAGGACCATTTCCGGTTTGGGATGAACCACCAGGTGTAATCATTAAATCAGCACTTCCAAGGTCAACATCTTCGAGGTGAAGGCTTGACATAGCGTAGAATGCACCGCTTGCGTAATCATCAGCATCGACGTTGTAGGCATAGAAATCACCATTGCTACCACCAGTTGAACTGATTGCAGCACCTGTTTGGGCACTGGATGTCGTCACGGTGATGTTGGTGAGGTGAACATCCAGCAAGTCTGTTGAGATGAAGTTCACGAAGGAATTGGTCACAGTCACATTCTCAATCCATAGGCTTCCACCGGTGGATGCTGTAGCCGATGTGCTGCCAGAGTTGGTAGCAATCGCTCCGCCCCAAGCCTTTCCGTCCGTGTTACAATCTTCAAGCGTACCTTCCTTCAAAACGACATTAGCGTTTTCAGGGAGGTTCAAACATGATTCATCTGCTCCATCAATGGAGAAGTCGGTCATGTATACACCTGTGCCACCACCACTGCCGTGGCTGATTGCAGCACCGACGTTGGAGAAAGTAACATCACTCATGGTGAAGTTACCTGGGTTGTTGTTGGTGTAACATGCTCTTGAACTTCCAGTGGATGTGTCGGCACAAGTGACTGAATGGTCACCGTGGCGGCTTCCTGAGGAAATCGCTGCGTCAGATGTGTTTGCGAAATCAACATACCTGAACTGATGTCGGTCATCGGTTGATGAACAATCGTCAGTAAACGCAAGACCTTTCCATTCTGCTCCTCCAGCACCTTCGAACTTGATGTGGTTGGTTGAGTTACCGAGGAACTTGGCTCGTGTACATTGACCATCGATCGAAATACCCTTACCGCTGTCGACTTGAACAACAACGCCTGGGTTGATTGTGAAATCAGACGTAACGGTGACGTAGTCCGAGGTTGGATGCAATCGGATTGGGCTATCGGTGATGTCCCATTGTGGGTCGGTTGTGATTGCATTAGCGTAAATGTCAGTACCCTTACCTTCGTATGGCATGACTCTGTAATACACACCGCAATCAAGACTGGAGGTTTGGAAACAGTAGTAGCTTGAGTAAATCGAAGACCATGGAGAGATTAAACCTGGTCGTGCATAGGTTGAACCACTGTATGGCCATGATGGGTAGTGCCAAGTCCACTGGCTTTGTTGTGCACTTGTACCAGAGGTAGCAAACCACATGTGTCCTTGTCGTGCAAGGTTGACACGGTGGTTGGAGTTGTTTCCATCGTAGGTCACACCAAAGTACTCGAATTCGAAACCGTCAGGCATATCGATGTTCTTGTTACAATAGGTTGAGTATGAACTCCAGTAGTAGAAACAGTAGTACGAATATGGGAATCCGTTGGATGTTCCTTGCAAGGCAGTGTCATAGTTCACAATTGGCGTCAGTCCCTTGTCGAACTCTTCCCATCCGTGGCTGCTTGAACTTGTGTGGATACGATAGTTACCCGTCGTTGGGATGTGACCTGGGTTCGCATACGAAGTTGCAGAGGAGGTTTGGATATCTGCACCTTGGTTTCTTGCTTGGTTCATGTATCCAATTGACCAAGAGTTGTACGTTGCACGGCAACCGCTATCGTATTTGAATTCGATTTCGTTGGTCACGTCGTAGAACACCGCTTGGACGGTACATTGGTCGTAGGTGTAGTATCCAATATCTCTCCACTCAACGATGAACATCTTGTTTGGATCTCCTCGAGTGAAGGTGTTCGTGCTTGAGTTAGCGTAATTGATACCAGTCGTAGCAGTACTCGTGTCTTGCGAGGTGTATCGGTATTCAACATCATCGTTGACTTCAAGGTCTTCGATGTCTGCTGACCATGTACATGATGCTGAAGCACACTCAGCACGTGTTTTTCCGGATG
>JAYODQ010000031.1:4058-23661 GCA_038106355.1 Candidatus Poseidoniales archaeon | reverse complement strand
TTCGATGGGAGATGACATTTCGAAAACCATGAGACGATGCTAAATCCATTGCCTCGAGGGTTTCGGTCACCGTTCCAACTTGGTTCACTTTGACAAGCATTGCATTTGCAGCTTGGATTTCGATGCCTTGAGCCAAGCGCTCGGATTGTGTGACAAAGAGGTCGTCACCTACAGCTTGAACTCGCTTCCCATATGTTCTTGTGAATGATGCCCAACCTTGCCAATCATCTTCGCTGAAGCCATCTTCAATCGATACGATGGGGTATTCATCTAGCCAAGTGCCGTAAATTTCAGCCATGTCTTGACTCGAACAGGCCTTTCCATCGAAGTTGTACTTTCCGTCTACATGGAATTCAGTGGCTGCAACATCAAGGGCTATACCAATTTCATCGGTCGAATAGCCTGCGGATTCAATCGCCCTCACCATGTATTTGAGCCCATCTTCATTGGCATTCAAATTCGGTGCAAATCCTCCTTCATCACCAATGCCTCCAAGGATGCCGTCTTTCTTTAATTCAGATTTGAGTGCATGGTATGTCTCTACGCCTGCTCGCAATGCTTCAGGAAATGAATCGAATCCGTGAGGCATCACCATAAATTCTTGAACATCAACATTAGAATGAGCGTGTGCTCCACCGTTGAGGATGTTGAGCATGGGAACCGGCATAAGGCCACCTGAAACACCACCGACATACTTCCACAATGGTAACTGATGGAATGCGGCCCCTGCATGTAAACAGGAAAGTGAAACTCCAAGTATTGCGTTGGCTCCGAGTTCGGATTTATTCGGTGTGCCGTCAAGTTCGATCATCACTTCATCGATAAGTCGTTGTTCATCGACTGGGAGGCCTACGAGATGTTCTTCGATGCGTTCATTGATGTTTGCAAGAGCGTTATCGACTCCTTTACCAAAATATTCTTCGGGTACACCATCTCTTAATTCGAGTGCTTCGTATGCACCAGTTGAGGCCCCTGAAGGTACCATGGCGCGGCCAAGCAATACACCATCGACATAACAATCCACTTCGATGGTCGGAATGCCTCTGCTGTCAAGCACCATTCGACCATCGAGCCCCGAAATTGTACCCGACATGTGCTCCCCTTGTTCTAGCGACTCAGCGAGACAATTTCAATCAAACCCACAAATGTGGTTTTTTCTTCCAATTGGATTTCTTCTCAATCGTGGTGGTTACCGAATGCAAACATAATATTGCAAGTATTTGTTGCATTTCTTTTTACATCTTTAGAACATATTTTGATTCTTTTTCGTAATAAAATTCTCGATTGCCGAACTTTTCTTTCAAGAAATCGGGGTTTTTTAATATAGGATGGGTTTCCTTCTTGCCGTATGCCAAGAATCACAGGTGTTGACCGAGCCATCCTTGCTGAACTACGGAAAAATGGAAGAATCTCGTATGTCGACCTTGCAAAAAAAGTCGATGTAAGTGAACGAACGGTTCGAACGCATATTCGAGCAATGGAAGAAGACGGTACGATTCGGCGTTATACCATCCGAGAAGGAGGTATTGGACTCACAGCACTCGTACGAATCAAAGCGGCGCCGGGAGCTGAAATAGGTTCCTTTGGTTCTGAAATTTCTGGTTGGGAAGGCATCGAGATTGTTTACGAAGTTTCTGGAGATGCAGATTTGATTGCCTTGGTTCATGTTGATGATACCATGTCTCTTCGTGCCTTATTGGATAAAATGTGGCTCGCTGCCCCAACCGATATCGTCAGCACAACTACTGAATTAGTCCTTGAACAGTACTGAGTTTACCATTTTGAATCAAAAATTCCACCGTCATCTTTGAAGGATTTGAACTCAAGATGATTGCCACACGGGTCAACAACAAACATTGTTGCTTGTTCTCCTGGCTGACCCTCATAACGCGTGTATGGTGGAATGTAAAATTCGACTTCTTTCGATGCTAATTTCGCCTTCAACTGATGCCAATCGTTCCACGAAAGGACGAGGCCGAAGTGCATGGCGGGTACAGGTTTTCCATCCACGTCATTTGTTTGATACTGAGGCATCGACTTCACTTTATGGGCTACGATTTGGTGGCCAAAGAAATTGAAGACACAAGACTCATCTTTTTCCCTTCCTTTTGTGCAACCAAACATTTCACAATAGAATTCAATCGTTTTTTCCATATCATCCACTGGAAAAGCAAGATGAAAGGGTCGAAGTTTTTTGGGCGGTGAATAATCTATTCCGCATGAGCGGCATACCATTTGCTCATCCCAATCGCATTGCCGACGACAAGAGGTCAATGCAATTCCTCAATGTTTCCATTTCACCGAACATCCGATTGATTCAGTGATTTGAATCAATGGTGTACTTCCATCCATCATTGCATGAACGGCGTCCATCAACTCGGAGGTTGTTGTTTCCTGCGGATTTTTTGGATTGTCATCCATGCGGCCGCGGTACACCAATGTATCGTGTGCATCGAAGAGGAAAAATTCTGGCGTTCTTTTAGCATCGTAGGCATGTGCGATGTCTTGGGATTCATCATGCAAGTATGGATATGGCATCCCCTTCTCTGCTCTTTTTACCATGTGCTCAAAAGAGTCATTTTCATACACGACTGGATCATTTGAATTAATTCCAGCAAAACCAATATTGTGACGGGAACAATGATCAGCCATGGCGTTCAATCGTGATATGCTTGCAACGACATAAGGACAATGATTGCATTCAAAGACGATCATGGTGCCATTTTCTTTCTTGACTTGGGCAAACGTCATTGTTGATGGTCCAACCGATGGATTTGCGTTTAATAATTCAAAATTTGGGGCAGTTTGCCCAATCTCAAGAGGCATAATTCATCCATTCCAATCAAATTCAAAATTGCTTGTATTGAAAACTATGGAGTTACACCGTCAATTTTGCTTCGCATTCAGCAAGGCGCGTTTTTCCCACCATGTGATCTGGGTCGAGCAACAATACATTTTTCCAGCCTACTGCTGCCTCATCAAATTGACCTTGTTCATGATACAAGGCTGCGATGTGAAGATGGGCATCGAGATGACCGGGTTGTGTGCGAATTGCTGCTTCAAAATCGGAGAGGGCGTTTTCTGTCTTACCCCATTCGAGATAGAGTAATCCTCGCTGATGCCACGCCTCGGCGTGGTTGGGGTCGATTCGAAGGGCTTCATTGAGCGGAGCTTCGGCTCGTTCAGGGCGTTGAAGAGCCATGTATGTGGCACCAAGTTTTGTCAAAGCCACGGCGTGCTGTGGGGAAACTTCGAGAACCATTTTGAAATCATTGAGAGCGAGTTTCCATTCCGCTTGAAGCATGTGGGCTTCTCCCTTTCGTAGTCGGGCAAGTGTAAAATGAGGGGCCAGCGATAAGAGTCGAACACAATCATCCACTGCTGATTGCCCCTCATTCAGGGCGATGAGAACCATAGCACGATTGAGTCGAGCGCGAATATGCGATGGGTCTTCATCGAGTGCTTGAGTGTAAAATGTGTGTGCTAATTCGAGTTGACCCATCCGTCCTGCGATGTTTCCACGAACATAGGAAATCATTGGTGATTGGCCCTGAACATCTGCAGCATCAATCCATTGGCTCGCCCTTGAAATATCGCCTTTATCAAGTGAAAGCAATGCTGATTCAGCTGCGACATTTTGGTCGTTTTCAGGTAACAATCGCCTTGCTCTATCAAGCGACTCCTCTGCAATTTCGAAATCTTTGAGTAAACGTTGGGTACGTCCTAATCCGAGCCAAGCTACACCAAGTTCACGGTGAATTTTGAGGGCATCTTCAAACGATGTCTTGGCGTCTTGAAGAAGTCGCATGTCGGTTGTACCTGTTCCATCGCGTAATCTGTCCGCCTTCGCCAAATGCAAACGTCCTTCGACAGTATGCAACAAAGGATGGTCAATGTTTGAAGGTGTGCCATCAACCAATGCTTGTGCTTCTTCAATTCGATGTGCTTTGAGGAAACGGTCAGCAATTCTCGCTCGTAGTTCCCCGTCTTGTGGTGTTTTCTTAAGACTCTTGAGGAGGTTTTCCTCTGCAGCAACAAGTTCTCCTTGCACCTCGAGCAGTTCGGTTTTCAGGAAGATTGTATCAACGCCACCTGCATCGAGAGCAACTGCGTGCGTTGCTGCCTTGAGGGCTTCATGATGGCGTTTTGAATCATCTGAAAGCATATGAGCGAGTAATGCCCAAGCTTCTCCATGTTGTCGATTGATTTTGAGACATTGTTCTGTCGCTTCAATCGCTGCTAAAAGTTCGCCTTCCTCCTTAAGTAATCGTCCATACTGAAGCCAATCGTCAGCACGACTCGGGTCTTGTTCCAGTGCTTTTTCTATGGCGTCAAGAGCTTCGGAGCGTGCTCCTGCCCTCGCCCTTAATCCGGAGAGTAAGGATTTGTCAGCAGGTGTATCCACGCCAAGTGCTTCAAGTCTGCGCACAGTTCGTTCTGCTTCATTATCGCCCATCGAGACGAGCAAGTGTGCATGAGCTCGGAGTAAATCTGGTTGGTCCGGGCTGACCTTCATGAGTGACTCCAGCCAGTGCCGTTGGAGATCTTCGTCACCTCTGAGGCAAGAAATACTGTACAAATGTCGAAGGATTCCTTCGTGACCTGGACTTAGTCGATAGGCGATGCCGAGGGCGTGTTCGGCCCAATCGTATCGCTTTACTACCATGGATGCAACGCCGAGTTTGTGAGCAAGATGGCCATCAAGTTGGAGGCCTTCAGCAGATATTGAATTTCTATCAAAGACATCGAGCAGACGTACCACAAACGATTGATGGAGTTCATTCAAATTTGCATCTACGGTATCTGTTGAACACGGACCTAATGTTGAGGCGAGTACGGCAAGGCATTCTTCAACGCCAGGAGGCATTGTCGAACTGTGCTCATAATGGAGCAAAAATGCGTGTGTTTTCATCGATGCATCAACTTGAGGATGGATTTCCAAATAGGTTGCAATAATTGAGGTCACTTCCTCAAGGTGCAGCTTTGTCTCCGACGAGAGTGAGTTGAGGTATTGGAAATGAGATGATTGAGATTCCTTCAAAACGACATTTTGCTCAACCAGATGCTCAATCGAATTTTGCATCTTTTTCATCCAAAGCCCAAACCCGCCAATGACAAAGCCTGAAAAGAACACTGAACCGACAATTATTACACTCATTGAACTCCACCTGTTGTTTTTGCCTTTATGCTTCACGGCTCTTTTGAGCGGAATTGTCTCATTTTGCCACCTTTTTGATTTCACGAAAAACGGGGCAGGGTTAAATTGCATATCTACGCTTAAATCAATGCTCACATTGAAAGCCTAACAGACCTCATATCCTTGTGTGGGAGAAGATTCGATTGAGGAGGCTTTTGCATTCCTCGAAGATGAAATCAAGCTCCTCATTAGTGATGATTTTGAGATTGAGGCATGCTTAGAATTTGTTTTTTCTACGCCATCGAACCGAATGCAAAGATTTGAGATTCTCAAAGAAGTCGTAAAGGGTGCTAAAAAATTGCAATTTCGGCTTCATGCCATCAAACTCAATTTTTACAACAATGAAGAGATTATTACCGAAATTGCTGAACAATCGAAAAATCCCCTCTTGGAACAGGATTTGTCCGATGAACTCGACCGATTCATGCAAACAGCATATCCGTTTGAGCCGAAATTTAGCAAACACCTCCAACATTGGATGAGTGAACGAGAAAGGGAGAGGTGGCTTTCGATCTTGGAAAGGTGTGCTCAGCTCGACCCATCGAGTTATCCATCGTTGGAAAATATGGGCCATTTGTTTGGTTCGAGTGAGAATTACCACCTCATCGAAGAGAGGCTCAATGAACTAGAACTCAAAGAACAACAACAGCGTTCATCTATTCATGAAATGCATCAATACCTTGCAAATCACGGTTTAGACACTTCTGGAATTCAGAATTTGGGATTTGTTGAAAGTTTTGATGCCATTGCGAAATTTCAAGAATTCTTGGATGAAAAAGAGCGGTTAAAAATTTCAGTGTTGACGCCTTTGAAAGATTTTGACCCTGAGGTATTCAACTCGTTTCTTGAAAAATTGTCACACTGCACATCACCAAACGATATCCATGAACTCCATCGATTGCGGGCCCAAATCCAAGATGTATTGTTTACATTGGAAGAAAAACTACAACAAGCAAACAATTTGAAATCAACATTACAACATCAAGGAATACAATTTGATTCCTCAAGTGCCCTACAACCAAAGGACCTTCGGGGGTGGGAAGAGGAAATGGGTGTTCAAAAACACGAATATGACGTACATATTCAACTCCTTGAACAATGGAAAAATATCATCAAGATTTTTCCTGACCATGAACGATTTAGCACACAATTTATTGGAAACATTAGAAAAAATTCTGAATTCAAAGAGCATATAGAAATGCTTGAACTTCGTCGAAAACAAACTGAAATCGATGGTTTTCGGATGATTGAGTCATTTGAACGACAAGGTATTGAAATGGGTGAATGGAAATCAAAATTCATAGAAAACTCAATTGAAGCTATATCTGAGTTTGAAGGCTACCAAGAGACATTGAAGTACGCCTGTTCGCTCATGAATGCCATGCTTGAGCTTGATGTTACTCACGACGGTTTATCTCAGCGTGATGAAATGGTGCATCGACTAAAATATGAATATCTTGAACAAAACTTCCTTCACGAAGTTGAGCAATTCATCGCTTGGAAGGAAAAGCGAAACAATCGTCATAGGGCTCTTTTAGATGAAGAAGCAAAAAGATTCGATGTTGAATTACGAAGAAAATTGTCTTCGATGTCTTTAGCAGATTATGAGCGGGCTCTCGCTCAACTTCAAGGCAAAAGCAAAACGAAGCAATCAACACATTCTCCATCGAAGAGAATCGTTTCCTATGTTCATCAAACGATGAAAAAAATGGAACGTCAAGGATGGGACATAAGCCAGTTTCCAAGTCTATCGGACGAAAACTCAGTTGAAATTGCAACGCTCCTCTATGGATGTCAGAAACAAATTGATTCGTTCAATCAATTAAGAAATCGATTACTACGCCTTCCGTGGAACAGGGATGTTGCCCTTGCAATTGTCATTTCTCAACGGTTGAAAGACCCGCTGGAGCTCAAAGGCCTAAGCGATGAAATTCCATCGTTTATTCATCATCTTTCAAAAAGAAATGTCGAAGATGAACATTTTACCCTCCATTTATGGGCACCAAAAGAAATTCTACCAACGCTCTTGCCCCTCGAGACACAGCAAAAAACATTGATTCCAATGGATTCCTCTACCCTTGATGATGCCCATGAGGCGATGCTTGAAGCAATGGAACCACCCCAACAATCTGAACAAGGAGAACAAACAGAGATACAAAATGAGAATGACTCTCCTCCACATTCAATCGACGAATTCGATGAGTCTGAAGTGGTCATTACATCAAATCCTCTTGAAGAAAAGTCGAATGTTGTTGAACAACAAGAAAACATCGAAGAAATTCTTGTCGTTGAAACGGTCGATGAACTCATTTCTGTTGTAGAACTGGACACAACTCAACTTTCGATGGTGATTGGCCAATTCTGTGGGGCAATAGGTTTGAAAAAATCAGAAGATGCAATTCGGGAAGGTGTTGATGGACTCGAGTACGCAAAGAGGAATTTGGCAAAACAAGTAGGATTAGTTCCAAGGGATATTCGAATCGACCGAATGCTTCGAATTGTGTTGAGGTGTTTTCCTGTTGAGGAGGATACTGAGAAGAGTATGGGCAAAAAAACCCAGATCATACAATCCTTCATTCAAACCCTTGACGGCTACCAACGATGGATGAGAAATCGTTTGGAACATCGTCACTCAAGTGCATCAGGTGTCTTTTTACAAGATGCTCGGGCCTTGGGGGTCGCACTTCAACGAATTCCTGGTCCTGGCGTCAAAGTCCCACTCGATGCTGATACGACGAAACTCCCGAACGACATTGACAAACTTGAGATTATTGCAACAGCATTACGTCAAAGTATGACGCTTTCAACTGCAGGCGGAATGGCTGTTGTATCAGCTTAATTCATCGAGTAAAGCTTGCTGCTCTTCTGTTGAAATTGTAGGCTCCACTACCATAGGAGGTGGAGGAAGCGGTGGGGGGATTGTTGGAATGGATGGGGGGGGCGCTGGGGGACCCATGTGCATTGGCGAATGAGGAGGACCTGGCGGTACCGGCATGCCAAGAGGTGCAGGTGGATTGGGTGGGCCCGGTAGAGGGGGAGGGGCCATGAGAGCAGGTGGCCCGGGCATTGCTGTCAGTAGAGGCGGTGGTGGAGGGCCTTGTGACGACACTGTATTGACTGGTGTCGGTGGACTCGGTGTAGGAGCCGGGGGTGGTACTGATACAACCGGTTCTGTTGAAAGAGGTGGCCCGATTGGAGATTCACTCGATGCTTGTTGGATAGGTGGACCGTCCAATGGTGCAGGTGGAGTGGGTTGTTCCACGATGCTAAGAGGTTGGGGTTGGTTCGAGATTGGTGTTTGGCCCACAGGTAAGGATGGCTCTTGATGTGAAGCGATTGATTGAATGGGAATTGGGGGTTCTGCTTCGAAATTCTTCGCCCTCTTTTGGCGAGGTGGTTTTTCAACCTGTTTTGGTCGATATGAAACCTCGAGTTCAAATTCATGTGACCGAAATTCACCTTCGCTCAAATACATCCGCATCATTGTGCCGAAATGCTTCATACTTATTCGTGACAAATGTGCATCATGATTCCAAATCCACTGGACAAACCTATATTTTCGACGGGGCCCGTAGAGGACGATGTATTGAACTTGCAAATATATGATTGACCAAGGTATCCCTAACGCTAGAAGACAAAATATCATCGGAGTTAAGCCCTCGATTGCAGAAAAAATCGTAAGAAACGTGGTGATGATCAGTGCCACCAAAAGCAATGACCATAATTGGGAAAATGAACGCAATTGTTCTGAATTGAAATGTCGAAACCCTACAATTTCATCTTTTGACAACGACCACTGTGTTTGCACGTTGAGTTGAGAATGTTCTTCTTTGGACACCATGACATGATGAAAATATCGAGAATCAGCAAAAAAATAGGTACCCATCGTTTTCGAAGCATTGATTTTCAGTGGAAGGGATTGAACTGAATCCGGGATCACAAGTGATTCGTTGAAAGGATGATTCCAAGATTCATGTGTATCTTCGGAAAAAACTGGGGCCGGGTGGGTTTCAGTTTCCTTACTTATCAACGAAGGGCCCGTATCTTGTTCAAGGATTTCGGATTCATCAACAACCGTTTCAGGTTGGTCCATCTCTCCCCATGGGTCGTCGTCCATGGGGTTTCTGGGAATGCTGAAGAACAAAAAATGTTTGACACTTAACGATGAACTTCAGAAAGCCAAATTGTGACATCTCCATCGTTGGCAAAATCTTTGCCTTCTTTGGTACCAACCAATGTTTGGATTGAGGTATCTTTCAATTTCTCAATCACCGAGCCCGTGATTGGCGTGTTGATTATAATCGCCTCGACATCTTCTGCTTCTTCTATGGATTCGGAAAGTTTTGATGCGGAAATTTCCTCATCGGAATAGGAGCCATCTTTGTACAAAAAGACTGCTTTGTTTTTTCCAATTTCTTCAAGTTTGTCAAACAATTCTTGAATTTCGGGAGGTGCTTCTTGGGCTTCATAATCATCATCCAAATCATCTGTCCAAGAATCGTCTTTCGTGTATTTTTCATCATCCTTGGCAATTTGCTTATCGAGGTCTGACTTGAATCGGTCTGCTTCGCTTTTCTTTTGCAAGCACATTGTGATGGTCTTCTGTGGCAGGAGTTCCCATTCTTGGCCAGGAGGGGCTTGTGCAACATAATCAATTTTGAGCGTGTCATACAACTGAAGGAAGAGCATTTGTCCACCTCTGTCTCCATCGATTGCCAAAATAACTGTTTCTTTACCATTGGCAAGGTCAATCAATTCTTGCTTGATATCGCCTGCTCCATCAGCGCTGATTGCATTTTTAATACCATGATTGAGAAGGTTTCTCACGTCATTACGGCCTTCGACGATGATGAGTGAATCGGAATTTTCTACATTGGGTCCACTGGTCAGGCCATGATAGGATGTCGCAGTACCAGTCGTGAGAACAGCACGCACCTCTTCAACAACGGTTTTTGAAGCGGCTTCACCTGAATTCACGAGATGAAGAAGAAGTTCCTTTGCACGCTCAACGACAGAGTTTCTCTTTGTTGCACGGACATCACTAATTTCGACGACGGTGATGACTGCATCGCATGGTCCGATTCTATCGATGGTTTCGAGAGATGATGCAATAATTGCTGTTTCGACATTATCCATACTACTTGGTATGAAAATATTGCCGTGCACTTTACCGTTTTTGACCTCAATTTCCACATCAACGTGTCCAACTCGTGCTGTTCTCTGTAGTTGTCTTAATTCAAGATCGTCACCGAGCAATCCTTCGGTTTGACCCATAATTGCTCCGATGATATCCTTTCGCTGTACATTTCCGTTGACTTTGATATCAGCCCGAATCATGTACTTCATTGCCTTTCCTTGATTTCCTTGTTTTCTGAAATTTTTACTCATATTTTCAACCTCTTGGTCTTAATCACTGCACAATGGTGCATAGGCTGTTGACCGGAGGCCAACAGGGTGAGTGTGATAGTTCTGCGTAGCCAATGGTCTTTTTGAATCCTTTGTTGAAAACGCGGGTCTTTTACGATTTTTTTTGACGGTTCATTCAAGAAGAGGAGGGCAATGGGATATTCGCATGGCGAAAGATGACATCGGGAATTTGGAAATATTCCGTTCCACTGTCGAAGTCATGCTTTCAGATGGGATACTCACAAGGGAAGAAAAACGGTTGATTATCAAACTCGCCAGTGCCTTGAATTTGTCTCCCGCAGACGCACCTCAAATTTACGAAGATATCCGAAATGGTCGCGAGTCCGAAAGGGGCATTATCATCGATCACCAAGAAGCGCGTCGAATTTATGTGCGTATCTTTGAAATTGCCATTGTCAACGCCTCGTTGTCAAAAGATGAGTTTCGGGTGCTAGCTCATTTACGAGATATTCTTCATATCACCGATGTTGAACACGCCGAAGTAGAGAAGGAGTTAAGGGAACTTGTCAAGGAAAAATATGATGACGATGATCTTGTTGAAACATTTTTATCCACAATTAAAGATTCAACAAAACTTGTCACAAATCTCTTCAATACATTTCGTAAACGTTCCAACAACGGTGAACGAAGTTGAACCCACATCTCGACGACTGGCTTGCCTCTTCGTCGATGAGTCGAGTTTCATCTCGTCGCAAATGGCTCAACTTTTTCAAAACGTGTTATGAAAAATCGATTCCAAGTTTTGGTAACCAACCAAAAATGGATGTGTTTGACGAGCAAAAACATTACGCCTTCCACTATGGTGTCCCAACAAATGAGTTGCGTAGAGTAGCATCATGGACACTTACGGAATGCAAGGGTCATGAAAAAAGAATTGCTAAGTGTATACCACATCTTTGGAAGCGGAAGGGAAGAGAAGATTGTTTGCTCGCAGGATTGTTTTTAGCAAATCTTCCGCAAGAGGCTTTACAAGAGAATGTATGGATGGCATTTATTCACTTGCTTCAGCATGTTGAGCCTATCGAAATGGTGTTGGAGGTTTCCGCTGAAATCAAGCGAGGTGGTCATCAATTGCCCGAAGGTCCTTGGTTTCATGCAATGGCAGAGCAAAGTCAACTCTGGCATCAATACGCAGTTCTCATTCTCTCCCAAAAGCAACCCATCCCTCTTGATTGCCATAATTTGGTCAAAGATGCCCCGCCGGGTGGTGAGCTTTTCGAACGAATTCGAGAAACTATGCTTCATCCAAAGGATTGATGGAATACATGTCAAATGGATATGCATGAGCGAGCGATTCTTACCGACAGAAGACCCTGTTTTAGAGAACGTTCTCAAATGGACCATTGAACGTGATGCCCTCGATGTCCGGCGATTGTTGGAATGGTTACCAGAAGCTCGTTCATCAAGAGAACGTATGGCATTGTTGCAACGCGTTCGAGGATTGCTCGACGAATTGGAACACGCCCTCAATGCCATGGATCAATTACATTGAGGATTTATTGTGCAAGGCATTATTTTTGCAGGTGGAAAATCGACTCGAATGGGTAAAGATAAGTCGATGATGTTTGATAATATAGCTCGATTAAAATCTGTATTTCATTCGTGTGGCATAGACAATGTTTTGATTCTGTGTGGAAGTGAAGAACGAAGGTCGTTGTTTGAAGGACCCGTAGCAGCAGACCCTGAAGAAAACATGGGTCTACATCGTGTCCTTCATTGGATTCGTCATGAGCTAAAAGATGACCTTGTGTGTGTTCCTTGCGACGCTTTTACCTTCTCAAAACATGGACTCCTCACACTACTTCACAACGCTTCACTCGGGGGAGTGATTGTTCAACATAACGAGATTCAACCAACGTTTTGTTCTTTGCCAAAAGACTGGATATCGCCAACAGTTGTACGTTCGTTAACTCAATTTGTTGCATCCTTGCCGAAGATTCCTATCGAAGAAGATTCAATTGAATTCTGCAATTATAACAATGAGGAGGATATTGCGAAACATCAAGAAACTATTCTTGCACTTCAGCATGAATTTCTCCGTTCGCTATCTTTGAAATGATGGAAGGATAAAGACGATGCTCTTCGATTTTTACTCGCTGTGACAAGGATGATTCATCGTCACTTGAAAAAACGGGCACTCGGAGTTGTCCTAAAATTTGACCAGAATCCATTCCCTCGTCAACAAGATGAACTGTACATCCTGACATTTTTTCTTTGGCTGCGATAACATCCCTGTGGGCGTGTGCACCGGGAAATTTGGGCAACAATGAGGGATGAATGTTCACGATATGGGGCCCGTAATGAGTAATCAAATGTGGTGAGAGAAGCAACATGTATCCACTTAGAACGATAAGTTCAACGTTATATTGTTGCAATTGGTCAATTATCTGTTGTTCATGGACCTCTCGTGGTAGACGTTGTCCTTGTTCGTCTTTATGAGGTACGACAACCGTCGGTATTCCATATTGTTCTGCATAATCCAAGCCCCGAGCATCTCGATGGTTTGAAACCACCACACATGTGGTATGATGACATGGTGATTGCTGATACCGAAGTAAAGCTTCAAGACCTGTTCCTGAACCAGAGATAAAGACTGCACAACGAAGTGGGTTTGCAAGTGTGGCGAGGCGTCCGCCAACTTGCACTTTGGCCATAACCATGCCAGAAGAAATTCGTAAAAGAGACCTTCGACAGGATAACGGAGGGTTTTTTTGAGATTGTTGGGAGGACATGGTGTGAACAGCATGGACATGGGCGTTGACGGTATTGAAAATACCGCCTTCCACTATGCAAATTTGAACGATGAAGAAATTGTGGATGTTGTCCTATCAGAACATAAACCAAGTAGCAACCCAATCGTTCGAATCGTTTGGATCACATGTGGTCTCGTTTTCGTCGTGTTTGCAGCTATTGGCCTCATTCTTCCTGGTTGGCCCACCACCTCCTGGCTTGTCGCTGCTGGTTTTTGTTTCGGTCGTTCTTCACAATCGCTCTTCCGGTGGTTGCTTACCAATCGATTATTCGGAATCTATTTACTCAATTATTACAAATCAGGTAAAACGCTTCCCCTTCATTCAAAAATCGTGATTTGTGGGCTCATTTCTATTGTCTCTATTGCATCCATCATCGGATTAACACGTGCCGGAGACCCTGGATTTGGCCAAACTACCATCGCCATCGTTGCACTCATTGGCGTATGGTGGGTGGGCTGGCATGTCCCCACAACCGCTTGATTGGTTTGGATGTAGCAGTGTGTGCGTTGTTTACTCAGCAACTGCCGAGGTTGCTTCTTCGTCTTTGTGCATCACGCCTGAAGTGATGAGACAACCGAGCAGAACCAAAGGGGGAATGAGAAACATCATGCCAGGATTGGCGTAACCAGAGGTGGGTAACATAACAAACAATATGACAAAGAAAGCGAGCATTGCTCCACCGTTGAAAATTGCAAACTTGGCTTGGACAGTGCCTTCAAGAATGAAGGCTGTGATCAAAGACATCACCCCAAAACCCATCATGAAGAGACCCATTACCATTTCCAACGCAAGGCTTTGGTCGTTGACGCCATCAGCGCCCCACGCGCTTTCGGCCCAAGTTTCAGCGTTCATGTTGTTCTCGATTCCTCCGATGAGAGTCATAACCCCACATATAATGTACCAGATTTTGGGTTGGAAAATTTTCTTCATATCCATGGAATCGAAATCAGCACTCATTATTTAGTATCTTGGGACCTTCAAGAGAAATCGTTGAGGTTTGAGTATCAAAAAATTTTGGTCAATGGCGGAAAAGTCTGTGCCCTGTGAAGAGCATTGACATGTTATGTTCGTCGGCACAAGCAATCACTTCTTCGTCCCGAATTGACCCTCCTGGTTGAACGATTGCGGCAATTCCAACCTCTGCGGCTTGTTCTATCCCATCTTTGAATGGAAAAAATGCATCAGAGGCAAGGACTGCACCTTTTGCTCGCTCGCCCGCTCTTCTCGCTGCAATACGAACTGCCTCGACGCGACTTGTTTGACCTGGTCCTATACCAACGGTTGCAAGCCCATCGACCATAACAATAGCATTTGATTTGACCTGTTCACACACACGAACTGCGAATTTCATGCTCGCCATTTGTGCCTCGGTGACAGGCAACTTGGTCACCGTTTTCGAGTTCTCCCATTTGAGAATGGGAGGTTCCTCTGTTTGAACGAGCATGCCCCCTTCAATGGGTTTTCTCACAAGTGTTCGTTGCAACGGTTCAAGTCGATTGTTTGGTGAGCGAAGCGTAAGGATTCTTCTGTTGCCCTTTTGCATGAGGATTTGTTTTGCTTCGGGCTCATAGCCAGGGGCCATCATGACCTCAACGAAGAGCGTTCCAACCGCTTCTGCTGTGGCAGCCTCAAGAATTTCATTGAAACAAATGATCGACCCAAATGCAGATTCTGGGTCGCTTGCGAGTGCGCGTTCGAATGCTTCTTTTTGTGTGGCACCAAGCGCAGCACCGCAGGGATTGTTGTGTTTGACAATCACGCAGGCGTGTGGAGTATCGGGCCAATCGTTGGTGGATAAAGAGCGGCACAATCTCAAAGTCGCATCGGCATCAGCGTAATTGTTGTAAGACATTGCCTTACCCCCCTCAACGGTTGCTGAAACGAGAGTATCGTATGCTGTTGGTGCATTTGATGTATACAATGCAGCCGATTGGTGGGCGTTTTCACCATACCTCAAATGGTGCTCTAACCGATGGGTGCTTGAAAGAAGTTGGGGGTAGAGGGTCGATTGCTTTTCCACATCAGAAACAGTTGTGGGGTCGCCATTCCAACGTCGGTGCAACTCCTCTGCGATGGTGTGTTCATATTCAGCGGTATGCTCGTAGGCCTCAAGAGCAAGTTCTTGACGCAAGGAGATCGAAATCTCCTCGATTGTGGCAACGTTTGAAAGCGCCTCGGTTAATCCAGCGTAGCGACTTGGATTTGTCACAATCAAGACATGTTTGTGGTTTTTTGCAGAAGCGCGGACCATCGTCGGCCCCCCAATGTCAATCATCTCGAGCAACTCATCATCCTCAAGAGGAGGTTGTTGGCGGGAGGCTTGTGCAAAAGGATAGAGATTGCATGCAACGATGGAAATAGGGGGATAACCTAAATTTTGGAGTTCTGTTTGGTCTTTTTTCAGATGAAGTCGGGCCAAAAGTGGACCATGAATGGCAGGATGGAGGGTTTTGACTCTGCCATCAAAGATTTCGGGGTGATTGGTAATCTCCGAGACTTTCCTCACTGGAATGCCCGCCTCCGTTAGAGTACGATAGGTGCCTCCGGTCGATACAATCTCAAAACCAAGATGGTGAAGTTGATGAGCAAAATCAACAATGCCGTCTTTGTCGTACACGCTTAACAGTGCCCGATGACCAAAAAAACGAGCAGTCATACCACGAACCCGTTAGGGAACCTCCACGAGTCGGTCGTTTTCAACATACCGTTTTGTTTCAATGGTCAGTCGCCGCGGGCAGAAATTACTTGGTCCACTCGAAGCAACCCACAAGCAGTTTCTGTTGCCAATTCAAGGGCATGGAGGATTGTATACAAAGGTTCGATGACATCGTCCATTTCCTGAAGTGTTCCATCGGATGCGACCCCTGTTTTGGATTTCCCTTCTCGATGGATGGCTCGCAGTTCGAGAATCGTATCGAGTTTGTCTTTTCCAGCATTACCTGCAAGAGCGGATGGAATTCGTTCAAGTGAACGTGCGAACGCTTCAATGGCAAGTCGTTCACGTGTACTGTTTCGCTCGGCCCACTGTCGAATATGGAGGGATGCTCCAATGAATGTCGCACCTCCGCCGTAGACGAAGGATGGTTCAGCAAAATAAACGGTGGCTGACCTCATCGCATCGTACATATTTCGCACCACCTCTTCAGTGGCTTCACCACCATCGCCACCAACATCGAGTGTTGCAATTTTTGATGCATCTCCGATGTCGATGATGGCTCTTTCACGGCGGCCTTCAGCTCCTTCCGTGACTTCAACATTGTATTCTCGAAATTGGCCGCATGATGCAGCAGAGAGGTCATCGAGATGGTCGACAAGTTCGCTTGAGGATGCAAGTGCAATATCTTTCAACAGTTCCTCGTCAAGATTACCCATCAAAACCCGTCCCTCACCTGTGAGCGTGTGGAGGATTGAAGCATCGATGCTTTGAGTACTGAAGATGAGGGTTGCGCCAGATTGACGGATTTGGTCAATTTTCTTTTGGAGGATTGTCTTTTTTGCATGGACAAACGCTGACCATTGTTCAGTTGAAGAAATCTGAATCTCTGCATCTCGTGATGTGGTTTCATATTCGAGGGGGCAAGTCAAACATGCAATTGTTCCGTTTGCTAATCTTCTGGATTGATTGTCAAGTTGCACATTTTGGTCAATGATAAGACCCGGAATGCAACGAGTGTTCGAAATACTTCCAGACCGACGTTTGGTCATGCGAATGTGTTCATATGCAAACCGTGGGTGATTTTTCGCATCGATGTGGGTAAACGCTTTTGCCAGCAATTGCGCTAAATGATCTTGGTCATTGCTCGCCATTGTACCGTTCATTGATGTAGAAAGAAGTGCGTGAATGATGCTAGATTCGTTGCCTGATTGTTGACTGTTGTGTTCAATCCACTTAAGACATTGAGCTAAGGCTTGTTGATAGCCTTCAACCACGATGAGTGGATGAAGTCGCTTTTCAAGCAGCAATCCGGCTTCTTTGAGCAGCGAACTAGCGAGAAGGACGCTTGTTGTCACACCATTTCCACACGATTGTTCTTGAGCATCTGCGAGTTGAACGAAGGCTTTAGCGGCTGGATGCTTGACCAGAAGTTCGGCAATGATCTTTGCTCCATCGTTGGTAATAGCGGTTTGACCGTTTGATTTGTACAACATTTTGTCAAGGCCTTGAGGACCAAATGTACCCTCCATCAGATTACCAAAAGCAGTCGCCGCTGAAATGAGTTTCTGGGTGACTTCGGGACCACTGGTCACGCGTGTGGTCGAACGGACGATGGAAACAGGACCTCGGCCACTGCCTTGTTCTTGTCCGACCATGGTCAGTCGGCAGCATTCTTCTTCTTCAAGGGCATGGATATGGCTGAACTCACTTTCTTCCCTTTCGTTTGCCCTTGCCTTTTTGTCGGTTATTTTCCCATGCCCGACTCTCAAATGAACGACGGTCTTGAGGGTCTTCCCAGTATGGATTTGGACGTTCCATTCCATCTGGCATCGCCTCTAAGGGCTCGATGCCAAGGTTGATGCCTCCAAGTTCATCTTGTAGTTCCCGAACGTTTCTTCCGCCTTTGCCAACCAAGGTAGCAACCATGTGTTGTGGCACGAATATTTTTGCTGATGTATCGCTCGTGAAATGAACGGCACAGTCAACACCAACCCACTCGCGAATGGTTTTGGTGATTTGGGCTTGTGCAAGTTGTTTTATTGGGGAATTGGCTGCTTTTCCTGTCACTGGAACAACGGCGATTTCCGAGCCAAAAGCAAACATTTCATGGGTAATTTTGCCGCTTGGAAATTCAGTAATTTCGATGACTGGTCTTGCTAATTCCTCTTGCATTCCTGTTGGAGGTTTCACCGTCATTTTGAGTTCAAGCACCTGTTGTATTTGTCCAGCTTCAACATGCAGGACGGTGTCGAGCACTTGGCTTACCAGACCGAGTTCTACTTTTCCAATCAGTCGTTGAATCGCCTCGAGTGCAGAATTCGCGTGGGTGACCCCAAGAAGACCAACACCTGCGAGGCGAACATCAGCAAAAATTTCGAAATCTCTTGCCCTACGAACTTCGTCGAAGATGACGAAATCGGGCCGAACAAGAAAAAGGATTTCCGCTGTTTTCTCTAAGTCACCTTCAAGGGGTGCGTATTGAGTGATTCGGTCGCGAAGTTGGAGGTCGCGCGGGGCCTCCATGGTTTTGACAAGTGCCCCCACATCTTCATCGAGGTATTCGGCGATGGCTTGAGCAAGTGTTGTCTTTCCAGAACCTGGCCGCCCGCAGATGAAGACACCTCGATGGTGATTGGATAATCGCTCAAGAATTTGTTCATCAAGTTCGTAATCTGAAAGCGACAATTTAGCAACAGGACGAACAATCGTGATTTCCCTTGCGTCGGAAAATGGTGGCCATGCACATGCGATGCGTAAATCGCCGAGTTGGATGACCCGGCAACCCTTTCGATCAATTTCAAGGAAACAATCACTACGGTGCTGATGTTCTTGCACAATGGTCGTGAGTTCCTCCTGAAGGCTTTCGAGACGGAGTGTATTCCATGAAGTTCCTTCTTGGCCGGAAATATCCTCAAGGCGAAGTTCACCAATCGTTCCTCGTTTTGCTCTTGGTGTGCAATCGGCTTTGAAAAAAAGCGTATGAACATCGTCCTCAAGAAGTTCTTCGATGACTTCCGGCAATTGAGGGTGGTTGCCAAATGTAGCCATATCGCAATGTCACATCTGTCGGCTTTTCACCTTATCCGAGACTCAGGCATTGGCGGGTTGCATTGCATGCATTGTCCACCAAATTGTAGCGAGCAAAATGAAACCGACAATATAGGCTTCAAGCGCTGGAAATCCCCACATTTCGATGGACATGAAACCAAAGGCGAGAGAAGTCAAACTGTACGTCACTACGGCGAGAATATTCGCCTGAGATAACCCGAGATGTTTCTTCACATCCTCCCAAGAAACAATACACCATGAGAATGAAAAGAGAAGAATCAGGGCACTGAAGACCATGGCTCCGTCCATAGCTGATGACTGCATGTATCCAGTGACGAGTGCGAGAATGACGGAGAGCCAAAACAAGCGAGAAACTGTCTTCATTGACATTCCCATGAACCCTCCGAAGAGGAGGGGCTTCTTCAACTGTACTCTTTCGAATTCTTCGTCAATCAGAAATTAGAGGATTGATAAGGCCATGAACAGATTGTTGTATGCCTGTTGAAATTCAAGAATAGTGCC
>JAYODQ010000031.1:0-3958 GCA_038106355.1 Candidatus Poseidoniales archaeon | reverse complement strand
TCGATACCTTCTTTTTTGAAGTCAATATGTTGGACGTTGATGTTGAGACCGAGATGGATACACAAGGCAAGTGCATGGACAAGAAAGGAGTCGAGGATGTTTGCATGTTCTGGTTTTGTTCTTGTCGTGTATCGGGTGAATTCAAGGTATTGAATTGTATCATGGAAAAGATGTTGTTCGGCAGCGACAACGGCTGGGTGACTGTTGAGAAGATATCCCACATGAACTGTCGATGGTGACATTGAAAGGTGTTGAATCAACGCTTCGAGTTCGGCTATCGATGTTGAAAGTGGCTTTTCAACAAGGACATGGATGCCCCGGTCGATGCACTTGATGGCTTGTGGGACATGCAGTTCATTTGGGGTTGCAATCACTGCAATATCGATGAATTCTAGCACATGGTCAAACTCATCATGCTCGAAGATATGTTCGATGCTTGGGTTGTCCATAGCTTTCGAATCGACCACGTACAAATTTTCTATCGAGGACCCAATCTGTTGAAGCAACATATCAAGGTGGTTGCTGCCCCAACGTCCACAACCAATCAAGGCGACATTGTACATCGAATCACATCTCAAGCAAGATTCTCACTTTGAGGCTTGCAATGAGGGGGGCTCACCGTCGATACATATGATTCGTGCGTTGCTTCATTGTCTTGAAATCAAAGGCAAGAAGGCGTTGGCTGCACGTTCACAAGCATTTGCAACATCGTCGAGGCGTTGGAGGACACGATACATGTGCATGGCGGCTAAAGCATCCTTATCTCCGGTTGAAAAAACATAGGCGGCAGCCTTCGCTTCGATCTTATCCGCATCGTGTTCCAATTGATTGACTTGCTTGATGAGGTTTCGAACTTCATGAGCATCCTTTCTTGTTTCACCAGATAAACCAAAGTCTCGAAGGGCACGAACGGTTTCATCGTATGCTGCAACGGTCGCTTTCACCGCTTGAGCCATTTCTCTCAGATTCTCGTGTGCGACTTTGTCGTTCAACAGTGGACGGAATGAAAGTTGCTCAGCGACGTTTTCAGCATAGTCTGCGATTCTGTCTTGTCTTGTGATCATCTGAAGTTTCTCTTCTGTACTTGCAATCAGTCGAACACTTGGTTTCGAGAGGAGTTGGCGCAAGGATGTTTTCACATTGTCTGCCATCAACTCAGCATGGCTTGTTGCCTTGATTGCGGCCTCCAAGTCGCCCTTGCCAGTGATGGCGATTTCAACCGCTTCAAGCATGCATTCCACGGTCTTGTCAACCTCCTTAGCGTGGGCCCTAAAAATTTCAAGAGGTATAGCAGCACCTTCTCCTCCGAGGTCTGCTAGGGCTTCCTCGACATGTATTTCGTTGTCTTTGGTTTTCCACATGATGAGTGCAACTGCAACGAATGCAAGGGTAACAAGGACAACCATGGTCAAGAAATCTCCCCCGCTTAACACAAGCAGAACAATTGAGCCGAATGCGGCCGCTGGAAGGGACGCAATCCACGAGGCGGCAATTTTACCAAACACTCTGAAGTCAACTGCCTTTGCGCCACCAGCAAGGCCGACTCCAACAACGGCACCGACAAGGGTGTGGGTGGTCGACACTGGCACAGCGAGAAATGGCATCGAGAACACGAGAATGGTTGTTGCTGCTCCAAATTCAGCTGCAAAACCGCGTGTCGGTGTGATGTCTGTGATTTTGCTACCAATGGTTTCCATCACACGCCATCCCCAAGTGATCACACCGATGGCAATACCAGCCGAACCAATGAGAACAAGCCAGATTGGGATGCCTGCTTTTTCTGCGAGCATCCCCGTTTCACTTGAGAGAACTTGGTACACAGCAGCCATGGGTCCAATGGCGTTGGAACGGTCATTTGCACCGTGGGCAAATGCGACATAGGCAGCGGTAATGATTTGCAACCAAACAAATATTCTTTCAACGCCTTTGAATCCTTTCCTGTCTTCGTTGAGGTTCACTTTCTGAAGGACAAAATAAAGAACGAGTGAGGCAATGATACCCAAAGCAAGAGCGAACAAAAGTGCGTTGATTGGAAACCATGCGTTCTCTGCATAGGGATTGAACGAACCATTTTCTTTCGCAGGCAACCAATTTGATTTGTCAAGAACACCAGCATCATCCAATCGACCGAACATACCTTTGAGGGCTTTGAACAGTAGAGCAAGCCCTAGCACAAAGAAGGTTGGTAAGGCAAGGAGAGGGGCAAGGATTTTTGCTCGTTCAGTGGGATTTTCAGCGTTCAAAATGGTGCTTCGAACAATCGAGAAGGTAACGAATGCTAGAACACCACCGATGAGAGGCGAGGCCACCCAAGACCACACAACTTTCTGAACAACTTCCCAATCGATGAGGCTTGTACTGTGTTGAACTTCAAGAATAAGTCCTACACCAATGACTCCCCCAATGATGGAGTGTGTCGTGGACACTGGAAGGCCGAAGCGGGTTGCTACGGTGAGCCACACCGCAGCAGCCATCATTGCTGCTACGAACCCAAGGGCAAGTTCTTGAGAGAGTTCTTTGAAAAATTCAGGGTCGGACTGTTCGAGGCTGAAATCGACGGTGAGAATGCCTTTTCGTATCGTTTCAGTGACTGCATCGCCTGCAAAAAACGCTCCAGCGAATTCAAACACAGCAGCGATAAGGACCGCTTGCTTGAGCGTGAGAGCACGAGAACCAACGCTCGTTCCCATCGCATTCGCTACATCATTTGCACCAATATTCCAGGCAAGATAAGCACAAACAGCAAGTGCAAGCCCAAGCAATAACATCGTGGAAGGTTCCATGGTTTCGCCAATTCAAAGAGATATAATCAATGGCCCCATATAGACTATATAGATTCAATACTTTTAATGCTCAAACAACTTTTCTTCTTCATCGAAAATCGATAAACGGCTCGCCATAAGTATGTTGATGAGGGTTTCTGCCAAATCAATGCTGTAGGCACACAAACGTCTCGTTTTTTCACTAAATCGAAAGGATGAAATGTCAGAGGTGTTCGAATGGATGAGGCTTTCCTCAAAATTCTCTAAGGCTTTAATTGCACTATGAAGTTCTTGTTTCGCTTCAATGATGTTGGTGAGGTCTTTCGAATTGGTGTTGTGAATAATTTTTTTGAGGGCGGTTTTCCACGTTTCAAGATGTTGTCTTGGAACTTGAATCGATTCTTTTCGAAGTATGCTTCGCCCAGGGTTTTCGCGTTGACGAAGAATAATGTTGGCAAACGAGTGAGCGTGGTCGCCCATGCGCTCCAACGCTCTTGCCATCGAGACATGTTCCATGCCTTGAAAATGATCGACACCGAGTGCTCGCTCGACGCTTGAGGATTGGAGCGCCATCGCTACTTGGCGAGCTACAAGAAGTCTACGTGCATCGATTTGACGTTCCCTTTCCTCCAAATCGCTGAGAATATCGATGTCTTCTCCGTCCAACACCGATAAGGCATCCTCAACGACTTGAGTGACCAGCAAATACATTCGGTTGAGGGAAAATTTGAGTGGTAACTCATTTTGTTTCATCAGTGAAACAATGTACATCGTATTTTCATAATCCCCGGACAAATCCATTCCCCTTGCCTCTCGAATGAATTTACGAATCGTTCGACGATGCATTGTTGAAATTTTTTCTTCGGATGTTATTTTGATGACATCTGCACCAGCAAGATACGCACCCACGAGACAAACGTAGAGAGATGAGTCGTCCTTCCCTTTGGTCTTGACCTCAATCACATTTTTCTTTGCTTGCGATTTGAAGGGAGTAATTTGTAAATTGCCGTTGGTGAGTTGCTCGATGTTGACGAAATCTGATGCTTTCAAATTGTTTTGAGTAATCCATTTTTTGGGAAGGCTAACGATGTACGTCGAGCCTCCGGTGACTTGTAATCTGCGGTGGTCAATCGTGTTGATCGATGATGATTGAGGTGCTTCAATTCCAAACATGTGCTCACTCTAAAGAGTGCTAT
>JAYODQ010000030.1:0-23934 GCA_038106355.1 Candidatus Poseidoniales archaeon | reverse complement strand
CGACCACCAAAGGAAATTGGCCATCGAAGACCTAAAAATGATGATTTTTGAGGGGTTGATGTGAGCGCTGAAAGCCATTATCTCAATGCACTTGAGGCTCTTGAATCAAACGAAGTAGAACAAGCGATCGATGAAGCAAAAAAAACCGTATCGATCGATCCTGAACACATCGATGCTTGGAATCTCTTGTCAGACTTGTATCTTCTCAATGAGTCGAATCCCAGTTTGCAACGTGCTGCACAATCACTATCTGCACTGAAGAAAGTTCTCGAACTCGACCCAGAGCGACTTGAACTTTGGGTCCGAGGAGGTCGATTGTTGGCCGATGACCTCGGCTTGTTGCATGACGCCCTCAAATGGTGGCAGGACTGCAGGCACATTGCTCCAAACGAAGTGACACCGATTGTTGAACAAGCATCAATCCTTGCAGACATGGGTGAATACGAGCATGCACGCAAGCGATTGGAGACAATATTGGACGAAAATATGGATGTTGCTACATCACAATTTGCCAAGATTAATGGCTTGCTGCAACTTGTTCGAGCAGCACAAGAACAGGATAGAAAGGACATCTTTCGCCCTCAAGAAAAAAACCACAACGCTTGGCGGGCTATCGAATACAAAATGAAGAAACCACCGGTTTCAGAAAATTACATTTTTCTTCTCACGACAGTTCCTTTTCTCTTTCTCGTCGTTCTTTCATCACAGCGTTTTGCAGGTGATGGTTGGGCTGCATTTTGTTTCACGTCACTTGTGATCTTGATCTCCGTTCTTTTTGGTGTCCGTTTCTCAAGGAAGATGTTTCAGATTGCCAACCGGCCAGCCTTTAATTTACTTCGAGCCATGAATTTTGAAGCATCCACAGGATTTGTAGTGATATCAGAGGAGATTCGTACTTCAGTGTTGTACATGTACATCATGCAACGAAAACCAAAGGCTTGGCAGGAACGAATGCTACGAATAATCGAAACCGGTAAAGAACTTCCTTCTTCCTGGAAATTGCACCTTCCCGACTTTGACTCCCATTTAGATGTCCTGCCTATCGAGAATGAAGAGCAAGGTTTCACTGCATACGAGGAAGAGTGACCTCAAAGCTTCGAGAATCTGAAGATAGGCACGAGTTTCAATGCTGTTTCTCAGTGATGTTTCAAAGCATTTCTGTCAGCGAGGCAACATTGACCGCTCATGAACTCACCATCCTCGTGAATGAGTTCACAGAGTCAAAAAGCTCAACACAATTCACACAGGAACAACATTTCATGCTTAGAAATCTCACGCCTTAACGGTTTCATGTGCCTCTCTTGAGAGGCACACCAATTCATGTGCGTAAACGTCCTTCATCAAGCCTACAACTGGCCCGTTTGCTGGGCATATTGTGTGGCATATTGTTGAGCGTATGCTGCAGCGGTTGCTTCATCGTAACCTTGGGATACAAATTGCTGGTAATACTGCTGATAATACTGCTCGTAGGCACCTCCTGCAGCTTGTTGTGCAGGTGCAAAGGTTTGCTGCTGTGCAGGTGCGGCTGCTGCTTGCTGTTGGCCACCCATGTATTGCTGAGCAAATTGCCTTGCAGTTTCTTCAGGATAACCTTGGGCGACAAGTTGTTGCACATATTGCTCCACAGGATCGGCCTCGTACATTCCAGCGCTTCCAAATGCGTCGAACTTTTCCGCTTCTGCGTCAGAACCACCGCGCATGACAAACACAGTGATGACAAGAATCAACAAAATAACTCCTGCAATGATTCCAATCAATGTTCCATCGATACCAGAGGTTTGGTCTGTGTTATCACCGGTTGTTTCTGGAGCAGTCCATTCACCAGTCAATGGGTTGTAATCATATGCACCTTCCCAAACACACTCACCATCCACGAGCATAAATTCGCCACCAGCTGCAAGTGCTTCAGCGGGTGCTTCAAGTCCTTGACAGGCTGGCAGATTGATTTCAATCCACTTGATGGTCACCCATCGCTCTTCTGGGTACTCGCCTTCGTAAATCTTAATGAAAATACGTTGAGTTCTTGAGATGTTTGAGTATTTACCGTCGAGGGTTAGGGTGAGAGCAAAGGACTCTTGGTCGCCAAGACCATTGGGGTCGGATTTTGCCCATAGACCTTCAAGGCTCATCTCGTACTTTTTGACAGAGGTGGCTGAGAAGTTTTCTTCAAAGAATGCTACTTCAACGAAAACATCTCCGTTTTCAGCACCTGAAAGCACTGTACCTGAAATTGTGATTGTATCGGTATCGACTTTTGAAGTGTTGAGCGATGTATCAAGTTGAACGACTGGTTCCTCATCGCCAAAGCCTTCTGGAACCACAACGAAATACATTCGATACTTATCACTGAATTTTCCTGCAGCGTCATACACCACGAGTTCCATTCTGATTTGATTTTCAGTTGTGCCTGTTGAATCAACGGTCACGTTCTTGAAGTTGTACGACCACATTCCATTGCTTGCTGCACTTTGTGTGAAGGTGTGTCCTTCAAGGTCAAATTGTTCATCTCCATATGGTGCATCAAACAGAACTTTCCATTCATAACTCTCAATGCCATTTCCTTCAAGAGCATCTGCATCAGATGAGTTACCTGCATTAAAGTGAATGACAAGTTCTCCATCTTCATCAAGAATGATTCGGTGAACATCCCAATCTACGTTTGAAACAGTCTTTGTTCCGATGTACTCGATGTTTGCTTCGTATTCTTCTCTCATGTCGATTGTTGCTTCTGCCACTGGCCTTTCGCTGTCAGCCTTCACATCGTTTGTTTCAACGGTGACAAAAATCTCTCTTGAGTGACCTTCGTCGTCATGGAGAAGAAGTCGAATGACCCATTGTTCGCCTTGAGCACAACCTGTTGCGGAAGCGAGGTCAACGTCACAGAAACTCATGACTGGGGCAGCCTCTGATGTGTGACCGGTGACGCCAGTTCCAAGACTCGAACCATCCCAACTTGTTGGTCCATCGATAATCCAATCGGTTGAAAGCGTAACACTCGCATCGGTTGTGTAACCAAAGGTCAATTGAGCATCACTCTTCATGTAATGAACTGCATAACGTCCAGTGCTTGGGTCAATACTTGGGACCTCGCCGTTGATGGTTAAATCAAGACCGTTTCCAAGCACACCAAATCCATCTGGGTATGGAGTGACTTGATATTGCAAGAGATTGCCAAGGAGAGGGAATGTTGTGCTATCAGCACGCTCTGAATGGGTTGCGACGTCAATGGTAGAGACGATCATTCCACCAGCGTAATAACTACACACGCCAAGAACGGTGTCAGCAATGTCTTCTGAAAATCGGATGATTCGTTGGAATGAACCTCCGTTCTCCATGTATCCATTACATACGCTTGGTACATTGGTTGAAGTCACCGACTTGGTGTTGAGCACCGCTTGAGCGACGACGAAACCTTCGAAAGCATCGGTGTCTACATTATCCATGAATGGATGATATGGGTCTGCTAGTTCCATGTTTGTGTAGGTGATTTGTTTGTCAGGTGTGTTTCTTGATTGGATATCAAGACCAAAGGGTAATCGTCCTTGGAGACCTTGGTCAAGACCATAAATTTGGCTTCCATGTGGAGCCAAATGAACCTGGACAGTTCCACCTGCAGACATGAAGTTCTCAAGGATGGTTCGTCGTGCGGGTTCACCAATGTACTGATAGTAGCCTGAGCCACCAAATTGAGTATCTTTGGCTTGGTTTTGTTCTTGCCATGGCATGATAATTTTGTCATAATGAGTAAACCAACCAGCATCAAAGTATGTGTTCCAATCGTTGATTTGGTATTGGGTGTACGACATTCCGAGAAGAGCAAGGTCTTCCTTGATGTAGGATGTTCGAGTTGATGTGTCGGAAAGAATGGCTACATCGATGTTGTCGGCAAACCCAGCATGGAAATATCGAACATTGCCTGTGGATGCTCCATTAGCGAGTTTAGCATAGAAACTTATGTTGTACGTCTTGCCATCAATCCAACCATTGAACGGAGTGAAGGACACATCGGTCTTTTGTTGGCTGGTAAGTGATACAGCTTGACCAGTGGTCGTTGCGTGAACCAAACTGCCATCGGCGAGGTCATGAACATCCATGTGGAACACATAGTCGCCATCGAGCACACCATTGGTGGCTTGGAAGTCCCATGAGTGCTTAAGTGCCGCATCAATTGGAAGGACACAGGCCAGAGTAACATCGTCAAGGCAGGAGAGTGTGTCGGGCTTTCCTAATGAAATATCAACGGATTCAACATTGAAAATAACACGCTCTCTGTTGTTTGCTTCAGAAAGTTCTTGTTGGTTGTACCATGCAGTTCCGATGCTTGAATTGGAAAAGATGGACTCAACTTGCACCATGTAGACTCCTGAGAAGAATTCGTGAGAAGCAAGGAGAGTTACGTCAGCATCCTCTGCATCGACGTTGGTTCGAGATACCGTGTATGTTGCGTCCTCAACGAAGGTGTACTCTTGGAGTGTGATGTTGTTGAATCCTACACCCTTAAATCCATCATTGACACCATTTCTTCCGTCGTCATCGGATTGGAATTCAAAGTTGACATCAACCATTGAACCAGACAATGAGATACATTCAGTTCGCCATTGGGTTGGGTCGGTTGACGTTCGGTTTTGCACATACAAATGTGTCAAATCGATTGATTGGGTGAGGACAAGATCATCGGTGTTGAAAAACACATTGTAACTTCCTGTACCATCGATGTTTGCAGCATCACCGATATAGTCAAGTTCAGTGAAGTCAATCGACTCTGTGGCGTTAATAATCCCGTTACCATCATCATCGTTCTGACAGGTTCCATCTTCGTTGTAGTCATTCCATTGAGCATAAACAAGTGCATTGTAGGTTGTACCACCCTTAACGAAATCAATCATCATGGCAGCATAATCACTTGGATTGATGTTACCACTTTGATCAACGGTGTAAAACGTATCAGCATAATATTCAAAATTGAGCGAAACGAAATCACCGCTCATGGTGGTCAAATCGATGTTTGGAATTGTGAGTGTTTCGTTAGCCCATGCATCTTCGTATCCGTTGGTTGAGGTGTCACATGGATGACCGAACCAATAGGCGTAGTTGTTGAAAATCTTGGTTGAACAGGAAACTTCGTTGTAAATAGCTCCCTTTGGTTGTTGGTTTTCTTCATGCAGGTAACCTGCGGAACCACCTTCGAAATTCTCGTTGCAAATCACCGAAGGAGTACCGCAGTACACAGGAGATGGATTTGCAGAGAAGACCTTTGTTTCAATGTCAAAGTCAACCGGTGTGTTACCCCAGTTGTTGGTGACTGCTTCGATGTCAAACACACCTTCGGCATAAAGACCACCAGGTCGGAAACTTTCAATCGATTCGATAGCGGGGTCAAATAGATTGAATGGTCGAACATAACCTACGATATCGTTGTTCACAGGTTGTTCATCCCATGTGTTGCTTGTGAGTTCAGCCGAAATTCTGTACAAAGTTCCGTTGGTCAGACTTGCTTGAATTGAGGTTGTGTATTCTTGACCGGGTTGCAAGTTTGAAAGCGTGAGTGGCGTGGTTTGGACTTGAGGATTTGCCATAAATTGCGTGTTTTGTTTCCAAATGGTGAGATTATCCACAGCAAATCCATCTCGCCCCGACCAACGTGACTCATTGTCATCGGCTATTGAACCTGTGAACCCTGTTCTAAATCTGAATCGAATGTCGATGGTTTCTCCTGCCCATGGGCTCAAATCGAATGATCCAAGGTCATCTTCGGTGAAGTTATTCCATCCGTAGTAGGTGCCTGATGCGGCAATGCCGTAATACACGATGGCTTCTGGATATGTCCCCCAAGCGTTCTGCTTCCATGCACGGTCGTTGTCGAATCCTCCCCACATTGACATACCCGACAAACATGCACCTTGGAGATAGGCGGTTTGAGGGCAGGCAATTGTTGACCATCCTCTTGATTCACTTCCGACTTCTATGATGGCTAAGTCATCCCAAACATCGCCGAGGATGAATCCTTGGCCGTCAAAGTAGCCTAAGCCTCCAAAGCCGAGATGTTGGAACAACTCAACACTCATGAATGCACGGTCTGCTCCTGTGAGGTCGACATTGTTGAGGGTCATGGCCTCGTCCCAGTTCTTTCCGTAACCAGACCACTGGCCACCGCTTGAATTGGTCTTGTAAATACCTGGCCACATGAAATCGGTTGGATTGAGATAATTTGCTGAGACATTGGCCGCATTGTTTCCATCGGTTGCACCTTGAGAGTGGTTCGTTTCTTTCCTCCACTTCGGGGTGTTATCAATGTAGGATTCAAATGTCCATGAACATCCTGTTCCACAACCTGTCTTGTCTTCGGGGTCATCCCAGTTGTTTTCATAGACTGTCGTATTGGTTGAATTCTGCTCATCAACCTCGTTGAGGGTAACCTCAAGCGTAGCAGTTTGACCATTGAGGGTATCCATACCTGTGTTTGTTAAGGTCACATTGATGTCTCGAGTTCCTTCACCGACGAAGCCGAAGAAGCGGTCGACTGGGGAAATTTCGATATCGGTGACTGCAAGGTCTTTGTTGTCCATCTCTACAACAACAACTGTATCGTATTGCCCTTGCCAGCCAAAATTATCTCGCCATCCACCAAAGTTGTATTGCGTTTGACCAACTGCGAGGTCAAGTGCAGATGATGTGCCTCCTTGTAATTGACCAATTGCAATTGAAGATGGTCTGCGACCTGCAGGATAGGACAAAGGACTGACGTGCCCACCATTTCCATCGCTCAAGGTGACTTGAATCGTTGTCGGGAAATTGAGGAAGTAACTCGAAGACGTACCTCCAGCAGAGTCAGTTGTGTTTTGTTGGTAAGCAATGGTTGGGTTAACGAAATCTGGCTCACCGTCTCCGTTCAAATCATGAACTCCAATCGACCAAGAAATGTATGGACCAAAGTATGCTTGGCTTATTGTTGATTGGAAATTGCCTTGCGCCGATGCTGTCTTGTAGGATACGTTTTCTGCATTTGCGTCGTTGATAGCAATGATGTCGATGTAGCCATTTCCTCCGATGTCAGCGATGGCAAAATCTTCGGTACCAGGGGAGGCCATATTGATCACTGAGGTACCTTGGCCCCCACTGGTTGAGAACGTGTACGTCACAGGATAGGATTGGGTCAAACAACTGTATTCAATGATACTGATGTTGTCGTTGTTCCCTGGATTCGTCACCTGTCCAGTTGAATAATCAATACCTTCGCTTCGCAGAAGCCAAATGTCATCGTCGGTACAAGATGAACCTGTAATTGAGGTTTGAGTTTCACCCCAGTCACCAACTTCAAGCGTACGATAGGTGTTTGAGGTTGAGGCTCCAAGAGCGATGGTGATTGGTTGTGTGTTGCTCGTAATCGGCCCTCGGTAGGTAACGACTCGTTGGTTCGTAATATCGCTAAGAAGGTCGAGAACGTAAACATCGTCGTTACCGTCTTGGTTTGCATCTCCGACAGCAATATCCCAGACCCAAAAGTGAGTAAATCGAGCACCAATGGTCCAATCTCGATTGTTGCAACCATCGTTTTCGATGATGGTGATGTTCCCTGGCTCTCCAGCGGGAAGACCTTGATCATTCTGCTTGAAGGGGTTATTTTTCTGATAAATCACAATGTCTGGGGCCGAGTCTCCAGTGAATTCACCGACTTCGACCATTTCGACATTTGCGAATTCATCCCAATCGGCGTTACGGCTCTGATTACCTGCGACCCAGATGTCTTGACGTTCGCTAAAATCGCCATTTCCATCATTCCACAAAATGCTGAAGGAATGAGTTCCATCCGTAGCAACAGCCATGTCGTTGTGGCCATCACAGTCAAAATCGCCAATAGCAATTTCAGCAGGGTCCCTGTTCGTGGTGTAATTTCGTGCTTGTGAAGCACTTGTTGTACCTGCAATTGCAAGTGTTGTTGACAACAACATCAACAGAACAAGGGATATGCTTCGTATTTTATCGTTTAACTCGTGATTTTTGAGAGCCATAGTCATCACTAATCCTGCCGAACACTTGTTTGACTATAATGCCTTTGCATTTAGGTTTAGGTGAAAACCACACAGTTAGTTGATTAGGACAAAATTTCAGTAAAAAAAACCGGTTAAAATCTTCCACCAAGCCATTTCGGCGAGGGGCCCCAACCAATCGCATCTCCACCGTGGATTTTGACAAGCTTACCAGCACTAAACAGCGATTCGAGAAAAACCTCGAGTTCAACTCCTTCTCGACCGCCAAGATGTTTGCTTGCAATCTCTTCAATATCTTCTGTTCGTAAACCACTTGCTCCAAATTCTCGAACGACAATTCCCATCAAGGCTCGCAACCATGCCTCAGCCTCAGGGTCAACGCTCATCATGCCATGCAGTGGTTCAGGTTTCTCAATGTCCTCAAGTGCCTCCATCAGTGCTATGGGGTCAGGTCGTTCATATTGACCCAAATCAAGGCGAGAAATAGCATCATTGAGGTTTAACTCTCCGATGGGTCGACGGACGATTGGAATGCGAGTTGGATCTGGTTCAGGCCCCATATCTGCAGGTGGTTCATTTGAGGAAAGTTCTGCGTCAAAATCTTCCTCCATGTCCCCCTCGAGAATTTTTCTTGAGGTCACAGAAGAAATATTGGTTGCTTGTGGGGCAACAGCTACAGGTGTATACCATCCTACGCCGGTTAATCCAAGTTCCTCAACTTTCTCTTCGACCCATGATGCTTCGCCTTCGATGAGAATCTCAATCTCATCATCATCGGATTGGAATCGATATCTTACCACTCCACGAAGCCGGCTCATTGAATCACCAAATTCCATTATGCAGCAAGTTGTCTTAAGACTGTGTGCAGGATTCCTCCATTTCTGTAATACTCAACTTCAACAGGCGTATCAAGACGGAGAACTGCTTTGAATTCCTTGACCGAGCCATCGGTTTTTGTAGCAACTACGTCGATGGTCTGTAATGGTTCAACATGATCTGTGATTGGTATGGAGAACGATTCAAAACCATCGAGACCAAGACTTTCATGTGATTCCCCCTCAAGGAAGGTGAGAGGGAGAACACCCATGCCCACGAGGTTTGAACGGTGAATTCGCTCAAAGGATTGTGCAATCACAGCCTTGACACCAAGCAAGAACGTCCCCTTGGCAGCCCAATCTCTTGAAGAACCCGTACCATATTCTTTACCAGCCAATACTATTTTGGGAGATGAAATTTGAGCAGCATCGTACACACTACAAATTTCACCAGTTTCATGGTTGTAAGCATATCCTCCTTCAGTACCTGGGGCCATCTGATTTCGAATTCGAACGTTGGCAAAAGTACCTCGCATCATGATTTCGTGATTACCTCGACGACTTCCAAATGAATTGAAATCACTTTTTTGTACTCCTCGATTCTGAAGCCAAATTCCTGCTGGTCCATCGGCTGGGAACGAACCGGCAGGCGAGATATGGTCGGTAGTAATTGAATCACCTAATTTGAGCAAGACCTTTGCCCCTTCAATAGGAGAAATCGGGTTGGGAATCTTTGATAATCCTTGGAAAAATGAAGGCAGTCGAATGTATGTTGAAGATTCTTCCCAAGGGAAAAGCGGACTTGACGTTGCAGGAATTGCATCCCATCGTGGTTCGTTCATGACATCTGAATAACGGTCTTGGAACATTGTTGGAGTGATAGTGGCAAGGGCTTGGTTGATTTCTTCTTGATTTGGCCAAATATCCGCAAGCGTCACAGGATTTCCCTCAGAATCTTTTCCTATTGCATCCTTTGTCATATCGATGTCAAGCGTTCCTGCAAGAGCATACGCAATCACCAATGGTGGACTAGCGAGGTAGGAGGCTTTGACCTTGCCATGCACACGGCCTTCGAAGTTTCGATTTCCGGAAAGTACTGAGCCAACGATAAGTCCAGCTTCGTCTATTGCCGACTCAATTTCGGGAGATAAAGGGCCTGAATTTCCGATACAGGTCGTACACCCATATCCGACGACATTGAATCCAAGAGCACTCAAATCCACATCAAGACCTGTTGCATTGTAATATTCTGTCACGACTCTTGAGCCAGGAGCAAGCGATGTTTTTACCCATGGTTTGACATTCAACCCACGTTGTCTTGCTTTTCTCGCAAGTAGGCCAGCAGCGAGCATGACGCTTGGGTTCGAAGTGTTTGTACACGAAGTGATAGCAGCAATCACCACATCACCGTGATTTAAATCGTACATTGGACCGCTGTTTTGAACAAGAGCACTCTTTGAAAGGTCTTCCTTCGAAAGTCCATGGCCTTGCAGGCCAAGCGTGTGGGTAAGTGATGCATTGAAGTGTTGCTTCATTTGACTCAAGTCGACTCGGTCTTGTGGGCGTTTGGGTCCAGCAAGTGAAGGTTTGATGGTGCTTAAATCCAGTTCGAGTAAGGTGGTGTACTGCTTTTCGGGTGCTTGGGCATCGTACCACAAACCTTGGGCTTTGACGTAGGCTTCAACACCTGCAATCGATTCTTGGCTTCGGCCCGACAGGGTGAGGTATTCAAGCGTTCGCTCATCGACGGGGAAGTACCCACAGGTCGCTCCATATTCTGGTGCCATATTCGCTATTGTAGCTCGATCGGCAAGGCTGAGTTCTTTGATACCTTGGCCGAAAAATTCAACGAATTTTTCCACGACGCCTAATTCTCTCAGCATTTCGACAATTCTCAAAGTCATGTCTGTGGCCGTGACTCCTTGTCCGAGTGCACCCGTTAAGCGGACGCCAACAACATCGGGGGCGAGCATGTAAATCGGTTGACCAAGCATCACCGCTTCAGCTTCAATACCTCCGACTCCCCAGCCAAGTACACCAAGACCGTTGACCATCGTTGTGTGAGAGTCGGTTCCGACGAGTGTATCGGCAAGCCAAATATCGGACTCTTGGCGTGCTACACTGGCAAGAAATTCAAGGTTGATTTGGTGGACGATGCCTCGTGCTGGGGGAACGGCTTGGAAATTTGATAGGGATTTCTGCCCCCATTTGAGAAACGTGTACCTCTCCATATTTCGATGGTATTCAATGTCGAGATTGAGTGCGAGTGCATCTTCATTCGCACCTGAAACATCAACTTGCACCGAATGGTCAATAACCAAATCAACTGGAACTTGAGGATTCACTTTTGAAGGGTCTCCACCAAGTTCAACCATGGCATCCCTCAGAGCTGCGAGGTCCACGACCGCAGGGACTCCTGTAAAATCTTGAAGAATTACGCGGGAGGGTCGAAATGGGATTTCTACTCGTGCACCTTGTGGTTGCCAAGCAGCGATGGTTCGAATATCATCTTCTTTGATGAGAAAACCGTCGCAATTTCTCAAGGCCCCTTCGAGCAAAATTCTCATCGAGTAGGGGAGGTGTTGCGTTGAAATTCCAACTTCATCCAGCCGAGCGAGTGCAAAAAATTCTCCTCCGACCTCAAGAGTTCTACGGGCTTGAAAGGGGTCGAGAAGTTCCATGTGTGATGCCACCAAGGTGGAGTCTATGAAGGCAACGGAAACCGCCTTTCAAAAGACAACTTCGATGCTCACCAAAACTGGTACCAAGGTTCAGATTCAGATTGCCCCACAAATGTTGCAGAGACCAACACAACATCTTCCATCGGTTTGTCATTCGATGCTGTGTCAACTTCACTGAGTGTGGTCACGATGTCACACCCATCAGTGATTTTTCCGAACACGGTGTGAACACCATCAAGCCAACTTGGGCCATTTCCTTCGTTACTATCCTCAGGAATGAGGAAGAATTGACTACCTCCGGTGTTTGCTTGAGAGGTTTTTGCCATAGAGATGGTGCAGGGGTCATGCACGAGGCCATTATCTGCTTCATCAGGAATGGTCCATGCGTCGTTTCCTTGACCTGAACAGGATGAATCGGTTGATTCTTGGCCGTTGCACAAATTGGACCAAATTAGAGCGTGGCCACCTGTGCCATCTGCGTTGGTGAAATCGCCACCTTGTATCATGAAGTCATCGATAATTCGATGGAAAATGGTGTTATCGTACTCGCCTTGTGCTACGATTTCTTTGAAATTTTCAACGTGGATTGGCGCTTTGTTTGGATAAAGTTCGAGGGTTATGATTCCCGATTTCTCGACACCGTTTTCACTCCATTCAATCTGAAGTTCAACGATGTCGGTGGTTTCTGTACCTTGATTGTTGATTAACTGAATCAAGGCGAGAATCGTGATCAACCCAAGAAACAACGTCACGATGCCAGCCATGGTAGGGGCACCATTTGACAACAACTTTGGAATTGCGGTTTCGCCGATGCCTTTGTTTTGCATTTCGTTCTTGAGGTCGTTGTATGTCGAATTGGATTTTTTGTCCCGAGGGTTCATCTTTAATGAATCACGAAGTAATTTGGCGGCACTTCGATATTCTCTTACTGAACCTGAAGATTTGGCTTTGAGCCATGTTGCATGACCTGCAAGATGAAGTGTTTTTGCTTCTGTTCCATTCGCATCCACTTCTCTCAATATTGACAACGCTTGGTCTGGTTTGTTTTTGACGATTGCCTTTTCCGCCTTATCCCACGCAGTAGCAAGTTCATTGCCATCTTTGGCGGATGCACTTGGGGTTGATTTTTCACTGGCCATGTTTCGCCGAGGAGGTTGAGAATTTTGTTTTTCCCTCTGCATAGAGTTTGCATCTGACAAAGAAGAAACAACACCTTCAAAGACTCACCGTTCTCGGTAAGGCTAAGCAGAACCACAATGTGGTGCAACGGCAGGAATGGCAAATGGCTCCTATCATCAACGACTTCACGATGAACATCGCGACCGCCAATGGAACAGGTTCTCAATCTGCGAACCTTATCTTGCTTCAATCCATTTTTGATATGGGCATCGAAGTCAGTGGAAAGAACTTGTTTCCATCAAACATTTCCGGCCTCCCTACGTGGTACATCATTCGAGTATCCGACCAAGGCTACCAAGCACCTGGCAACCGCATCGATATTCAAGTGCTCGTCAATCCAGCAACATGGGAGGAGGACCTTGCTTCTCTTGAACCTGGGACCGTGGTCGTCTGGAATTCAGACGGCAAAATGCCAATGGAACGTGAAGATGTCATTTCATACCCAATTCCAATGAATTCGTTGGCTCGAAAACTCAATCCAAAATTAGCAAAACTCGTTTCCAACATCATCTACGTTGGTGCACTTGCGGAAATTTTGGGCATTGACAATGAGGCGTTGGAATCAGCGGTGATGAAGCAATTCAAAGGCAAGGCGAGTGCAATTGAGCTCAACACATCTGCACTTTCACTCGGAAGGGAATATTTCATCGAAAATCTCTCAAAGCAAGATGAGTATGTTCTTGAACCGAGGGAGCGAAAACGAGATCGGTTCTTCATTGAAGGCAACGAAGCAACTGCACTCGGTTGTATTTTTGGCGGCGTTCAAATGTTGTCATGGTATCCAATCACACCATCATCTTCGCTTGCTGAATCGATTATCGCTTATGTTCCTAAACTTCGATTCAACAGCGAAGGAGAATCGACCGTTGCTATCATTCAATCTGAAGATGAGCTTGCTGCAGCGGGGATGGTGATTGGAGCAGGCTGGGCTGGTGCCCGTGGCATGACTGCAACATCTGGTCCTGGAATTTCATTGATGCAAGAATTCATCGGTCTTGCGTATTTTGCTGAAGTCCCATCGGTTTTTTGGGATGTCAACAGAGTTGGTCCTTCCACCGGTCTGCCCACACGAACCCAACAATCTGACATTCAAATTTTGTACGAGGGAAGCCATGGTGACACACAACACATTGTTCTCATTCCCGGAACCGTCGAGGAATGTTTTGAATTCGGTTGGAAGGCCTTTGATGTTGCAGAACGATACCAAACACCCGTCTTTGGGTTATCCGATTTGGACCTAGGTATGAACAGGTGGTCATGTGCAGGATTTGATTACCCAGATACCCCAATGGACAGAGGTAAAGTCATTCGAGACAAAGAAATCTTTGATGCGTTTGAAGATTTTGGAAGGTACAAGGATTTCGATGGCGATGGCATTCCCTACAGAACATTGCCAGGGTCTGGCATGGACCCAATTTTGTACCGCGGAACAGGTCACAATGAAAAAGGAAAATATTCTGAGAAGCCAGAGGATTACCTCTACCTCATGAACCGACTTCGAAAAAAGATTACCAACGCAAGAAATGACCTGCCTGCTCCAATTTTGAGAGAAGAAGCAGAATGTGAGATAGGCATCATCTATCTGGGCAGCATGGAAAATTCAATTCAAGAAATTGACGACATATTGGAAGCAACCGGAATGAAGGTGAGTCAATGTAGAGTACGTGCATTACCACTTCACGGGGAAGTTGAAGCATTTATCGAACGACACGAAATGGTGATTGTTCTCGAAATTAACCGGGACGGCCAATTGTACACCATCATCCGAAAGGAAATTCCAAACCATCTTGTTCCCAAAGTCCACTCCGTTGCGTATTCGGATGGTATGCCACCAAGAGCGAAAATCTATGCTGATAAAATTCTTGACAAAATTGAAGAGGTGCGACTATGACTGAAAAAGTTGTCAAATTAAATGTCATCAATGAACCAAAAGAGAGCTACACTGGTGGGCCATCTTCCCTCTGCCCGGGTTGTGGCCACGACCAAATTTCAACCGTCATCATCAACGCTGCTTGGGAAAATGGAATTGAGCCTCACCGAATTGCAAAGATGTCAGGTATTGGTTGCTCCTCAAAGACGCCTGCCTACTACCTTGGCAAATCTCACGGCTTCAACACCGTTCACGGAAGAATGCCCTCGGTTACAACTGGGGCAAATGCAGTTCACCCTGATTTGCTGTATCTAGGTGTTTCAGGTGATGGAGACTCAGCATCAATCGGTATTGGCCAACTCATTCACGCCATTCGAAGAAACCTCGATATGGTCTACATCGTTGAAAACAATGGTGTTTACGGACTGACCAAAGGGCAATACTCCGCAACGGCAGATATCGGTTCTCAGAAAAAGAAAGGCAAAGTGAACAAAACTCAGCCTATCGATCTTTGTGCCCTCGCTGTGAACCTTGGATGTACATTTGTTGCAAGGTCTTTCTCAGGTTCAAAAACACAACTTACTTCACTGATTAAAGCAGCAATGTCTCATAAAGGATTTGCACTCCTTGATGTCATATCCCCTTGCGTCACCTTCAACAACAACGATGAGTCGATGAAATCGTATGGATATGTCAAAGATAACGAAATCACGCTCCACATGGCCGATTACATTCCTCACTTCAACCCTGTTCCAGAGGTCGAAGTTCCCGAAGGTCATTATAGGGACATCACCCTGCACGATGGTTCAGTCATTCGACTGGAAACGATATCAGAAGACCACGACCCCGGAAATGCGGTTGCTGCTTTAACAGCGCTACATCATGCTGAACAAGAAAAGAAACATGTCACTGGTCTGCTCTACTTCAATCCCGATAAAGAGTCATTTACCGATGAGTTGAACCTGCCCACAAAAGCGCTTATTCACCACTCGAATGATGAATTGCGACCCTCGAAATCTCAACTTGATGCCATCAATCAAGCCCTCTTGGGATAAGATGTAGTGTGAAAAATAAAATACCACGCCCCACACTTTAGCCGCATGGTCAGTGTTGCTGGAATCGTGATTCCAGATGCCTTGTTGTACGTTTTAACACTCGTCATTTTGGCTTTGACCTTGTTCAAAATCGTTCGCCAAAAAAAGCAAAAAATGGATTTGCTCATGAGAAAGGCAGAAGCAGAGAAATACGGCCTTATTACCAAAATTGAAATGGTTGACGGTCACACAAAACTCGTCACATTCTCAAGACAGGTTGAAACTCTCAATAGCAAGGAGTATGATGCATGGAAAGTTCGAGACAACAACAGAGGTAAAAATTACGAACTCTACAATCTTGCTACAGAAACAGACCGAAATGCAGATGATGTATCCGATGCATCGTTTACAGAACAACGTGATTCTGACCGTAAAATCTGGAATCTTGATTATGGTAATTCAATGGAAAAACATCTAAAATTCTCCGGTAATGAGCAGATTGGTTCGGGCGTTTCTCGTATCGAGGTATCGGACGAAGAGAAATTGGACCTCGCAAACAGAATAAAACGCGAAGGTGTTTTGTCAGGCCATGTTCAAATCTCACTTACGTGGGATGATTTCAATGACCTCGACCTCTACGTGATCACACCGGGAAACGAAGAAATCTCATTTCGAAAACGGAGAAGTAAGTGCGGTGGGCGAATGGACGTCGATATGAATCAAAAACCACTGAGCAACACACCAATCGAAAACGTGGTTTGGGCCAAATCGCCTCCAGAAGGCACATACAAGGTTTTGGTTCATTTCCATCGACACCATATACGTGGGGATTCTCAACCGTCAACGACATTCAAACTTCGTGTGCGAGTGTGGGGTGAAGAAAAGCATTTCACTGGCACCATTCAACACGGGTCACCCTTGCACCACGTCGTCTCATTTTCTGTTGAACCTTGAACGAAAGTAGTCCCTCCCGGATTCGAACCGAGGTCACGGGAACCAGAATCCCGTATGATGGACCGCTACACTAAGGGACTTCCACCAAGGCGTGAAAATTCGCCTTATTGAATTCAACGGTATGTTTCCTACCATCAAACGAATCGAAAGAGCCACTTTGACACCCATGAGAGCATCATGATAATCATAAACGAGGCAAGGGCGTATTTCGCCCACGGTCGAGCGGTTTTCGGCTCCCCCCACAAGTCAATACCCAATTCTTCTGCTTCTTTGTTGAGGTAAGCTAATTGTTCAAGGTGCTCCTCGACTGAATTCGCTTGCTCCATGATGAAAGGCAACCATAGTACTCTTAAGATGTTTTATATACTACCTTTTTTGAAAAACAACCATGCAGAAAACTCTTGCACTAACAATCGTATCTGTGCTCCTGCTTGCAGGATGCACAGGATTAACAGAAGAAAACATCGATAATATCGTGGATGCAGTGGTTCCAGGTTGTAATGACCCGACTGCTTTCAACTACGATGATAACGCTTCGAATGCCGAGGCGTGTCTCACAGAGACCATTCTCACTTCAGCACTCACAGACCTCACAGACCTACTTGTCGAAACTCCAGGACCAGATGATTCCGTTGGTATGATTGAAGTGATGGATACGAATGAAGACGGAATGGAGATGACAATAACCACAACCATGGTGATTTCACCCGCTTCAGGAATGCACATTGGAATGTCAGTTGACTCAGGAATGATCAGTTTCGAAAATCATTGGTGGGCAGTTCCAAATGGTGATGGCACAACAATTTATGTTGATTATAACGGTGAAAAATTCGCTATGCAAAGCGCCCTTGGATTCACTGAAACTCTCCTCCAAATGTCTGTCGAAGACGATGATTCGTCAGAAGACGATAACGAAGTAGGTTTGGACATGTCCATGTATGATTGGGAAACTGCAGATTTCACCCACGAATTGAGCATGGTTGGAACGGAAGTGTATCATCAATTCACAACCGACCTTATCATAGAGGGTGATACTCATGCCATCGAAATTTTGGTCGATTCCGACCTTGTCATCAGAACAATCAATGTGGATGTTGCCGAGACTGAGACCTCAGGGCAAATAACATTCTTGACAGCAAGTGAAATTGCTGCTGACCTTTCCATCGATACCTCAGAATATTCTGCTACGGAAGCATTACCATTCTCCCTTGGAGAATCTGATTCATTCGACCTCATGGTCCATGAAGAATCAAACGATGAGATGGCCATGATATGGGAATGCGAATATTTCACCAATGAGTCAATGCCTTTTGAATATGGAAATTGGGATTCATTAGATAACTCAATGTGCGGAGAAGTTGTAGATTCAACAATCGTCATTGACGAAACATACGAGGGCGATCTCGGTATGCCTCAAGCATTCAACATGGTCGAAGATGAAGAAGAAATGCTCATATCAATTTCCAATGACATGATTATTTCATTCACCATGTCCGATTACTCTGTAGTCACAGGTGACTCAACAGGTATGTGGTGTGAAGAAGAAGGCGGTACATACGATGCTTCCGCCGATACATGTTCGATGGCAGTCGGTGAAATTACGGTTTACGATGACATGTACATGGAAGTGTACTCAGAAGAAGACGCTGAATACGAACTGGTTCACTACCAATACGATGCATCCGCTCAAAGCGGTTTCATCGCAAACGCAATGTATGGATACACATGCCATGATGGCGAAGTGATTGATGCTGACTGGGTCAACGACGGCATGGAAGACTGTGCAGATGGTTCAGACGAATTCGATGATGGAGGTGGCGAAGAATTGACCTTCATTTGCGGAAATGGTGATGAAATACCATTCAATTGGGTCAACGACGGCATGGCCGACTGCGAAGATGGTGCCGATGAGCAACAATACGATACAGATGGTAACCCCATTAACTGGTACGACTGCATGGACGGTTCCGAGGTCTGGATTTCCCAAGTGAACGATGGTGTTGAAGATTGCCCGGATGGCGATGATGAATACCACGAAGACGACTATGGATACGATTACTTTGTTGATATCTGGGAATGCGAACCATTCATCGAAACAAGCGCATGGACAGCTGATGGCATGGATGCGTGGGATGGTTCAACCCTTGATTCATCAATGTGTGAATCATTGGTCGAATGGAACATGACCATGACTGATACAGAAGCCACAATGCCAATGTCATGGTACATGTATTTCGAAGATGACATCGTCGGGCACATGGAACTCGTCGAAGACACCACAGAGATGGCAACCATTCTCTATGTAACCGTAAATGATTGGTCGACAGCAACTGGTGATTCAACAGGAGTTTGGTGTGATGGTCAGTATGATTCTACCGAAGATACTTGCGAAATGGAAGTCGGAGAACTTCTTGATGCAGATGACACCATGATTGAATTCTATGACAATTGGGAAGGAGATGTCATGTACATCTTGTATCAATTCGATTCAACCACTGGACATGGAATGTTTGCTTTCCCTCAAGAAGTATTCATGTGTGACTCCGGAGATGAATGGGTCGACGCTGATGCCTTCGATGACGGCTGGGAAGACTGTGCTGACGGCTCAGATGAACCAGAATACGAAGGCGATGGCATTGAAACCACATTGTGGTACAATGGAGAAGACCTTTATTGGGCACTCGAGTACGATAATGATGCAGAATTCTACTATGTTGTCATTGAATTGTTTGACCAATTGACTGGTGAATTCCTTGGCGAATACATCCCCATGTTATCCTCATCCAATGATTTTGGCAGGATCACAGCAGCGGAGGCAGGATTCACTGATGGTGAATGCTATTATGCCAAAGCAACCTCATACGATGTTGATGATATGTACCTCACCATGTCAGAAGAATGGTTCTGTACTGGCGATGAACCGTGGGATGATGAGACAGAAGATATGATCGTGACCGCAGATGGCTTGATTGCCTTCGAAGGCGACCTTTCAGATTATCATGCAGTCTTAGCACTATGTACAGAGGAATACGATGATGACACTGGTGATTCGACGACTGTTTGTGAAAACTCAACAGTGCCTGCCACTTCTCTTGCAGATGCTATGGCTGATGGTGGAGCAAACGGAATTTTCTTCTTCGATGTAGATGACTCAGGCACACTTTCCATCGGCGATTACTTTACTGTAAGTGAAGATGTTGATGCAGAGTGGAACTCGCTACGATTGTACAGTGAATCTGCTGATGCATACAGCGACGAGAACCCAACGCTCCCAGGCTTCACTGGATTGATTGCAGTTCTCGGCTTGCTCGGTGCTCTTCTCGTTCGCAAGAACGAATGAGTTCAACACGCCAAAGGCAACCCTTCAAAGGCCACAGGCCTTGAGTCGCTCTATGAGCGAAGTCCCTCAGGGCGTTCACCTCGGTGCTGTAGAACGTAAGCCACCTCGGCCCACGTCTACGATGACCATCACACGAGATGGCCCTCAAGGTGTTGAAGTTCTTCTCGGAAAACGTGCTCAAACAATGTCCGCATTCCCAGACTACTGGGCTTTTTGTGGAGGGGGGGTTTCGAAATTTGATCGGGACCTGTCCAGTGAAATCGGCATCAATGAAAGTATGGTTTGTATCTTGCGTGAAATGAGCGAGGAGCTCGGGTTATGTCTTTCAAAACAGGGTGTTATCGTCTTATCCAAGGAGCATCGAACAATGGTTCTTACACAAAAAGATGGATTTCATCAACTTGTACGAAACGGTGTTCTTTCCATTGACACATCAAGATTGCACACATTTAGCCATCGTACGACGCCTCCATTTGGACCTGTCCAATTTGATAATGCATTCATGCACATTCATCTCAATAAAGACGAAGATTCGAACGTCATTGATTTAGAACCACAAACAGAATTTACAGATGTTCGATGGTCGACACCTTCAGAGTATCTTCGACTCTGGAGATTACATCAAATGAAAATTGCACCTCCCGTGGTGACCATCTTGATGGAAATAGAGCGAACACTTGAGCGGTTCCAAGGAAGTATGCTTGAAGCGAGTCAAGATATTGCCGCTCGCCTTCCGGGTCGAAAATCGATTCTTTTCGCTCACGGTGTCGAAGTTGTTCCTATCAAGACAGCAACGTTGCCGCCCGCAGACCACACGAATTGTTATCTCGTGGGGGACCCACATGGAGAATTCATCATTGTGGACCCTGCTGTACGTATGCGAGAAGATTTGGAATCTCTCTCTTCTGCGGTCGAACGGCATGGGGGGTCACCAATTGCCATCGCTTACACCCACACTCATTCAGACCATATCGGTGATGAGGGGCTCCTTCGAGAGGTGTTTGACCTCCCCATATGGGCAAGTAAAGAGTGTTCTCGCGACATCCAAGTTGACCGAATTCTCGAGGATATGGAATCTTTGAAACTCGGAGAACAAACTTGGACCGTCTTGCACACCCCAGGACATCATCCTGGTCATCTGTGTTTCTTAAGCGAAGCAGGACTTATTGCAGGTGATATGGTTGCAGGTGTTGGCACAATACTCATTCCACCACATTCGGGTTCCATGGGCATGTATCTCAAACAATTACGACGACTGTTGAATGTACGACCACATCTTGTGTTCCCAAGTCACGGACCAGTCATTGCACAGCCGGAAAAGATTTTTTCTCATTATATTCAACATAGAGAACAACGACACGAAAAGGTATTTTCGGCTGTCAAGCAGGGACTGTCCAATCTTGCCATGATTTCTGACGTTGCTTACGGCGATTCACCAGATGCTCACCCAGAGTTAGCAAAAGACCAAACATTATCCCATTTATTAGAACTTGAAGTCAATGGTATGGTTCATCAAGTGGGTTCCCAATGGTATCTTCTCGCGTGAAAAATTCATTATTACTCGTTTGGAATTATTTTGTGTTTGGGGAGGTCATCGGCCTCAACATACAGCGTTTGTAGAATAAAAATGTGTTGAAGGAAAATGCAAGAAAAACACAAATTTGCAAAATCCTTAAACTTATAACAACTTGCGCTGCGCTCATGTTTAGGCATCTCTCAACGCTCAACTCCGCTACAAAACATGCAACCAACAAGCAGGCTTTCATTTCACTTTTCTTTATCTTATTGATGACATCGAGTCTCTTTGCAGGCGTTGGTTCATCGACGACCGAATCAACTCAAGGAACTCAACCTACACCAGCCATTTGTTCAAAGCAACACACCAATGCAGAAGCAGGAATCATTCATTGCAATCAAGGGACCCAAGAAGGTTTCATATTGTTCTCGACCAATGCTGACCCAAATGTCTACCTCATCGATCAACGAGGTGAAGTCCGCCACATGTGGACCTCAAAAGAAAGCAGAGCATCTGGATTTGGCCTTGATTTGGGGCAGAATGGTACCCTCCTCCGTGTTCTTGATGTCGAAGATGGGACGACAAACTCTTCAATGCAAGCTGGAGGGGGTGCAACGAAGATAGAAATTCTGGATTGGCAGAGCAATCTGCTCTGGAGTATAGAACAAAATTCGGAGGCACTCCGATTTCATCATGATGCCAAGTTTCTACCCAATGGCAATGTCATTGCGATTTTATGGGAATTCTTTGATGATGATACAGCCATCGGACTCGGAAGAAATGAGGAAGATCTCTCCGGGCGAGGGTTATGGCCAGATGCAATCATTGAATATCAGCCTTCAGAATCTGGGCTAGGCGAAGTTGTTTGGGAATGGCACTTTATGGACCACATCATACAAGATGTCGACTCTGAATTACCAAATTTTGGAAGTATTACAGATTATCCTCGAAAATTAAACATCAATGCAGTCGGGCCAAACAGTGCGGCAGATGACCCCGATTGGTTGCACTGTAATTCCATTGAGTACGATCCAATTCATGATCACATCATGTTGTCGTGTAGACACACAGAAGAAATCTACATCATTGACCATAGTGTATCTTGGGCCAATGCTTCGACGGACCAAGGAGATTTTCTTTATCGGTGGGGAAATCCACAGAATTACGGCGGTTCACCCTCCGAACATCACACTCGAGTCCAACACGATGCTCGATTTGTTCCACCAGGTTACCCGAACGCTGGAGCAATCACCTACTTCTCAAACCGAATGTGGGGGCCAAGTTCGGTTGGCTTGATCCATCCACCACGAAATGGTTCAACATTTGATATCAATGAAACAACCGGCGTTTTTGGACCATCTCAACCAGATTCTCACATGGTGTTACCCGCTGGGTGGGGGCCAAGATATCAATCAGGTGCAGTGTACCTTCCAAATGGACAATTTCTCATCACCCATGCGATGGTCGGTAAGATAGCTCAAATGGGATGGGATGGCGTGATAGATTGGTTGTACGAAATTCCTCTTGAACCCGATGGTTCTGCATCTCAGCGATTGGACAGGAATGGCATACCGGTGTCATTCAAGGCCGAATGGTTTGCAACCAATGACTCTCGCCTGCTAAATGTTGATCTCAACCATTACGGTGTCATTGAACGATATATCGATGCATGTGACGATGGACGCGACGATGTATTATGGGATTACAATGGTGATGGATGCTTTGAAGATGACGATGGTGATGGAGTCGACAATAGTTTGGACTGGTGCCCAACTTCTTTATCCGATGCTGAAGTCGATGAATTCGGTTGTCAAGTCATCCAGCAACCCGATGTTGAAGGTTGCACTGACCCTCAAGCGCTCAACTACAATTCGAATGCCAATGTTGATGATGGTACGTGTGTGTATCCTCCACCACCTGTGACGGGCTGCATGAATGAGACAGCAACGAATTTCAATCCAGATGCAACAGAGCACGACGAAAGCACCTGCGAATACGAACCAGATGTACCACCTCCAGTCGAAGGGTGTACAGATGAAACAGCCACGAATTTTGAAGAACGTGCTGAAATTGATGACGGCTCTTGCGAATATCCGCCTGCTCCAGAGGTCAAAAAAGAAGGGTGCTTAAATGAAAATGCAACAAATTTTGATTCAACAAGCGAGATACACAATGAAAGTATGTGCGACTACCCGTTGCCCCCTGCAACAATTCGTGGATGTATGGACTCAACGGCGCTGAACTTTGACAGACTCGCTAACCTCGATGATGGTTCATGTATTTTCAATCAGGATGACGCGACTGATGAGCAAAATGAAGACCAACCGCTCAATGATTGCCTTCAAGACTGCGAAATTGTTGCTGATGAACAAGCTTCATTTGGAGGGTTAACAACCACCCAACTTCTCATGGCGATAGGTGTTGTTGGTACAATTCTTCTTACCCTTGCATTAGCAATTTTGCTCCAAAGAAATTAGTTGCACCTCATATTGCCTACGGAAAAAGAATCCCGTGAATTTATACGGTGTCGCTTCACCGTTTTCAACGAGAGTCATGT
>JAYODQ010000002.1:0-91264 GCA_038106355.1 Candidatus Poseidoniales archaeon | reverse complement strand
ATTTTGTCGCAAATTGTAAGAACAAGGTTCATCAATCTGTTGACTTTGGGAAAATCAACAGAAAGGTGAAGATGATGGTAAATATTGCAGTTCTTGTGAAGCAAGTACCTGATACAAACGCAAAAATCGTGGTGCAAGGAGGAAATCGAGTCGATTTGTCTGGTGTCAAAATGGTGATTAGCCCCTACGATGAATTCGCTATCGAAAATGCCTTGTTGCATCAAGAAGCACAAGGGGGAACAGTTACTGCTATCACTGTAGGGGATGGCTCCGCAGAGAAAATACTCAAAGATGCAAAAGCCATTGGTGTCGATGAACTCATTCGCATCGATGTATCTCAAGAAATGGATTCAAATGCTCTTCAGCATGTACTTGTCGAGGCAATTCAAAGCATAGGTGCTGAGGTGGTGTACTGCGGGAAGTCAGCAGCAGATACTGGTGCAGGGTCTACGGGGCCGGGTATTGCTCAGCGCCTCGGTTGGGCCTCAGTATCAAACATCACAGATATCGAATTCTCTCCAACCCTTTGCGTTGTTGCACCCATGGGAGCTTCAAGTGCCAAAATCGATGTATCTATGCCTGCAGTGATTTCTTGTGACAAAGGTAATGTCAAGGTTCGAAAAGCAAACGTGAAAGGGATCATGGCTGCAAAGAAAGCCACAGTTCAAGTCTTGACGGTGGCTTGTCCCCCTTCGACCATCGAAATCATTGGTCATTCTATGCCACCTTCTAAGCCTGCTGGCAAGTCCTTTCAAGGTGGAGATTCTGCAAATGAAGTTGCACGATTGCTTCGCGAAGAAGCAAATATTCTATGAGGTGGAAACATGACAACAATTGTAATAGCTGAAATCAACAACGGAACCATTCAAGAAACCACCAAGGAACTCATATCAGCGGCACATTCTATAGAGGGAAGTCCAGTACTCGTCGTACCCTGTTCGGATGCATCGATAGCCGATGGTGCATCGAATTTTGAAGGCGTAAGTCAAGTCATTGCTGCAAAATCCGATGTATTTGGATCCTACGATGCATCCGCTTGGGCTGACGCCCTTGATTCTGTGATGCCGCAAGGAACCATTGTAGCATCCGCAAGTCAACAATCGAAGGACTTGGCAGCAAGAATTGCTGCAAAACGCAAACTATCCATCGTCCAAGATGTCGTCTCCATCGAGAATGGTCTGTTAACGAGTCCAATTTATTCAGGTAAAGCCATGCAGACAGTTCGATGTCATGGCGATGCTGTGCTCACAATTCGAGCAAATATCTTCAACCCAGTTTCAAACAGTGGCTCAAATTCCATTCAAGTCGTCGACACATCAGGAAATGTAGCCACAGCCGTTCGAGAAATGATTGAACGCGCATCAAAGCGCCTCGATGTGTCTGAAGCGAACATCATCATATCGGGGGGAAGAGGAATGGGCGACCCTTCCAATTTTAGCCATCTTGAGCAAATCGCAGATGTGATTGGAGCCGCAGTGGGTGCATCAAGAGCCGCAGTTGATACCTGGGATGAGATTCCTCACTCGATGCAAGTAGGCCAAACTGGAAAGACTGTGAATCCAAATCTCTACATTGCGGTCGGTATTTCAGGAGCGATTCAACATCTTGCAGGTATGCGGTCTTCAAAATACATTGTCGCAATCAACAAAGATGCAGATGCCCCTATCTTCCAACATGCCGACTATGGGATTGTCGCGACGTGGGAGGAGACACTCCCGGTGCTGAAAACTGCCTTGCAGAACATGATGGCTTAGGCGTATTTACCAAATCCATATGTTCCAAATTCTCCAGCTTCTTTTCCTACATAGGGATTCGTGGACATTTCTCTGCCTATGGTTGTTAATGGTCCATGTCCAGGATGGATAATTGTAGACTCTGGAAGGGGCCAGAGTTTGTTTCGAATGGAAGATGCCAACACATCAAAATCACCACCAGAATGAGGTAAATCGGTACGCCCAACTGAGCCTGCAAAAATGGTATCCCCGACAAAAAGATGACTTGGCGAATCCTCATTTTCAAACAACAAACAACAACCTCCTAACGTATGGCCCGGTGTATGAAGAACAGAAAAAGTCAGAGAACCCACTCGTATTTGTTCTCCATCAACGAAGGATTTTGTTGCAACAGCAGGCTCTGGAATATCGAAACCCCACCTTTGTGCTGATTGTTTGGCTAGGGATTGCAAGAAAAAATCATCTCGATGTAAGTACCAATCGACATTGTAATGTTGCAAGAAAAAAGGAATATGTCCTGTATGGTCAAAATGGGCATGAGTATTCACAAGTGCACACACTTTTCTTTGAGCGATATCCTCATTCATCCATTGTTCCTTCGACATTGGCATGTTCATCCAATCTGGACCAGGGCCGTCAAACTCATCAATCCAAGAGGAGATCCGATGAAATTCTTCACCTCCATCGATAATCAAGGTGTCCCCCGAGTTCAAATCAGTGACTACTGAACACCGCATTTGTAGGGCGCCGACGAGAAAATGTTCGATGAAGAGTTGTTGCATGACATCACCCAACGATTTGTATACTGATACTGTCGGTGGACCACATTCCATTTTTATCACGAATTCTAAATTCAAATCGATACGTCCCGATAGGCAACTTCACTTTGCATTGATATGACTCAGCAATCGTATTTCCGAGATGGTCTATCCAGGATACCGATTCGATTTGTTCGTCTTCATCTTCCGTTTTCGATGCATCAAGATGGATGATGGCACTATCTTCATTGGTATGAATCACGAGATCCTCACCCGCACGAGGAATCGGTGGTCGAATTGTTTTCGTATCGAGTAATAAATCAAACAAAAGATCTTCCTCCTCTTCATTGTTAAACGATGCTATCGTGGCATCTTCATTCATTGCATCGAGTAAGGCGTCAAAATTTCCTTTCGATTCATAGTTGTGATAGAGTTGTTGTTCTTCTTTTGATAGTAATTGAATCATTTCATCATCCGATTCATACATTGTTTGTTCATCTCGGATGAATTCTTCTTGGTTAAACCATGTTGTCAATTCACTTTTATCAATTTCAAACGAAGGCTTTGATAGGTCGATGACTCCAATGGGTTCAATTTCGGTAAACTCATTTTGGTCTGATCCTGCAAAATAGAGAAGAGCATGTGTGGAACTGGTGGAAAGGAGTTCGATGATTCCTTTGTGCTCAACGATCCATTCGTGGTCTTGTTCGAATCCAGATAAGTAAAACCACCAAGAAAACAAAATTTGGCCATCAATTTGAACGATGTTTTGAATTGGATATTGTTTTTGTACAAGGAGGTCCCAATTCCCATGTTCATCTGCTTTGATGAGTACACCGTCGCTGCAGCCAAAGTAGATGGTTCCTCCAACGACAAGGCTGGATACAACGCTGTGCTTGATGTCATGGCGATGAAGGCATATCTGTTGTTTCCACCATTCGATTTCAAGAACTTCTTCTTCTCCATCTACGTAGGCATGACCTTCACGACAAATCACGATGGTCCCTGACTCTGTCTCTGACACATCGAGAATGTGTTCCCCATATTCTCCCCTCGAGGGCCGAATCCATACGGTTGATTCTTCCCGAATTTGTTGCACCTCTCCCTGGGTTGTGACGAAAAAAAGACTGTATTGAGATGCAAAAATCTGCTCTATTTCAACATCATCAAAAATTGGCCTTAATCTCCATTCAGAGGTGTCGTTTTCCAGCACAGACATCCGGCCAAAAAGGTCGACCACATAGATCGATTTCTGGATGACATGAACACGTTGAACACCTCCATCGGAAGAAATTTGTTGTACCAAGGTTCCATCTTTCTTCAAAAGAGCGAGTCCTTCTTGGGAACCAATCAAGTAGAGTTGAGTAGAGTGGGCAAGACAAGTAATCTTTGATTGGCACGAGAAATTCCAAAGATTGTTTTGGTGAATATCGTTTGAAAAACAACGAACTTGTCCGTTTTCAAATCCGCACACAAGTTGAGCATCTTCGTCATGACACAACAGGGAGGTGCAATTTGATTCTGGATTCAAAAAATTCGAAGTCGATTTGGTGAGAATCAATGTTTCAACCACCTTCAACTTCATTGGAGTTCATCATCATCCGAATCTTCGATTTCACGCTTCGATTTTGCTGAATCATTTCGTTGTTGGTGAAGTTTCTCCAAATACGCTGATGTTATGTCTCCCGTAATATACTCACCATTGAAGCAGCTAGAATCAAATTGCTGAATCGTTTTTTGAACACCAAGTGTTGAATCGATGAGGTCTTCAAGGGTTTGATAAAACAGTTTATCACTTCCAATGGTCATATTAATTTCTTCGATACTCTTTCCATTTGCAATGAATTCATCAACCGCTGGCATATCAATACCATACACATTTGGATGTCGGACTGGTGGCGCTGCAGATGCAAAATACACTTTATTGGCTCCAACATCACGAGCCATTTCGATAATCTGAGCACTTGTGGTTCCTCTCACAATTGAATCGTCCACCAACAGAACATTCTTTCCTCGAAATTCAGCCTCAATTGCATTCAATTTTCTGCGAACAGATTTTTGTCTCATAGCTTGCCCTGGCATGATAAACGTTCGACCAACGTATCTGTTCTTCACAAATCCTTCTCGATAAGGTACACGTAATGTCCTCGCCATTTCCAAAGCAGAAATTCTTCCAGAATCAGGAACAGGAATCACGACATCAATATCATGATCAGGCCAATCTTCCAAGATTCGATGTGCTAATCGGTGACCTTGATTTGACCTTGCTTCATACACAGATATTCCATCGATGACGGAGTCTGGCCTTGCAAAGTAGACATATTCAAAGATACATGGGCTGTAAACGGTATCTTTCGCACATTTTTTTGAAAAGAAATATCCCGAATTTGAAATGAAGATTGCTTCACCCGGAAGCACATCACGAATGACTTCAAAACCAAGTGCTGTGATAGCTACAGATTCGCTTGCAACAATGTATTCTTCATGACCTTCCACAACTCTTTTTCCAAATATAAGTGGACGAATCCCATGTGGGTCACGAAATGCAAGTAGACCATATCCTGCGAGCACTGAAACACATGCATAGGCACCTTTGACTTGAGCATGAACTTTGGAGACGGCATCAAAGACATGTTCAACATTGAGATGAGGTGCACCATCGATGATGAGATCTCGTGCTCGTTTTGTGAGTTCCACAGCGAGCATATTGAGAAGTAATTCAGAATCACTTGAGGTGTTCATGTGCCGCAAGTGTTTGTTTTGCAATGCATCTCGAAGTTCATCTGCGTTTGTAAGATTGCCATTGTGGGCTAGGGCGAGTCCGTATGGAGAATTCACGTAAAAAGGCTGGGCCTCTCTCGCTGATGAAGATCCAGCAGTTGGGTACCTTACATGACCTATGCCAAGGTTACCTTTGAGTTCGACCATGTGTCTTTTATAAAATATATCTGAAACGAGCCCATTTGATTTACGAAGATGGAAATGGCCATCTTCATCAGTCACAATGCCTGCAGCATCTTGACCTCTGTGTTGCAAGACCGTTAGGCCATCGTAGATGAGGTGGTTGACATGAACTCCGGGTTTGGCAACGATGCCGATAATTCCGCACATCCTCTGCCCCTCATCAGTTGGCAGAAGTATTTGGCATCTAACAGTTTTGATTCAAAAATCAAGCCTTCGGTCGATGTGATTTTTTGGACCAATTGAATTTTCTCATGCGAGCAGTCTCTCCATATCCACATGAAGCACAAACAGATTTTTGCTTGTGAAATGCATTTCTTCCGCAACGTCGACAAGGAATGTGCGTCGTTTTTTGGCGACGTCCCATTGATGGTGTACCCTTTGACATTAAATCACCGACAGTCCCGCCACCGACCTCTTGTTTATGAAAGCAACGGAAAAAAAGTCATTCTTCCTCGTTGGGATGTTCCCACTGAAATTCGAGTTTTGGGGATAGCATCATTGAGTAAAAGAGACCAAATGCAATGAGAATTGAAACGACTGCTGCGAGTAATGTTGAAGAAAATCGAAGAACATTTGTCAACAATTGTGCCATAGGCGTTCCATTTCCTTCGAGTAACGACACGTCGAGATTTGGTAGAATCAACAGCATCAGCAAAGCAGCAACGCAACCAGAAGCGAGCATGCCTAAGGGTGGAGCGAAGGGCACATTACGTGATTCGGCATACATAATGAGGGTGAGAAGGAAGATAAACGAACCAATCATGTATGAGGTTAAGATGGCGTTCCAAAACCTTCGCATGTAAAGGTCTGAAGTGATATCATTCATGCTGTTGGACAGACTAAAAACGAGTGCAACGTAGGTAAAAATCATGAGAATGAGGTAGAACAACGCTTTCTTCACATTCAAATTATTCATCCTCTTCACCTCCCTCCAAGTGTCGTTTTATGATTTCGCGAGCGTATTTGAGCTCCTCTTCATTGGGTGGCTCAAGTTGGGGCATCATTGGAATTCTAGATTCATAGAGTGTGACGACTGCGGAAAACACACTCGCTGCGAGGAGTAAACCAATTGCATAACCCGAGACTTCAAGGATGGTGATGGCAAGGTAGTGGCTGAATTGAACGGATGTGATTGATGACCCATCGAGAACCATAGCGCCGATGAGAACTTGGAAGGCTACAAAGCCGATCAAGAACATTGTCCATGCCACCTGTTGTCTATTATGGCCAAAAAATGAAACAAGCATTCCAAATGTGAAAAACAAAATTGGAGACAACAACAGGAGAGTTGAGAAGAACAAGATCCAGTATTGGTTGACAACACCTTCGTAGGTCGGTGTGTAGCCTATCCAATGATAAGCAATGAGCCAAAGTATACCTATCAAAAACAAGACAAAGCCAATTGTACGGTCATTTTTCGAATGTTGTATTGAACCGGGTTGTATTGAGAAAACGATATTGTAAACACCAGTCAATGTGAGCACCAATGGCCCAATAAGTGCACCAAGCAGGTGACCTAACGAACTCGAATCGGAGTCGCGTAGAGTCCATGGGGATGCGAGGATGAGAACAAAACTCAGCACCGAGATGGTCAAACCAAGTTGTTTTTGCTGCTTTTCTTTTTTGAGCAAAAACCATATCAGACCTCCGACACATACAATTCCAGGCAACCAAAAGAAGAATGCCGCCGATGTTTCGGTTGCCATGATTTAACCAACATGTTGATGTAAATTACCATTGCCACAGGTGATTTCTGATGCAAGACCAGCCTAAAGCACATCAACACGCATAAATACAAGACTACAGTGGGTCGAACGCCTAAGGTGTTCGATATGGTAAAACGACCTCGACAAGTCAAGCGCTACAGCCCATCTGCTGGCAAGCACACAGTTCACACCGTCGAGAGAGTCAAGAAGAAGCGAGCATCCGAATTGAGATGGGGTCAACGACGATTCCGAAGAGTCATGGCCGGTTACCGAGGTTTCCCAAGACCACGTCCTGAAGGCCGTGAAAAACCTACAAAGAGAGTCAATGTCCTTTACCGTTGTACTGAAACTGGTAAAGCACACTACGCTCCATGCAAGCGAGCAAAGAAATTTGAATTGGTAGACAAGTGAGGGACGAAGCATGGCAAATTCATTCATTCGAGTCAGTTGCAAAGATTGCGGGCAAGAGACGATTCTATTCACTCGCGCAACGACCCAAGTTGTCTGTTCAACGTGCAGTGCAACACTTACAAAATCAACCGGTGGTAAATCGGAACTTGTTGGATGTCAAATTGTAGAATATTTGGATTGAGGGGGGAGTCCCCATTAGTTCAACCATGTATGATGCATCCCCTGAAGAAGGTGAGTTCGTCATCGCCACAGTTTCGAATGTGAAACAAAATGGCGTTTATGTCAATTTAGATGAATATCAAGGTAGAGAAGGTTTCATTTTTATTGGTGAATTGGCAAGTGGTTGGGTCAAAAATATACGAAGCGTTGTCAGAGAAGGTCAACGCATCGTTTGTAAAGTCATCAAGGCCAAAAAAGATAACTCTGCTATTGAGCTTTCACTAAAATCTGTCACTGAAGAACGCCGACGAGATCGATTACAAGAATGGAAAAATGAGCAACGAGCACAACAATTACTCCGATTTTTATCTGAAAAAATCAATTATGGGCAAGATGAAACCCAAGAATTAGGTGACCAACTCATCGATGCTTTTGGTTCACTCTATGCTTCATTTGAAGAAGCCGCATTAAATCCGAGTGCACTCGCAAATGCTGGCTTTGAAGGACCTTGGATTCAAGAATTTACATCGTTAGCAGTTGAAAACATCATTCCACCATTCGTTGAATTGCGAGGAACAATTGAACTCCAAACATCCTCAAGTGAAGGTATTCATCTCATTCGAGACGCACTTTTGAAAATTGAAGAATTTACGGATGAGAAAAAAGAAATTAGTGTTACATGCCATTATGATGGGGCACCTAATTATAGAATTGAGCTCAAGGCGCCAGATTTTAAGACCGCTGAAAAAGTATGGGAGAATTCTACCCAAGCAGCAATCTCTTTCTTCCGAGAGCATGGTGGTCAAGGCAAGGCATGGAGAGAATAGGTGAGATTATGGCAAAACAACTCCTACAATTCTGTGCATCTTGTTCAAAGTGGGGTCTCAATGTTCAATGTTCTCATTGCGGTGGGAGTGCAAAGGCTGCAGCACCTCTCAAATGGTCTCCTGAAGATCAGAGGGCGTCAATTCGTAGAAAACTCAACAATGTAGGCACAGAAGAATGGTTCGACTCTCTTCCAAAAATTTGAATTCTAAAGTTCCTAATCATTAGAAATTCACACTCGACCACCTGTGTCTAAACTCAAACATTATACTGTGAATTGGGAAACATCGAAATATGACATTACTGGAACAGTGGTTTGGAGGTTTTTCTTGCCTCGAACCAAATTCATTAGTGTTCGTTGCTTTTCCCGGAGTGGGCAATGTAGGGAAATGCGCAATCGAGGAAATACTTGCCATGAATTTGAACGAAGAAGTCCTCCGCCTCCATCCATTGGGGTTGCCCCCTCTTGCAGAATTGGATGATCGAGGATTACTTTCGCCCCCACACATCAAAGTGCACAGAGTCCATCTCTCCGGTTCACAATCATTGTACACCATGATAGGTCCTTCTCAACCAAATCAAGCAATTGAACAATCGATGCTTGCTAGGCAAATACTCGAATTTGCAAAGATTCAGAACATTGAACGAATTTGCGTTTTTGCAGGATTAATGGATGAGCCAGAGCGCAAAGAAACCTTCGCTGTGGCAACGACAGTCACCTCAAGGCAACGTCTTGTTGAACAAGGGGTTGATGTTCGCACCGATGAGCCACGGTCAGGTGCTATTGGGGTTTCAGCACTCATCACGAGTCTCGGGCCAGTGTATAACCTCGACACATGTTGTGTGATCTCTTCAACCATAGGAACGAGTAAAGACACAATGTCTGCGCTTCGTCTCCTTCGAGCCATGAACTCATGGTTTGACCTACAATTGACATTACCAAGCGAAGAAATGCTAAATTTGAGGTTGCGTTCGAAATTATCAGATGTCGATACTCAACAAAATGATTTCATTAAAGAAATGACGAGTCACGATACATCGTATATGTAAGCGCCGAGAGAGGGATTCGAACCCCCGCGTCCAAGGGACAGTGGATTTCGAATCCACCGCAATACCGGGCTATGCGACCTCGGCTTGATTGGTGGTTTAGCGTCACCATCATAAGCATGATGTTTGTGGAGGAATTGATGAACATCCAACTCCTCTGGAAAGAAGGTGATGTGACAATCGATATTGAGCCCGGCTCAACCATTTCTCAGGTCCTCCGTAAGGCCAGTATCTTAGCATCAACCGTCATTGTTTGTTACGGAGAGCAAATTCTTCCACATTCGACTGTGTTGAATCAAGATATAATGTTGGAGGTCTTGACGATCTCCTCAGGTGGTTAGATTCGTCGAAATGAGGTGTTGTGCTGGATGTCACCTCGTAATTGTGATGCCCAAGCATCGAGAGAGAGGTTTGAGAACACAACGGTATCTCCAGGCTCTAACATGTCGTATTGAGGCCCCCATTGATTTTCCCAACCATCGATGTGAATGCAACCTGATGAATCAAAAAGGACAACTCCTTTTCTCAACCATGGTTTTCCCCCGGCACCGATGCCTTGTTTGGAAAAGGTGTATGCTACAACTCCACCAATATTCCATCTTGTTCTGTGACCAAGAATCGTAGAATATTCTAGGCCTCTATCATCAAAATGAATATGAGTCCAAGGGTCAAATTTGATAAGAATCTCCCCTTTGAATGTGCTTTGAACAATCGCATTCTCGATGAAAATTTCTTGGTCCTTTGAAAGTTTTTCGAAAGCTTCGATTCGGGGGTCATCTGGTTTTATCGACCGTGTTTCAAACTGTGCAAACGCTTGACTTTGTACGATTCGTACAGCTGGTAATGAAGGTGCGGGTCTTTGCATCACACTAAAGACTCGACATTTGAGGTTCAACCTCACAACTGTCTCTCCCAATGGAATAATATCGAGTGAGTGATTTGTTCCGGCTAATTGAATTTCGTTTGGAATATTTGGTTCAGATCCTCTGGAGCCTGGACAGATTGTCGACCATGAACATTGGTCACATCTTGAACCAAGGGAACCCTCCACAACTTTTCCTCCTGGTGAGAAGGTGTGTATCGATTTTGGTTCTGGTCGGCAGTCGTTCAGCGAAGGCGTGGTTAATTTCAATTCCTCAAAGAGGGCCTTAAGTCTACTTTCAATTTCGGATAACTGCTCGATTGTTGGGACGTCGATGATCTTTTTCGAAGGGTGGCCAACGTACCAAATTTCCAATCCATCAACGGTTTGGGCTTTCTCATGCGTCGTCCACCACAGCATCGCATACATTTGCAATTGTTGCTCATATCCCTCAGAACGGAATGAAGTGCCATCGCTTGCTTTTAAGTCAACAATTTTAATTCTATTACCCCATCTATAGACTAAATCATATTCTCCTTGGAACCAAAAATCTGGATGGACTGCATTCATTGCAAAATCTTGAGCATGTGGGTCTACAAACCATGGTCGTGCTAATTCCCATGCCTCTGCAATCGAGATTTGGCCAACACCAGCAAAGGGATTTTTGTTCATCGGAAATCGAACACCATACCCATCTGGACTCGGGACTTTGTACCTTGTTCCAGCACGCCATTCCTCGAGTTCAGTATCATTAATTTCATGGATGCATTGTTGAATTTCTTCGAAATGAAATTCAATTGCATTTAGCACCATTGTTTTGCACGCCTCTGGATCGACGTCACTCCAATCGCCTGCTTTACGAAGATGCTTTTCCCATTCCTGTTTTTGTCTCAAAAGGCAGGAATCAAAATGGGCATCGACACGCCTGTATGCCCATTTTTTTAATTCTTCAAATGTTTGTGGAACCTCATGTTCTGGTAACGGAATCAGGTGTTGTGCTGGGAACATCAAATGTGCATCCAAACTTGGCCTTCCATCATCTCCAAGTGGAGTTGGTTGCAATGTTTCTCGGTGTGCTCCTGATGGAATGAGAAACGGAGATTCCATCAAAACTCGGCAAAAAGCCTCCTCCACCGCTTTTCCAACATACATGACTGGAAATTGTGGAATTTGGAATTTGTACACCTTTTCATAAAACCATTGTCTAGGGCATCCATCGTAGGTGATGACTTGACTTGCCGACAAACGATTGAACTGCCCAACGTTGTCGTTTGAAAAATCAAGATTGTTCACGGGCATGAAGATGACTAGGACACAACCATTCTTGAACTCCTTCATTCAATTTGATTGAATTTCAATTCGTGTTTTGCGAGAGTCAATTCGCAATTGCAAAAGCCCATTCCTCCATCCAATTTCTGCTGACATTACTTTTACAATTGCTCCAATGTTGAGGTCAAGTAAGGTATTGGAAATCGATGAACCGAATGCAACCATTTCAGCGATATTTTTTCCATCCCAAATCGAAAAAGAAAGCATGGTCCAAGGCTTTCCATTCAATCTTGTTCCAGATTGTTGCTGCACTGAGAGGATGACCCCTTCGATGTTTGCTCTTGTCTGCAACAATCCAAGGCGCGTGATCTCAAGATCAAAATCACCGTGTTGGAGTGAAATCTTACTCTTTTCGTCCAAATACAACCGAGGCTGATCTCTCCAAACGCCAGACGATGCATGTTCAATCACAACCTCTTGGTCAAGATATTGGTGCAGATTTGAAAACAATCCTGGTTCATTCTCTTCAACAACAACATGTTGGTCTCCAACCACTAATACACAACCTAACACATATTCACCGAAATGATTCGGTAATGGGCCCCACCCCCCTGTTAACTTCCCTCGTACATGAACTCGAGATTGTATGGTTGATAGTTGTTGAAATGGTGGTGAAAACTCAAAATTTGGAATGTTCATGTCTGCATGTTTGCTCTTAAAGTTCATGACATCGTTCTCGATTCTGGCTGAGCACCAAGAACAACCTGCTTTTATTCCCTCACATCGTAATTGCTCTGAAAGTGGAAACTCAACAATACCCTCTACGAGATTTTTCATTTCATGGTGTGTTTCCATATAGCTTGTATTTCGCATTTCAATTTCGGCTTTTGATAATGCTTGGTATTCGATATGTTTTCCATCTCCAAGATACCAGCCTGACAGATGAGTAGGGATTTCTCCATCGAAACAGGCCGACCAAAGCCAAGCATAGAATTCGAGTTGAGATTGAAGAGAAGATGAAAACGGAGAAGTTGAATTGCCTGATTTTATATCGATAATGTGGATTGCCCCAGACCAACGATAGACTATATCCAATTCACCTGATGCCCAATCATCTGGATGATAAAGTCGCTGTGGCTGAAAAATCCTAGGATCTTTGAACCAAGGACGAGAAATTTCCCATGCTTCGTTCCATGTTATTTGGTCATCCTTTCCTTGCCAAATTGGCATTTGGCCGAAATATTCGGATTGAGATGATTGAACATACTCCGGATATGGGTGAAAAGGAGGCTTGGAAAGGCACGGAGATGGTACTTCAAACACATCTCCACCCGTTCGAAAACCCTCGAGGAATGGGCCTCCATGTTGTTCGTAACAATCTTCAACCTCTTCAAGAATAAGTGGAATGCTTCGCAACAATCGTTGTTTGATATCGTCTTTGTCTAGGTCCTTTGATGAAAAATCGAAAGAAAATTTTGGTAACCCTTCAGTCATGTTGGCAAATTGTTCCACTGCTAATTCAATGATGGCATCGATTTCTGAATAGCACCAGGTGGTCAATTCTTCTTTACTTGTACACAATGGTGGATGTCTCATCAACAATTGGCAAACAGCATCTTCAATCACGTGCCCCAGAATCATCGGAAGATTAGCGGGTTGTTGTAAGCCGACTTGTGTTTTAAGCAACCATTGTCCTTTGCATCTTTCGAATGTGGTCAATGAAGAAGAGGACAATCGACGTCTAGAACGTCCAATGTGGCCGCCCTGAGGTGGTCGATTTACTGGCATGAGCATCTCCATTAAGAGTCAAATGAATAATAATCTCCAATCGATTGTTGCTCCCTATCTTTTCGACTGTCGGATTTGTTAATGCGAGGTCTGCGAGAGTCGTGGTCTCGTCGGAATGTGATATCAACATTTGACAAAAATCGATTCATTCCGTCTCGAAGATTGTAAGGTCCGTTTGCGATTCCTGTTCGTCCTCCTTCACCTTCGAATACAAGTAATGAATCACTTACTATATCGATGAAGTAGACGTCGTGGTCGATGACAAAGGCAGATTTCTCATTTGATTCCATTGTTCTCCGAATCGCTTTCGCTGCTTCCATTCGAGCGTTGGCGTCCAAATGGGCGCTTGGTTCGTCTAGAAGATACACATCTGCATCTTTGCCTAGGCAAATCGCAATAGATACGGCCTGCCGTTCACCTCCAGATAATTTTTTGACACGTTTTGGAAGGAGTTCATCAACACCAAGGGCCTTGATAACATTGACATGGTATTCTCCACTTCTCCATTTTTGTCCAAGCTCAGTATCAAGCCATAATTGCACTGAGCCATCGATATCAACATCAATATGTTGAGGTTTATACGAAATTTTCGCATCGGATGAAATCCAACCTTCGTCGTACTCAATTTCGTTTGCCAGCATTTTGATCATGGTTGTTTTTCCTGTTCCATTCGGACCCACAACGCCGATGACTTCTGCTCTGTGTACTCGGCCTTCACCCGATTGGAGGTGAAAGTTGCCAAGTTTTTTTTCCAATTGCCCCCATTGTATCACAGGTGAACCAATTTCGGTTGTTCTATCCCTATGCTTGATGAATTTGATGGGTTTGTCTCGAATTCGAACATTTTCCTCTGGAAGGAAACCTTCGAGATACGAATTGATGGCTTGCCGTGTCGAACGTGCAGGTGTAAAGATGCCAAATGCACCCTTTTTTCCGTACACAATGTGAACGAGATCCGCCAAAACATCAAGAACCGCAAGGTCGTGTTCGATAACCAGAACACGTTTTGTTTGCGCTAACTCTTGAAGAATACGAACGATTCTCATACGTTCGTGAATATCAAGATAAGAAGAAGGCTCGTCGAAAAAATACACATCTGCATCGCGTAACATCGCTGCGCATATAGCTACCCGTTGTAATTCCCCTCCGGATAATTGTTGCATTGTGCGGTCAAGAATGTGTGTGATACCTAATTTTTCACATAGTTCTTCGCGTCCGCCTCTTTCATCAACTTTAGTCAGTAGGTTCGATACTTTCCCCTCGATTCGCTTTGGCAACTTGTCAACATTTTGTGGCTTGACTGAGATTTTGACATGTTCACCTTGGACTTCACCAAGAAAATCCCTAAGTTCGCCTTTTGGTAAGGAACGAATCATTTCGGACCATTCTGGTTCGGTGTTTGTCCACTCCCCTAGATTTGGAACCAAACGACCGGACAACACATTGATTGCAGTTGATTTTCCCATCCCATTCGGGCCCAATATACCAACAACACTTTCCTTTGTTGGGGTTGGTAGTCGAAAAAGTCGAAATCCGTTCATCGAATATCGATGTATCATATCGGTTTCAAGTTCTGAGGGAAGATTTTCGATAATGAGTGCATCATGGGGACATTTGTTGATGCAGATGCCACATCCAATACAAAGAGATTCGGAAATGTGTGGCTTTCCAGTTTTGTCATCCAAGATAATGCATTCTTGACCATTTCGAACAGGTGGGCAATAGACATAGCATTCATCGTTGCACTTCTTTGGTTGACAATTGTCTTCCTTTAGAACTGCAACTCTCATCCAAAATCACCTACGGTGCAACAAACAGCCCGTTTGGGCCGTGTACCTCTTCAAATTAAGCCCTTGAGGTGCTCATGTCCTTGAATGAGGCGAATTGTGCATGGCGTGGGGAATTTCATTCCAGCCTTGCGTAGAGCATCTCGAGCCGAGAGGTAATGTTGAGGATTGACTTGAATTGAGATAATTCTTTGTCCACGGAAAACTCGTGCAGCTGTACCAACATTTTTACCAAAAGCACATCGCATTCCTTGTGATACACGGTCAGCACCAGCACCTGTGGCTTGCTTGTTTTCTCTCAGCACATGGTGTGGGAATGTGTGGATACGAAGTGAATATCCTTGTGGGCCTGCTTGCTTTCTGATGGTTGAGTTTGAAACAACACGAGCTGCCTCTAAAGCAGTGTGGCGAATTTGACAATCATTATCGGCACGCAGTTCAATGATGATTGGAAATTGACCTGTCTCTGCAGCACGTCGATTTCCTACATGGAATTGATGAATTCGATTGTTGGGTACACCACCCATGTACTTTCGACGGGTATACGCAGGACCCTTGAGTTGTCGATACATTGAAGCTGGTTTTCGTGCCATAGTCACACCTCTTGCAACCATGCGACTCATGTTCCCTTTATGATACCTACGATACGAATTCAGAGGAATGATTGTTGAAAATTTGGATGATTCAAATCAAAGCATTCATGGACTCAAAGATTCTGCCTAAAGGCATGGTGGAGAAATTGAGAAATTTTCTCCGCCAAGAATCTGAGCATCAGTGGCTTTCATTGTTTGTGTTTTTTCTCTTCGTTCTAGCAGGGGCCTACGCAATTTCCGTAACCAGTCATTACTCCGGAGGTGCAGTTGATGAATCGCAGCATGCCTTTTCTGGACATCAAGTTCTCGACGTCGTTCACACAAACAACGGTGACATCGTGACGCACACCTACAAAGCAGAATTCGGATATGCATTGATATGGGAAACGCCGGACGGACAGAGTGAGATTTTACTCAACCCAAACAACGTTGGGCAGAGCACTCATCTTTCCTTCCTCAAACAGATGAACGATGGCTCTGTTGCATTTTCAGCAAGGGATAATACACTTTCTTTTGCGACAGCAAAAACAGTAGAACACTTTGATTTTTCAGATGATTTTGTTGTTGATTTTTCAATTTTGGATGCTCAAATTCATTCATCTGGCCAAACACTCTTGTTGGTCTATGAAAACGGAGAAAAAACCGTTCGAGGTGTAACAAGTGATGGACTGACACTAACAAACCCGATGGTAGCATCATCACAAGATGACTGGATCTCAATCGAACACCTTCATTCGGATATTTGGGTTCTCAATGGTGTCCACCTCGCAAGCGGAGTTTCGAATCCAAATTCACCAACGACCTACATGTCTGTCGGCTTTGTCAGGTGGGATGGGTCAATGGATACCCCCGTCATGATTTCGAAGGAAACCTTCGCGGACGGCCAAACACATAGCGTTCATGTGTTATCCAACGGGTCAATCGTTGCTGCTGGAACCAAACAAGTACTCATCATTAAGGACGTGGAAAATATAGACACCTTTGAATTAAGTTCTGCCACTTCAATCTCGAATGGACAGAAGGTGTGGTTTTTCAATGACATTGGAATGAAACAAGCTGCAATACTTACTGAAAATGGAATATCGATGAGGCAATTGTCAATGAAATTACCCCTCCAACCTGTTGTGTCCGGCTTTTCAAACGACATGATCTACATCTATGGACAGGACCAAGTTGGTGAACAAATGGTGTTTTCTTTTGACACAACATTGGATGGCTCATTGCAAAGCGGACGAGGTTTTCTCAACGCAAGTTTCATGTTCATAGGTACCATTATTTTTGGCGTCATGTTTTGGAACATTGCATCAATTTGGAAAAAATATTGAGTCGGAACAACAATGGATTCTTCCCATTCGAAGAATGAAGAATCTTCATGTGCTATCGTCGATGAGCGAAAACTTGCACGGCAAATCTGGGTTTGGTATCAATGGCAAAAAGGGGGATGATGGACCAATTTGCCGAAATTAAAGAAGCGCATAAAGATACAATTTTATTCTTCCGAATGGGGGATTTTTATGAATTGTTTTTTGAAGATGCTCAAATCGCTTCTGATGTCCTTGGTCTTGCACTTACCTCAAGAGATAAACATGCTGAAACGCCGATTCCTATGGCCGGATTTCCGTGGCACGCCTTGCAGGAACATCTGAAAAAAATGCTTCACGCAGGCTACAAAGTCACCATCGCAGAACAAGAAGAAGATTTGAGGGATGGTGCAAAAATTCTCGAACGTGTGGTCACAAGGGTGTACACCCCCGGGACTTTATACGAAGAAGGTCTCTTGCAACAAAATGAACGTTCTGTATTACTTTCTGTATCTTTTGAGGACGCAAATCTTGGACTTGCCATGTTTGATGCATCTACCGGTCAAATTTGGGGGAGTACGTACACTGTTGCTGATATTGGACAACTCATTGATGATTGCATGACTTGGGAACCAAGTGAATTGGTCGTTTCTACGAAAGATGCATCGCATCCTTTGGTTTTGAAAATTGCTCAAAACTTGGATAATTGTGTCATGAGCACTCATTTCATCGCTCCAAATATCGGAAAGAAACGACTTCAAGATGTTCTAGAACAAACAAATGTAAGTCAAATCGACATCGATTCTCATCAAGCACTTGGTTCTGCGGTTGGATTGGGTGCGGATTACCTTGCTTTTCTTCATGTGACCGACCAATTGTCTTTTTCTGAATTTACCATACGCTCAGAATCCAATTTTCTTATTCTCGATCAGACGACTTTGAGAAATTTAGAATTGTCATCGACATTATCGGGGGAATATGAAGGTAGTTTGCTCTCAAAATTGAACAAATGTAGAACTGCGATGGGGCGTAGACTGTTGAGAGAATGGATACTTCAGCCATTGACCGATATTGGATCAATTCAAACAAGACAAAATGCTGTTTTATCTCTTCAAAAATCGGGTCGTCGATTAGATGGACTTCGAGACACTTTGAATGGTATTCGGGATATCGAAAGATTAGCGACCCAACTTGCCTATGGCCGTGCCAATGCAAGGGACTTGGTTGCGACCTCGGATGCCTTAGAACGAATGCCTTCGTTGATATCCTGGTGCCAAGAAACAACAGACCCACTCCTTCACCATTTATCTCAATCGTTGGATTCATTACAGGAAGTGGGCTTGCAAATTAAGGCCGTCTTGGAAGATGAACCTCCTTTAGGACTTCGAGATGGCGGTTTGATTCGGGCAGGAGTCGATGGAGAAATCGACGACCTTCGAATGAAATCTGAGCAAGGAGTCACTTGGTTTGATGAATTAGAAAAAGAATTGAGGGCTACTCTTGAAATTTCCTCACTGAAGGTGAGGATGAATAGACAAATTGGTTGGTACATTGAAGTCACAAAAACTCATGAGGGTAAAGTCCCACAACATTGGAGAAGAAAACAGCAAATGACGAGTGGTTCAAGATACACAACTGAAGAGTTATCTTCAAGAGACGATATTTTGATGAATGCAGAAACTCGATTGAAAGAACTAGAATACAGAAAATTTTTGGAATTGAGAACTTATTGTAGAGAATTTGCAAGCGAGTTATCTCACATTGGACGAAAAATTGCTTCAATCGATGTTTTGCAATGTTTTGCAACTGTTGCGAGATTGAATCAGTGGTGTCAGCCAGAAATTACCTCGTCGAAACACGTTTCCATAACAAAAGCACGTCATCCTGTGCTTGAATCCTCTACATTTGTTCCAAATGACATCTTGATGACGGCAAAACAGCCTTTTCTGTTGATGACTGGGCCAAATATGGGTGGAAAATCAACCTACTTGAGAACAGTAGCGTTGTTATGTATTCTCGGCCAAGCAGGTTCATTTATTCCAGCACAGAAGGCAAAGATTGGACTTGTAGACCGCATTTTTACTCGAGTAGGTGCAAGTGATGATTTGATGAAAGGTCGTTCAACCTTCATGGTAGAAATGGTCGAAGTGGCTCACATTCTCAGAAACGCAACGAACGATTCACTCATTCTTCTTGATGAAGTTGGGCGAGGAACTTCAACATTTGATGGCCTCTCACTCGCATGGGCCGTTTGTGAGGACGTTTCAAATCGGTTGGGTTCTCGAACACTGTTTGCAACACATTATCATCAGCTCACAGGGTTAGAGGGCGAACTATCAGGTCTCAAGAATATTCATGTCCAGGTTTCCCAAACATCGGGGAAATTAGAATTTTTACATACCGTGGCGGATGGTCCATGTGACGATTCATACGGTATTCAAGTTGCAGCATTGGCAGGCGTCCCCCAACATGTTGTTGAGCGCTCCCTTGACGTCCTCAAGTTCCTTGAACAACAGGCTTCAGGTGCCCGGGCAGGAGAAAAAAATGCTCCTGCTTCAAGGGACCATTTACAGAAAAGCTTGTTTGGGATTTACGCCCAACCAAAAGAAAAAAATGATGTTCAATCACCAAATCAAAAGGTGATTGAACAACTTCAATCCATCAATGTTGACAAACTCTCTCCGCTCGATGCCTTGCAAATACTCTACGACATTTCAAATCAACTTGGAGGTGGACCGGTTGAGTGATGCAAGAATTATCCAACTCGATGAGGAAACAATTGGCCACATTGCAGCGGGAGAAGTCGTGGAACGGCCAGCACAGGTCGTCAAAGAGTTGATCGAAAATAGCATCGACGCAAAGAGTACGATGATTACAATTAACATTCAGAACGGAGGTTTCGCTTCTATAGAGATAATTGATAATGGAACTGGTATACATCATGAAGATTTACGTGTTGCTTTCCAAAGACATGCTACTTCAAAACTTCAACAACATACAGACCTTGAGGCTATTTTTTCCCTTGGATTTCGAGGAGAAGCGTTAGCAAGTATCGGAATGGTTTCCGAAATGGAACTCGCATCAAGAAAAGAAGGTGCAGAAGGAGCTTCGATAGTGATGTCCTACGGCACAATTGGAGACATTCAACCGAAAGGGATTCCGAACGGTACAACCGTTATCGTTCGAGACTTGTTTTCGAACACTCCTGCCAGGCTTGCTTTTCAAAAACGCCCTCAATCAGAAGTTGCAAAGATTATTGACGCAGTCGTTGGCCATGCATTGGCAAATCCAACCATTGGATTCGTCTTAACGAGTGATGATAGGACTTTACTCAATATTCCTCGAAATGAAGACGGTTTGGACCGATTGTACGATATTTTGGGTGCCCAAGCCAGCGAAATGGTTCCACTTCGGACGCCTGCCGAAGATGAAAGTATTCCTGGTGCTGAACAATGGTCCGGATACATTAGCACGCCTGAAATCACAAGGGGTAAAGGTGATGAAATTCATGTCCTCATCAATGGTAGGCCAATAGCCTCAACACCATTTTTGAATTCAATTCGAAAAGGATACAAAACCCGATTGATGCAAGGTCGCCATCCCATCGCTGTCTTGTATCTTCATTGTCTACCAAGCGATGTTGACGTCAATGTGCATCCAACAAAACGTGAAGTTAGATTGAGAAATTCATGGAGAATTCTAGAGCGTCTCGAGCGTGCCATTGCTCATACATTGCTTGAAATTCCTACATTACCAGATGCATCTGCATCACTTCCTGGTTTAGACCACATCAATACTCAATCAAAGGGTCCACAGAACCAACAGAAAACATTCCTTTCAAGCCAGCCTTCATTGAATCAAGCAGCAGGAATTTCACAATCACCTACCATTACAAATAAACCGACGCCTCCTGCATGGGTTCAATCTGCTGGACAACAGTTGAATTTACGAGGAGATGTTTCGAAGCAAGTCGAATCAAACCCAACCACCCAACGCCCCCTCTCCACTTCTCCGCTCACTCAAACGTCACTCGCATCATCGAGTGAGCCGTTGGTTGCTCCTCCCCTCTCCTCAAAGGAAAGGGACCTTCACAGATATGGTTCAATAGCAGATAGCATATCCCCCCAAGGTGAACCCGTGTTATTGGGCAATTACAATGACTTACCCGCAATGGAGCCACTTGCCCAATTCGCTCAATCGTACATACTCGTTCAATCCGAAAATGATCTTCTCCTCATTGACCAACATGCCCTTCATGAACGAATTCGATATGAACGAATTCGGTATCTTGACCAAGATTGGGAAATGCAACACCGAATCGTCGCTCAAGAAATTCAACTTACTGCAAGGCAACAAGCCTATTTGGAGGCGAATTTGGATACCTTGAAGGCCATCGGTTTTGAATTTTCCAATACCTCAGGTTCTTGGAGCGTCCTTGCCTACCCGATGGCAATTTCAGGTGAAAAGTTTGAAGAAATTTTTATTGATATTCTCAATGATTTATCCGAGGACGCAACAACAATCCCAACCATCGAGAAATTGAAAGACCACATTGCATTTCTTCAAGCGTGCAGAGGGGCCGTAAAAGCGAATGAACCGTTGTCTTTACCTGAGATGAGACGATTGTTAGAAGACATGAAACGAATACAAAATCCATGGGCCTGTGTCCATGGTCGCCCAACATCACTCAAACTTTCTATTGATGCTCTAGACCACCATTTTGGGCGACATGGTTGAATTAGTTGGGGTCGTACAACTCCATGGAAATTTGGGCACCTGCTCGAATGAACCGATCGACAGCATCCGCATCAGCAACACGATGCAATGCAGTACCTTCGACTTGAACTTTCGCGTCACAAGCAAGGGCGAGAATCATAGCTGTCATCTGAATTCTGTGGTCACCGAACGTCTTTACGATGTCGTTTGGCGAGGTAAGCTGTTGCTGACCTTTCACTTCAAGGACATCATTGGTAAAGGTAGATTTCAATCCAAATTGTTCGAGAAGGTGCATCGTTGAAACGATCCGATTGCTTTCTTTGTATGCCGCATGGCTAATTGAGGAGATTTTTCCTCCAGAAGATAATGCAAGGATTGCTGAAATCGGCGTGATGAGGTCGTTGGCATTTCGAAGGTCGATTTGTGCAAACCCACCAGAATCGGAATTCTTGATTTGACCAGCACTGAAAGTAAGTCCAAATTGTTGAGCGAACTCTGTCAAAATTTCATGACCGATACTCTGGTCCTTCGTGGGTAAATTTGCAATCTCAATGGACGCATTCAATGCTTTTGCAGTGAGCATTGCAAAACTCATCATCGATGCATCGGATGGAACTTTGATGGATGATAAATCCCCCTTGAATGATGGAGTCCATGGATGAATAATGATTTGGTTGTCTTTTTGTTCGACGCAAGCACCAAGCATCCTTGCAAGTTCAATCGAAAGGTCGCTGTGTCGAGTGGACACCAGGTCTCCTTGCGTATGAATGGTAAGCCCATTGGTGAAACCGGGTGAAGCACAAATCCAAGCTGTAATTGGTTGACTTGATCTGGAACCATCAACCTGCAATATACTCGTCGTATGCGGTTTTCCATGGAAAAGAAGAGGTAAGGACTCATCCATCGTTCCGAAGGAAACATCGATATTCAGTTGTGAAAGGGAATCGATTAATTCACCATGAGGCCTTTTCCTCAGGCTTGCGTCCCCATCCACCATTGAAATTCCATCAATTCGAGAGGATAGAGCAACCATGCAACGAAAGGTGACACCTGAATTTCGCGCGTTAAGCACGGTTTTCGATGGCTGAAAACCATGAGGACCTACACCATGTACAATCCATCTGTCATCTGTTTCTTCTATTTCGACACCGAGTTGAGACAAACAATCTTTCACGGCAATAATGTCCTCTCCAGCGTTTTTCATGTTTGAAAACGATACAATATCGTTTGATTGAGATGCCATGATCAGAAATCGAATTGCATGACTTTTGGAAATTGGAAGTTCCCATTTCATTTGGGATGAAGGTCGAAAGGGTTGCACTTCCAAAACAGGAATCAAACTCATTTTGCTTTTTTTCCCCGAAGGTTTCCAACGACGTTTCCATCCTTCGGCCATGTGTTCCTCAATCATCTCATCGTCAAGAACCCTTGCTCTTTAACTTGAAATGAGATAAACGCTTCGAGGGGGTATGGCCGTCTTTGATTTGCTACAAAGGCCGCTTGAAGACATCCGTATTTCCCTCACCGACCGATGCAATTTTCGATGCACATATTGTATGCCAAGGTCTGTTTACGGACATGATTACGCATTTTTACCTCGGAATGAATTGTTAAGTTTTGAGGAATTGCAATTTTTCGTCAGTCAACTTTTGCCCTTTGGATTAAAGAAGGTTCGATTAACTGGGGGAGAGCCATTCCTCCGAAAAGATGCTCATCTTTTGGTTGGTTTACTTCGTTCCATTTCCAATGACTTGGATATTGCCATAACAACCAATGGGGTGCTCTTGAAACAGGCTTTGCCTAGATTTGTTGAGCATGGCCTCTCGAGGGTGACGGTCAGCCTTGATGCACTTGACCAGGACGTTTTCCAAAACATGGCTGATTCTGAATTATTTTCTCCTGCAGATGTGTTAGAGGGAATTCAACTTTGCAAATCTTTGAACATTCCAGTCAAAGTAAACACAGTGGTTCGAAAAGGAGTGAATGAAAATCAGATTATTCCTTTGCTTGAAACAATGAAATCTATGGATGTGGAAATCCGATTCATTGAGTTCATGGATGTCGGCCAAACAAATCAATGGAACATCGATGAAGTCGTGACAGGACAAGAAATACGAGACATCATTGCATCGAAGTACGGCTTTCTTCAAACCATCGACCATCGTACTTCAGCGGTAGCTAAGCGATGGAAACTGCCTGATGGATACACGTTTGGATGCATAGAATCGGTTTCTAACCCATTTTGTTCAACGTGTGGCCGCATTAGAATTTCCGCGAATGGCCGATTGTATACCTGTCTATTTTCAGACCAATTTCATGATATGAAAGAAGTCATACGAAATCATCCACAAGATGTTCAAGATTTTTTTTCAAGCATTTGGTTGAAAAGAAAAGACCGTTATTCAGAACAACGAACGAGTGATACAGAAGCCCTGAAAAAACCGGAGATGTCCTTTATTGGAGGATAATCACATCATTGCAGGCAAATTGACTCGAACAATCACCGCATTTGAGGATAGGTCCACAAGTGTGAATTGCCACTTGCCATCTGTTGAGCCGATATTTTGTGAATCGATGACAATATAATCACCCTGCGAAACGGAATAGCCTGCATCACGGTCTTGGAATGATATGTTTGTGCCGATCACACCGTAGACATCAGCATCGCCAATTCGTCCATCAAGTGTTTGACCCGCTGAGGTGTTCATTGGTGCCAAAGTGTACTGGAGTCGCATCGGGTCGATACTTTGGTCAAGTGACGTGATTCGAACGACATGGAAGCCATTGTCGAGGGCACGAACACTAACAGTTGCTTGAGGGGGCGCCTTGTTCGTGGTGGTTAAAGCGCCTTGCATCATGACAAATACCATGCTCGAGAGCATCACTGTGATGGCGAGAAGCAGTACAGTTGCAATAACTGGGCTTACGGCATCCTCATCACGACATGCCCTGCCCATGTAAAGGCCTACTCGCCGAAGGACTTCAAGCAATCGCTTGAATATGGGGTCAATTGAACGTTACAAGATGAAGAGAGGTTTGTCGCATTCCATCGCTCTCTTAATTCCCCCAATCGGACCCAATGTTCGCAAAACCAGTTCAGTCATCACATCACCTCTTAGAAATGTATAACCCATATTTTTTGTCCTCAATGAATTTTTAAGAGCCCTGCCCATTGAATCTTCAACCTTTTTTTGATAAGATTCTAATGGTATGCCGTGAAGGAAATGTTCTTGGATACTTTGGGCAGCAAAATAGCCTGAGATAATCGCTTGCGAGATACCTCCACCGTTGCTTGGCATAACGAGTCCGGCAGCATCCCCGATAGCCAGAATATTTCCCGAAACCATTGATGCGATTGGGCCACCCATTGGAATCCAACCACCTCCGATGGATAGAATCTCCAAATTGAGGTCTGCACAAAAATCAATGAGATGTTTTTTGACTGGATGGCGAAGTTTTCCAGCCCTGGCGCCAATGCCTACATTTGCAAAATGAGGCCCTTTTGGAATAATCCAAGCATAACCAGAAGGTGCCACTGAACCGATGAACACATCGAATGTTTCGGGTACATCACCGTGAACTTGTGCATAGGCTGTTGGAACTTGATCGTCTGGACGAAATTGAGGATTTTTCCCATGTTTTAATCTCATCATGTGAGCAAGTGAACCACTTGCATCAACGAGATAATCATATGAGTATTTTGCATCTTTAGTCACGAGAAGATCACGACTTTTCGAGGATTGGTAGATCATGTTGGTGACAGCAGTATCGGTTTGTATCTCCGCACCTGCTTTCATTGCCTTCTGGGCAAGATATCCATCAAAATGAAGTCGATGCCCAGCAAATGCGTCCAATTCAAATCCGTAAGATTTTCCAGAAGGTAAGAACACTCTCATGAAATCCAAACGGTGAAGTTTGAGCCAAGTTGGGAAGTCGAAGTATGCTTGCAGCCATTCATCGTTTTCGATGTTTGAAAAGGTTCGGACAACTTCGCCCCAATTAGGTATGCATTCTCCACATTGTGCTGGATTTCCGATGATTTTTCTCCTCTCTAATACGAGAACGTCGAGACCATTTTCTGCAAGTTTTTGAGCACACGCTGAACCAGCAGGTCCAGCGCCAACTACGATGACTTGGTGGTGGATGACGGGCCGCTTAACCAAGCTCACACCTCTCTGTGTTGCATGAATTCTGTTAACCACAACATAAGGTGAGTTGCGTTGTTTTGAGGCATAGAAAGCAGAGCCTGCCTTGCCCTTTCGATGTGGTTTTGTATGAGAATTTCAGTATAATTCAAACTGTCGCTTGCGTTAAGCAAATCAATGAACTCATTGAAAAATTTGTCTTCAAAATGCTCAATCAAATGAGCAAGGCGTTCGCGTTTTTGACCATGGGATAGTGTCAGTGAGTGAATAAGTGGCAAAGTCATTTTGCCCTCGTAAATATCTGCACCCCTTGGTTTACCCATTCGTTCATCTCCTCGAATGTCGAGCAAATCATCAACGAGTTGAAATGCTATGCCAAGTTCTCTGCCAAACAATTGCATGTGTTGTTGCTGTTCTATAGAGCATCCTGCAAGAATTGCAGCTGCCTTACATCCTGCTGCAAATGGCCCTGCAGTTTTACCAAGAACAATGCTGAGGTAATCTTCAGGCGATGTTTTTAGGTCCATCACTCGATCGAGTTGAAGAAATTCAGATTGGGCGATTTGAGAGCAATATTCTGAGACAAGCTCTACAATTTCTGCATCATATTTTCCACCGAGACCAAATCCTTGGACAAATAACCAATCACCAGCAATGACACCTTTGGCAAGTCCTTTGGAAGCATGAATGGTTTCAACACCTCGACGTTGCCCTGCATCGTCATAGATATCATCGTGAACTAGAGTTGCAGTATGGATGAGTTCAAACGCTAAGGCAAGAGGTATGATATCCTCTTGATTTGTACCTCCACAGGCCTCGTATGCGATCATCATAAGGACTGGACGAAGTCTCTTTCCTCCCGCCATAAGCACCCTTTTGGATTCGACTGCAACTTCACCAGCACCTTTAGCAATTTGATGATCAACGTGGGATTCTAGCAATGTGTTGATTTGTTCCTGGATCGAAGCGACTCTTTGTTGATAGCCTGAATCTTCGCCCATATTCGCTCTACATGCGTCGACTTCTTAAGCGGTCGTTATTCGCCAAGAATTGCGGGTCATTGTTTCCGCCGGGTGGCTGCGATGCAGGAAAATGAAAGGGTTGTCATTTTCACAACAGCGTCCAAAGGCGATGGAGTTCGCCGCCACATAGAACAAACCGTTGAATCAAAAGGACAACATCTCAATCTATTGATGAGGCAATTGCCTTCATTAGAGGACGCGATTGAACTCTTGGATTCGGGCACAGGTGACCTTATTGCGATGAGTCCCCTTGAATGGAAAGCCGTTGAGGACTCACGCTTCGCACTCATTGGGATTCTACCGAGGAGGGAGCCAACATGGGTTTTGGTGAGTGATGACAATCCTGACCGTTTAATCAAAAATCCCGAAATTGTTTGCGATTCTGAGTTACTTCGTCGACAGTTTTTGAGGGTTCGACATGATGCAAACATTCGAACGACAACTGAAGTGATCGGCACATCGAACTCGGACGAGCGCCAAAGATGGCTATTGATTGAAGAAATGAGAAACAGTGGAGACATCGACGGATATGTTGTCCCAAGGTCATTGTACACGATGCTCAATATTCGTTCTCGTCGACATACTCTTGGATTACAAAGGGAAACTCCGAAAGGTTCTCGGGAGCATTTTATCCCACCTCCATTGCACGGATTTACATTGTTAGTAGGTCGTTCTGGTTTTCCAGAGGAAAAAGTGGCTTCACTTTGCGACCCATCTGCAATGTTGGCGTACAGAATTGAAACGATGTTGCATGAACATGTCGCTGATGAATTCAAGCAAGTGACTGGGATCTATGCTGAGCAACGAAAGTTAGGGACTTTGATGAATGAATCAAAACGAAACAACGATGGGTTTTTTGAAAAATTTTACATTGACTCAGAAGAGAAACCGATCCGTTCCGGCCCTCAGATTGAAATTTTTATTGAAGCCATCAATTACAATGGTACAGTAGCCATCGGTTGTTACAAAGTTGTCGAACTTGAAGCGATTCATCAAGGCTCAATCAACATTCTTCGAGAATTTGAAACAATATGTGAACAACTTCAAACCGATTTTGAGGAATTAAAGAGGGCACCTGAAATCCTGCCAGAGGAATACAAACACGCTAGAAAAAAGTTGTTTGAAGTTCATAAAAAAACCGAATCGCAATGAGAATTTACCAGAAAAGTAGCCACTTTTTTCTTCTTAGGACACCGAAAACACATATACTTCAATCACCGCAATTGCTCCAGTGGTCGTGGTGCTTGACAAAGCGGATATGTTAGCAACACTCTATCAGGCCCGATTTGAGGACCTCAAAGAAATTGCTACAAAGTATTCGATTTTGAAGTCCGGCTCGGTAGAAACACTCAGGATGAGATTGATTTCTGAACTCGTGTTATCCGATTGGGATTTTTCGATTGACTCGATTCGGGATATGTCAAACTATGACCTTGGTGAATTACTCGGCGTCTTTGGAATAAAAAAATCAGGTTCAATCAAAGCACGACGACAAAGATTGTATCTCCATTTGAATCACGACCCCAAACAATTCATTGTTGACAAACTCGATGATATGACAAGGGATGAACTTCACGGACTGTGTAAAATATTTGAATTACCGCTCTCCGGTTCAAAGCAGGCATTACTTGCCCGTGTCGCAGGTGTCCTCGCTTCACAAGAAGGTGCTTGGGGCCGTGTAAAAAAGAGTCTCCGCCGGCCAAAAGAAGAGATTAAAATCCCAGTTCGCAGTATACAACATACCACCATTCCAGAACAATCACTTGTCTCACAAACCGTTGATGAATTTGTAGAGGGTCACTCCGGTGATTGGACATATGAAGAAGAAGTGGAACTGCGTACAGCGGTGTCAACCTCGTCTGTGCCATCAACAAGGTCGGATATTGACGTGGTTGTTCAAGAACACTTGGGCGCCAACCTCCACATCGATGAAGTTCGTGTACCACCAATGGTTCAAACTCCACCAATCATCCAACATCATTCTCTCGAAATCGAAACCGCACTTATGGAGGTTCAAGATAGGAAAGCGGAAATTTTTGCCATGGCAAGAGATTTTCTCTCCATCAGCACAACCAGTGATGAAGATGATTTACAGAGTTTTATTCATTCATTGCAAAGTCATGGATTTGCAATAGAAATCGAAGCGGTTCAGCATGAAATTCGAAACATGATCATGGAAATGGACTTCCGAATTCGGCAAGAAGACCAGAAAATTTCGAGCAGACCCGATTCATGGGCAGAACGAGAAGCCTTGCGCAGGTTTGAGAGCATGAGAGGTCTTCTTCGAGATCAACTCGAAAATATCCTCGCGCTCCATGCTAAAGATGTGGTGAAAGCAAGGGTGGAATTTGAAAAATTGGGTAGAGATCATGGCCTTGACCTTCGAGTTCCGGGCGTGTCCGGACGGCTTCATGCTTTGTTTGATTTGCATTTAGAACTCGCAGAAACTCAAGCATTACATGATCCCACGATTCAACGACGGAACCGAGTATTGAAAATATTGCACCAGGGGGCAGTTCATTTTCCAGAACAAGAACAACAAACGATTTCGCGTTTAGAACGAAATATCGAGTCCTTCGAAGAATTGGTACAAAAGGTCATGGAGACCATCGAAGATGGCTTTGATGAAAACCATCAAAGCCTGATAATTCGATTCCTTGAAAAGAAGGGTTATGATGTGAATACCGCTAATTTGCGACCTCGAATTCTTGCATCTGCTGGGATTATTGGTGCCGAATTAGGATATCTTTCACCCTCCGACATTCCAAGAATTGCTCCAGGCATTGTCGTTTCAGAAACAGAAGTTGACGCCATTGTGCAAGAATTGAAAGCGTTGGCAGCCAAATTCAAGCAACCTCATGCATCGAAAGATGAACCAGAGCACGAAGTAGCGGAAGCAATGAGTACAGCTTATCAAAACGTCGAGAAAGCAAAAGGTCGATTGAGCAAGATCGATGAGATTTTGAATCGTTTACAAGGCTAATCAATGTTGAGATGCATAGAAATTTTGAATCACTTGAGTCACTGTTGCAATATCTCGAATATCTCTATCAAGTAGATTTTCAAGGATTTGTTGCCTTTGTCGAACATGTTTTTCAAACACATCGGGTGTGACACCAGCAGCACTACAAATCGTTTCACGAAGTTTTGAAGGAATACCGGTTTCTTCAATTTGGTCTGTTGCTGCGTTGTATTTCCAGATAGCATTCAATCTCGGCTTGTCACCTTCCATACCAGCAATTTCCGCAACTTCAGTAATCTTACGTGCGGTTCTTCCATTTACGTGTAGTCGCGCTTGAATGATAATTAGGTCAAGACCGGTGAGCATGATTGAAGGGACATTCATGGGTGGATTGATCATTCTTGTAACAGTTTCTTGTGCGGTGTTGGCGTGAAGTGAGCCAAACGAACCATCGTGACCTGTATTCATTGCGGTGAGCAATGTTGCACATTCTGGGCCACGAACCTCACCAACGATGATGCGGTCAGGGCGCATACGTAGACTTGATTTCAAACAATCATTCATGTCGATTTCAGAAGTTCCATCAGGTCGTTGCCTTCTTGTTTCCATCCTTAACCAGTGGTCGTGATACACTTGCAATTCAGCGGTGTCCTCAACTGTAAGCAATCTTCTATGCCACGGGATGTACATTCCGAGACAATTGAGTGTTGTTGTTTTACCAGATCCCGTTCCACCAGCAATGACGAAATTTGCTGGTCTGCTGTCAAGGCCTTCAATCCATACCCACATCATCGCTGCCAATCTTGAATTGACAGTCCCGAATTTAATGAGGTCAATCATTGTCAATGGGTCTTCTCTGAATTTACGAATGGTGAGTGTTGGACCGTCGGGTGAGACAGGAGGAATGGTTCCGTTGACTCGAGAACCATCAGGAAGCCTTCCGTCAAAAATGGGCACCATGCCGGGACCATCACCCAAAGGAACATTTGTGAATGATGCGATATTTTTGGATATAATTTGACCGGATTCATCATCAATCCAAATATTGGTTCGGCACATTCCATGGTCTCGATGTGCAACTTTTACACATTGCGTCCCGCCGTTGTACATCACTTCTTCGAGTGCATCATCTTCAAGCAGAGCTGCCAAATCCCCGTAAGGGTTGGCTTGTATATCCCCTTCAACATGATAAATTGGTGATGGGTGATTTGGTTCGGTGTAAATCGTTACTCTTCCGTACTGGTCTATTATTTGTTCTGACATCGTTTTCATCCTCCAATGGCTTTTACTGCACCAAGGTAAAGCCCCATCGAAAGAACCATCCACAACGGAAGCCACCAAAGCATATCTTTGAGTCTACCCAACATTCGTCCAGTGACACCGACTCCAATCACGGAGGCGACAGCAAAAAACATCGCAAATGTTGAATTAAATTCTGAGATTTGATATCCTTTACTTGCAGGAGCGAACAGGCCGACAATGAATGCGATGAGTACAGGTAAGCCAATACTTACAAAGAGAATAATAAGAATGCCTCTCCCTTGCAACTCAACTTCTCTCTGATTCATGAGATCGTTTAATCGTTCATAATCACGACTTAAATCTGATAGAATTGGCTGCAAAGGAGCATCCTGCTGAAGGGCGGTTTCAACCAGCACCATGACCCTTTGAACTTGGGTTGAGCGAGTTTTTGCAGCAAAGGAAGCTAACATTGCTTCAAAAGAAGAAGAGTGCGATTCCCTTAATGTGTCTTGAAGAATCGAAGTGAGCAAACCGGGAGAAGAATCAGCCTGTTCTTTCATCGCTTCTTGAAGGCCACGCCCAGCGCCTACCGAATCAGAGAGTGCTTCAAGGAATCCTGGGAGTTGATTTTCAATGGTCCTTCTGCGTTTTCTTTCAAGCATGGGGGGAATTCCTCCGCCAATGCAAGCCACCGCAACGATGAGGATATACAACATCAAAGGCGAATCATTGAAGGATTCTAAAATTCGTGGTATCATGAGATCTCACAACCCAGGGTCCTTTGTATGTGCTTTCAAGCCAATGAAGAACATTGCAACCAACGTCAGAATGAGCCCTACATTCACGACAGAATTCATCACTGCTGCATCTGGCAAACTCATAAACGCTCCAAGGTCACCAGACATAATTTGGGGAACAAGCCCAATGATGGCGAGGATGATTGGCCCAATCATACCTATCGAGAGCAGCGATTCAGGAACTCCTCCGAGTGTTTCAATGTACTTTTCAACTTCCTCAGTTCGTTCCTCTTCCATTCTTGTTCCTTGCTTTTTGAGAGTATCAAGAAGGTCGGTATTCTGCGTAACATTCGTGTACAGCGTATTGAGGAGTCGTTGATAGCCCTTTGATTCTGCTGTTTTTTGTAGTGATTTGAGCTCATCCCCTAACCCGCGTGTTTTACCCGTTCGAAGTCGCTCCATCATGCTTGAAAAGTCCTCAGAAATGACGCCATACCCACCTTTTCCAATTGTGTGAAGTGCTGCTTCCAAACCTACGCCAGATGAAATGAGAACATCCAATGTACGGATGACATAGAGAAGTTCTCTTTTTTCCTGTAGGCTTCGCATATCTTCACCATCAAATGACATCTTCAATAAATTCAAACAAAAATGAACCATCCTGACTATCGTATTCTAACACTGAAAAAATAACTTTAACATCACGCTCATCAAACGGGTCGTGAATAAATGGTTGGCCCGTACGGAATATCGCAACGATTTTTTTGTAATCATCCATGTTTAAATCCCCACGAACGCTATACACCGAGGATTCTGAACCTTCATCGTGGAGGTCATCGCCCTCGCCACCACGAAGAACCGTTCGTGTCAATCTTCTTGTCATTCTGACATGAATGTCAGCATTTGGAATTCGCATCCAATCAGAGCTTGAGGTTGCTGTCGCGGGACGGATAAAGAAATCAATACCAGCCATTGAGCGGAGGAGGTTGAGTGAAGGTATTCAATTTGACGGGTCAAACTATTGGCCAAGAATGAGAACGAACCATCCAAAACGCGGTTCTTCAATCACGCCATTTTGAATCAAATGGTCTATGGCCTCCTCAGTTGTTTCTCTGTCGAAACCTTTCGACATCGAGTTTGACATGATGGTTTGATATTGAACGCCTTCACCTTGGTCAAAGTGTGAGATAACCGTCTTAATGAGTTCCTCAACAGATTGTTCATTCGATTCTCCATCCTCATGCATTGGCAACCGAATTTCAGGGGGAGGTGTTGTTGCAGCCTCTATTTTTCCTTCAGCGATATCGAGTGCTTGCATGACATTGAGTTTGAATACTTCGAGGTCGACATCGCCGTAATGATGCCGTGCTGCTACCATCGCCTGATGCATTCGTTTTGGAATATTTGTGCCTGCAAACCCTTCCATCGTTGCTTCGACTTCAAGAGACGCCGACCAATATTGAATCCGATTGTAGGTGGATTCTGCTGCATCAAGGAGCCAGTTTGCATATTGTTGTCGGGTAATTTCAGTCATTTCTTCTGGTCGTAGTGAAGTGTAAACTCCTCCATCTTCCGATTGGTACCATCTTGTTTTAGCAATCAATCCGACAAGAATAGGTTCGCTCATGGACACACGCTCGTGAAGTTGGTGAATCAACTCCTGAAGTGGCAAAGACGAATATTCACCAACTGAAAAATAGAAAAGACCAGTTGGGTCTCGAATTTGACCTTGATACATTTGAGTTCCATTTGATGTTTCTCTCACCTCTAATCGTTCAAGGAGTCCAGCAACCACGATTCTGTTCACCTTACAACCGAGTTTCGTGATCACAAATGTTGGGTCATATTCTCCCGGTCCCTTTTCATGCAAGTGCGAACTTGCAAATTCAGATGCAAGCATGAGTTCACTTGGTTGACGGACAATTTGACGTTGCTCCATCAGTTCCACCCCCATTTTGCACGTAGTTCGGTCGCCCTCATTTGTGGATCTCGTTGCGGAATTTCAATTTCGGAGGCAATAATCATCATGCCTTGGCCATCGATAATGGCCCTTCCCTTGACGACAGCATAAGCCGTGAGAAGGCGTGTACGTAAATCCATAATAAATTGGTCTTGACCTTCTTGGATGGATTGCTTAAATTCTTTTTCGTTGAGTCCAGTGAGTTTCAATGAAGATTCTTTGTTAACAAGGATGGAAGTCGTTGAACCCTCTGCATCAAGAATAAGACGAATTCGAATGTCTTCTTCTCCTTGTTGTTCACCGTGGTCAAAACATCGCCCCTCTCTCATGACTTTTCGGCACTCAGGACAACGTAAAATGAGACCAGAATCGTCTCGAATGCTTACGATGGTACCTTGTGTTTCAATACCTGCACGCGAACCTCCCGCGGCTAATTCGTCGAGCCTTACTTCAACAAAGTGAGATTCAGGGTTGATGTCTCCATCCCAAGGGGCATCATCAAGGACAGTAATTTGGGAAGCAGTATCAACCATAATGTCAGGAATACCTTGCCAAGCCGTGATGCGAGCCGAGGTAATTTTTACAAAAATTGGAATTTCATTGGCTTTGAAAGGCACATCTTCCCATACCGTCATTTTGCATGTACCCGTTGGGTCAATCGCTTGCCCAGACCATAAGTGACGTTCTTGCCCATCTCGTTCGAAGGTGCGTTTCGACCATTCCGTGATTTGGACAATAATATCAGCATCTCGTGTCCCATCCCTCAGTTCAGAAATTGTGGTCATTGAAGATTGCTTTAAGTCATCAACCGACGAAAATTTTGAATCGTGATATTGTTCAATCTTTGTGGTCCTACCAAAATTTAGTTCTGGCGTGTCCCTGAAGGTTTTGATTTGTGCACCGGAGATTTTGATTAACGCACCGACCTCGTGAGAAAATGGTTCCCATGATAGAAAACCAATGTGTCCCGAGGCGTCTGCAAGCCTCCCACGAACCACATCGATGGAACCGGAGCCATCTTTACGATGAATTTGGTCGTTCTTTATGGATAGTACTCGGCCAACAACGGTAACGTAACCGTCGTTTGGGAGGTCGGCAATATCTTGTGGATCTTCAGTTTTGACTGAGATCCCGGCTCCTTCTTGGAGGACAACAATTCGTGAACTTTGATTGATGTTGATCGACATTTTACCGTTGTATTCATTGACAGATGCTCCTTCAAGACGTATGATGCTACCCGGGAGTAATTGAGAATTACTTCCCCAATCTTTGTACTCCCATCTCGTTCTTTTTTGTTCATCTTCCCAAGGTAAATCTTCAATCATTCCAAAGGCAATTTGTCGTTCCTCGCCTCGGATAAGTTGCTGTCGAAGGTTGTGGCTTACTACGGCGACTTCAATCTCAACGTCTTTGTCATCTCCTTTTAATTCATTGAATTGAACAACTTTTTTTGTTTGACGTTGTTGAAGTGGTTTTGATTTGGAAGGGCTATCCATATCACTCTGGAACTTACGCAAAACAGACCTCAAAGCATCTTGAGGGGGAATATAAAATTCATTTTCATATTTCTCAAAGGCTGAATGTATCTCAGCAGGAGATGCATCGGGAATCTCTTTCAAGACAGCATCAATATAATCTGAATATTTAGAATCATTCATTGACAAAACCTCCGTCAAGCTTGTGTTCTCTGTGCCTGACGAGAGGACAGGCGATGGTTATTCGTGCGGGTTGGGGAAGACAATACACTCCATTTACCTCCATGGTAAAAGTCACCATTGACGACAGGGTATAAACAATGTCCTTCAAAAAAATGATGGCACCAACCGGGAATCAAGCAGGGTTGATTTTGATGTTTGATTGCAAGGCGACATCAGGGAGATGGAATCGTCCTCTGGTAAAAGTTTCATTTCCGAGTTCAACATTGGATTGAAGCGAAGCGACGAGGTTGCCCGAAATTCCGGCTTGAGCAAGCGGACCAACAATTTCGCCATGTTCAACTCGCAGAATAGTGCTCGAAGTGACAGAAAAATCTCCCGAGGTCGGGTTAGCAGTGTGAGCACCCATGATGTCCTGAACCATGTACCCTGTGTCGATTAATTCGAGTAATTCGTCCCTACTATGCCTCTTTTTTGTGGATTCTAAGATCATTTCAGAGCAAGACGTTGAAGGCGGTGATTGGTAGCTCGAACGGAATGCTGAACCTGTAGATTGAGCCATTTCGACCTTCCCATCTTGAACCATTTCTGCAGCATCTCGAACAGACCACAATGTGTGCATCAATGTACCACGCTCAATGAGTGGCAAAACTTGTGTGGGGACGCCTTCATCATCTCGGGATGATGATGCAAGGCCACCTTCCAATCTTCCGTGGTTCGTAATCGTAAGATGTGGGTCAACAACTTGCTTGCCAAGTTGATTTGACCAAACAGAAATATTTCTTGCTACCCGTTCTCCGATGACAGAATTGGGCACGATATACTTGAAGAGGCTGGAAAAGGCAGAGGGGGTAAACACCACAGGTGCTTCATTTGCGGAAAGTTTGTGTTTGATTGGATTTTGTGTCACTTCAGCCCAGTACAGTGCGTTGTCAATGCATTCAGGCACGGCCTTCAATTTTGTTCTTGAACTCTGATAGTCATAACTCGACGAAAATGTATCTTTCTCTATAGAAAGTTGTACGCCGATTGAATTGAGCGTAGACTCTCCCGACTCTTCAATTCCCGAACTCGAAATTAAGCAAGTTGCCGTAGTTGAAACTTCGATGCCCCCACCCGTAACGATTGCATGTTCATTTTTTGAAGCAACATGAGCAAGGATGTCATCTGCATTTTGCAGAAGATCTTCTGAAGTGGTTGCGACAATAGATTTGTCAAACATACCCCCGACCTTCTTTGCAGATTCAAGTGAAGGTAATTCAAATCCATTGATTTGAGGAGAGATGTTTGCGATTTTTTTTGCGATGTCAATTGCCGACGAAATATTTTGGACATCGACCAAATGAGCGAAGCCAAATCGACCTTGGTCCACAATGCGGATACCAAATCCGCCCTCGCCACCTCCCCCAGCAAGGCTAATTTTTCCAGCTTCAATCTCGACGCCTTCTTTGTAACCCTGCATTCCTATGATTTCCCATTGTTCCACTTCAGATGCTTTGCAGGCTTCAGCAATCACATCTGCCTTGGTGAGCAGCCTGTCCAGTGCATCGGTTGGAATCATACTTCAACCAACCAGTGCTTCTTTGATTCTCATGATTGGACCGCCATCTCCGACGGGAACAGTTTGTCCTTTCCCACAGAAACCCGGTGAAGCTATTGCTGCGTCTTTCGTTAGACCGTCGACGTTGTTGAGGATTTCAAGTGTCATTCCACTCACACTGACATCTTTGAGTGGTGTCGTGAGTTCGCCGTTTTCGATGAGCCATGACTCTTGGGCCGAAAACTGGAATGAACCCCGTCCCGTGTCAACTTGTCCACCCCTTGAGCCACAAGCATAGACGCCGAATTGGATATCTTCAAGAAGGTCATCGAGGTCTTTGTGCGTACCACCTTGAATAATTGTATTTGACATTCGTACCATCGGATGATGTAATCCATCCTGTGCTCTTGCACCTGCATTCGGTTCAATTCCAAAATGATGAGCTGTTTCTCGGTGATTGAGGTACTCGGTCAAAATCCCGTTTTTAATGAGTAATTTTTCACGTGTGTTTAGGCCTTCATCATCGATAGGAAATGCTCCATAGCCGCCACGGAGCGTGGGGTCATCCACCACTGTTACGATGTCACTTCCAATTTTATGTCCAAGTTTCCCATCGAGGCACGAATCACCTGCAGCAACTAAATCTGCTTCACAAGGGTGGCCAAGTGCTTCATGGATGTACACTCCGGTGAGGTCAGGGTCGGCTACAAGAGGTAATTTTCCAGAAGGTGCGGAACTTGCTCCAAGAAGTCGAACGGTTGATGTTTCCGCTTTTTTTGCAAGGGTATCCAAATCTGCACTTTCTATAAGTTCAACTCCTCCCTCACCTCCTACCCTTGTTCTGTAGGACATAACATTGGTACCAGAACGACCTTCCAAAGTGGCATGCATTAATGTTCGTTGAAATGACCACACTCTGTCCATGCCTTCTGAGGTAATTAATTCGGTGTGAATGTGCTCGTCCATCCAACCACACTTGACAGATTGTATGGACTCGTGTGCAACCGAGGATGTAAACTCACGCATATATCCTAACTTTTCATCTAACTCTGTTGTTCGAACATCTTTTTTGGTTCGCCAATGAATTTCGTCTTGGTAAATTGGAACTTCTGCAAGGTTGATCGGTTCAATATGTGAGGCCCTACGATTTGCAACAGCCTTTGCTAATTTTATTGTTGATGGAACTTGTTCATGAATCTGATGAAAGTCGGTCGTTGAATGAATTCCCCATGACCCATCGACAAGAACCCTAAGTGTGAGACCAACATGTTGCCCAGGGACCGCTGATTCGATTTGCCCATCTTTCATTTTGATATCAGTTTCAGTAAGTGCAACCAATCGGGCTTCAGCATACTGTGCTCCTTCGTCAATGGCGAGGTCGATTGCTCTGCCTATTTTTCGAGAATCAAGGAATCGGTTGGAGAAATCTACGCTCTCACCACGTTCTGCAGAAATGACCATGATTCTCCGATATTGATGGAGTCCTTTAATCCTCCTAAAACCGAGGTTAGGTTTGTAAATCAGCGTAGTGAATGTGTGATATCGATAAACGCTCAAGATCGATTGGCTCTGTTACATCTTGAATCCCAAGTTGAATCAAGCCATGAACACTCGAAATTCGTTTGGAATCATCAAATTCACAACCCAATAGTGTGAGAATCGAATCTGCAGTTTCATTGACATCGGTGTTTTCAACATGCGTAATTTGGATGACACCTTCAATGGTATCGAATCGGGCCTCAGGCAAATAAATCAACCAACCAGTATGGGAATTCGCGTCGATTCCAGCCCTTGAAAATGCCTCTGAGACATGGTGTGTACCGGCCAAATATCTCAAGAATTCAGCATCAATGGTCCTAGCTAATGCTGTTTTCCGTTCAAATCTGCGGATGGCTGCCTCCCATGCAGTCCAAAGTTGGAAGTCTGAAAAAATCACTTCACTATGACACATCACCCAGCGGTTGCTTGGCCTTTCATCGATGAAGGTTTGAATGAGGTCGGCTTTGTTTTCGACGTTGCTTTTCCGCCATGCAAACTTCGGGAACGGTTCCATGAGTCCTCCTCCTTCTCCATCTTTTTGAATCAGTCGCTTCGTTCTCCTTCAAGTGGTGTATCGTCGAGTCTCGTTCCCCTTTGTTTGGATTGATTTCGAAGTACTTTTTTGATTTCAGTCATGATTGATTCGATGAGATTAGGGCCCCATCCTCGTTTGCTTTCAAGATCCATTCGTTGTTTTGGTGACATCGAATACACATCTTTTGGGGTTCGTAGGCCCATTGATGCAAGTTCTCTTGCACGATTTCGACCAATATTTCGAATGTTCACCAACTGAAGCAAATCTTCTCTGCATCCATGCCGCATTCTTTGTTTGGTTAAACCAAATTTTTGAGCAATCTCGGCGATGTATGAGGAATGCTCATGAGAAAAAACATCATCCAGCAACAATATTTCTTTTGCACAATACAACAACCATTCGGCAACGGTTGTTCTTTGATGTACATCTCCTGGAGCGACATCAAAAGTAGTTTCTAACACACGAAATGAGTCTTCTTCACACCATTGTTCAAGCATCCATGCACTCTTTGTTTTTGCAATCATGTCCTCTAGATATGTTTGTTCTAAGACAAATTCATCTTCTGAACTATTCATTTTGAGGAACATTTGCGAATTTGGCTCTAAATCTTTTGATTTGGCCCAAAGGGCAGGAAAATCTGGTGTTGAGCAGACAAGATGGAGGATTCCCAAGGTTGAGACTGGACCATCCTGACGTACCGCACGGCGTACAAATCGACGTAGTCCAGTTCGAAGAATCGTAGCAGATAGTGGGTCAATATAAAGTTGAGAAATTCGAATTCCTAATTCTGTACCTTCATATTGAATGCTGTTGTTGTCAAATTCTGTTTGTAAACTGGAAGAATGCTGATGCAATTTTTTTGCAGATTGGAATCCAAATGTTGGGATTGAGTGTGCTGATGTTTGTGGTTGAGGACTGACTTTTTGGAGTTCAACACCTTCAGTCTCACGTGCTGCAGTAACCCACGAAGGAATAGAATCATCCCATGGTTCGTCGATGTCATTGGTTGTATGTTCTTCAGAATCATAGTTTGAATCAGGTCCTAAATTTCGAAGGAAGCGCTCTTCGACGAGCCAATCTAACATTTGAGTGACGCGTTCTTCAAGTTGCGAAGAAGGTAGACACTTTCCTAGAAATGTATGTTTGAAAAAATGAAGAATCTTTCCTTTGTGGTTATAACCACCTGTTGAAACAAGAGCAAGTAAATGCATTCTCATGGCTGGTTCTGATGCGAGTTTTGATGAAATGTTTTCAACCTGACCAAAGAAATACCTTTGAGAAACGGCGTCTGCTTCTTCCCAACCATCCGAATTTTTGCAATAAATCCAAGCCTCGCCCTTCGTGTCGTATTTTGGCCGTCCCGCTCTTCCCATCATCTGACGTACTTCCATGATTGGCAAAGGTCTGTTAAAGCCATCATCCCATCGTTTCAAATCTCGAATAAGAACACGGCGAGCGGGTAAATTCACGCCCGCAGCGAGTGTTGGTGTTGCCGTAAGTGCAATCAAGACTCCTTCTTTGAACGCATTTTCAACTAATTTTCGTTGTTGATGAGTAAGACCTGCATGGTGAAAGGCTACACCACCCTGAACAGATTCAGCAAGTTGATCGGAGATGCTTGATTGGTTGGATGATTGCGAAATTTGGTTGGCAAGTTCATTGAGACGTGGAATCTTGCTAGAATCTTCTTTCTTGAGTCGCTTTAACACCCGTTTCGATAAATTTCTCGCTTCAGCCTGTGCACTTTTTCTGGTACCAACAAACAACAACACCTGTGATGATTCGTCCATTGCGTCATCAACCACGCTCCAAACAGGATGTGATGCCAATCCTTGTAGTGTCCTTGGCGGTGATAATTTGTTGTTTGTCGTGCTCTGACCTTGTAGTTTTCGAGGCTCGACATGGAAATTATGAAATGTTGAATATTCCAAATCTACCGGTCTCCAATCCGATAGGATTAATTCGGCATGCAGCCATTCGGCTAACTCCTGTACATTTCCAACCGTAGCAGAGAGAGCGATGATTTGGGCTAGGGGATGGTGCAATCGTAATCGTGTCAAGTTCATCTCTAATGTGGGGCCTCTTGATGCATCATTCATGAGGTGAAATTCATCGGCGACGATGCATCGGAGTTGTTCAAAAAGTTCACTTCTATGCCGAATCAAAGAATCTAATTTTTCTGATGTACATACCAAAACATCAGCTTGTTCGATATTTTTTGTTTCTGAAGTGGCGTCACCAATTGCTAAACCGATGCGAAGTCCAAAGGCTTGTCCGATTTCCAACAATTCTTCGTATTTTTCACTCGCCAATGCTTTGAGTGGAACGATGTAAATCGCTTTTGAAGACTTGAGATGCAGGAGAGAATGTACAATTGCTGCGTAAGCGAGCAAAGATTTTCCAGATGCAGTTGGAATCGATACGAGCGTATTCTTTCTTTCGAGTATTGGTTTCAGCGCTTGTATTTGTGGTGGATATAGGGATGAAATTCCCCATGATTCGAGAAGAAATTTTTTAAATTTTTCATCCAATGGAAGATTCTGAATATCTGTCTCCTCCACAGTCATGATGTGAGACAGATGTCAATAGTCCAAAAGGAAAACGGCTAATAATTTAGCCGACATACCTAAGACCTTCTTAGTAGTGAGTTGATTCCATGAGCGATGATGTGGAAGAACTGGTCGACCAACGCCTTGCGGTTTTCGATGACGAACCTGACATGAATGACTGGGTCGAAATAATGTGTGGTGCTGCGATGGCAGTACTCGGCATTTTCCATCTCGTCAGTCCCGGTGAGATTGTTGATGAGAACATCATGCGTTGGTTTGCATCAGCTGTTGTAGCAGCAGGTGCAATTTGGGCAGGTCATGGATTGAAAGATATGGCAGTGAAAGAAGTGCGTCGCTCTATCGCCCTCATGGATATCGCCAACCAAACTGACGAAGTGAATCATGGCTTAATTCGAGATGTCCTTCTCAACCCAGAGGCTTATACTGAATTTCTCATGAATGCATATGATTCGGCATGGGAAGACGGCGTGATTACTGATTCAGAGTATGAGGAATTGAAATCTTTCCAGAAAGCCTTAGGGATCACTGATGAAGCCGCAGCAAAAATGAATGTGCAGGCAGCAGTAAAATCAGCTGCAAAGGATGGAGAAATCACCGAAGCTGAGCGTTCAATGATTCAAAAAGCAGCAGAAGATGCTCTAATGGATGTAAGTCAAGTCCTTGAGGATGCAGAAAATAAAGCAAAGAACAAGGATTGAAGTGGCTATTTCCAAACGTTTGTTTGAGCAGCGGCTTGAATTGCCAAGCTCCTTGCAACAATGATTCTCTTGACCTCGATGGAACCAGCACTCATACACAAGATGACTCCAAGCCATGCGATCAACCAAATTTCAAAAGAAACATTGGCGTAATTGATCACATAATTTGCCGAAGGAACGTCTGTTGCATCGAATCGATTTGAGGGCTCGAATCGAACATCGATTAAATCGAGTTCGCAATCACACAGGGAAATAGTTAATCTATCGGGAAACAGGGAAGATTGCAATTTTGACCATTCAGAATCAGAAACACTTGACGGTCGAGTCGCCCATGCAGGAGCATTCATCGAACCTGCAGGTGTTGCTGAAACCATGTCAAGTTGAATATCAAACACAGAGGATGTTGGTTTTTCTTCGACAATCAACATCGATTCAAGCATGAGTAAATCGAGGAGTAATGATCTTCCGGATAACAAAATGAAACGAACTGTTTGATCCTCCAACATTCCATTGTCGCTCAATTGTGCACCTCCTCGTGAAATTTGAGTAAAAATTGCTTCATCAATTCTGAACGATTGCACCTCTTCAATTTGTAATTGCCAACGCCCATCATCAAGTTCAAATGCTCGCTGAATATTGAGTCGAAGCGTAAATGAATCGCTATCAAGAAGTCCAAATGTTGCACCACTATGCCTGTACAGATTTTGTTCTGGAATGCCGGGTGCTGCAACATCCCACAATTGGCTGAGCCTCATGTCGATAAGGTCATTGAATGTGATGAAGTTCTCATTTTCACTTTGTTGAGCGACAGATACAGAGGGCAAAATCACCCCTCCAACGAGTAAAAACAACACTCCAGGTAAAAAAATCATGTAACGTAGCGTAAGATTTGTCGTTGGTTGGGTAAACAGGAGCAGTGTGAAAAGAAACAGAATCCCGAAGAAAAACAAGCCACTTATTCCTTGTTCGTTCAATGAAACTGCGGATTCAGTATCCCCAAGAAAACTCGAACCAGCAGGATAATATGAAAACGATTGGAACCCATCGGGATTCACTGGACCAAGACTTTCGAAGCCAAATGAACCGCCCCATTGATATTCTTGGAACCGACCGTGATCGCCAGAAAAACATGCAGTGTAAACATCGATTGGAACAGCTCGCCATCGATAGATGATTCGCAATTTTCCTTCATCAAATTCGCTAACAATTTCAGGGTAAGGCAATTCTTTCCCCATTGAGTCGAAAACCAAAGGAACGGTGTGAGGTTGTTCGATTTCGAGTGGGGCCTCTAACCAGTCGATGTACAACCTCATAATTTCATTCGTTTGAACTTCAAATCTCCAACAATCTTTGTCATCTCCTAGGAGTGCTCCAAAGTGAAGCATCTCAAACTCTGTTTCAACGGGTTGAAGTTGAGATGAAGGTTCATCGACATCAGCACTCAATGGGTCTATAGACCAATCGATATCGAGATTTATAAAGGAATTTCCACGAAGTCGAAGTTCCCAAGTTCCTGGTTGGTCAAGAACAATTGAAATGAAGATTTTGACTTGATCATCTGGCCAAACAACTCGAGAATCATCGTAGACCATGGCCTCATCTTCAAGTCGATATGGCTCGTAGGCGGATGGGCTCGAAAATGAAGTGGATTCAAATATCCACGAATTGACATTTTGTCCAGTGATGAGCCGAATTTCAGCTTCGGGTCGAAAAATGCCAAAAGACTCAGTTTGTTGAATAAAGTCAACCGACAATTCATCAAGAATCAATGGTAACAATGCAATATGACTTTGTTTTGGAGATAAGTCGAACTCAAAAATGAGCACCTCATTCTGAATGAATGTGGATGTTGTTTGTCCTGAAACCACTTCCTCGCCAATGGGCGTTGGCGTGAGTTGACACGTTTCATCATCAATACACGAGAAATAAAATCGTCCTCCTCCAGGCTGTTGGTTCAAATTTGCTTGAACAATCGTCGGAACAAAGAGAAGACTTAGCGTAAGAAGGGATGCGATGACCCTAACTCGCATGTCTACCAATTCAGCGAAAAGGGTTGACCATATCAAACAATGTATGTCATGGATACAACTGTTCATCGATCAAAATAGTTTTACATGCTTTGCAAATGTATTTTCCGCCGGAAGGTTTGTTGCGAAAAATGAGGATGTCGCACTGTGAACATATCCACTGCCAAGAAGCATTTTTTCTTTGCAAATACATCGTAAACTGAAGGCCAATTTTTTTACGATGTTCCAATGGCCAACGAGACTCCAAGTGGCGAAAAATCGAATCATGATGTTTGAAACCTATTCCATGCAAGAACTCATGATACAATACAAATTTTGCATATTCTTGCCACTGGTCGGTGAGAAGTTCTGGATGAAGGTCGATACCTTCGATGGATAGATGGTGTGCATATTGCCGCCATCGAGTCACGCCATGTTTTTGGGTTGCGTTTCTCCTCAGAACTCCTAAAGGTATTTTTTTTAAAGAAGCAAATCGATGGGCTTGAAAATCATGTATTTCAGCCATTTTCCCAAGAACAAGATCACGAAGTTGCTCGAGATGAATTTTTTGCTGTTCGTTGGGTTGAACCATGGAATCCCTCATGACCACCGATGATACGCTGGATGTCCTTCTTCAACCGCAACAAACAAACCGGTCCCGGTAGCACAAACCTTGCCTTGTGCCTCCAATAGCATGTCAACATGGACCTTTTTTTCATCTATGGCTGTCACTTGGCTGGTGATGACAAGTTCAGCGTTTGTTGGTGTTGGCCTTCTCAATTTTACTTCATATGAAGCAGTGACAGTGCATGGTGGCGCCTCCTCACCCCAGGCGTCCATGAGAGCAATTGCAGCCGTCCAGTTACCATGACAGTCGAGCAAGGTACCAATGATACCACCGTTGATCATGCCAGGGAATGCTTGGTGATGCTCCTGACATTGGAAATGGAGTACGAGTCCATTTTCGATACGATGAGAGTCAATTTTCAATCCATGATCATTGGCTGGTCCGCATCCAAAACAAATTGAATTCGGGGCATATTTCCTTTGAACACCTATGTCTTGCATGTCGTTAAGTACATGCGAAAGTCTTTGATTGTATGGTCAATTCATCGTAGTATTGATGTCCTTCATCGGTTTCGGGGGTTTATGGCTGAGGATGGCACAAGGAAGCCAATTCGACTTGCCCATGAACTTCCAAAAAAGCGAAGAATAGAGATTACGAAAGCACTTGAACAGCATAAAACCGAAGACAGACCAGAATGGGATAGAGATGCAGAATGGGGTGAAGTTCGATTTTATCGCAAAAAAATCAAACCAGGAGCAATTCGAACTGTCGAATTTCCACTTCTCAATGTCTCACTTGGCGATGAATGGCCCATTCCGGTCACCGTTATTCAAGGGAACCGTCCTGGTCCCTGCATCACCATCCTCGGTGGAATTCACGGTGATGAATTGACCGGACCATCTGCGTGCACCAATCTCCTATCAAATGTCTTTACCGATGAAGGTGGGGCCCTCGATCCAAAATTGCTTGCGGGTACTATTCGAATCGTACCAGTCGTAAACTTACCAGGATATAGGTCAAAATCGAGGTATTTTCCGGATGGACGAGATTTAAATCGACAATTTCCTGGAAATCCAAAAGGGTCGACAACAAAGCGTGTTGCACACCAATTGTTTGAACATCTTATACAAGATTCTGATGCAATTATTGATTTGCATAGTGCAGCAAAAGGTCGAACAAATATGCCCCAAATCCGAGCTAATCTCTCGCATGCAAGTTCACACTTACTCGCAAAATCGTTCGGCATAGAGATTATTCTTGATTCATCCCCCCCGAAAGGATCACTACGATATTCTGCGAACGAGGTGGATATTCCTTGCATTACCTATGAAGGTGGAGGGGCAGACTTTCTTGGAAACCAATCGGTCAAAGTTGCCGTCCACGGAGTGCTCAATGTACTGCGTTCACTGCGAATGATACCAGGTCAACCACAACGTCCGAGATTCCGAATTATGGCCAGTGGTTCTTCTTGGTTGAGAGCTGCAGAGGGTGGCTTACTCGATATGTTCGTGAGTTCAGGTAGTATCATCAAAGAAGGTTCTGTCGTGGCAACTATTTCTGACCCAGCAACACCTGGCATCACTGTAGATATTGTCGCACCCGAAGATGGTCTCATCATTGGGGCAGCAACCAACCCGTTCACAGCACCAGGGATGCCCGTAGGGCATTTTTTACCAATTTCAAAGCACTTCAGCCTTCTTGAAGAACAAATTGACAAAAATGGTTCCTTCATTGTCAGTGGTAGCACAGAAAATCCTGTTTGGAGGGATGAAATTGACGTCAATGAAATTGAGCTTTGGGGTGAATGGAGTGGTGGTAGCGTTGATTCTGAGTGGACAGGTAAATATGCAGAAGAAGTCGAGAGTGAAGAATCAGATCCAGATAAGAAATGATTATTCAGTGTGAAAAGCGGTTATAGCATCAAAGATTTCGCTGTCAAGCATGTTCCTTTTCTGTTGCTTTGCAACTTCAAACAAGTATTCGACGAGATTCTCATCAGCATCAATTCCGTTTTGCTCAAGCCACCAAATAATGTTTGAACGGCCTGACATATGACCTATGCGAATGATTTGTTTTAACCCAAAATCCCCAGCAGGAACGCCAGAATAAACTCTGTCAGCGAGCCAGTTGTCGCCTTTTTTCATTGCTTTAATGACTGCAGATGCGTGAACTCCAGTTCCTGTTTCGAAGGCGTCGTCACCAAAGACTGGATAATTTCTTGGAAGTGGAACCTCGATGTACTGGTTCGCTTTTCGAACATATTCATCGAGCAAGGACAAATCATTATCGATCACACCCATGAGTTTGAGATTGACAAGGGTTTGGTCAAGTGGTGCATTTCCTGCTCTTTCACCAACGCCCAAAGCAGTACCGTGAATGACATCAGCACCTGCCTCGACTGCAGCAATATTGTTTGCTACACCAAGACCTCGATCTTGGTGACCGTGCCAATTCACCTCGATATCACGACGTTGAAAGCCAGCGTCTTTGATGACTTCTTCATCAATGAAATTGAGTAATTTTTTGACTCCGTTTGGTGTAACGTGACCGCATGTATCGCACACACAAATCCGACGAACTCCCAATTCCATCGCCCTCTGATAAATCATTTTGACATCCTCAGGTTTTGAGCGAGTGGTGTCTTCCGTGACAAACATCACAGGTACATCGTTCTCAACTGCGTAGGAGACAGCTTTTTCCATGGTCGTCACTAACTTTTCCATCGTCCAACCTTCTGTGTATTGTCGAATGGGACTCGTACCAAGGAAGGCTGATGCCTGTATTTGCATTTCATGTTGTGATTGCATTTCTACAAGTGGTTCAATATCACTCATTAAGGTGCGAACAGCGGCACCCGGCCTAATATTGAATGATTCCTCTTTGATATGACTCAACATTGCATTGATGTGTTCTCTATGAAATGGTCCTGCACCTGGCAATCCTAAATCGACTTTCTGAATGCCAAGTTTTTCCATATACGTCAACAATTCGATTTTTTGGTCGATTGAAGGGTTTCTTGCACTTGGGCTTTGAAGCCCATCTCTCAATGTTTCATCATCAAACCAAACATCATGGGGGTGGTTCGATGGATTGCGTTGAAGGTCGTACTCAATGGTATTCCAATCGAAAATAAGGTCGTTGTTTGACATACATTCACCTCCCTTCAAGCATGCTTGTGGAGAGCGAAATCTCCATGTGGTTTCAAGTCACCGATTATTCTTCTTCACTTGTTTCGGCCACATGTGCTTTTATCTCATCTGCAATCAGTTCGGCAGGAAGTCTTGATGTGAAGATAATTTCATCATCAAATCCTGTCTTCGAGTCGTTTCTTAATTCCATGACTCTTGTTCCACGAGTTGCCTTTCCAGTGGTTTCTTTCGTTTGATTTGTACGAATTCGAATCAGCATGCCTTTCTTTGTCAAGATAAATAATTGGTCATTGAGATCTGGAATAATTCTGACGCTCACAATTGAATCGTTAAATTCATCATCCAATTTCATTGTCTTCACACCTTTGGCTCCAGGTTGAGTTGATCTGTATCCATCAGTCACCATCTTTGGATTTCCTTGATCATCATACCGTTGCTCGCCGTGAGCATCAACATCTGGTAGTCTTAACGCAGTCCCCAATCGACTTCGTTTTGCCATGCCGTATTTTGAAATAGTGAGAATTTGAGTGGAGGGTTCTAAAATTGAAACCATACCAATGACTTCTCCACCGCCAGAGCCCTTTCTGTTCCCGACTCGGATTCCGTACACACCTCCGGAGACTCGCCCGGAGCTACGGATTGCGGCACATTTGAATCTTGACGCGTAGCCAGTACTCGAGATCATCACAATATCATGTTCATCGGTTGAACGTCGAACATTGACCAATTCATCTCCTTCAATTTTGAATCGAAGAGCATACTTTCCATTCTTGTTAATTCGAACATATTCATGCAAATCTGTTTTCTTGATGAGCCCAAATTTCGTTGCAAACATGAGATAATGCCCCGAATGTGGTCGCTTTTCACCTGCCTTGAGATTCAAACAGCGCTCTGAAACATCATCCACCAATTCTCTTGGAAGTGGTAATATGGTAATGATGTCTTCATCTTCTTGGAGTTCTTCAAGCAAATTACGAATGTGGGTGCCTCTGCTTAAGCGACTTCCCAATGGGGTCTCCCAAGCCTTGAGGCCATAGACTCGCCCTTTACTTGTAAAAATCAGCAACCTATCTTTGCTAAAGCATGTCACAATGGCCTGCGGAGAATCCTCCTCCTTCGTTGTCACACCTTTGAGTCCTTTTCCACCACGGTTCTGGATTCGAAATGACTCAACAGGCGTATGTCGAATGTAGTTATCCTCTGAAAGGGTGATGACAATGGCCCTTTCTTGAATGAGGTCTTCTCTGTCCATAGACAAAGGCATCTCATTGATATCAGAACGGCGATTATCGCCATGTCGTTCAACGACTTCTTTCAATTCTGTGGAGAGAATGGAAAGTCTTCTTGGACGGGATTCAAGAATGTCTTTGAGGTCTGCAATCGTCAATTTCAATTCCTCATGTTCATTGATGACTTTGTTGACATCAAGTCGACTTAACTGGTACAATCGACGTTCTGCAATCGCTTTTGCTTGAGCTTCACTAAAATCAAAGACGGCGATTGGATGCATGATTTCCTTTCCGTGAAGAACAGATTCAAATTGTTCCCGACTTTCACTTCGCTTACCTGCTTCAATCACATCATCAATGCGGTCTTGAGCCCTGACCAATCCTTCAAGGATGTGTGCTCTGGCTTCTGCCTTTTCAAGGTCAAATTGTGCTCTTCTTTCAATGACTTGTTCTCTGTGGGCCACATAGGTTTGCAGCATCACCGGAAGGGTCATCAAAACTGGTCTCCCGTCAAGAATAGCCATCATATTTGCAGAGTAAGACTCTTGGAGACGAGATGATTTGTACAATTGATTGAGCACTGCATGTGGATCTGCATTGTTCTTGACTTCGATAACCACACGAATTCCTTCTTTGGATGACTCGTCACGAATGTCTCGTATGCCAACGATTGTTTCTTTGTTGACTAGTTCGGCAATGTGTTCAAGCATGTCGGATTTTTTGACTTGATATGGAATTTCAGTGATGATGATTCGTTTGCCCTCGTTATCCTCAAAAACATCGCATTTTGCTCTAACATGAAATCGGCCTTTGCCAGTTTCATACATGTCGATAATTCCATCAATTCCAAAAATGGTAGCACCAGTCGGGAAATCTGGCCCCTTTACGTGCTCCATATATTGTTCTATAGAAATTGTTGGCAGGGTACCCGGGCTTACATCCTGTTCCAATATCTGCTGGACATGGAGATCGATAGCCCCAGCGACTTCTGTTAAATTGTGCGGTGGAATACGAGTTGCCATACCGACGGCAATTCCATCGCTTCCATTCAAGAGGAGGTTGGGCAACCTTGAAGGAAGAACTGTTGGTTCTTGTTCCGAATCATCGAAATTGGGCTCAAAATTCACTGTATTTTTATCAATATCTTCAAGCATATGTTTTGAAATTTTATCCAATCGACTCTCAGTATATCGCATTGCAGCGGGGGGGTCGCCATCGATAGAACCAAAATTCCCTTGACCTTCAATCAAAGGATAACGAAGTGAAAACTCTTGAGCCATCCTCACCATCGTATCATAAATCGATTGGTCTCCGTGTGGGTGATATTTACCCATGACTTCACCGACAGAACGGGCTGACTTGCTGAATTTTTTATCGGAGGTATGACCTCCTTCATGCATACCGTAGAGAACACGTCGGTGTACCGGTTTAAGTCCATCTCGCGCATCAGGAAGTGCTCGGCCAATAATAACCGACATGGCGTAATTAATGTACGATGATCTCATTTCATCGTTGATTCTATGAGATACAGTGTGTCCTAATGAACGAAATTTCACTTCTTCTTTTGGTTGTTCATCTTCAGATGTCAAGGTTCGTCACCTCCTTCGCATTGCGTTCAATAAAGGCTCGTCGATCTGGTACATCCTCTCCCATGAGAATTTCAAACAATCTGTCGGTTTCCTCTGCTTCTTTCACGGTAACTTGGAGCATTGTTCTCGTGTCAGGATTCATCGTCGTGTCCCACAGTTGCTCTGGATTCATCTCACCCAGACCTTTGTACCGTTGAATGCCAACTTTGACATTGTCATTCCCGTCCTTAAGTTGTTGAATTATTTCATCCCGTTGAGCATCGGAATATGCGTACTGGGTTGTTCGTCCCTTAGACACTTGATAGAGCGGAGGTTGTGCAATAAAGACGTGACCTTCAACGATTGCTTTTTTCATAAACCTCCAAAGGAAGGTTAACATCAATGTTCGAATATGTGCACCGTCAACATCCGCATCTGTCATGATGATGATTTTTGAGTATCTTAATTTCTTAGGATTAAATGAACCGTCGTCGTCTTCGTTGTTCCCAACTCCTGCGCCAAAGGCCTTAATGATGGTTTGAATTTCTTGGTTTTGGAACACTTTTGCAATGTTACTTTTTTGCCGTTCAACATTCAAAATTTTACCTCGAAGTGGCAATATTGCTTGGATCCTTCTATCTCGACCCGTTTTTGCTGAACCGCCAGCGGAATCACCTTCGACCAGATAAATTTCACACTCTGTTGGATCTTTCGACTGGCAGTCAGCGAGTTTTCCGGGAAGGCCTCCACCTTCAAGAACGCCTTTTCGACGTGTTAAGTCACGGGCTTTTCTCGCAGCTTCTCTCGCTTTGCTTGACAAAACGGCTTTCTCAACAACTGCCTTTGCGGCAGAGGGATTTTCTTCAAGATATTCTTTCAATTTTTCATTGATCACCGCTTCAACGATGCCTGAAACTTCACTCGTCACCAATTTTGCTTTTGTTTGAGCATTAAACGATGGGTCGGGATGTTTGATTGATACAACTGCAGATACACCTTCACGAATGTCTTCACCACTCAATCCACTTGAACTTTTGAGTAAATTTCTGGACTGAGCATAGGAATTGATGGATTTTGTCAGGGCACTTTTCAATCCAGAAAGGTGAGTTCCGCCATCTGCGTTGTGAATGATATTGGTGAAGCAATGTATTGATTCTGAATATGCAGAAGTCCATTGTAACGCCACCTCAACATGTACTTCTCCCTTGTCACCCTGTCTGCTTCCGAGGATGTGGACTGGTTCTGAATGCAATGGTTCTCGATTGACATTCATCCATTCAACATACTCCTTCAATCCACCATCGTATTTGTGCTCCATGACCTCTGCATCTTCCGAACGTGCATCTTGGAATTTAATTTCAAGTCCAGCGTTGAGGAATGCAGTCCTTCGGAGCCGAGTGTTGATCATTTCAAAATCGAAGTCGATGATGTCGCTAAAAATAGTCAAATCTGGTTTGAATGAGATTTCTGTACCCCTTTCTTCAGTAACTCCGATTTCTTTCAAATCTGCCTGAGGGTTGCCACGGACATATTCTTGAGCGTAAATTTTGCCTGATTTGTAAATCTTCAATCGAAGAAATTCCGATACTGCATTGACTGCGCTCACGCCTACCCCGTGAAGGCCGCCGGCGACTTTGTAAGCCTCATTGTCAAATTTACCTCCAGCATGCAACTTCGTCATGATTACTTGGGCAGCGCTAACGCCCTCCTCTTTGTGGATATCAACTGGAATCCCTCTTCCGTGGTCCCGAACAGTTACTGATCCATCAGGATTCAAAGTCACCTCGATTGTTGGATTGTAACCTGCAAGATGCTCATCGACAGCATTGTCAACAACTTCCCAAATACAATGGTGCAACGCTGAACCATCATGTGGATCGCCTAAGTACATTCCGGGCCGTTTCCTGACGGCTTCAAGGCCTTCCAATACTTGAATACTTGATGAATCATATTCTGACGACATTTTCCCATCCTGGTGCAATTTTGACTTCATTTTCATCAAAAAAATTTGACTTAAAATTCCGTGTATGCAACACCCTTTTCGATATATTTTACACAGCAACGGAGGTTTGTAAAGATAGTGTTTGATGTGGGAGTAAAATGGCTTAATGTACAATGATTTCAATCCCCTGCTCACCAAAATCGGTCCAAACTTAAAAAAAAATCATGGAGAACCCATGCGAGATGGTTAAGAAGAGGTCTAAAGTCGCACAATCATGGCAGACCCGAAAGTCTGTGTCACTTTGGATGGCACTGATGTTGAACATATTGCGGATGAAGCAGCGAGAGCAAATCTATCCGGAGCTGATATGGTTGAACTTCGTTTCGACCGACTCTACCTCAATCCAATGGAACCTGTGGACATTGAAACCGAGGATGGAGAGATGAAATCAATCTTGCCTCCAGAAGAAGAATGGTCGAGGAAGAGTGTTGAAGACATTGATGTTGAAGCGACCATCTCTCAATTGAAGGAACGCATTCCACTTCCAGTGATCTTCACAGTTCGTGGGCAACAAGAAGGGGGATTCTTTCCCGGCTCAGAAGAGCAACGCATATCGATTCTTAAATCTGCAATCGCATCAAAGGTTTCATGGATTGATATTGAGATAGATATTGAACCTTCGATTCGAGACAATCTGGTTGCATCGGCAAAAAGTAACGGAATACACATTGTCGGTTCAAAGCATGATATTACCGGCACCCCATCTGCTGACGAAATCCTTGACTTGGTTCAATCAAACGCAGATAAGGGCGATATCATCAAATATTGCTCGACCATCAATGATCACCAAGATGCCTTACAAATTGTAGAGGCATGTCAAAAACTCAAGGAAACTGCAACACAATATGCTATCATGGGCGTAGGAAATGGTGGTGATTGGGCACGACTTCACGCTCCAATGTTTGGACAAGATTTGGTCTATGCATCCTTGAGCACTGAACACCGACTGAGCAATAAAGGTCTTGTGAATGTTCGAGATTTGAAAGACGCTTGGGTCTTGCTTGAATACTGATGATTACTCCTCTGACTGCAACGGGTCATCAAAGTAAGTCTTCTTCGTTTCAATTTGAACAGTTGGGACAAATGTTGATTGTTGCTCTTGGTTGATTCCAGCCTTCATATAACGTTGATTGAGAATGATTGGAACTGCGATGAGGCTTGTACAAAAGACAAAGAAAATCAAGGCAACGGTCCAATTTGGTAAAATAAAAGACCTTTGGTTTGTGATCACTGTGATATCAGCATAGACTGGCTCACCCAAAGACTGAGCATCCCCTGTTCGTGAACTATCCCAAGCATCGATGATGAGATAGAATTCATCCCACACAGTTTCTCCAAAAATCGAAGTGTATGCTTCTGGTCCGTCGAGACTTACTGAAAATGTAACCGCTTCGACATTCTCATAATCGTGAACATCCCTGTAACTTTTCCATGATGTGATATCAAAATTTTGCCATTCAGGGGGACTCGGATCGTCATCGAGGTTGTGATAATCAAAATCATACCATCCTTGTCCATGAGCCATGGAATATGCCGATTGATATTTCTGATATTCTGATGAAGTCATTAGATAAATATCTGCTTTGATAGGTGCCGCATCCGTTGTGTTACTCGATTGAATTTGAACACAGAATGTCGTTCTGTGGGAAGATGATAAATTCAATCGAACGGCACTGGCACTGTCGTTACCCGTCACTAATTGGAAGAATTGATTTGTTGTTAGCGTTTCAAGTGGGGGGGCATATGGATATGCATATGTCCATTCTTCTTCAGGATGTAACGTTGTGTCGATTTGATTTTGAACCCCTTCATCCATAGGCTCTGAAACTGCCACGTCCTTCCCGCTGAATCCCATGTCGTCATAATAGTACCATGTGTTGTAAAATGGAACTAAAGCATGTTTTGAAATTGATTCATTCCACTTTGTCGTTTGAATTTCACCTTCGCATTGGTGATTTGTTGACTTCGCTGTCGGGCTCATGACAATTGAGAGGCCAACAATCGACAACAACATGCAAACAAAGACAAGAGCCGAAACTCTTTTTTCTATAGAAAGAAGCATTTCGCGTTTTTTTACCATGCTATTTGACCTCATCGTCGTCGAAGTGGGCGAACATAACCACTATCAGAATTTCGTCGTTCTTCTTTTGACAAAATTTTCGGGGCGGGAGGGGGTTTGTGATGATCCATGCCAAGCATTCCTCCTTGAGTTTCAACCCGTTCTAAGTCATTGTATGTTTCAGCTGCCTCTTTTGCTTCTTCTTCAAGTTCAGATGGTTCTCGTAACCAAAGATATCCGAGGACTAAAGCTACGATAATAAGTCCCAAGAATTTTGCAAATTCGGACCCTGCATCCACAGCCCAAGATTTCCATTCATCAGCACTAAATTCTGATAACGAGGGTCTATTCGATGGTTCAATTGTAACCTCGATTTCTGTTGTTAAAGTTGAACATGTTCCAAATCCATCACAGACTTGCACTAAAACCGTATATTTTCCTGGCTCACTCCATGATGTGCTAGCTCGTGAAACTGACCCAGCCAGAGGAGAGACCCAATCATCCATTGGGTTTCCATTTGCATTGTCATCAACTTCTGTATTGAAATCCCAAAGGATTTCGAACTCTTGTGAAATTCGCTCATCTCTGTCGACAATCGACCCATCTTCGATATTTGTATCTCGATAGATTTCAGAGAGGTACAGGTCTCCATTTTCGTTCAAAATCTTGGCAAAAACAGCATTGGCGGTATCGACGTAAATATCATCAGGGAAAAAGATAGATTCGATGGTTGGTGGAAATGCAACAATGATTGTAAACGTTTCTCGACTTACATCCCCGGTTCCGAAACTATCTCGAACGGTAAGGGATACATCGTAGATACCCGGGAGCAAATAAGCATGGAATGGGAAAGGACTGTGTTGTACTGGCGTAGCATCGCCAAAATCCCAAGTATATTCCACAACACCATTCCATTCGTCTGAATCAGTTGGATAAGGTGAGAATTTGCCTTCATACATTCGATCAGCATCTCTCGTACCATAAGAATCAAAATACAACATGTTTCCTGGCGAAGTGTAAATTCTATTTTCATCATCAAATGTGTGTGTAAAGTAATCAATTTGTGTGGTGTTGGAAAATGAGGTTGTGCTTGTTACTTGTTCTCCGTCAATCCAAGCATCAAGAATTTTGACAGCGATGATTGGTCTTGGGTTCTCGACATGAAGAGTGACGATTCGAGGAAAACTCTCCTCTCCATCGGCATCGGTTACAATGAGCGTTACCGTGTGAATTCCAGGTGTGGAAAATGAATGTGTGACTTGTGGTCTGTCGTTGGTTGTGCCATCTGAAAATGTCCAGTTGAAACTAATGTCGGATGAATCACCTACCAATCCATCAGGGTCAGAACTTGAACGCCCGTCGAATGTGTAAGGTGTGTCGATGGTTGCATCTTCCGATCGGAAGTCAATTGGCACAGAGCCTGAGGTTGAAGAGGTTCTTACCGAAAATTGAGCAATTGGCTGTTGATTGAGAACATTGACATAGAGTTGGGCAGTAACTTGGCTATTATCATCATCTGTGACTTGGAGGGTAACCGATTTTAGTCCGGGTGTGTCCCACGAAATAAACGGATTTTGATCGATAGACGTGGTCATGATAAAATCATCAGTTCTATCTGGTGCCTTGCTGCCAATGTAAACGCCATCTTCAAAATTCCAAAGATAGGAAACAATTTGTCCATCATCATCAACGAAAACATTCGGCATTTGTAGAGGAATATAGGTTGAGGTCGTGAGTTGATCGGAGTAAATTTGAATCGGTAATCGATTGTTGATTGTAACTTCAATTTCTTTGAGGCCGACATTAATCCCGTCGGATACAGTCAAACTCAAAGTAAAGGTTTGATTTTCACCTTGTATATCTCCCCATTCATGTTGTTGAAGATATGAGCCAACACCCGAATCAACGGTGCCATCGCCCCAATCCCATTCAAAATACAAGTTATCGATAGGAACATTATCGACAGTTCGACCAGCAGAGAAGAGGATTCTTTGGTTGGTCATTAAGGAAATAGAGTCGTCGATGACCACATTGTTCACGGTCACAATAGGTAGTGGGTCCGTATCATCTGTCACATTGACTTGTTCCACGTCAACATTCGACCAAGTACCACCTTGGTCTTGTATTCTTAATGTTGCATTGTATTGACCCACATCGATGTACGAACGCAGTGGAGATTTCAAATTGGAACTTTGATTGTCGCCAAAATTCCAATAATAAGCCACGGGTTGGTCTCGATATGGTAAGGTGTTGTTTTCATTTGACAGCCCCCATGCATCAAATCCAGCTCCGATAAATTGGATGTTTTCCCAAGTTTGTACATCATTTTGAGACACCGATCCATTTGCCGTTGGAGCCATATTCCCAAGGGAGGTTGGAGCTGTGGTCGCTGTATCGACCTGTGTTCCAATCACATCCGACATTGAGAACTCAATTCTATATTGGTCGACTTTTGGAGCGGTGAAATAAACAAGATGAGACACAGGTGTTCCGCCGCCAGCCTGAACTCTTCGAGAGAGAGTATCAACGATACTACCATTGCCGTCACGGACATTAAATTGAACATCTAAATCTTCAAAGAATGCATTTGATAGAACATCGTATCCGATTTCCATGGTATCACCCGTTCCGTCGCCATCTCGGTCTGAAACTACTGTTGTGTTGATGTTCAGTGTAGCTGGTGAAGTAATTCTTGCGGCTTCTACATCGATTGTGCCTTGTGGATAACTTGGCCCACACGATGTGTAATCACAGTCCGCAACAGTGCTTGCGTACCAAGTGATGACCCACACTTCATCTGTGAGGTTTCCGAATCCGGGGATCAGTGCAGTTGCTACATTGTTGTTGAAGTTGAGGTCAGTTACACTCCATAATCCATCTGTTGTGGCCTTTGAGACCACAACACCATCGAAGTTGCTCACATCTGCAGTAGCACGTATGGTGAGTGGAGCGGGTGAAGCGGAGCCTGGTGTAAATTTAAATGACCGAATTCCCCAACCTTCAACTGAATTACCAGTTGATGACCAAGGGGTGCTCCAGTCACTGTTGATTTCGGTTGGTTGTGCCCTACAGAAAGCTCCTGACGAACAAACAGGATTCAGGTTAAGATTTGGAAAACCATAGATGCCTTGGTCAGAATCCAGTGTAACGGCGATTGAAAAATTTGCAAAGGCTTCACCCATATTTCTTCCAAGCAAACCCACCTGTCCCGCTAGAGGGGAGAGCAGAAGGTTGCGTACGCCCGCACCCCCAGTAGCCGTATCTTGAACCAGTTGGCGGACGGCTGGTCCACCGCCGAGGTGGTCTTGGAGGTACATCGTGAAGAGATAACCTGCACCATAATCTGCGAAACGTTGATTCCACCATCGTACAGATAATTCAGGAGAAGCAGTCCACTGATTGACGTGACTGACGAGTGTAGAATCTACCCCAAAGCAAAGATAGATTGCTACATCTGCGTTTCCTTCGTCAATCCACAGATTTTCATATGGGTCTAGGGCGTTGTGCAATAAATGTTCAAGTTCGTGGGCGAGGATTGATTTTCCCCAACTCAACGTGATGTCTGCAAAATCGACGAATATGGCTTCTCTTGAACTGGCGAAGGAAGGAGCAAAGTATCCACCAGTGTTATACGCCCCATCGATGGCGTAAATGATGATTTGAATTTGGCAGTTGTTATCTACATCAGGAGGAGCCAGACCTCTGCCGTCTTGGTAATCTTTCCCGTAATATGTTGTCATGGTGGGATAGATCGTGTTATCCCATGTGCTTGCCAGGTTATTGAGCACTGTTGAGGACAGTGTTCTTCCACTTTCAACGATGAAGGCTACTGATTGGGTTGTTTTCGCTACATACGCACTAATTTGGCCACCTGCAGTGTTGACGTTGAGTGTATCGCCCACAACATGTTGAGAGCACGCTCGGGCACTGGCCCGTCCAGATGTTTGTTCTCCTATGACCATATCTTCAACACCAGGTCGGCCAGCATCAATCCATGCTTGTCTGAAAAATTGAGTTGCTGAAACAACGGGTTGCTCCTCGTGAATGAAGAGGTATTGTGACCCAGTTGCAGGGTCGAAGTCATTTATATCGCCAATGATTGTTCCTAACGGGGCATCATATTGCTGTGAAACATCTTGCTCAGCAGCACCGGGCAAGATGGGGAGGAAGCTCGAGAGGAAGAATAGAAAGAGAATGAATAAAGCCTTTGTGGAGCGAAAATCATACATTCTTTCACCTCAGCATATTGAGAGCAGGCTCTCTTTTTTTCCCACACAAAAGGTGGTATTTAAGTGTCCGTGATTGAAGCATCAGTCTAATGGCATCAAGAAGCCTTGTTTCATTCATAGTCATGTTGATGTTATCAGCATCGTTGCCGAGCACATCCACAGGAATTTCTGTTCGGTATGCTTCTCATGTTGGCTCCGAATGTCATTTTATGGATAATTTAACCTTCAATGGCACTCGTGCATTTTCGGATCTCGAGTGGCAAGTTTCACTTGGCCCCAGAATTCCAGAGAGCAACGCTTCAGCAGAATTCAGGTTTCATCTATCGGATGAACTTGAATCACTTGGTTATGAGGTTGAATTGCAACAGCATCAACATCAAAATTATAATTTTACCAATGTTCTAGCGAGATATTCTCCAACTATTTCACAGGATAATATCTCCAAGGTCATTTTTTCTGCTCACTACGATTCTCGAAATATTGCCGATCGAGATGAAAATGTAAGTTTACGCTCACTTCCAATCGATGGTGCCAACGACGGTGCGAGCGGAACGGCTGTTCTCATGGAACTTGCAAGATTAGTTCCGACGATGAATTTGTCATACACAGTCGAATTTCTTTGGACCGATGCGGAGGATCAAGACCAAAACTTCACACTTGGTTCAAGGGCATGGTCTGAGAATTTATCGATCGAAGACATTGAGGTGATTGAAGCATTTATTCTCCTTGACATGGTCGGTGACAAAGATTTGAAAATTCAAAAAATAAGTCCAGGAAATGCATCCCTTTACACCCAAATCGAGCACATCGCAAACACTCTAGGCTACGGAACAAACGCTTTTTGTCAAATCGATTTTCCTCAAGGAATCATCGATTACCAAAACACGACGTTTGTGTTCGATGACCATGTTCATCCACATCTCTTAGGTATACCATCGATTGATGTCATGGACCCTGTGTATGGGAATACTTCGAATGGAGGATTTGGAAGTCTTTGGCACACATCCAATGACACCATTGAACATGTCTCCCAGGAATCGATCACTGCGATAGGACGGATGATGGAGTTTGGACTTCAAATGAACTACTTCGTGGATTTTTATCAAGATGGATTGTCAAATGAATCTCAACAAAATCAATCGATTAACAACAATGACTCCGTTGAAGATGCCTTTTCCAACAACGGGAACACTTTGCAAATTCTCGTATCCCTCGGAGTATTTTCCTTTTCAATTGCACTTTTTGTGTATAGATTGAAGAAGGTTCGTGCGCGGTAATCAATGAAAGGGCTCATATCCGCGTATGACATGGTGTGGTCGGGTGAGGGGCATGGATTCAGATAGAGAGCAAAGAAAACAGGCTCTCCGTGCTCGCGTTCAAAGAAAACTCTCAAATCAGGATACAAATGAACAAGAACTTATTGTATCATCCGATGAATTGGTTGTTGCTTTACCTCCCGAAGATACAATTCCAAATCAAATCTATTCCTTCGTCAAAGATGATTCAAATCGGATTCAATATGTTGCATCGATGTGCATTCTCATCGGTAGCATTCTTGGTGTCATGAGTGGAATACTCATTTTCCAAGGCAATCCAGGAGATTTGCTTGCCTCCTCCTTTTTCTCAGAAACTGACAGTGTTGATGTGACTGGCGTTGTCTTGTTCGATAACGATGGCGGGGGACTTGAAGCTGTTCTTATCGAATTAAAAAATGAAGACAATATTGTTCAACAAACCACGACCTCAAATTCCGATGGTTATTACAGGTTTGAGAATGTGACTACGAATGTACACATTCTCGTTTTTTCAAAAAATGGCTTTGAGACGATTGAACGAACCTTCATTCCTGATGGAGGAAATTCCTTACCTGCAACAATGATTGAAGGTGATGGAATTCGCAAAGAAGATTTCCGTTCGAATTCAGATGGATGGAGTCTCGACCTAGCTGTTGGATTGTCAAGCATCATTGGAATCATCACCATTATTTGTGGATTTGTGGGTATCCAAGGTGCTGTTGAAGTTCGAAGGGCACGACATTACAGAAGGACACACTATTTGGCGGGCATTGGGTTATTTAGCCGCGGTCTCATCATTTTTGGCCCTTTGCTCATTCTTTTAGGGATGATTCTTGTGACATTTATCCGGGAAGAGTTTGAGGATCAAGTTGGGGTGTAATTGTGTACCTCATTTCTGTTGAGGGTGGCGATGGCTCTGGAAAAGGTGAGGCAGCCAGAATATTGGCTGAACTCCTTTCAGAGTACCCATTCCCCGATGTCATTTCAACACATGAGCCGCGCAGACAGAGTGAATTGGGAAAACTTGCCTTGTCTGCTGTAAAATACGGGAAAAAGACACCACTTGAGGAGGCTGGCCTTTTTGCCGCCGATCGATTAGACCACTCACATACCTTTATCCTCCCTCACCTTGAACAAGGAGCAGTGGTCGTATCCGACCGAAATGTGCATTCTTCACTCATCTATCAAGGGGTTGTTGGGGAATTAGGTATTGAGCAGGTTGTAAAAATGAACGCAGCTGCTATGGTCCCAGATATTGTCTTTTGGATTGATTGTGACCCTGAAAAAGCGATGAAGAGAATTCAAACTGGTACACTGAGGATGACCAGTGGTAAGCAAGAATATTTTGAAACAACTGAGATACAAAAGAAGATTCGCCAAGGATTTCACAAATTGCTCTCGGGGGACATACGCGTCCCAGCTCCTTTTGACAAATGTCAAATCGTTGGGCCAATTTTAAATGAGGGAGGGCTAGATGAACTCAAATCAAATTTAAGAGAAGAATTGAGACGATTTTTCAACAAAAGGTCCGAGCCACTCAATGTTTCTTCTGATGAAGTCGACCGTGTTTTGTTATCAAAATTGGTCGAAAGCGTCCAACGCCAACGAAGGCTGCCCGGGGCACCAATGGAAAAAACTGAAATTCATACAGATTGGTTAAATGGCAAATCACCCTCTTGGTGGTTTGAAGATGTCGAGAACAGATGGAACACTGACTCTGCAAAAGAGAACGATGTCCCTGCTACGCCATTTGCTCATTCATGTTGGTCTGTGTTAGGGACATTGTCCCTCATGGGAGGTTCTTGTGAAATACCACGATTGTACAACTCATTTGGGCCGTCGAGAATGGTGACAAAACGTCATACTCAACGACTTGTGAAATGGCTTGTAGAAGAGAATTGGATTCACAAACAGCAATCTCATGTGCCTTTTATGGACGCCCAGATGTTCAAATTAAGTGATGATACAGTTGGTTTTTCGAGGTTGACGCTTGCTTTGTGGCCAGCAAGGCATCTTTTTTCTGCGTGGAGAAGAGCAAACCCTGAATTGAATTGGAGTTTGGCTTTTGAATCCATCTTTGGCCCATCCACATCAAGTTTAACTTCATCGCAACAAAAAATCATTAAACAGATTTCAATGAGGCTAGAAATTTTGACCAGTGGCCATACTGGGTGTCCAGTTCCAATGAATGGTGAAGAGATGGCAGTCTGGTGGTCGATGGAACCTCCATCAGTCTGATTCTTCTTTTTTCACCAATGAAAACGACACGCCACCTGGGAGTTGAACAGCAGATGCGCTTGCGAAATACTGTGAGCGTGCTGAGTACATGCCCAAGAATAAAATGCCAAGTCCAAATCCAAAAGGAACACCAGTTATGATTCTGACAGCATTATTTGATTCATACTCCGTGAGGAGTTGATAAAATCCATCAAAGATCAAAGGTAAACAGAGAACAACCCCTGTGAGTAACCACGCTAGAGTTCGACGATTTTTGAGGTAGATGGAATTGAGCCATCGGTCTGAATACAATGACAAGCACGTGTCACGAACAGTCCAGCGATTGATACCTCGGAAATAAAAGGCAACGCTACCCAAAAATAAACCGAAGAAAATCCCAATGTCCCTTGTACAAACTGGCAATTGATTTTCATTGAGAATCCAACTTCGTTCATGCTTTTGATGACAATTTAGGTCTCCAAACCCATAGATGATTGCGGCATAGATGTTCAACTCAGACCAAGCAAATGCTGAATGTTCCACGATTTCTCCATCCTCATGTTCATGTGGGCCGGCTTTTTGATTTCCTCCACTACCCCATGAACCCCCGTCATCTGAAACGTAGTCAAACAAATTGGCATTTCCTGAAAGGTCCCCAGTCGTACCCTTCTCAATTGTAAATGGTGCAACAAAAAATGAAAGAAAGAAAAAGCCGATCACCAGAGAGGTCCAAAAGGCAAACTTTTGCTCACGGCCTCGATGTTCAAGACCGTTTCTTTCCACCATAATTTTTCACTATTTTTGTAGTATATTGCATTTAGCATGAAATCTAAAGGAGTTGAAGCCATCGGGCCATTGTGCAAGGACCGCCAATGCGAAGAGTTGGATTTTCAACTGGCATTCAAGCGGGAGTCGTTTTGGGACTCTACGTCGGTTTTTCAGTAGCCGTTGTTTCTGCACTTACAAAACCTGAAGATTTGCTTCGACATCTTCAGTTGCTTTGCTTTTTCCCAATACTTTTTGCTATTGTCCTCGGGCCATTGTTAGGAATGAGGCAGGTTCCAGACATTGAGTATGTGAATCCAATCCAAAAAGCCAGAAAATTACTTGAAGAATACAACGAAGGTCAAGGGAATTGGAGGGCGATAAGCCATGTACATTCAGATGGTAGGACTTTGCGAATAGATTTGAACAATTTATCGAATATTCGTGGGGTTGTCAAAACCTCATTGCAACTTACCAATCAGACGCCGGTTCGATTTATTGTTGGAAGAGGAACAAAATCGAGTCGTCATCCTGATTTGAGGAACCATGTCATGAGTTACATCGAAAAAGAAATTCCGATGAACAGAGTCAAGAGGACTACTTCTTCGATTGAAGTTCTCCCGCCAACCGCCTTGTCCGATAAGGATCGTTCGAGTACCATTGAGAAATTTGTCTTGTATTCTCTTCCAGTTGTCATTTTCCTAGCATGGCTTGAGTTACAATAACATAGCCAAGAACAACACAATAAAAGGGAAAACGCTCTCGTTCCTGCATGGGAGACTATGTAGTCTGTATCTCCGGGGCTTCCGGAGCAGCGTATGGCATTCGCCTTGTTGAAGTTTTGACATCACATCACCATGCGGTGCGTTTGGTTGTCTCTGATTCGGGTAGGTTAACCCTGCAACATGAATGTAACACTACCCCCGAAGAAGTAGCATCTCGAACTGGTGCATTTTTAGAGGATGCGGAAAATGTTGCAGCGAAATCTGCTTCTGGTTCTGCAAAAATTGATGCAGTTGTCATTTGTCCATGTTCAGGAACGACCATCGGAAAACTTGCAGCCGGTATTAGCGACAATCTGATTACTCGGTCGGCGATTGTTGCCATGAAGGAACGTCGAAAATTGATTATCGTACCACGAGAGGCACCCTATGCGACAGTCCACCTTGAAAATATGACAAAATTATCTTCATGGGATACCATCATCATTCCGGCATCGCCCGGTTTTTACCACCATCCAAAAACGATAGAGGATTTAATCGATTTCATCGTTGCCCGTATTTTGGACCATCTCGGACTTGAAATCGAACTTTCAGAACGATGGACTGGAGATGAAATAGATTCTTAACCAGACAGTCTGGAATATTTTCCGAACCATCACAAACCATGCAGTTCATCAACAAGGATGACGTGGAGTGTGTTGAGGCGACTTGAATGGCTGGAGGCTATGTGGCATTTACTGTTCAAGAACTTCGTGCAGAGGCAAAGCAAAGAGGACTGCCTGTTTCGGGGAGCAAATCCGAACTGATTGAACGATTACTCCAATCCGATGTAGAAGTGTCAAAAATTGATAACATTACGGTTCACGATGGTTCGAAATTTTCCGTCATGAAGCAACGTTTGGGTGAGCCAGCTGTTGGGCCAATTTCCTTAGGAGGAGTGATCGCATTTGGAATTGCAATCATGCTTGTAAGTACTGTGTTAATTGTGAAACCTGCTTGGCTTGGATTCGGTGAAAATTACGATTACGAATTGATTGATTTCGATCAAGATTCTGCCCGTCAATTTGCAGAAAATCTTGTGTCCTTTGGCCATCCAGAGTGGGAAGGCAGAATGAGTGGTACCTCCGAAGAGCGAAATGTTTCCGAATATATTCTGTCTGAGTTTCAGGCTATGGGCATGAAAGGCACCCTTCATCCTTTTGAGGTCCCTATGCATCATGTGAATGCCGAGCCAAGTTTCCGTATTTGCATCCGTGGGGGATTAGGATTGAGCCCATGTGATGGTCCATTATCCATTGGTTCTCAAGTCACTTCTTTTCAACATCGTATCGATTATGTGATTCAAGGATTCTCTGGTCAATCCGAATATACCTTCAATCAAGATGTGCAAGTCACAGATTTGGGAAACGGGAGTGATGAAGACCTTTGGCAGCAAGCAACTGGAACAATAGGTTACATTCGCAGCGGTGGAAGTATTAGCGGGAACACCGCAATGTACGTAAAAGCGGTAGAAAATGACCTTGCAGGGCTTCTCCGAGTGAATAAAGATTACAATTGCGGAAAAATTGAAGCAAATGATTGTGTACCTATATTCAAAGGCTCCTCTATAGATTCAATTACCGAGGCTAATGGTGGTTCAATTCCAACCGATATTCCATTCATTGCTATGTCAAAAGATGCAGGTGAAATATTCGAGAGTCTTATCTTCAATGGCACACAAAATGCGGTCGTCGAACTCCTCATCGATGTGACCAATGACCAACAAAGAACCGTGTATGTGCCATGTGGTGAGATTGAAGGCAAAACAAGCGAAGTCATCATTGCTGGAGGCCATCACGATACCGTTTACCATGGCCAAGGTGCGATTGATGACACCTCTGGAAGTGCAAGTGTACTTGAAATGGCTCGACAAATAAGTTCAATTGTCAACCAAACCGGAAAACCGGACAGAACAATTCGATTTTGCACATGGGGTGGCGAAGAAGAAGGATTGTATGGAAGCAGGGCGTATGTTGAAAAATTCAAATCCGATTTGAAACAAGATTTACGATTGTACATCAACTTAGATATGAACCATGTCGATGGTGATTTTGAAAACAGAGGAAACAGCCTTACCCTCTTTACCAACAACGAGGATGATTATGACCACATCGTCCGAATCATGAAATTGTACAAAAACGAACGACCAGAGGTGGCCAATAAATACGATATCCTCACGTTGTTGCTTGAAGGGCCAAAAGGAGAGCCGAACGGCATGCCTTACAATTCCGACCACGGTCCATTCGTGTATGATTTAGGCGAATCATACAGAGGTCGAGCCGTCGTGTGTTATGGAAGTGGTAGTTGGGAATACCATACATATCTCGATACTCTTGATCGATTCAACGAAGAGTCACTTGGGGTTTCAGTCACGATTTATGGTACGTACATGCGATACTTAGCCTACAACCCTGAAATGTGAAGATAAAGGAGGAGATGAATTTGGTCAAACCAAGCGCCTGGGCGTCACATATTCTTGTAGAATCAAAATCTGAGGCGGTGCAACTGAAACAGAAGATTGGGAAACTCAAAGATTTTGAAAAGATTGCGCGGAAAAAAAGCTCTTGCCCTTCAAGTCAAAAAGGCGGTGATTTAGGTTGGTTTCGTCAAGGTCAGATGGTTCCAGAATTTGATGCTGCTGTGTGGCAAACTCCGTTGAAGGAAACCTCGGATCCTGTAAAAACAAAATTTGGATATCATTTGATTTGGGTTCATGAGCGAGAAGACCAATAGGTGAATTCAATGCGAACTTCGATTGGTTTAGACGGATACGAAGTTCATGCAATTCATGGTTATTTTGATGAAGAACATCTTCAAACCCAACCATTTATTGTTTCAGTGAAGATAACTCTTCTTGGCGGAATTCATGTCAGTGATTTAGTGCATACCATTGACTACGGTCGAATTCAATCCATTGTCGATGAAGTGTTCCTCAATTCCCAACCCATTCGCTTGCTGGAATTACTTGCGGAAGAAGTGATTACGCACCTCAAGAGTGACCCGATCGTTGCAGAAATTTGGATTCGAATCGAAAAGCCAAATGCACCCTTGCCCCACCCCGGTGGCCTTCCATACATCGAAGTCTTGTGGCAAAACCAAAACCAAACTTAAGAGGTTAGAGTGAATCCTTTGGCTATGAGCGGGATTTTCGGGCAAGTTTTCGTTCCAAGTCTTGTTTCGAAGTTTGATGAAACCACTGCATTGGGCTGTTTTTCATCCGAAGAAGTTGCATGGGAAGTTCTTACATCACATTTACAACATGAATTGTCAGAAAAATTTCATTCAGCGAGTATCGTCAAATGGGTACTCGATGTCGTAGGAGAAGAAGCGTTTGAACTTCGAACCACATTATCGTGTCGAGAATGCCCAGCTTGCCGAAGAAGCACATTTTGGATCGATTTCGATGCGGCAAAAGGGCAATGTCATCAATTGGTGTGTCAGGCATGGATTGAGGAAAAATCCGAGGATGTAGTTCATTGTGGCTGGCCTCCAGTCCACTATTCAAATCAAGTTTCAAGTCTTTCTGAGGCGATGAAAGTACTGCATGAAAGAGCCAGTGAGGTGGAAGCAGCAGGCTCTATGGGCGTTGGTGTTGAGTTAACCGATAATTCTGAAAATCATTGGTCCAACAATGCCTAAAACGAAGAAACCAAAGAAGATAAACATCCAAAGGCGAACAGATTTCTGATTTTTTTCGTCTTTGATATTTTTGTCAATGCATTCTTGTTTTTTACAAACGCGTGGCTCGGCTTGGACTGAAATGGTTTCATGACAAATGCGGCAATGTTTGTGAGGAGCAACTTTTTGGGCAGAATTTAGAATATTTTTGCTTGTATTTTTCACCATTGTTTTCACTTTTTGAGCATCAACCATTTCATCACCTCAAGGTTCAACAATCGTCCCTTCGAATTCATGACCATCAATTGCAGCCTGGATTCTCATTGTGTCTCTACCATCCAACACAAGCAATTTCATTTGGCCTTCAATCGCCTTCTTGATGGCGACAGGATCGACAACTGTGGATGCTCCAGGTTCGAGTGTATCTCCATTCAACGCAAGCAAATCATGAAGACTGAGCGATGCGAAAGGTTGCGCATCCGAATGATATCTTGGGTCTTTGGTAAAAACATGTGATACATTTGTTGCAATAAGGCAGTGAGAGGCTTGAACCTGGCATGCCGCTTCAACTGCTACAGTATCTGTTGTTTGGCCGGGATGTGTTCCCCCCATGACCACAATGTCATTCCCCTCAATTTCTTGTTTGACCTGAGACACATCTGTTGGAATGACAGACGAAACATTTAGTCCGCCCGAAGTAAAAATTTGTTGCAACAAGGTAGCATTAAGTCTGGTGGCTGCGATACCAATCGTGTCGAGTCGCTCCGAGGACGAAACAAAACTCTGTGCCATCGAGATAAATTCCCTCGCTGGGGCTCCACCGCCGATGACAAGAACAAATTTGAATCCAGATTGAATACCTTGAGTCAAAATCGACTGAATTTGTTGAATCCAATGGTTTCTGTCGTGGTCAGAATCCGGGCGGAGCAGACTTCCACCCAAGGCGATGACTTGGATTTCACCCATACACTTCGCACAAATAGGCCACTCTTTCATCATTTCCTTTCAAATATCCGCTGTCTCAATCCCATTTGGTGGGGGAGGGTTCAAGAGATTGTGCTTTGCCGTCGAGTTTAGGGGCTACCATGTCGGAGGATGCATCGTTATCTGCACGCCGATTAAAACTCAAACTTGCCCTTGAGGACCTTCGAGAAATGAGAGGTTTTGGAACAGAGTTGGTCACGCTCATCATCCCCCCAGACAGGCAAATTCACGATGCGAGAACCATGCTTCAAAATGAACATGGCCAAGCTGCAAATATCAAGTCAAAAGGAACACGAAAGAACGTTCAGGGGGCAATTGAGTCAGCAATTTCAACCTTGTCCCGCTACAAAACGCCCGGGGACCACGGTATTGCAATATTCGTCGGCTCAATCATCGTAGGGAACAATAAAACAAGAATGGTGAACATCGTTGTCGAAAACCCACCGCAAGAACTCATGTCCTTCCGATATCGGTGCGATTCCACCTTTGAATTAACCCAACTTGAGGAGATGCTCATTGATAAAAAATCCTATGCCCTTTTCGTTATCGACCGTTCAGAATCAGCGTATGGGATTGCCACAGGAAAACGAATCCATGTTCAGGAACATTTGACTTCCAATATCATGGGGAAGCACAGACAAGGAGGTCAATCTGCGCAGAGATTTGAACGATTGATTGAAGAAGCAGCTCACAACTTTTTCAAACGTTCTACCGAGCATGCTTCTGAATATTGGTTACCTCATCTGGAAAACATTCAGGCAGTTATCATTGGAGGGCCAGGTGCAACAAAGGATTTTGTGGTCAAGAATGATTATTTCCATCACGAGATTGCCAAGAAAATTGCCAAAACAACCTTTGATGTCGGCTATTCAAACGAATCAGGTATTCGAGAGTTGGTAGAAAATGCAGGATCACTCATGGGCGAGATTGAACTCGACGCTGAACGACAACTCATGAATCAATTTCTTGCAGAACTTACTCGGGCTCATCCAAAAGCAACATATGGTGAAATGATGGTCCGTAATGCACTAGAGCAAGGTGCAGTTGACCGCTTACTTGTCTCAGAGGGATTACGAAAAAGTCGTATTGAACTCAAGTGCAACAATTGTTCCAATCAATGGACAGTGACGCTTGGTCGAACCGAGGAATTGCCAAATTGTTCATCGTGTAAAAATTCCGATATCACCGAACTCCAATCTGAATCCCTCATAGATGAATTTACCAACCTATCAGCAAAAAGCAATAGTTCGATTTCATTTATATCAAACGACACAGAAGAAGGAGCACAATTGCTTCAAGGATTTGGTGGTATGGCTGCATTGCTTCGATATTCATTGATGTGAGGTCTTACAATGAACCGTTTAAAACCCCTCATCATCAATGAACTTCGCCCAATTTTAGAAAATTTGGGCATCGAAGAACAACATTGGCTACCATTGGTTCAAAATTCAAGAGAATCGAGTCAAGGTGATATCACCCTCCCTTGTTTCCCGTTATCGAAACTTCTCAGTAAAAATCCGATTGATATTGCTCTTACAATTGCGGCTGAATTTCCCAAATTGAAATCGATACACCAATGCAATGCAGTGAATGGATATGTAAACTTTCGAGCATCAAATACATGGCTGTATGAACACCTTCCTTCATGCACCAACTCGATGCTTGAAAAGAAACACATTTTGATTGAACATACATCTGCAAATCCGAATGGTCCATTCCATGTTGGCCGAGCACGAAATGCAATACTCGGTGATACACTTGTGCGACTCCACCGTCTTGCAGGTCATGACGTCACAGCAGAATATTATGTGGATGATATGGGGAAACAAGTTGCAGTGCTTGCTTGGGCTTTACAACACTTGTCGAAAGAAGAAGTTGATGCTCTTTTGGCGGACAGACAAGAAGATGAAGGCCAATGGGAGGCAAAAACTGATCATCAATCCGTTCGTTGGTATCAAGCAGCTCAATTGCTTCGTCAAACCTCCGAAAGAAAAGATTCGATTGAAGACGAAATTGCTGCACTAGTCCATGCAAGTGAACACGGAAATTCAGAAGTTCTACGCCAATTTGAGAATGCCTATCAACCCGTTCTTGATGGTATGCTCGAGACACTTCAACGATTAGGCATTCACTTTGATCGATTTACAAAGGAATCAACATTTGTCATCAATGGCGACGTGACAGCTTTGATTGAGACCCTGAAGACATCAGAATTGCACAGGGTGGCAGAAAATGGAGCACTCTTTCTTGATTTAGAGCCTCGTGGATTAAGTGGGAAAACCGAATTTTTTTATTGCCGAGGTGATGGATCTTCATTGTATGCCACAAGGGATATTGCGTATCACCTTTGGAAATGGAAGCAGTCGGAAAACTTGGTCAATATCCTTGGCGAAGATCATAAATTGCAAGCAAAGCAAGTCGGTCTAACACTTCAAGAACTCAATTCCAAAGCACCCGATATCGTCTTCTATTCGTTCATAAAATTGCCAGAAGGAAAAATGTCAACGAGAAAAGGAAACGTTGTCTTCATGGATGATTTGCTTGAAGAAGCACACGCTCATGCTGCTCAGGTCGTTCATGAATTGAGGCCTGAATATTCTTTTGAGCAAATCTCAACCATTGCAGAGGCAGTTGGTACATCCGCTGTACGTTTCAACATCATCAAAGTCAGTCCTGAGAAGGGATTCACTTTCAAATGGGAAGATGCACTTGCCTTTGAAGCCGGTTCAGCCCCATTCGTGATGTACGCTCATACTCGTGCATGCTCAATTCATGACAAAGTCCAATCATCACAAGATTCGACTGAATTTGAATTGGATGACTTCACCACGATTCCAGATGGTTGTGAAGAGTTGATGAGGACTTTAATGCTCTTTTCAGACCAACTTGAAACCACTGTTTTAGAAAATAGACCGCATATATTTGCGAATTATATGCTACAACTCGCAACTGCTTATCACGCGTTTTATCGCGATTGTCATGTACTTGTTGACAACCAAATCAATGCAACCTATTTTGAGATTTCAGAACATGCAAGAGATGCATTACACAAGGGTTTGCATGGATTGGGCATAACTCCTTTGGAAACCATGTGATTTATTCTCGATGCCACCCATCTGGCAATTGTAATGGGTCAGTAGCCCATTCTTGATTGACAAGTCGAATAATTTCTAACCTCATGGCATCAAGACCTACATTTTCAATCGCTGACATCGTAACGATTTTTTCAGTATCAAAAAGTAACGGTAGTTGAGGAGTACCCTTTGAGCCGGCAAGTCTCCATTCATCTTCAGCGTTTTTGACATCATTCCAATTTGATGGACGTGGTTGAAGCAGATCTGCCTTCGATGTGACAACAATTGTTGGCGTATCGCCAAGTAAGGAGCGAACATCATCGAGTAAATGCATTTGTTCTTGAAGTGGAGTACCACATTGCTCGCTTTTATCGATCAAAAACAAGACGAGAGAACCAATGTTTTCGAGTGCTGCAATGGCTTGCATTTCAATCGCATTTCTCTCGACCATAGGCCGGTCGAGTAAGCCAGGCGTATCGACCATTTGGTAAGGCAATCTCCGATGAGTAAAGTGTCCAACGTGGATTTGTTTGGTGGTAAAAGGGTAATGATTCACTTCCATTGTTCCAGTTGAAAGCGCTGAAATAAACGCGGATTTGCCAACATTTGGGGCACCACAAACGACAATGACGGGTAAACTTTGGTCAACGGTTGGAAGTTTTTTGAGGGTTTCTCTCGCATCATTTAACCAAAGTAGTGACTTACTTACTTGACCAACTATCGATGAAATTCTGCCATAAGCTTCTTTTCTTGCCTCATGCATCAATTCAGTTCTTGCCGTTCGAGTGATTTTTTTTGCATTTTGAGCACTCACTTTCATGACTTGATTTGCAGCCCACTGCAAATTCGATAAGTGATGTCGATATTCGTCACAGCCAACGCATGCATCGATTAATGCAAGGTCAAATTGAGGAGATTGGTCCAATGATGGCCATGAATTGACCGTCTCTAATAGTTGAGTCGAAATCACATCGGCGGAGGTTTGCACCATTCGTGAGAGTTGCTTACGAACTCGAAATGTTCTGTCTTGATCTTCAACTCGATCTGCGGCTTTTTTAGCACGTGAAAAGGCTTTGTCGAGAATTTCATCCTCAAGCAGGACCGTTGGCAATGACTTCCAAGACACTTTCATATTCCTGCCTCAACCACGACGAAATCCTCCGTGTTCATGAACTGATGGGGTCAAACCGACATTCTGCCTTTCCAATAGAGAGGTTGAAAAACGGTCGCATTGTGTAATTGTCATGGCCAAGAAAAAGCCGAGTTTCCAATTGCCAGATTGGGCATTACCGATATGGGAAGATATGGGTTCACCTAACCTTTCTGAAGTCCAAGCAATATTGCACGGGGATTTGTTAGACCGTCGAAATGGACTTCGAAAAGATGACATCGTCGAGATTCTGCTTGATGCCCGGGCTTTTACTGACGGCGTTGATACGAGGATACGTGGTGTGCTTTTATCAACCGGAAAGGGTAGCCTTGAGGTTCTGGTTGATGATGGGTCTCGCCAATTCATCTCGCGAGATGTTATCGTCAAAATCACACTTATCGCACATACTCGACCAGCATACATCGATGATGAAGAACTCCTCTCTTTCGAAAGAGAAGATATGAAAAGGCGTTCCAAGCTACATGAGCGTGTTGAAAAAGAGAGCACTGGGGACACAGACTCTCACCTTTGGGGCTGAGTTTTTGGACATACAAGAACCATGGAACATCGAAGATGGAAAACTTGTGGCCAAATTTTTGTTCTCTAATTTTGAAATGGCTAAACGATTTGTGGACGAGATTTCAATATTGGCAGAATTACAACATCACCACCCGGATATTTCATTCGGTTGGGGCTACGTCCATCTCGTTCTATTCTCTCACGATGAGCAAAAAATTACCCAAAGAGACATTATTCTTGCAAACGCCATCTCAAAGATTGAATGAGGGATGCGAATGGACAACGAACAAGACCAACCTGGATACTCAAAGCATGTGTTTGTGTGTGGACATGAACGACCAGAGGGTGCACAGCGGCCACATTGTTTAGGCCGTGGAAGTCTTGAACTCCTCTCTCAACTCAAAGCCCTATCAAGAGAAGCGGGACTTGAGAATGTACGGGTTCAAAAATCGGGTTGCCTCGATTATTGTGAACATGGAATATCATGTGTGGTGTATCCAGAGGGTGTATGGTACACACTTCAGAGTCAAGAGGATTTATTGTCGATTGTAGAACATCTACGAAGTGGAAAGATCGACGACAATATTCGAATGAAGTTGAACACATAGGTTCGCTCTTCATCATAATTTTACTGGCCTTGTGGCACCACAAGCTTGGCATTTGAGCAGGGTTGTTCTATCCTCTTTGACAAAATGGGTATCGGGTGCTGAACATTGGTTACATTTAATGTATGTATTTACATAATTAACGAGTGAAGATTTGATTCTTTTTGGCGGAATTCTCCCTTTGAATCGTGCACGTGGACCGTCTCTCGAACCAGAGGTACCCAAATCATTGAGCAAGTATTGATACACATGGTTTTCATCCCTATCCATCATTGACACAACATCGTTAAAGTTTCTGAAAATGGTGTTTGCACCTTCGATCAGGATTTGAGGAGCCGGTAATTGCCAACGAGCACGATTTGAGATTTCTTCGGGGATGTTCTCTCGTGCTTTGTCGAGTAAAGTCTCGTAATCGAAATCGCCCATGGTTTTGCGTCAAAGTTCCACTTCTTCAATTCTTGCAATAAGAAAATGTGGGAAGAGTTGATTTAGCATCTCCATTTCCCTCTCATTGATAACGATGGTGCTCAGCATTGAAGAACTGAAAACAATAGCAATGAATTTGAGGAAAGAAGGGCTGAATCCTCAACAAATCGCAGATGAATTGTCATTGTCTCAAGACACTATTGCTTGGTTACTGACCGATGCGAGTGAAGTAGAGCGACCAAATGATGTCCGAATTGGTTGGCGAACCATCGGGGTTCGACCAGAACGAATTTCAGCAATTGGTGATATTATGGCCGATATTGTGATTGAAGAACTTGGGGGGGAAGTTGACACTATCGTTGGTATTTCAATCAATGGAATTGCATTTGCATACGAAGTTGCGAGAAATTTAAGTGTTGAAATGACAGTCTATAGAACGACTGATTCAGGTGATGGACATGGTTCGCTTTCCAATAAATATGGCCAGGTCTCAGGAAAGTCTGTGGTCATCATCGATGATGTTCTCTCATCTGGCGTCACAATGTCAAAAACCATCGAATCTATTCGTGAAAAGGGCGGTGAAGTGCTCCTCGCGGTCGTTCTTGTGAACAAAACAACGAGAAACGAAATCGATGATGTTCCTCTTCGTGGCCTCATTCGTGCTGTATCGGTCTAGGTGAATACATGCATTGGGCTGATGTAGCAGCATCAAATTTAGCCCAGCGAGGCTCAAAACATATCATTGCTTCAGGGATTACTCCCAGTGGAGAATTTCATATTGGTCACATACGCGAAATTTTGACGGGGGAAATCATCACGAGGGCTTGCAGACATATCGGACTCGATGTGGAGTTCATTTTCATTGTGGACTCTGCAGACCCACTTCGTAAAGTCTATCCATTCCTCCATCAAGATTATGAACAATACATTGGGCACCAAATTGGGAACATTCCTCCGCCCGACGAAGACGGAAAGCCTGATGTTCACCGCTTTGAGACGACTGGTGCAACATATGCTCAATATTTTCTTGAACCATTTTTATTGGCTTTGCATGAAATTGGGGTTCAACCAAGACTTGTAGATAACCTCGAAATGTACCGGGCTGGAAAATTTGAACCTTATGCAAAACAAGTATGTGAAAACAAAGAAGTTGTACGAGAAATCATCGAACGAGTCTCCGGTCGAGAATTGCCAGAGGATTGGTTTCCATGGACACCACTTGACTCCCACGGAAAGTTAGGAAATGTCAAAATTATTGATTATCATCATCCAATCGTTTCTTTTGAAGAAACAGATGGTACTCGTGGCACTTCTGATATTTCAAAAGGGGAAGGAAAATTACCATGGCGAATTGATTGGCCCGCTCGTTGGTGTTTTAATGAAATTACCATGGAGCCATTCGGAAAAGACCACGGGACGTCTGGAGGTTCCTACGATACTGGAAAAGAAATCGTCGAATTCTTCGGTTACGAAGCTCCGAATCCATTGACATATGAATGGATCAGTCTCAAAGGCATGGGAGCTATGTCTTCATCGGTTGGAAACACTATTGGCCCAATGGAGGCACTGAGACTCGTTCCTCCTGAAATTTTACGTCTCCTTGTCGCCAAAACAAAACCAAGTAAAGCCATTGAATTTGATACTGGAATGGGGCTTGTCACCTTGGCCGATGAATACGAGAGGCTTGCCTCTCGAAATTTTGAAGACGAACTTCTTCAACCAGATTTGAGTCGTAGACAAACAGTCCAAATCGAAGATGCAGAAGCATCGATGAGATATGCCGTAGTCCATCAAGGGGAAAAAGCGAAATCAGAATCAGTTACCTTTCGACACCTTGCGATGGTGGCACAAATTCGAGATTCTGATGAAGAGGTCTTTGAATCACTACTTGAGACTGAGATGATCATGGAGGTGTCATCAACCCTTCGCGACCGATTACGCCGAATGAGATATTGGATTTCTTCTGAGCATTTTCCAGTAGATATGCAAATTCGTTTGCAATCAGAGCCATCCAAGTTCTTTTTTGACCATGCTAATGAATTGGACTTCAACATACTACGGGTCATGCATGAGCACTTTGCAACAATCCCATGGACATCGCAAGATATTCATGGGGTGTTTGGATTGATTGCTGAACAATTGGGGGTCAATATGAGAGAAGTTTATCGTGCCTCGTACATATTATTCCTTGGTGCTGAAAAAGGTCCTCGGTTAGCACCAATTTTGGAAGCGTGGCATCGTGACCTCGCCATTCAGCTTCTAAAGTCAATTCTCGATGAAAACCAATTGTAGTTTTCATTCCATTGATAGGCGTGAATGATTTTTTTTTCGGAAATGATTCAAAAACCGATGAGGTTATTGGTGTTCATGGCGGGAGTCTACTGTCCGACTTGTGAGTCAAAAGTCGAAGTGACAGCCACCTATTGTTTGACTTGTGGTCACGATTTAAACCGACAAGGTCCTATTACCTCCACAGGGCATGACCTGAATCAACTCAAAGAGGCAATTCGAATCCGGGATGACCTCTCAATGGCAGAAAAATTCAACATGATTGCCAAGGTCGAAGAGGGAGCAAATCCAATCGAACTTGGTATTGCTGCGGCCGCTGATGACGGAGGTTCACTTGACGAAGCATTCGCAGTTGCTGAGGAGATGAACGTACCAACTGCACTTTCATCTATTTCTTGGGGTACATCAACAACACCAAAAGAAGTGATACTTACAACGTTTGAAAAAGAAACTTTTAGCAAGACCGTGACCTCTGGTAAGTTTGATGCACATCAAAAGTTGATCAATGAATCGATGGATATAGGACTCAAAACACTTCACACCCTCTTGGACATTGCACAAAAAAAGGCGTCAAATCAAATGATGGATGTGATGAAAGACATTCCTATCATGAAACCTCCAAAGAAAAGTTTCTGTCCCAAATGCGGCTCTGACATCATCGAAAATACGATGTTTCAATGGAAGAAATGGCAAGGATTGAACAACGAATTACTTGCCCTTCAATTAGAATCCAGCATGTCAGCTGCCTTGATGCATGCAGCATCCAAGTACATTGATGAAATTCGCCAACTCAAAGACACCATCGAAAAACTAGAATCATCCCCTCGCGTTTCAACTCCCAAAACGGATGAAAAGAAAGAATCACAACAAAATGAAACAACAGTGAAACAGGAATCAAAGCAAGATGAAGCCAAGGATGAGGTCAAAAAACCTGAGGCGACTCCAGAACCCAAAAAAGAAGAGCCGAAAAAAGAAGAGCCCAAAAAGAAAGCAGGTGGCCTCTTTGGGGCAAAGAAAACCAAAAAAACTTACGAGGGAGAACCTGGTGGTAAAGCAGAGTGGTTCCTCAGCGAGGCTCTTGATACGGTGTATGACCCACATGGTACAGGTAAAGACCTGAAACCAAACACCATTTTGGCACGATCTGCCGAGGGGAATGTGCGTGTGAAAGATGTCATTTTGATCTATGCAGAACAAGGTAAAGAAGCCATACCGGAATTGGCACATACTAGTCCGGTGACAAAATATTTGATTGAAGCCTTTGATGAATGCTAATCAATAGTGCACAGTCAACTGTCTTGGTTCAAGTGTATCTTTTTGGTGTGCTCGCATCGCAGCAACTTCCATCTTTGCTCCACGCAGTGTTGTAACAAACGGTATGTTGAGTTCAACCGCTAATCGTCTCATCATGTTTCCGTCCCTTACAGCACCTCCCGAAACAGTTGGCACATTGATGATGAAGGCCACCTTTCCTTGTCGCATCAAGTCCAATGCATCAGGATGTTTCCCTTCTGCAATACGATAAACCGTTGTCACTGATACACCACCGTCACGAAGCACATCACCCGTTCCTGACGTAGCATAAAGCGTAAAACCTAGTTTCTGCAATTCTTGAGCAATGGGAATGAGTTCTTGTTTGTCTTCATCACGAACAGTAAGATAGACCCCTCCTGACGTAGCTACTGGAACTTCTGTAGCAAGACGAGCTTTGAGGTATGCAAAATCTGCTCGTTGGTCCGAGCCGTATACCTCTCCTGTCGATTTCATTTCTGGACCGGGGGCAGGGTCAAGCCCTCTTAGTTTGATGAATGGAAATACTGGGGCTTTGACACAAACTTGGCCACTGGTTCTCCTCGGAATGTTTTGACTCGATAATGGATGACCTATTGTGATCATTGCAGCGATTCGAGCTAAGGGAAGACCCGAGGCTTTAGCAACAAATGGAACCGTCCTGGATGACCTTGGATTGACTTCAAGAACATACAAGGTGTCGTTTTGGATGGCAAATTGGATGTTGTAGCACCCCTTGATGCCCAAGCCCAAGCCGATAATTTTGGTCTGTTCCTCGACTTGACGTAGGAGGTCTTCTGAAATGTTTTGTGCAGGAATAAAGCAGGTTGAATCTCCAGAATGGATTCCAGCCTCTTCTAGGTGCTCCATGATGGCACCCACAAGAACTTCCTCACCATCTGAGGCCGCATCAACGTCCAATTCAGTTGCATGTCCCAAATATTCATCGATGAGCAGCGGCTTATCAGGGGCGATGTAGGCTTCTTTTAGATAATTGTCCAATTGATTTTGGTTTGAAAGAATCTCCATGCCTCGACCACCAAGAACATAGGATGGTCGTATGAGTACAGGATAACCGATCTCTTCTACAGCTTTTCGAATATCATCTGCGGTTGAACCTGTTGCACCCTTTGGCATCTTGAGGCCGGAGCGTTTTGCAAATGCCTCAAATCGTTCCCTATCACTTGCTTCATCGATAGCATCACAGGAGGTTCCAATGATGTTCAAATGAAGTCCGTGCATTCGTAAATCTGGCAAACGTCGCTCGATTGGTTCTGCGAGATTTATTGCGGTTTGGCCTCCAAATTGTAGCAATATACCATGGGCCATTTCGCGCAAGAGAATTTCACTTACGAATTCAAGAGTGAGTGGGTCAAAATACAGTCGGTCGGATGTGTCAAAATCAGTCGAAACTGTTTCTGGATTATTGTTGATGATAATTGCGTCCTTACCACTCTCACGAATCGCTTTGACCGCATGGACACAACCGTAGTCAAATTCAATGCCTTGACCTATTCGAATCGGGCCACTGCCTATGGTGACGATTCGTTCTTTGGTTCTCGTTTCGAGTTCGGGGAGCAAATCAATTCCAGTTTGTGTGTGAGTCTCATATGTTGAATAATAATATGGAGTTTTAGCAGCAAATTCAGCAGCACACGAATCAACCATTCTGAATCGGGGGTGAATGCCCAATTCGTGTCTTCGTAACATGACGGCTCTTTCATCCATGCCGACGGGCAAAGACTTGTACCCTTCGGATGGGAATCCACAGAGTCCATCAGCAATATGGGCATCCGTGAAACCGTTTGACTTCCATCTTATCATTGATTCTATAGAAATTTCAGTCGGTGAAATTCGTGATTGCACAATTTCATTTTCAAGACGTGCAATCTTTTCAAATCGGTGCAAGAACCATCGAGTGATGCTCGTTATTTCAAACACCTTTTCGATGCTCCAGCCTCGACGAAACGCTTCGATGAGAGCACCCATTCTTCGATCTGTAGCTACTCGGCACCATTCTTCAAGTGTTTCATCTGGCAACTGTTGAAGGGCCCGTTCACTCATACCTTCCCCTTCTGATTCGTCGGCTTTCGTGAGTGGTCTCGGATGCGGGCATCCTTGCTCCAATGATGCCCATGCTTTGAGAAAAGCCTCCTCAAAATTACGTCCAATGGCCATGACCTCGCCTGTCGATTTCATCGATGTTCCAAGGGTTCTGTCAGCGGTTCGAAATTTGTCAAATGGCCACCGAGGAATCTTCACAACACAATAATCAAGCGTAGGTTCAAAGGCAGCAGTCGTTCCTTCACCTGTGATTGGATTTGGTAATTCGTCAAGGGTGTACCCTACGGCAATTTTCGCAGCCATTCGAGCGATGGGATAACCAGTAGCTTTTGATGCAAGTGCTGAAGATCTCGAAACACGAGGATTGACCTCAATGACACGAATTTCACCAGTGGATTGATTGAATGCAAATTGAACATTACATCCGCCCTTGATGTTGAGTGCTCGAATTAATGCAAGTGCTTGGTTTCTTAGAATTTGGTGGTCTGCATCGCTGAACGATTGCAATGGAGCGACAACGGTTGACTCCCCAGTGTGAACCCCCATCGGGTCGATATTTTCCATGGTACATACGATAATGGCGTTATCGGCTGCGTCTCTCATCACTTCGTATTCAAGTTCTTGCCAACCGAGAATCGACTCCTCAATGAGCACTTGAGAAATTCTTGAATTCCTTAGGCCCAACTGCGATATTTCGACCAATTGGCCCATGTCCCATGCAGTTCCTCCGCCAAGTCCTCCCAATGTGAATGCGGGACGAATGAGAATTGGCCATGAACCAATTGTATTTGCAGCAGCGATGACCTCCTCAATTGTATTGCATGCGATGGCTTGGCTGATGGGAAGTTGAATTGAATGGCAAACCTGATTGAACAATTCCCTATCTTCTGCTTTGTCGATTGCATCGAGGTCCGATCCAATAAGTTCCACTCCAAGGCGTTCTAAGGTCCCGTCATGAGCCAACTCACTTGCGATATTAAGGGCGGTTTGGCCACCCATTCCTGCGAGTAACGCACATGGTTTTTCGATTTCGAGAATTCGACGTACAGTTGCTGGGAGTAATGGTTCGATATAAACGACATCTGCCATTTCAGGGTCGTTCTGAATCGTTGCTGGATTTGAGTTCACGAGGATGACTCGATACCCATCTTCTCGTAAGGCCCTAACGGCCTGAGAACCCGAAAAATCAAATTCTGCTGCTTGCCCAATTTTGATAGGCCCACTTCCCAACACACAAATCGTGGTTAAATCATCTCGACGTGGCATTATGCACCACCTCGGTAATGTTCATCGACAATGGACCTAAATCGCTCAAACAAAGGGGAGGCATCGTGTGGTCCTGGGCATGCTTCAGGGTGAAATTGAACTGTAAAACATGGTTTATTGATGACATCAAGACCTTCAACAGTACCATCATTTGCATTGACATATCGAACTTTAATTTCAGAGCCATGCAAATTTTCAACCATTGGTGACGTTGCACCGGTAGGATGGGCGGCGAGCATGCCTTCGTTGGGATGAGCGACAGCAAAACCATGATTTTGGCTTGTAATCGCAACAGTTCCACTTACGAGGTCAACAACAGGTTGATTTGCTCCTCTGTGCCCATATCGCATCTTGTAAGTTTGCAATCCAGAAGCGAGACCCATCAATTGGTGACCCAAACAAATACCCATCACAGGGAGATTATCCTTCACTGCTTTAGCAAGCGTTTTTCGGGCTTGTGTTGCTTTGCCTGGATGGGCTGGGTCTCCTGGGCCATTTGAACAAAACAACGCTTTGATGTCGTATTTCATTCGTAAATGGTCATAATCAACATCTGGTGGGCACCAAACCACATCAAAATAGGCACATAAATGGCGAAGGATGTTGTATTTGATGCCGCAATCAAGGACGCCGAGACGTGGACGGTCATCGAAGGTTTGATTCATGTAATATTGGCCTAAATCTATCGGTTCGTTGATTGAGACTTCATCAACCAAATCATCGAGGTCAGGAGAGGTTAACTCAGCGAGTCTCGTCCTCATGTGTTGCTCATCTTCAAGAGGGCCAAAAATGCAAAGCACAGTACCAAGTTCTCTTACATGTCGAGTTATGGAACGAGTATCAACCCCTTCTATGCCTGGTACACCATGGAATCGAAGAAAATCATCCACATTTGCAATGCTGTCTCTATGGTCTGGGATTGGTGTAGCATGTCGAACAATGACACCCCGCGGCCAAATTTTAGATGACTCTGATTTACCTTCATGGATGCCGTAATTGCCAATGAGAGGATAAGTGAATGTGAGAATTTGACCAGCAAATGACGGATCAGTGAGTGATTCTTGATAACCCATCATACCAGTGGTGAAGACAAGTTCTCCTTCTGCCCAACCCTTTGCTCCAAACAGTTCACCTTCGTATCGTTGGCCGTCTGCGGTAAGTATGACTCCTTTTCCATCTGCTGAGGGAGGCAAGTGTTCAATTGCCTTGAGTCCATCTGTTGCATCGGGCAGTGGTAGGTCATTGAGTTTATCAGAAGTAAAGTGCGCCTTGCGAATGCTAACTTCAGCATCCGAGGTCTCTGACATCAACTTCTTTCAGAAACGGTAGGTCATAATTATTGGGTGTGAATTTGATGTTTTGAATGTACATTCAAATTCGATAGATTTTCATTAAAAACAAAACACAGTGCACTTAGTAATTTTATAATTACTCTTCTTCAAAATCCTTCATTGAATGAACAATTTTTCCATCAGCGGATGGTTCAATAATTAACTCGGGATTCGCAAATTTCGGCACGGTATTTCGCGCTGAATTCAATGCTTCAAGGAACAAAGCAAGAGCAGCCACTTCTGAGTGGGGTTGGGTGCCAACGGAGGCATTAAAATTTGAAATTTTGAACACTTCTCCTGGTACTTTTGCTCCACCAACAACGATTGCAATCGGGCGATTGGTATCAATATCAGAAACCACTTCTTTGTAATCTTGGCCGTACATTGTTAGGTGAACAATAACACCATTTGTTTGTTCAGGGTCTTGGAAATTCCTCATCCATCTCAACAAGCCTTTTTGATGTTGACATTCCATAGAGCCCCCAAATCGTTGATTCACTTGTTGAATTGTTGTAAATAACTTGGAATCTTCGTCGCCAAATACATGAAAGTATTGTGCCCCCCAAGCCCTTGAAACAAGGCCCAAATGAGTTGTTATTCTTGGGTCACGTCCAAGTCGATATCCCAAACGTACGACATGAATTGGATGTTCGTCCAATGCGATCACCCTAATTGTCATTCTTTTGATTCGGCTGGAGCATCGACAGCAGCGAGGCTGTTCATTTCGTAACCCCAATTTTCACAGAATTTCTTTACCCATGCTAATTTTAAGGAAAGTGTGAGCATGCTTGCACTAATCCACGCACCTGCCCATAGAATTCCCAAACGCATGGATCTCCAAAGCCCTAAACTCGCATCATATTGACCAAAAACGAGTGAAGCGATGAGCGGTTCTGCAATATAGAGTGCACTCAGAATTAACATGCCTCCTGAAAAAGGAGAGAGCATGAATGTACCACGAACTCGGCTTGCATCCGACGATATTGTTGATGACATACAAAGGACAACAACTGCGATGGCAACTTGTGCAAAGTTGAGTCCGAAGAAGAGGGATGTACCCACAGACATGTCTTCATCCCATCGATAAATCAAAAGCCACCAAAATACAATGGTTGCAGTAAGAGCCATTCCGCCACCCTTACCATATTGCGATGTAATCTCAAATAATTGGTTTTGGTCTTTTGGTTTAAACTGCTTGAGAATCCGGATTGCTAAATCAAATTCTTCGTCCGTGTGACCGTGTTGCTCAGTCGGCATTGAGTCAGGGTACGGGGCTTGCGAGGATTCTTGGAAATCCTCCATCTCCGACATGAGGTAACGTTTGCAATCACAATTTATGAAACCTGCCTTTGATGTCGTCGAATTATGGCCAATATAGCGGGCAATGAAAATCGCCAGAAATTCTATCTTGACGCCATGAAGGCAACAGGTAATGTACCTAAAATCATGGGAATTCTCAATGTAACCCCGGATTCATTTTACGAAAACAGTCGTGCAGAACAGGTTGAACTTGCAATTTCAATCGGACTTCAAATGTGGAAGGATGGAGCAACTTGGGTTGATATTGGAGGAGAATCAACGAGGCCTGGAGCCGAACCAGTTCCATTTGAAGAGGAAATTGAACGTGTCGTACCCGTCATTCTTGGTTTGAGGCAACATCAGCCAAACGGACTCATTTCGATTGATACAAGGAATCCTGAAACTGCGAAAGCAGCACTTCTTGCTGGTGCAGATATGGTCAACGATGTGAACGGACTTCGAAATGAGGCCATGTTAGAACTCGTCATTGAAATGAAAAGTCCAGTATGCATCATGCACATGAGTGGTGAACCAAAATCCATGCAAATCGACATAGGATACACTGATGTAGTGACTGAAGTACATGATTTCCTTGGACAAAAAATTTTGCAATTGGTTGGTCGTGGATATCCACTCGATCACATCATCATCGACCCAGGGATTGGTTTTGGAAAATTGCTACAACATAACATCGATTTACTTCAAGCGGGTGCAGAGACAAAGAAAAAACTCAATTGCTCCTTACTTTGGGGCGTTTCTAGAAAATCAATCATTGGTGAATTAACTGGAAATACTCACCCATCAGATCGTTTAGCAGGCACTTTGGGTTCCGCTGCATTTGCAATCGTACAAGGTGTCGATATTCTTCGAGTCCACGATGTCAAAGAACATGTTGATTTTCTCAATGTGTTTTCTTCACTTTACAATGGTATTCGCCAACCACTCAAGTAACCAGCAGTGGCAACCCATGCCCCGATCATTGATCCCAAATTTGTCAAGGCAGTCACGAGGAGGACCTTCCCGGCTGGATTTTTCCAAAATTGTGAAATTTCTTCTAACTTGAGGAAGTCTTGCAAATCTTTTGCAGTCGGTTCTTTTACCTTGAGTTGGACATATCCAGCAAACCAACCTGCAGCTAGGGCAGGATTGAGCGAGGTAATGGGTGAAGCGAGAGCTGCGGTTAAGATGGCATAAGGATGTCCTCTTGCAAGCATGCAGGCAAGAGCAGCGAAGACCGCATTCGAAATTGTCCATATTGTGAACAATTCCACCCAATTGATGCTTTGATTGCTCATACCCCATACAACAAAGAAGACAAGGGCGAGTGGAATGAACCATGGAAAAATCTTGGAGAACATTCCTGCTTTGGGTGGTTGGTTGATTGAGTGCAAATGTTCCTTTCCAACTGAACCGATGTTGATTTGTTCTTGAATACCTTTCATGTGACCTGCACCAACAACGGCAAGAATTTTTTTGTCTTCGGGCAGTTGGAGGATTTTTCCTGCCAAAAATTGATCACGCTCATCAATCAAGACTTCACCTGCACCAGGAGAGAACGCTTTAAGTTCCTCCATTAAAGATGATAGGACATCGGAATTTTGTAAAAGTTCATCAAGATCAACATCGTTTTCAACATCATCTGCTTCAGATAACAAACCCATGAGTACCTTGATTTTTTGAAAAAAAGTCATTCTTTTCCAAGCTCTTCGTAGGGTTATTTGGATATCTCGATCAACCAAAGCTACTTCTTTGTGTAATAGATTTGCTTCTTGGACTGCAGCAAGTAGTTCTGCACCCGGTTGCATATTTTCATCCAATCCGAGTTTACGTTGCTCAGCGCTCAACATAGATTGGAGCAAGACCAACGGGGCTTTTCCATCTTTGAGAACCTTCAACAATCCCTCTTTGTCGAATCGACGTTCCTCTATGAGGGCGTCATGCCTCGATTGGCACAATTCAACAGCAACGATGTCTGGGTCGAATTCTTCGATATGAAATCGCACTTCCTCGACCGATTTTTGCGATATATGTGCCGTTCCGAGAATTCGGATCCTCGGTCCGAGGTCAACAAATGGCATGTTGTGTCACGTGCCGACTAGAATTGAATTTGCACATTTTCTCGAACATGTGCTGCAACTTCCCACAATTCTTTGCGCTCGCATCCTTTCATACTTGCAACAATGTTGGTAGGAATCATTCGAATAGCCTTGTTGAAACTTGTGGAGGAGGCATTGTAGAACTCTCTTCGGTCAGCAAGTTGATTCTCAATCGATACAAGTTCTTTTTGAAGCATCATAAAATTTTGATTTGCTTTGAGGTCTGGATATTGTTCTGACAACATGTTAATTCGAGGCAACATGCCAGAAAGAACACCTTCTGCTGCTGCAATGCCACGAACATCTCCTTGTTGGAGAGCACCAGCAGCAGCTTGTCGAGCTTTAGCAAATTCTTCGAAAATCCCTGCCTCATGCTCGGCATAACCTTTGACGATGTTGACCAAATTTGGAATCATATCGTAACGTTGATTTAGAATCACATCGATATCAGCCCAGGATTTGATGGCGTTTTCCTCAAGGCTTGTTAATCGGTTCCATACGCTAATAAACCATCCCAAAAACATCAATACGACGAGTCCGGCAATAATTGCAATAATCATATTTGGGTCCATAGTACTCCGTAAACGAAATGCCTTATTGATACTTTCCTAAGGGGCGTTATCAAAATCATTTGCCTACGTTGATTCTTTCCTTGTCGACGTGGAATCAAAAAAAACAAAGTCTTAAACAATCTCTTTGGATTAACTATGGTATGAATGTTGGTGCAAAAGACCGCGTCTTTAGGCTCCTCGGAGGCTCATCACTCCTCGCATTCGATTATTTTGCGTCTTCGACTTGGGAACTCGTTTTCCTCGTTGTGGGTTTTGGGGACTGATTACATCTGTGCTCGGATTCTGTCCGTTTTACACGATGATGGGTAGAAACACTTGTCCTCAAAGATTTCCTCAAATTACATCGACTCAAGAATCATAGCGATACCTTGTCCGCCACCGATACATGCCGTGGCAATGCCGAAGCGAAGGTTCGAGCGTCTCAATTCGTGGGCTAATGTGAGAACGAGCCTTGTTCCAGTCGCTGCGAGAGGATGGCCCAAACCAACGGCTCCACCATTCACATTGACTTTATTCACATCCAATCCTAGATCTCGTATACAAGCCACCGCTTGACCGGCGAAGGCCTCGTTGATTTCCCACAGATCAATGTCCTCAATGTTCATGTTTGCACGTTCAAGAGCTTTGAGTGATGCAGGAACGGGACCATAAGCCATAATTGCTGGTTCTAAACCAACGATCCCCCAATTCACGATGCGAGCAAGGGGCTGATCTCCATCTTTTGTTGCTTGAGAAGCGGATTTGATGACAACTGCAGCAGCACCATCAACAACCCCTGAAGCATTCCCAGCAGTGACGAACGAGTCTTTACCAAATGCTGTAGGAAGTGAGGCGAGGCTTTCCTTGGTTGTATTTCGAACCACATGGTCTTCATCTTTGTGTGTCAGGATAGTATCTCCTCGACGGGATGGGATGGTCACAGTGACGATTTCCTGCTCAAAGATATTCTCGTCAATCGATTTCGCCGTGCGTTGATGCGAAAGTGCTGCGAATTCATCGATACTTACACGGTCGATATTTTTCCTTCGACACAGTTCATCAGAAGTTTGAGCCATAAACAATCCACATGTCATGTCTTGTAAATTTGTCATCATGTAGTCTTCAACGGGGGGTGATCTGCCCAGTTTCCACCCTTCTCGAGCCCCTCGAAGAACATGAGGGGCTTGAGATAGATTTTCCATGCCTCCAGATACAACGGTGTTCGCTTCACCCAGTTGAATCATTTGGGCTCCAGAAACAATCGATTGAATACCTGACCCACAGATGCGAGATAGCGTTAACATAGGCACTTCTTGTGGAATTCCTGCTTGAAGTCCAGCGTGACGTGCACCATAGATTGATTGTGCACAGGTTTGTAATGCATAACCCATGACTACATGGTCGACTTGTTGAGGTGAAGTGTTCGTTTTTTCCAATGCCCCACGAATCGCAATGGCTCCGAGTTGTTGTGCTGAAACACTTGAAAGTGCTCCCCCCGCTTTCCCAGAACCCGTTTTTCCCCCTGCCCATTCACAGAATGGCGTTCGGGCCCCTCCTACAATAACCACATCTTCGACCATGAACTTGGCACAAAGGTGCGATTCATAATCTCAACGATGGGGCATTTTGTTTCTAAGAACCCAATCAGCGTCCCGGAAGGCTCTTCGGTTGTGAATCCCAAATGACCCATGTACCGCTTGCTGTCGCAACCAATCTTGAATCAACATGAACCTCTCCAGAGAGGTGTGCAACATTTTTCCCTCGTCGAACAACCTTGCCACGGGCAATGGCCTTGTCACCAAGATTGAGTGGAGAAATAAAATTTGTAACGAGTTGGGTTGTAGCACACCACTGTTGTTTTGGTAATTGTGAAACCAAACTGCCACCAAGAGCAGAATCGAGCATTGTCATAATCAACCCACCATGTGCGACACCGCCCTTGTTGAGATGAGATACATTGACTTCAACCCCAAACTCAACAGAGCCGGGTTCCCACGTGATGAGGTGAAGGCCCATCATTTCAGCCATACCAGATAATGTTGGTGGGTCTGAAAAAGGTGAATGACTCATTGTTTCATCACCCCGATGACTTTGATGAGGATTCTCTTGTTTCGTTGACCATCGAACTCAGCGTAGTGAATTTGTTCCCAAGTTCCAAGGTGGAGGCGACCATTACGGACGGGCATCGTGACTTGTTGACCGAGAAGTTGCCGCTTAAGATGTGCATCGCCGTTGTCTTCACCAGTTCGGTGATGGCGGTATTCTTCTCCCTCCCGCCCATCTATTCCGTGAAATGGAGCAATTTTTTCGAGCCATGACATGATATCGTGATGCAAACCATGTTCCAAGTCGTTGACATAGCAAGAAGCAGTAATGTGCATTGGATTCACGAGAACTAGCCCATCATCAATTCCACTCTCGCAGACGACACGTTCGACATCTTGTGTGATGCATTGTATTTGATATCGTTCAGAGGTTCGGATGGTTAGCTCTTCGACATAGGTTGCAAAGGTGCCAGTTCGTAATTGTCCCATGATTGGCATAGTGGCCAATCAATCTATGAAGAATGCGTCAGACCTTGAAGAGAGAAGAATCATCCAATCCGCCATTGACCATAAGCAATGGAATGCTGACAAGAAGCCCACAAAAGCTAAAACAAATGATTGTAAAGACAGTGGTCAATGTTGATAAAATACCATTTTCGCTGTACTCGTACAAAATATCACAATTTTCCTTTGTTTGTTCTCCTGCCTCACATTGTGATTCGACAATTTCGTCGGAATATTGAGCCTCAACCACGGTAAGTACCCCAAACAATAAAACCGTCAAGAGGGCAAGTTGGACACCTCTTCGCTTGTACTTTGTCATTTCATATCCACCAAAAATAAGTGAAAGAGACAATGGGATGGTAAGAATCGTTGTCATTTTTAACAACGCGCCCTCAGGAAGACTGTAAACTAGCATTGTATATCCATTTATTAAAAAATTGATTACACCTGCAATAAAGACACACACACCAATGATAGAAGCAAGACTTGACTTTCCTTGGATTGGTATAGCGCCGGGTCCATACGGTGAAAATGATGTTTGATTCAATCCAGTGTTACCAATCATCACAGTTTGAGGTTGCGATGGTACTTGACTTGCGTAGTGGTGATGATGAACGTCACCAGAGATCACACTATCTCGGATACCGCCTTTACCAGCGTCTTCAATCATTTGGAATGTGGATAATGTATCATCATTCGGACCGGCTTGCATACTTAGCCTAAAACTAGAAAGGTTTTCAACATTTTTTCAAAAGAATGTGTTCTTGAAGAAGAAAGGATTGGTATGGGTTGGGCGGACTATGAATATTCTTGCAGTCTACAAAAAAAATTTTGAGTCAGTACATGATTCAAGTTTAGAAGAGATGCAAAACATTCTTGTCGAATGTCAAAAGAAATATGATTTTACCGTCGAATACAAAGCAAGAGAATTGGTTCGTAGGTCTGATTTTATCGGACGTGACCTTGTCATCGTCCTCGGAGGTGATGGGACTCTCACATCCATCTCTCACAATGTCGATTCAAAAACTCCAGTTATGGGCGTAAATTCTCACCCACGTTTCAAAGACCCCGATGGGAGTTTAGGATTTTACATGGGCTCTTCTATAGATTTATTCGAGCAAGATATCATAGCGGTTTTTGAGGGAAAGGCGATCGAAAATGTACTACCACGATTACAGGCCATCATCGAAAGCACATCTGGAAATAAATTTACGACAGACCCAGCGATGAATGATTTACTGATTGCAAACACTCACCAATATGCTCCAAGTCGCTATCACCTTCGAAGAGGATCAAACAGTAAAGAGCAACATAGCAGTGGATTGTTGTTTTCAACTTGGTATGGACAAGGTGCTTGGTTTCGACATGTTTTGCATCAAAAAGACTTTCAAAAAATTGCCAATCAGTATCAAGTAGGTGAAGAAAAGACGCATTATTTTGTTGTGGCCAGAGATATTTCTCATCAAGAGAGGGTTGCTGCACCTTGGGCGTGGCTGGACTGGACACGAGATGATACAACCATTACCTCAGATATGCATAGGGGGTATGTCGTACCAGATGGTTGGGACGAAGTCCATTTTAATCGAGGTGCTACAGTGACGGTGAACTTAGATGCTCCGCCACTTCATTTGTACACGTTTCGAAAGACCATGAACCAAGTACTCTCTGAGAGTTTGTAAAAAAAGAAAAAGGGGTGGAAACGGGGAGCCGAAGCTCCCCGTCTCCGGGTTTCTTAGGAGGTGATCCATCTGCAGGTTCCCCTACAGATACCTTGTTACGAC
>JAYODQ010000069.1:0-3622 GCA_038106355.1 Candidatus Poseidoniales archaeon | reverse complement strand
CGCTATGTCGATGATGTTCATGCCACTGGAAGTCTTGAAAATGCAAAGGATGTGATCCCCTGTGGAAAGGCTTTGGCGAGAGGTGTTCGAGAACTTGAACAACGCCTTGGATGGTCATAAAAAACGAAAAAAGTCTTCACAGTACATCGATTTCCATATTGTTAGCCTCAATCGCTCTTTCGGCGAACACTCCGTAGGCCTTATATGGTGGTGGTTCTGCGGCGAGTTGCTCTTAACAGGAGGAAAGGTGAATTCCAATGAGTGTACATGTGCGATACAATACCCCAGAAGACCTATCAGACAAAATCTACGAAATGATTCGAATCAACAGCAATGATGGCCGAATCAAAAAAGGAAGCAACGAGGTGACAAAAGCCGCAGAACGCGGAACTGCTCAATTTATTATTCTCGCAGAAGATGTCAATCCTCCAGAACTTCTTGCTCACATTCCTTACATTTGCGAAGAGAAGGGAATCCCATACGGATACGTTCCAAATCAAGAATTCCTTGCAAAAGAAGCTGGATTACCAAAGGGCGTTAACACCGCTTCAATTGCAATCATAGAAATGAACAGAGAAGCAAGCGAAAAAATGGCTGAAATCGTTGACGACATTAACGGTATCAAGAACTGAAAGGTGATTGCCCATGTCTGATGATCAAACTGTCGACAGTTGGCCAGCCGAAGTTGTCGAAATTGTTGGCCGAACTGGTATGACTGGTGAAGCGACACAAGTCAAAGTCCGTGTCAACGAAGCCCCTAATCCACGTGACGTTGGAAGAATTATCAGTCGAAACGTGGTTGGCCCCATCCGTGTAGGCGACATTCTCATGCTCAAGGATACCGGACGAGAAGCACGCAAACTCAACGCTCGATGAATGGTGATACAATGGTCGAACGTAGAATCTGCTCATTTTCTGGTGATGAAATTGAACCAGGTACTGGCATGATGTATGTCAAGAAAGACGGTAGCGTTTTGTGGTTCAAAAACAGCAAGGCTCGCAAAAACATGATGCAACTTCGAAGAAATGCTCGAAAAGTCAAATGGACAAGGCATTATGTGAAGGGCGGAATCAAGTGATTCAGTTCAACTTGTTTCGTGAATAAGCCGTATTGCTCATAAACAGGTCGTTTGTGCGAAGGAATGGTGAGAACATGGAAACAACATATGTAATGATAAAGCCAGATGGAGTTCAAAGAGGACTTGTTGGCGAAATTATTCAACGATTTGAGCGCAAAGGATTGAAGCTTGTCGGACTTAAATCAATGGTCCCAAGCGAAGAAATTGCAAAGAAACACTACGAAGTGCATTCTGAACGGCCCTTTTTTCCTGGCCTCATTCGCTTCGTCACCTCAAGTCCAGTCGTCTGCATGGCATGGCAAGGAAGGGATGCTATTAGCGTAGCACGAAATCTCATCGGCCCAACCAATGGACGTGAGGCTGCGCCGGGAACAATTCGCGGTGACTTTGGTATGGACATTGGATACAACATGATCCACGGCTCGGATGCAGCCGAGACGGCAGAATTTGAACTATCACTTTGGTTCCCTGAAGGTCTCATGTCATGGAACAACACCATGGGCACATGGGTTTATGAAGGCTAATCGAAGACTCCTCACAGGAGTGTGGTTGCGTGACAGAAGATGTTTCACCCCCTACCGTCGATGGAGGTGGGCAACAAAAGGGGTACAATCGTCAACCGATTGTGTCTGTTTTGGGTCATGTCGACCATGGTAAAACAAGCGTATTAGACCTTGTTCGTTCAATCGGCTCTGAACGTCAAGCAAGCGTCATGAATCGAGAGGCTGGCGGCATCACCCAACACATTGGAGCAACTGAAGTTCCTGCAGATGTGCTCAACGAAACATGCAAAGAGATGATGAGGGGAAGGAAATTTAAGTCTCCGGGCCTGCTTTTCATCGACACTCCAGGGCATCATTCCTTCATTTCATTACGAAACCGAGGAGGGTCAGTGGCAGATATTGCAGTTCTTGTCATCGATATCATGTCTGGTCTTCAACCTCAAACGATTGAATCACTCAATATTCTTCGGAGCACGAAAACTCCATTTGTCATTGCTTTGAACAAGGTCGATAGGATACATGGCTGGAACACCCAACGAGGAAGGTCCTTCATTGAATCACTTCAACATCAGAACAAAAACACCGTTGAGCTTTTTGAAGAGCGCTATTGGAAATTTTTAGGGGTTTTGTCTGAGCACGGCTTTAATGCAGAAAGGTATGACCACATCAAAGATTTTCGAAGTAACGTGGCTCTTGTTCCCATGTCAGCAAAAGACGGAGAGGGATTGCAAGACCTACTTACCGTGACTGTAGGCCTCGCCGAGCGCTTCTTGGAGGCACGACTTACAGACACACTTGGGCCTTCTGAAGCAACCGTCCTCGAAATGAGAGAAGAAGTAGGCATGGGCAAAACCATCGATGTTATTCTCTATCGCGGCACTCTTTGCGTCGGAGATCAGATACTCCTCGCTGGCGAAGACGGACCATTTTTGACCCACATCAAAGGATTGAAGCGTCCAAAGGGCATGTCTGAAATGAGAGATGCTGGCAAACGGTGGGTCGACGTTGACGAAGTACAAGCAGCATCAGGGGTGAAAATTGTCGCACCTGACCTTGAAAACACAATCGCCGGAACAACGCTGCATTTGGCCAATACAAAAGAGGATGAAGAACGTGCTCGCCAGTCACTTTCAGAAGAATGGCGAGAGATTTTCGACAATATGCCTTTGATGTGCCAAACATGCAAATCTGTTGTTCAACGACGAGATTTCGTGCGTCACGCCAAGGAGGGCACATGCAAAGGTGCCGTCGAAGAAAAGGATGGTGTTGTCATCAAGGCAGACACCGTAGGCGGCCTCGAAGCATTAGCACATGAATTGCTGAAATTAAAAATTCCAGTCCGACAAGCAACTGTTGGAGCCGTGAACAAGAAGGATATCTTCATGGCACAGTCAGCAACAAACCCACTCAACAAGGTTATTCTTGGCTTTTCGACAAAAGCGAATGCAGATGCCGAACGATTGTTTGAATCGACAGACGATGTGCATTACATTTCTGGCGAAATCATTTACCATGTTCTCGAACAATTCGAAAAATGGAGGGAAGAAACCCAGCGCCAACTAGAAGCAGAACAGCGAGAAAATCTTGTGTATCCTGGAAAATTACTCTTTTTGGAAAATCACACGTTTCGTCAAAAAAATCCGGCAATCATTGGGGTTCGTGTCTTGGGTGGAAGAGTTCACGTCGGTCAAAAATTAATGAGTCTCGATGGGACTCAACTCGGTCAAGTTCGAAGTTTAAGAACCAGAGATTCAGAAGATGTCAAAGAAGCAAAACAGGGTGATGAGGTCGCACTTGCCCTTCAAGGACCAACGGTTGGTCGTCAGATCAACGAATTGGATGAATTGTACGTCGATATACCCGAACGACATGCTTCAAGATTAAGAAAAATTGAGCTAACTTCTCGTGAATCTGAAATTCTAGAGGAAATTACCAAACTTCATAGGAAAAATGACCATTACTGGGGCAGGTAAGCATAGAAGTTTGCTTGACTTAGTTTGAGCGCACATTCATATAAGATAGGTTTGAACATAGCATGAA
>JAYODQ010000029.1:0-24736 GCA_038106355.1 Candidatus Poseidoniales archaeon | reverse complement strand
GCACCAATGCCAGCAGCACCTGCGGCACCAATGCCAGCAGCACCTGCGGCACCAATGCCAGCAGCAGCACCCGCAGCACCAGTAGCGCAGGCTCAGCCAAAACACCAAAGCAACCCAGAAGTACAAGAACGCCTGAAAGCAGTTGGCGCCATCGCCCGAGCGATTGCCGCTGAAGTTCAAAAGGTGATTATTGGTAAGCCACACGTCATTGACAATGTGCTGATCAATATCTTATCGAACGGCAATCTTCTGTTTGAAGATTATCCCGGTCTCGCGAAGACATTGATGACAAACACATTCGCTGATGCACTTGGCTGTGACTTCAAGCGTGTACAATTCACGCCTGACTTGTTACCTGCCGATATCACTGGAACGAACATCTACGACGCAAAGAAAGGTGAATTCACATTCAAGCCAGGACCATTGTTCTGTAATCTACTTCTTGCTGACGAGATTAACCGTGCACCACCAAAGACACAGGCTGCATTGCTTGAAGCTATGCAAGAGAAGCAAGTGACTATCGGTACAGTGACACACAAGTTGCCAGCACCATTTATCGTTATGGCAACACAGAACCCTGTTGAGCAAGAAGGTACGTACCCATTACCTGAAGCACAATTGGACCGTTTCATGTTCAAGATGTCTGTCGGTTACCCAGACCGTGCTGACGAAGATGAAATCCTATCTCGACGTATTACTCGTGGAAAGGATGCAGTCGATGTCGACGTTATTACCGACCCACAAAGAGTCATTGCTATGCAACAAGCATGCGAAGATATCTACGTTGACCCAGCAATTCGAATGTACATGGTCGAGATTGTGGCTCGAACCAGAGAAGACCCACGTGTACTTGTCGGTTCATCACCTCGTGGTTCTCAAGCACTGCTCAAGACCTCGAGAGCAGCTGCAGCAATGCGAGGACGAGATTTCGTTACACCTGACGATGTCAAAGCTATCGCAGAACTTGCAATTGCACACAGAATTATTCTCAAGCCAGAACATCAAATCAAGGGTCTCGAAGCTGGCGAAGTGATTCAAGCAATCCTTCGTGAAGTACCAGTACCTACTGTTTGAGATTCATATTGAGAAACAATCGGAGGCATTGTGATGTGGAGTCGTAAGTCAGCCATGCTTGGAAGCCTAGCAGTTGCTATGTATCTGCTTGGCCTTACACTCCGAAATTCCCAACTCGTTACCATAGCAGTGGTCATTTTCGTGTTCCTTACCTGGGCTGCAATTTTTGGTGGGCACGCAGATGTAGCATCATCTGGTCGACGAGCGGACGAATGGACTGGAGAAGAAGGAGTAGCATTAGGAAACGTCGTAGCGATGAGAAAAATTTCCTCAGCTCGTCTCTTTGAAGACGGTGAACTCAATGTTACCCTTCGTATGCAGAACACATCATCACTTGCCAAGATTTTAGAGGTTCGCGACCGAGTTCCAGAAGTCATGCGCATCAAAGAAGGTGCGAATTACATTCTCATGGAATTAGGTCCTCGCCGAGAAACATACATCGAATACACAGTTGAATGTCCTCTCAGAGGATTTTACAGCCTTGGACCTGTTGCTGTTCGAATGCAAGATCCGTTCGGATTGTTCCACAAAGAAAAGGAACTCCATGTGTACAATGATTTCCTCGTGTTCCCCAAGATGGAAGACCTCAAAGAAACCTTTGTGAAATCAAGAGTTCCAAAAATCTTCACTGGTGCTGTGAATATTCGCCAGCCTGGACCCGGTTCAGAATTTTACTCTCTTCGAGAATATATTGAAGGTGATTCTTTTAGGGCTATCAATTGGTCGGCTTATGCACGTTCTGGAAAACTCATGGTCAACGAGCGTGAGCGTGATGCAGTTTCAGATATCATCATCATCATCGATTCAAGAGCTGTTGCTGAAACTGGGCCAGTGAGTCGAAATGCACTTGTGTACTCAACGAGGGCTGCTGCTTCACTCGCAAAGTATTTCCTTGCTCGCAGAGACTCCGTCGGTATCATCGTGTATGGCGATGAGGTGGTAAGTGTTGACCGAGACACTGGAAAGAAACAACTGTATGTGATTCTCACCAAGTTGGCTGGAGCAGTAGCTCGTGGAAACGTCCCACTCCAAGTTGTCGTCAACAGAATTCTGCCTCACATCAACAAAGGGAGCCCAATCATTTTCCTCTCAAATCTCGAAGATGACCCAACCATTGTTAACGCCCTTCGTGACTTTAGGGCGAGGAATTTCGATGTCACCGTCCTTTCACCATCCTCCCTTGAATTTGAATTTGATGCAAAGCGACTCGACCGAACAGGGTATGAAGTGATGAAAACCGAACGTGATGTATTGATTGGTGAACTTCGCGGACTTGGTGTGAACATTATGGATTGGGAGCCAGACATGCTCCTTTCCACCGCCTTAGCAGGGGCAAGAGGTTTCTAAGAAGGTGAATGTAATGACAATTGCAAAAGAATCCGGAGATACAGCACATTTGTACGACGGAAAAACCGTCCGTTCCTCAGCTCCATCAAGAAAGAAATTGGCTGGCCAAGCAGGAGGTTTGGGTACAGATATTCCAGAAGATGCAATTCCTAAGGTCGAAATTCCATCATTTGTTGAATCTCTCCTCGGTGGACCACTAGTTCCCAAAATGAAATTTTTACCACCTGACAAGATGGTTCAAAACTTGCAAATTGCCGTGTATGGTGTGCTTGTTGCTTTGGCATTCTTGACATACATGATTTCCCCACCAGAGGGAACGATGTGGTATGTGGTCAGCAGTTCCCTTGTTTTTGCGAACATCATGCAAATTCTCATTATTGCATCTGCTACTGTGTTCGGATTTATGGGCACATTGAAGCGTGATGCCAGATTTTCACTTGCAAGTTACTTGCTTTTTATTCTCGCAATTTTACGATTTGCCTCTTCTAAAACTTCACTATCAAGTGACATTTTCAATTTACAAGGAAGTCCAACCATGCTATCAGTCTTGGTTGTTCTTTACTCAGTTTTATTGATCATGTACTTTGAATTGAGCAATGGTGTATTCCGTTATTCGATGCTCGATACGAGCATTCGAACCAACGAAGTGTATGTGATGAATCCAAAGAAAATCGTTGGAAAATACCATCGTTCATTGATTATCAATCCAATAATAGGTACATTGCTCGCATGGTTTGTTCTCTCTGCAAACAAAATTTTGCCATTTTTCGTCGGTATCTTTTCATCCGATACTGCAACAAGAATGCGTGAGTCTGTTGAACTCACATCAGTGTATGGAGTAGCATTAGGAACCCTCTTTGTCTTCATTGTTGTCGGCATCATGTTCGGCCTTAACCTACCGACTCACATTCAAAGAATGCGAGAAAATAAGACTGATTAATTCGTCATTTGTTCTTCGATTATTCGGTGAAGATTTGTTAACACATCAGTGATATTGCTTGTTTTTGTGAGGAAATGGAAACCATGTTCAGATGTGAACGGACCTTCTACGATGTGACCAAAGTTTTTTCCACCATCAAATTTATACAACTCCATTCCATTACCAATGAGTGTGATGAATGCAGAATATTCTTCATGCACCATGGTACATGAATATCGTTCAACCAGAGTATTTATTTTGGTAAGATGTGAAGAAGAGGTGATGAAATTCACCGTTGAGCCATGAATATCAAGGCCGAATAATTGCATATTCTCATCCTGAAGTTCTTTTACGAACGTAATGGCGAGACTCATGTTCATTCCTTCTTGTTGAACCGTAATCATGGCAACATGCTGGATACATGCAACACCTTTGATGCCGGCGAATGAATGGATGTCAGGGCCAACAATGGTTGAAAATTTTGTTTCACTGTACGAAAATACATTCCGAATTTCAAGTGGAATACCGTGCCTCATCAAGGGCTCAATCGAACCTGTATGAAGAATAGGGGCATCTCGAGATGCAAATTCAAGTGCCTCCCCATAACCAAGATACTTGAGAGGTCGAGTGGGTATATTCCATCTAGGATTGATTGGATAAAGGCCATCAACATCTTTCCACAATATGACTCGTTCTGCATCAAGAACAACGGCTAATGCAGAGGCAGTATGATCTGAACCTCCCCGACTCAACAGTTCAATGTTGTTTTCCGGACCTTTTCCAAACCATCCTGTAACGATGGGTAAACCAAACAAAGTATCTTGTTCAAGACTAGCTTTAGTTTTCTCAATGTCAACTTCGGTGTGATTGTTGATTTTCTTGAGACATACGCCGATATCTTCTGCACCAAGTGGATGTGAATGAAATCCAAAAGTTCGTAACTCGTTGGCAACAACAAGCGCTGACAAACGTTCACCCGCGGCTAGGAGGCGATTGTATGCTATTTTATCATCAGGATGTTGAGAAAGAGAAGAAAGTGATTCCTCCATTCCAGCGAGCACTTTATGGTATTTTGAAGCAAATTCTGAGGTTTCTATGGTTGGTGAAAATCGTTTGTGTTGTGAATGCAAATCGCTCACGAGTCGACCTGCATATCTTGGCTCATTTGCTGCACGAATGAGACGGTCGGTCGTTCCCCACAATGCTGATACGACGATGATATTGTGAGATTGATGTTCCTGGGCTAAGACGCCTGCGATTTTAATGACATCAGATGCATCCCTCAAACACGAGCCTCCAAATTTATGAATGACAATTGGGAGGTCATTCATAGAAATCCACCCCTTATGCACAAATCATACAACACAATGTTGCACATCGCTTCCACGACAGGGGCAGCTCTTGGGCCAAGAACAGGGTCATGACGTCCTTTTACCACCAATTCTTCGATTTGATTTGTTTCTAGATTTAGCGTTGATTGGGGTTTTGCAATGCTTGAAGGTGGCTTGAATGCAATTCGTATGTGAAGGTCGGACCCTGTTGAAATCCCTGCGAGTCCTCCATCAGGTTTTGAACCAGTTTGTTTTGGAGATTGCGCCGTACCCCCCCAAGGTGAATTATGTTCTGAACCATTCATTTCAACGACCTCAAAGCCGTGTCCGAATTCGACCCCTCGAACAGCAGGAATGGCAAAGAGGGCACGAGACAATGCGGGTTCAATTCCGTCAAACCAAGGTTCTCCAACCCCAATGGGGAGTCCTTCAATCGATGCACGAACACAAGAACCAATGGAATCTTTCTTCGACCTGGTGTTTTGAATGAGTTGTGCCATCTTTGAAGCTGCATCAGGGTCTCTGCATCTCAATTGTTCACAAACATCCGAAGCCCATCGTGGTGGGCAAAGGTGCATAGGTTTCGCTTGAATAGAACCGATATCGCTGACATGGGCTTCGACAACAATTCCGATCGATTTGAGGAGTGGCTTGACCAATGCCGAAGCTGCAACAAGGGGGGCAGTCATTCTTGCGCTTGAAGTACCTCCGCCACGAAGGTCAGCCTCTCCTTTGGATTTAATTTGCATCACCATGTCTTGGTGGCCTGGTCTTGGTTGATTTGGAAGGAAATCGTAGTCTGAACTGCGAACATCGTTGTTTGGAATGATGCAACGGATTATTTCATCAACCACCACGCCGTCTTCAATACCACTTTCCCAAGTCACCACGTCGTCTTCTTTTCTCTTGCTTGCAAATGGACCACCGGGTTTACGTTGATTCATTGCAGATTGAATCAATTCGTAATCGATTTTTGTGCCTACTGGTAGGCCTTCGATGGTAGCCCCAACATATGGTCCATGGCTTGAGCCTAACAATGTAACTCGAAACACTTCGCCGAGGGTCATCATGTTGGTCGAGTATCACTACACGTCGTACCTTCAAGAATGTATGTTATTCCTCTTCAACTACGGCACTTCCAACGAGTGAACATTCGATGACGTCCACATTCGAATATTTTTGAAGGTACCACTGTTTCAGTCTGTCTTTCATCACTTCGTTTGAGCTTGGAACGACAATGACAATTGCGGTACCTGACCCAGAAATTCCTGAGGCCCTTGCACCGTTCACAAATGCTTCATTTGCCATTTTTCTTCCTTCAATGTCTTTCAAAACTGCAGCCATTCCTCTCCCATTCCATGTGAGTGATACCCAAGGATTGTTGCTTTGCAGAGCAGCAAGTGCTTGTTCAAAGGGTTGCGCTGCCAATTGAAAATCTTCGATACTTGGACGGTTCTTTCTTGGCCCACGCAATACGAGTAAAATACTCCATTCCCTTGGGTCCAAATCGCTGTACTCCATCAAAATCCCATCCTTTATTTCGGCTTGTGAATCAACAAGTTTCCATCCTGTTGTTGAACAAGCCCATGCATCATCGACAGAGCCTGTAAGAGAAATTCCAGAAGCTAAGTGCGCCTTGACCGTTAACTCAACGATTTTTTCATCACTCATCGATATCGAAGTCGAATTGGCAAGGGCCCGAAAAGCCGCAACACAAAGTGCAGAAGAGGACTTGAGGCCTTGAGACATCGGAATTTTTGAAGCAACGGACCAATGTATGTCGCTTCTATCTTTAACAGGTAAACTAAGCCCCTCTTCTATCCATACGTCGAGGACATGCTGAAGAAGATTATTCTCATCTTTGGAGTCCTTCTTCTTTGATTTGTCCAAAACACGCACTGCGATGGGCAGATTAAGGCCAAGACTTGCACCATAACCAAAGGCAGCAGCGTGAAGCAAACTACATGCTCCATGGGCACGTCCTTCGCCGAGTACCGCCATCGTTTATTTCTCCTCAACACCGCTTAGGACAATGTTGCCGATGTGGGTTCCATGTTGAGAAGTTTTTCCTAACACTTTGTCGGTGACTTTGAGATGCGTTGCTGATATCGGATTTCCATCGTTGGCAAACAGCCTAACTGTTTCTGCTTGTTGAATGAAGATATGGCCTTCATTATTCTTTCCATCATGAAATTTGATGTGCAACAACGGTCGGCGCTCTATTTTAATCCGTCCAATCGTACCTTGCCTGGTTTGGCCATTTGTTGTTGCAATCGCAACTTCGTCGCCTGATTTCAATTCTGATAGATATTTCATTGAACCATTGAACATGAGGATATAGGAATGTGGTGAACCGGCATTGACTCGGAACGGGCGAGATGGAACGAAGTCAGAAGGGGTGGTTTCCGCTTTGATGAGGACCATTGATTTTGCACTTGAGCCAATGAAAATGCCTTCATGTTCGTTGCAAAGCGTTGTGAAATCCAAACAATATCGTTCACCCACCCCGCCGGATTCAATAGAGATCAAACGAAATTCTTCGATTTGGATGTCTCGTTGCACCGGGTCTTCAACAATCTCGTTTTCTTTGTGTTCACCGCGAATTGATTTGGCTATGAACGCAGCCTCCATCAACGCATCATTTGGGGCAACAATAAGGGCATCCACACCGGTTTCAAGTGCAAAAGCAGCACCGTTTGCCTGTTGAGGATGGTCGATGAAAGCGGCAATCTTTGAATGGGTTTGTTGACATGCTGCGACTAAATTTTCAAATGGAATCATGGTCCAATCCTCGCCGGACAGGAGGATCCAATCAACGAGACCAACACATGACAATGCCTTGTCCTGTTCTTGTTTTGATGTGATGTGAATATGAATTCCATTCTGGTTGGTAGAGAATTGAACATGTTCATATTCAACCCAAACCGTTGGTTTGTTCAACGATGAATCTTTGGAAACAACCCTGTCGATGCCATTCGGAATCTCAGCAGTTTTATGTGTTCGAAGGTCGAGCCAAATTTCCACTCCTTCACACCTCAGAACAACAATGTGGCAGCATCTGAGGCACTTACACCTTGATGAACGATTGACATGATGGCTGTTGCCATTTTTTGAGGATGTGGATGTGAGAAGATTTGCCTTCCCATACAAACCCCTGCTGCGCCCCTCGCCATTGCAGCTTCCACCATGTGAAGCACTTCCATATCTGACTGTCCTCGTGGACCACCGGCGATCAGGACTGGAATTGGTGCGGCACGAACAATTTGATGGAATGTATGCTCATCTTCAAACCAGGGTGATTTTGCAACTTGACAACCGAGTTCAAAGGCAAGTCGAACCGCATGTGCTTGACCTTTCGTTCCATCATCAGCATGAACCTTCAAATGTTCACCACGTGCATATACCATGCCGAGCACTGGAATGTTGAGGTTGAAAGCTTCAGAAGTGATTTTTCCCATTGATTCAATCATCTGTGCTTCTCCATCACTACCCATATTGATTTGGCACGAAACCGCTTGAGCACCTCGCTCTATAGATTCTTGGACGGATCCTACAAGAACTTTTTTTGAGGCATCCTTTCCTCCATGAACCGTAGAAACGGAGAGGTGAGCAATCATTGAAGTCGTTGTACCTTCACAAAGATTCGAAAATGCAGAGACGACACCTTTCTGGGCGATAATAGCGTCCACACCTGCATCGATGAGCGCTTGGATGGTTTGTTCGATTTGAACAAGCCCTTCGAGAGGAAAATCAGATGCACCATGGTCAATAGGAACCCAAACTCCTTTGCCATTTGGAAGGAGTTTTTGCATGTGTGATTCAAGGCTTTGCTCCTTCATGATGGTGCTAACCATCATGGTCATCAAAAGTTTGTGTATTCAATCCATGAACAAAATGTCATCAAATAGTAGCAATTCATTGAACTACTAGTTCGTTCACAGGTATATCATGGCGATTGAAACGATTGCCCTTACCGTCGGTCTCGGTGGAGGTTTTGCACTTGGTGTTTTGTTCATCATCGTTCGTCGTGGTGCACAAATTAATCCTCAAAGCGGTCTTTCAGCAGAAGGAATTCTTACTGAATCCCAATCGGTAGGTTTCGGCAAAGCAAAACAAAATTTCGATAACAAAATTGCGGCTCTTGAAGACATTCGACGACGTCGAAGTCGAATTGATCAAATGTTTTCAGAAGAAGAATATGAGATTAAGAGGAAACAGGACCTCGCAGAACAACGTGCAGACTTACGCAAGCGAGAGGAAGAAGAACGTCTTGCACTTGAAGAAGCTGAACGACGTCGATTACAAGAAGAAGCTGAGGCAGAACGACGTAGGCAAGAGCGAGAAGAAGAAGAAGCCAAACTTGCTGAGGAGAGGCGCAAAGAGGAAGAGAGATTGCTTGAACAGCAACGTCTCGAGGAGCAAGAGCGACTTGAGGAAGCAGAACGTTTGAGACTCGAAGAAGAAGCACGTCTTGCTGACGAAAGGGAGCGAGAACGGCAAGAAGCTCTTGCAGCTGCTGAAGCGGAACGACTCGCAGAAATTGAAGCCGCTAGGGAAGCCGCAGCATTAGAATCACGTCGTGCGGCTGAACAGGCAATGTCTGAATTACAAGCACGTTTAGCCAGAGAAGGTGCTCGTTCATCCGATGTCCAAATTTCTCTGATGTGGAACAATTACAACGACCTCGATCTCCACGTTGTGTGTCCATCAGGCGAACGAATTCATGGTGGCAACAAGATTTCTCAATGTGAGGGAGAACTTGATGTCGATGCAAATGTACGTGGCGAAACAAGAAAGCCTGTTGAAAACGTCGTTTGGCCAGAAGGAAAAGCTCCAGCAGGCAAATACCAAGTTTATGTTCACCATTACAAAAAACACGATAAAAGGAGAAGCAAAGACCCTACAAAATTCCAAGTTATTGTCAACGGTGGAGGAGAACTACAGGAATTTAACGGAGAACTTTCATCCGGCGACCCCATTATGCTCGTTGCTGAATTTAACCTTGAAGCTCCTGAAATCCGTGAGCAAAGAAAGAAGGCAATCGAAGCAGAATTGCGAAGGGCCCAAGGGCTTGAACCACTCGAGGAGGTCGACACATCAATTTTAGAGCCACAACAACCACAGGTCGTCGACCTCGCCGAAACTGCTAATTTGGAAAGAGAATCACTTGATGAACAAGCCCAAAGAGAAGAAGCGGAAGTCGCAGCCCTCCATCAACAACGGATGAATGAGCACTTAATGCGACAAGAAGAGGAACTTTCCGAGCACGTAGCGAATCAAAAAGTCATGAGTGAACTTGAACAGCGATTGAAGCGAGAAGGTGCAAAATCTTCCGATGTACAAATCTCTTTGATGTGGAACAATTACAATGATTTAGATTTACATGTGCTGTGTCCATCCGGGGAGAGAATCCACAATGGGAATAGAAACTCGTCATGTGGTGGCCAATTGGATGTTGATGCCAATGAGAAGGCCGAGTCAAGAAAACCAGTTGAGAACATTTTTTGGGAAGAAGGTAAAGCACCTGCAGGTAAGTATCAGGTCTTTGTTCACTATTACAAAAAACACAAAAAGCGACGCAGCAAAGACCCTACAGCGTTCCAAGTGATTGCTCAATTTGCTGGAGATTCGTACGAATACGCCGGAGAATTAACATTTGGTGACCCATTGTTGAAGGTATGCGAGTTCATCATCGAATCCGATGACGAACGACGGCAAAAGATGAATCAAATCCAAAGTGAAATCAACATGTTGCGAGATGGTGATGAAAGTGAATCCACGACTCAAACAACGGAGGAAGAGGTCATGGAAATTCCATCCGCACCCGACCTTGGGGATGAGCAAGAAGATGAAATTCAATTGCCACCTGCTCCTGAATTGGATGGACAAATGGATGATGATGAGTTTGATGCAGATGAGTCAGATGATGACATTCCACCAGCACCAGACCTTGACGAAGAATCAAGAGAGTAAATCGTCCAAACGATTTTGTGCGATTGCGTGTTTAATTGATCGTGCAATTCGACGGCCAGTTGACATGAATTCCTCATTGATGTCAGAATAAGGTGAACCTCCAATAAACGGGTTGGAGCCAGCGACAATTCTTGCGCTGATTTCAAACACCTTGAATTCAAGTTTGTCGGTGACGATGGTTTCCAAACAAAATGGCCCTAACATCCCCTTTCCGTCTTCTTCAAGATTGAATGAAGCTGCTACTGTTCCTTCTGCCATTTCAAAGGCTCTTGGAAGCAGTGATTCTCGAATGACAACCGGTTGGTTGCCCGTCACGACAAATGATGGCTCGAGATTCATTTCTCTCAAATCACGCAGAGAACCGAGTTTGTAGAATTCGTCAACGTTGCTTTCGTCTCTTCTGTCCATCGACATCAATTCTAATTTCCCGAGGTTTTTTCCTGCTAACTTACCTGTTCCACGAACCTGGTAGCCATCGGTGCTAATTGGATCGAAAAAGAAGTGGAGGTAATACCTACAACCTAGTACATACTCTTGAATCGTAAATTCTTCTTCGATATCGACATTTCTTCTAAAATCACGATAGTCTCTTGCAATAAAGTAGCCACGCCCACCTTTTGCTCCAGCATATTTCACGATGACGGGCCCATCGATATTGTGAGGGTCTTCAACGATTCGTGGCATTGTACAACCACCCTCTTCCAACCACTCACGTTGAAGAGCACGACTGCTTTCCCATCTCAAAATGCCTCGATTACCGTATGTTGGGACTTGCAGTGTTCTGTAGTTGCTTGCTCCGAGATATTCGACCAGAGAACCATGGGGAATGATGATTACGTTTCTTTGTCGGAACCATTCAGCGTGTTCAAGCATTTCCCTGTAATCCTCCAACATCAACCATTCATCGGGCTCTGCACCAGGGAAGGCTTTGTAAAACCGCCTGCGGTTTTCACCTACAGCTATGCCAAGGGTTCGAAACCCTTCCATTCTCGCTCCGTGAAGAATCTGAAGTGAAGAGTGGGATGCTACAACACCAATGGTGATGTTTTCATGGTCGTAGTTTTCTAACCATGTACGGAGGGTACCAGCATCTACGCCCATATCGACCGGTTTAATACGCGCTCTATGAGTGTTGTGTCATGAGTTTTTTTTCCAACAATATTACAAAGTGAAAAAATGAAGGCCATGGTTCGGCAAAGGTTCAAAGTCCGTGTGTTCAACCTTCACCTATGAGCAATGACTCATTGTCCACTAGGATAACCTATGGCAATTATCTCAGGTTACCCGACCTTCTTTCACTTCAATCCGGGCCAGAAGGATACGCCCCTCCTTCAAACCATGAAATGCATTTTATTGTTGTCCATCAGGCTTTTGAGTTGTGGTTTAAACTCATATTGCGTGAGCTTGAAGAAGCAAAGGAGAAAATGGGACAAGATGAAATCGGTGAAGAAGAAATACGATTGGTGGTTCAACATCTCGAGAGGGTCTCAGAAATTTTTCGCCTGCTTGCTCAACAATGGAAGGTCATGGAGACCATGTCACCAATTGATTTCTTATCATTTCGGGATCGTTTAGGCACATCCTCAGGATTTGAATCATGGCAATTACGACAAATTGAGATGATTATGGGATTATCAAACGAGGATAGAGTTGGAGGAATGAATCCGCAGGAACACATGAAAAAGTTGTCAGATGAAGGTAAGATAAGTCGAGAAATATATGATGAAGTCCACCGAATTGCCTCCTCGGCTTCGCTCAATGATGTGCTCCAAAATTGGCTTTCAAGGACACCAATTCATGGCTCCCAACCTTTCGACGCTGATGACAATCGGGTCGTTTCAACTTACATTGAGCAACATATTACCTCAATGCAGCGTGAAATTGATGTGTACGTCAACCACGCCACCTCAATTGGTCACATGAGCGAAGAACAATTGAGACCTCGCTTGGAATCAAATATTGCCGCAGCACGAGAATTTTTCTTCGATGAACAACACAATGTGCGTAGGAATAGAGCTGGTCTCTTGTTTATCGAGTCTTACAGGCATCTCCCGTTGCTGTCATGGCCGCAGCGATTACTCGATTGTTTTATTGAATTGGAAGAGTCTATGCTGTTGTTCAGGTCTCATCATGCTCGAATGGTCGAAAGAATGATTGGGAGAAGAATAGGGACAGGAGGCTCCTCTGGTGTTGATTATCTCGATGCGACATCATCGTATCGAATCTTCAAAGATTTGTGGAATATTCGAACATTGCTCGTGAAGCAAAGTGCAACGCCGCACATAGAGAATGTCGAGTATTACGATTTCAACAAAAATCGAATGTAACGAACTCACTCATCCAAGTGAGGGTCGATATCGATTGGAATAAGATGATTGTCGTATTCGTAAAGTGCGATTTTGAGTGGGTCGAGCACATATCGAATCGAAGCTTCTTCAAGACCGTAAAGGGAAATGAGTTCATCTTGAAATTCCTGGCGAAGGGATTCTTCAGTGGCATACAAAGGTGCGCCCATTCCAATTTGTAGTGCTCTTGCACCAATGATTCTTGCTCGTTCAAATCTGGTATGATTTCGAATTGGTTTGACCATGGATTACACCTACGAGAAATGCTCGCATTTGAGCGACCTATGTCGTCTTTTTGAACTTAACCCTCTTTCATTGCTCTTCATGTCGCACATGTTTAGTGGAATTTCTCATCATTCGATAATGACTCACCAATGCTGGGTACAGCAGTAAAAACAAGATTCCTCCTACAAAGATTGGTAAGTTTTTGTTCCCATCGTGTGATGATTGTTTGTCGGAATCATCGGATTCGAAGAAAAAATCAAATCCGCTCAAGGTTGCATTTGAACCTGGAATGAATGTTCCACGTTGGCCATAGGTCCAAACATTTACCTGAATCGAACCTTGTTCATGGAGCTCAAAAGATTCGGAGAGGTTCAACATTGGAGCATTTTGATGAACATATGCTACAGATTGAACCACGTTGAACTCAACGCCCGACCTATTTTTTGTCTCTGGTTCAGAGTACCAAATTTCCCAATATTCGTTTTCTGTGCCGTTAAACATCAGGTGACTTCCATCAAAAATACCGGTGAACGAAGGAGGACTTAAGGAAGTAGAGTTGATGTGTGCCTCAAGATCCATGGCTTGCCGACTTCCGGTGAACAAATATTGTCCATTATAGACCACTGAGGGGAAGTAGAGTAATCGATAATCCCCTTCAAAGTAGGCAAATGATGCAGAAGTGTAATTCTCATCGAAATTTGAGGCTTGATGAAGTAAAATTTTTGTCGACGGTGCATCTATTTTTGATAAGTTGCGATCCACATCCACACACGGACGACACCAATCTGCACTGAAATACTCGATGAGATGCGTTGTTGGTTGTACTGAACACGATTCGTTTTGAGGGTCAGGACAAGTGTAATCGATTTCAAATGAAGAAAGCATGATTGGTTGTTGTTCTTCAGTTTCCAAACCATCGACAAATGTTGAAAAGTGGATGCTCGATAACAAAAGCACAGTAATCACGACTCGTGCTTCCATGAACAAGGCTGCAAGCATTTGTTCAAAAGGGGTCTCATCTCCCGCTTACTCATGGAGGGGAAGGCGGCAGCGTCGGTGTTCTTGCGGCCATCAACCTTACCGCTAGCAATTTGCCTGATGGCTATGATGATTGTCATTGTAGGAGGCACGATTCGAATCCATGACGCTGGGGAATCTTGCCCCGATTGGCCACAATGTTTTGGAACCTGGGGATTTGACATTTCAATGGATGAACAGGCTGCATATTGGGCCGAACATCCTGATGAAATCGACAGCAGAGGTATCGACCACCGATACACCGTGTTTGAAATATTTACAGAATGGTTTCATCGATTTTTGGTTGGTGTAATTGCTGTCCCAATTTTATTCAATGTCTTCCTCATGCACAAAATGAGCGACGTCTATGGTTCTAAAGTAAAAAACATCGCAATTGTATCAGCGATCCTTTTGGTAGTACAAGCCATTGCAGGCATGGTGACCGTAGAGTTTGACAATGAGGATTGGACAGTAGCCCTCCATTTGTCTCTTGCATCGATATTTACTGCATTGTTCATTTACCAGTTCCTCATTATGGGAGTCAAGGAGGGAAAACAATGGAAATTCCTTTCCCTCAGCGAAGAAAATATCTCAAAGTTGAATCATGATGTTTTTCGAATCGTGGTCGCCATTGGTGTTTTGTTGGTGTTAGGTGCATGGGTATCATCAACAAGCGGTGGGGAATACAACAAAGCATGTTCGGTTGGCTTTCCCGAAGGCTGGCCCCAGTGTCAAGGTGAATTGTTACCTAGTTTCACCGAAAATGGTGAACTTATTCCCGGTATCATCATTCAAATGGTCCATCGATTTGGTGCCGCAGTCGTTGGTGTCGTGCTCTTTCTTGTTTCATCAAGGATGAGAGAGTATGTCCAAGAAGAACCGAGTGCGAGACCGATCTCAAACATGGTTGAAATGACCACAGGATTTTGGTTACTGAATGTGATGATTGGGGGCATGTACATTGTATTTGCAAAGGCGGATGAATTTCCTGAATTGTTATCCCTTCTTCACCTCGTTGTCGGCGTCACGGTTTTTCTCATTTCAATCACCACGCTTTTCATGATTCAAATTGTCAAACATCGACTTGACCTCTCGAAAACCCTTGGACCAAATGAAGAGGAGTGATTTGGGTGACAGATTCAAAATCACCACTTTCCTTAGCGATGGAACTGATGAAATTACGAGTCATTGTGTTATTACAAATCACAGCAATTTGTTCGATTTTAATCCATGACGCCCTCGTTCGTAATGAGGTGATTGAAGGTTCTCGCACATGGGTGGATACACTGATTGCCATTGGTCTTACAGTCATCGGTGGAACCCTCTCTGCTGGAGGTTCAAACGCCATCAACATGTGGTATGATGCTGACATTGACCCGCACATGAAGCGAACGATGAACCGTCCAATTCCAAGAGGTGATGTCAAAGCAAGAACTGCTCTCGTGTTTGGAGTCTCAATTAGTCTCATTGGTTCAAGTTTGTTCTTTTTTGCTCACTGGAAAGCTGCATTTTGGTCGTTCTTCTCTGTGTTCTTTTATGTGTTCATTTACTCGATTTGGCTCAAGCGAAGGACGCCACAAAATATTGTCATTGGAGGCATTGCGGGTTCGACACCGCCACTCATTGGTTGGATTGTTGCCTCATCAGCAACAATCCCAGCGAATTACAATCCATTTGACCTCGGTTCACCGATTCCATGGATACTTTTCTTGTTGATTTTTCTCTGGACTCCTCCTCATTTTTGGGCCCTCGCCCTTTATCGTTCAGGTGAATATGGGAAAGTCAATATTCCTATGATGAATGAAGTTAAGGGTCCAGAGTCGACGATCAAGCAATCCAAATTTTATGTGTTGTTGCTCTTTTTACTTGGTGCATTACCTTGTTTTTGGCCAAATTCAGGAATACCACTTCTATGGGCGTTTGTTTCCGGTGGACTTACTCTATGGTATGCACTTTCTGTCTGGCAAATCGATATCCATGAACCGCTCGATCAAAATGGTAGAATGCCAAAAGCAGCAAAATCATTCTTTCGCAGTTTGTTCTATCTCGGTTGGATGTTCATCAGCATCGTCGTTGTATCATTTATACCTCCAGAGTGGCTCGGCCCATTTGGAATTCTTTGATGGAAGCCTTGGACAAGTTCCCACCGCTATCTTCATGACTCATTCGTAGGTCGGCGGTTTACATTGCGGCAGTCGCATAGCCTGGCCATTGCGCCGGATTGCTAATCCGGTGGTGTCTCACCGCGGGAGTTCGAATCTCCCCTGCCGCGCCATCAATAAAGGAAATGGAATTGCGAAGAACATGTTCGAGCCGTTCCAAATCGGTCTTGCTTTCATCGTTTTGTCAGTCCTTCTCATCGTGAAGCCAACAAGGCGTTGGCTCCTTGTGATTCTTTTTTCTTACAAGGTCATTTGGAAATACTTGAATTTACGACCGTCAAATGAACGACCATGGGTCAATGACAACAAAGAAATTGCCAATGCTACTTTTGATGGAACAAAGGTCGAATTGAGAAACGTTCGTGATTTTTCTTGGACAACGACAAAAGAATTCAAAGAACGATGGACAACTATGGAATTCGATACAAAAGAGGTCAAGGACATCTGGTTTCTGCTTGAATATTTCGACCCAACCAGAAAACAACTTGCCCATACAATTCTATCCTTCGAATTTGAGGATGGAAGGTTTCTGAGTTGTTCGATTGAAGCAAGACGAGAGGAAGGAGAGAGATACCACCCAATTACCGGTATGTTTCGTCAATTTGAATTGATTTATGTTTGGGGGACTGAACAAGATCTCATTGGTGTTCGAACACGCTGCAGAAAAAAATCCAAGTCACATCTTTTCCGGGCAAAATTGCTTAGAGAAGAAAGCAAACAAGCATTGATTGAATCATACCTCCATCGAACAAATAAATTGTCAGCAGCACCAGAATGGTACAATTCCATCTCCAATACGTGTACCACGAACATTGCTCGGCATGTCAACGATGTCTATCCAGGTCGCATTCCGAAATCTTTTGCAATTTTACTTCCAGGATTAAGTCCAAAATTGCTCGAAAAAAATCAATTGGTTGAATTAAACGGATTAACGATGGATGAACTCCTCAATGCGTCACTTATTGACCAGAAAGCCCAACAATGGGACGGAACGTCAAACTTTAGTGCTCATATTCGCTCATAAATCATTCAAAGAAGTCATCAAAATCTTCAGAGAAGGCTGCTCGATTTCGCTTTCTTGCTGCCATCACCCGCTTCAATCGTTTTCGTTTCTTCAGAATTAACGGAAGGAGAACAAAGTTGAGCACCAACAATCCGATCATTGTCATCCCAGTCGCTTGGAATTCAACGGACTGCATCGAATCCTCTAAATCTCCTAACCATTCAATACCGAGTGGCGGTTCAGGTTCAGGTTCAGGCTCTGGGATGATATGTTGATTGTACGTCCACCAATCATTGTCGATATGAACTCGTTCAACGTTGTTTGATGGGTAGGTAGCCAAAAATTGTTGGTTACCCACATAATCTATTGGTGCTAAGATGTAATAATAGGTTCTGTCCGGTCGGATACCGTTGAATTCTAGTCCGCTCTGATTAAACATTCCAACATCACCTGGATTCCCCTTCAGATTCGTTGCAATTGGATTGATAAAGCGAAGGTTAACTTCGACCGGCTTTGATTCTACCCTGTAGAGATTCCAAGACAATTCGCCCGTCAGTTCATTTTGCGGCCATGTCCATGTCAAATTAACAATGTAACATCTTGACCAGTCCTTGGTCAAGGAATAGCAATCGGTTGAATTGGTAAATGCCCAAACACTTCGGAAATTTATAATTTCAGTCGATGGTGGAATGGCATCACCACATACCAGACCGGGTGTACCTTCAGAGGTCATTGTGACATTCACCATCTCGATATTTGGCTGCCCTGCCCTGTCGGATGGAATAATAGCATAGGATGTGCAAATTCCAGTTTCCATAAGCAGAGGGTCGAGATAAGAGACACTCTCAGGTGAAAGGAGGGTGACCAATGAACCATTGGTGAGTTGTTCCCATTGGAAATTATTGATACCCTTTGATGGATCCGGGAAATATGTTGTTCCTTCAATTCCTCGATATCGATACACATTCCAGCCACCAAAATATGGATTGGACGTATCGCCCATGGCATCCCAATTGAGTTCAATGCCTCCGTTTTTGAGTAGTGTCCAACTCAAATTTTCAGCATGGACCGATGGGGGCGGCAATTCACCTGCGATGAGGATGACTCCCCCTGCGTACATTCGAACCGAAAAAATACCATTTTCGTCCACAGTGTACTCTCTATCACCAATAAATGGTTGCCATCCTTCGTCATCCACGCTATCGAGATAGCGAAGTTGTACCGTTGAAATATCGACCGTGGAGGGTGCAATAAGCGACATGTCAAGTTCGAATGTGATTTCTTTAATGTCTGGCTCTTCTCCCGGGTTTTGTTCAGAGTCGATTTCAAGAACCATGAGGTGCAATGGAGATAATCCGTTCCCGAGCAAGTAGCCTTTCCCTACAGCAGGTAATTGTTCACTAAAGGAATATGTGATGGATTCTCTTGCTACAATTTCACCTTCAAAACGCGGTAAATCACTGATGTTAATCGCCTCTAAAATACGAAGTTTGCGATAGGTATAATCCGTTGTGCCAAATGGGTCCCGCACTTCAAGTGTGATGTTGTGCATACCTATGCCTAAGAATTCGCCAGTGACGTTAAGATACTTGCCATAACCCAGTAAAAAGAAACCTTCACGCCATGTGTAATTCAATGGTTGGGATGCCACACTGCTTGTTCGTGCTTCAAATACAACGACTTCAGAAGACTTGTATTCACCATTTGAATGGGCAAGGGAAATGAATGCATTGATGCTACCAGCTTCGATGGTGATGTCAGGCAAGGATTGTCTGTTGTTGTTGGCAAGGTTCACATCTTGCCCTTGAATACTATCGGATTGAATTGAAAATCTAAACAGTTTGTTTGCCCCTGTTGTGTTGACATTGTAGATACATGTTTGAGTCTCACCAGGGTACAGGATTGGAATTGTGCAGGTGCTTCCTTGTTCAATTTGAAAATTGCCGCCGTTAAAGATATCGAAGTTAAGCACAATGTTTTCCATCGTCTTGTTGCCAAAATTACCTACATCTGCGTGAACTCGCTCTGCACCGAAGTAATACAACGTATCCTCCGCATCATGGCTTGGGTGCCAATCAACAATGCCAACATCAATCGTGTCGTCGATCACGAGTGGAATGGTAACAAGGTCATTGTATCCGTTTTGGTCGCCGTATGGAGAACCTGAACTTGACAACATCCCGAATTTGAGAAGATACTCGCCTTCGAGAGAATAATTGAAGACTGGGAGAGCCACATTGTATGGGGATTCACCTCCCCAGTTAGGGAGATTGGTAACATTTCTGAATTGAGTTTTCAATATCTGTGTTCCAGTGCTGTCCCATAATTGCCAACCAAATTCGGATTCAAGGTTGCATGTTGGACAAGAAATCACAGTTCCTTTTGATCGAAGAGTATAATCCGTGTTTGTGTTGAGAATATCCAGTCCGTTGTAAACAGCGAGATGTTCGATATCATCGATTGGATTGTATGAGGAATCTGCTGAAACGTCACTAAAGGTGCTGCTGAGGTAAATGTGAAATTTGAGTTGGTCGTTTGAAGATGTGTCATCGTTGATCGAAAATGAATACACGACTGTGAACATACCATCCGCTCCATTTGGATTCCAATAATCCGGTGAGGTGAAATTGTCCACCCCATTTCCTACGATGTTCGCCAGTAGGAATGTACCTTGGTCTTCCGGATTCGACATGCAATTCACGATGGAAACATCGCCTGAACACACATACCAGTTGGTTTGTCGATTGGAACCGGTCGTGACACTTCTCATATTTTCGATAGTAATTGTGAAACCCAATTGTTCGTATGAAGTGTACCATCGGTTTTCGACTGGTTCAACCGAACCCACGACGGCGAGGTCGGTACCAGAAGCGGCAGTCGATGAAGGTGCGATGGCAAGCAGAGAAAGTGATGAGAGTAAGAAAAGAACAACAATGCTGACTGCACTGGACTTTCGTTCAATTTGCATAGGCTTCGCACCGCTCATGTGTAACGCTTGTTCAATGAATTCAAAGACTCATCGCCTAATTGAGGTAGGTTTGCATCAAAATGCGTCGTAGGACCTCCAACGGAGATATTTTTTTTGAATGGGCGTCGGTAATATCATGAAATCGTTCGTCATGGTCATGCCATGGCGGAAGTCCAATCATTCAAAGATGATGAAGAAGGACTCACTGCCGTCATCGAATTTTTATCCGCCTTCACATTATTCTTGATGATTCTTACAGCGTTTTTATCATTAGCCCAATTGCAATTAGGTTCAAATGACCCTTCGCTTGACCGTCTCGATAGAGCAGCCATTCTCGGCGTCGATCGCCTCACGGCGTCAGAGGGTTGGTTTGTTCCAATGATTGAAGGCTCTCCAGATTACACCAATGCCACTTCTGAGTGGCATCTTGAATCCATGAATCAATTGGATGCTGGTCGGTTACAGGCAGGAATTGTAACGGGTAACAAACTTGATTTTCAACGAATTTCAGCCTTATCAAATGTCACTGAGGAGGGATTATCAGAAGGTTTGGGTTTGGGAGAAAAAATGAGTGTTCAACTTACGATTCGCATCGAAGAAAGCCAAAATGAAAGCCGTGTAGGGCTGATTATTTTTCAAGGAGGGACGCCCCGAACAACTTCCACCTCCTCATCAACAGCCTTTAGATCGTTTTACCAAGACGGGGAAAAATACAGCGTGATTCTTGAAGTTCATCTAAATGCTCAAGTCTCAAGTAAAATGGTACTTACTGAGGTGATGACGAGACCGAGCAGTTCTGGTCCAGAATGGATTGAAATCTACAATCCGAATCAATTTGCAATTTCACTTCGGGGCTGGTCGCTCAACCATACCTCGGGTATTTCTTCAACGAACTTTTTGTTCCAAAGCGGCGTTGTTCCTGGAAATTCGACCATCCTCTTTTCTGGTGATCCATCAACTCAGCAGGTGGGTAACGCCTCAGCTGTGATTGATTTGGGAAGTGTTGGTTTTCTGGGGGTTGGCCAAGTCAATGCCATCTCCGATGGTTCCGGTATCCTTCGATTGAGGTACACTCAACTCACTCATACCAGCCCATCCGACATCGATGTCGTTGAGTGGGGCGGAAATACTGGATTGATTCTGAATGTTGGGCACAGTATAGAACGACAAGCATCATCTCGGATGACCCAAAGTGCTTGGGATGTACAAGAAACACCAACACCTGGGATGTACATTTCATGAGTAGAATTCAATTCCTTGAGGCGGTTATTTCATCAACCATAACGACTTCGACGGAATGTTCCCATGCAATCGCCATCCACTTACCAACGAGATAGATGTGTAACAGGCATTCACGGCTTGGATGAAATTTTAAGAGGTGGCATTCCTTATGGGTCCACAGTTCTTGCTGCGGGTACATGTGGCTCAGGAAAGACAACTTTGGGCATGGAATTTCTCGTCCGTGGGGCACTTGCGGGCGAGGCATGTGCACACTTTACTGCAACTGAACCATCCGTCAAGTTGCTTGAGAATATTCGCCAATACCAATTCTTTGATATGAACATGGTTGATTCTGGGCTCATCAACGTTTTTGACATGGACGTCTTGTATTCATGGCTGGGACTTGACAAAGCTTCATTCGATTTGGATGATGTTCACGCTCTCATCAAGGCCATCGTCGATATTGTAAACACCATCGGTGTGACCCGCCTTGTGATCGATTCAGTTACAACGCTGTGTTATAAAATTAAATCCGAACAATTGATTCGAGACTTCCTCTTTACCTTAGGAAAGAAACTTGCAACCCTCGGTTGCACAACGATTCTCATTTCAGAAATTACCTCGGCCACAGAGAACGCCCATTGGTCATCTTTCGGTGTTGAAGAAGCGATTGCGGATGGTATTATTGTGATGGGAGACAATGAAAGAATGGGGTACTTACTTCGATTTCTTCAAGTGGTGAAGATGAGAGGAACATCTCATAGCCGAGCAAAACATGCTATTGAACTCACACCGATCGGGGTGATGCTCACGCCAATGTTGAAATGGGGCGCTCAGATAGATTCAACATCTCGATGGGGGCAATAATAATGTTTGAATTTGACCAAAATATCGCACAACAACTCTCTGAGGTTTCACTGAACAGTTCAGTTCAAGTGAGGGTTGGAAATTCGAACGCATTCAGTGTAACGGCGAGCACCATTATTCCGCTCATGCAAATGTTTGAGATGGGAGGCGTGTATATTTCTGCTAGTCGTGGGGCTGTGGAAATCATTCAAGCCTTCGAAGCCATTGGAATTGATGTGTCGCATATCCAGTTTCTTGACCTCGTGTCTTCTGGAATTTTAGGTGGCACCGATGTTCCATACAATAATGTTCATTTTGTTGACAGCCCTATTATGCTAGAAAGTATCCTTTTGAGGACCATGTACATCTTGCAAGCATCGCAGAGACCACGGAATTTCGTCTTCCTTGATAGCGTCAATGCCCTTGCAATATACAACGAGGATAGGATGCTTGCTGAATATCTTCATATCTTTATCAACACATTCCGACAACGAGAAATTCTCTCTGTTGTTATCAATGTACCTGACCAGACCCCTCCTCTTGTTTTATCGAATCTTGACTTGTACTGCACCGACCTCATCGACAGGGGAAATGTCGTCATTATGTGAGGCGGTATGAATGGCAAAAAAGATGGATTTTTCCAAGGAAGACGAAGAATTCTTTGGCACCATGGGTTCATTTGGCATTCCAAAATTCGATGCGGCTATGCGAGGGGGCGTTCCCCGTGGCTTCACAATTGTTGCATTCACAGAAACTGGTAGCGGTAGCGACTTGTTTGCGAAACAATTCGTATCTCCCGCTGAAGAACCAGAAAACTCACTGTACATTGCAACCGACGAAGGCCAGCAGGATATTGTTCGTATTTTTCAGAAATACAAGTGGCCACTTGATATCAAAGTTCGAACCATTGGTGAAGAATACAACAACACCGTCCTTGAAAAGCAACTTCTTGCAAGCCGTTATCGCCTTGAAGGCTTTCAATTGGGTGATATTCAAAGGCTGGCTCAAACCAGATTCGTCCAAGAAACAACCCAAGATTTCTTGACGGAAGTCACCAACGAGGTTATGGCTTTGGGGCCATATTTTAGAGCCGTCATAGACAACATGGATTTCTTCCTTCAAAGAGAAGACCCATCACGTGTTATATCAATGGTGAGAATGCTTCAAGCACATGCTCAAATGGTTCGTGGACTCTTGTTCATTTGTGTTTCATCAGAAGGACTTGACAAATCTGTGAAACAAGAACTTTCTTCGATTTCAGACATGACGTTGTCATTTAGAGTACGTACTATTGGTTCAGACTTTGAAACCTCGATGATCGTATCTAAGTTTAGAAATGCACCTGAAAATCTCAAGATGCTTGTTTTCCGTGTCACTCCAGAAGAAGGAATTACGCCGGAGACAGTCGAACGTATCGCATAGTTGTATTTCCTGCCCATACGACAGGTCATTAAACACCTGTTATTGGCAAAGGCATGGCGGAACGCTCATCGACGGGTGGCTTTGACCCCACTGGAATTGATGAAGAGGAGTGGCTCATCCTTGAACGCCAATTGGAACAAACGATACCACATTATGATAAGGTCAATGCCTGGATGACCTTTGGTCAAGACAAGCGTTGGAGGAAAAATGTGAGGAACCACACGACTGCTGGCATGAAGGTATTGGAAGTTGGTTGCGGCCCTGGTTCATTTGCTGTCGACATTGTTGGAGTTGAGCTCACGTGTCTTGACCCTTCTGAAGAAATGCTGCAAGTGGCCAAACATCGAGTTGGTCTTGCGAGAAAGCAAAGAGGGGAGGCTGAAGCAACATTTGTTCAAGCAGTAGCTGAAGACATGCCATTTGAAGAGAACACGTTCGATTTTGTGTGTTGTTTGTTCTCATTTCGCGATTTTAAGGACAAAAAGCAAGGTTTGGCTGAAATTTTCCGAGTGTTACGTCCTGGTGGCCAACTTGTCATGTGCGACGCTGGAAAAGCCAATTGGCTCCATGGCATCTTCGGATATCTTTGGATGAACAGCGGGGTTCAAGTGATTGCCAGACTTGTTACCAAAGAAAAAGAACATGCTTGGAAGGGTTTAGCAAAATCATACACTCATTATGGAACAAATGGCTTTTACCGCAAGATGTTGAGGGAGGTCGGATTTACTCAAGTTCAAGGGCGTCTCCTCTTACCATTTGGGATGGCGAGTCGTTTTCGTGCAAGAAAACCAAAAACGGGTGCTGCGAACTGATATCCCACGAAATCAAGGCGTTATAGTGATAAACCCCACTTTGCTGGACGAAGCATAGGTGGTTTTTGTGG
>JAYODQ010000028.1:0-24975 GCA_038106355.1 Candidatus Poseidoniales archaeon | reverse complement strand
AAAAAATGAAGAACGAAAAAACGAACGAAAACCGCGACAACATGGCGGCTATCGGTATCGGTGCAATGATTGTGTTCATTGCGCTTATCCTTGTAGCAGCCGTGGCAGCAGCCGTCATTATTCAGACGGCTGAGAAACTGCAACAGAACGCACAAAATACCGGTGAGCAAACAACGGATATGATGGCTGGTAGAATCACAGTGCTGAGTATTGTGATAGTATCAGGTAGCGACCTGTATGTCACATTTGAATTGGCACCAGGTTCTGATGCCTTGGACCCAGCTGATATTGCATTCCAAATCATCTGCCCAGGTACAACCGCCGGCGTTTCAAATGGAGACTTTGGAACAACCGGTGTTGGAGAAGTTACAACTGCTGCTCGGTTAGTTGGACAAACAACCGATGCAACAACCATCACGCCAGGTGATACATACAAAGTTGTATTGGACCCAACTGGAAATTGTGCTCCAGCTGCCAATCAACTTGACACGCTGGCGATTCAAGCAGGTTCCGGAGGCTTTACCTATGAATTACTTCAATATGGTGGGTCAATTGCTGCTGGAGAGGTGGTCGTATGAAGACAAACAACGAACTCCAGAATGAAAAGCAAGACACACTCGGTGCCATTGGTATCGGTGCAATGATTGTTTTTATTGCCCTCATTCTCGTTGCAGCAGTTGCTGCAGCAGTGATTATTCAAACTGCAGAGAAACTTCAACAGAACGCTCAGCGTACTGGTGACGATACTGCTGACGACATGGCAGGAAAGTTGATGATTTCAATGGTCGTTGTGGGTCAAACTGCAACCGATTATGAAGTATTTGCTCGACTTGCCCCTGGTAGTGAATCAGTTCCTGCTACAGGAATTTCATACCAATTGTTCTGCGGTGGATCACCTGAAGAAGGATCTTTAGCCGCAGCTGATGTACTCGATATGAGTGACAGATCCACCACTGTGGCAACGCTCGCGCCCAACACGGGTTATGTTTTGATCATTGATGCAAGCGGTGCAGCAAACTGTGACGCAGCAGGCGTTGGTGTTGGCGGTACAGTTCAAATGTACCTGCACGTTGACAACGGCGGCACAACCTACGAAACATTGTCCATTGATAGCGTATCAGCTGGCGAACTTGTGGTCTGATTTCACCTAAGAATCCCAAGTGGATTCTTAGGGGAGGGTTTACCAATGGCATGGCCATTTGGAATGGGCTCGAGTGGTAACAAGAGTGCAGAACAAGCCTTAACAGAGGAGCGAATGAAAATTCTCTCCAATGTCGCTATCGAGCAAGTTCCTCTTCCAAGTGAAGGCGAACTTGTCGAGGAAGATGCTTGGACGATCTCTGCGGGACCCACAAGAGCGAAATTGGACAGTATTGGCAGTGTTCCTACAGTTGCACAAGCAATGTCACCTACTCCGGTTGTTCAACAAGCAGCACCTGCATCTGTTGACACATCTGGTCTGGAACGAATGCTCAGTAGCCGCTTCGACATGATCGAAGACGCTCTCAGTTTGTTTGAGTCAAAAATGCAAAGCATGCCAAAGCATGTTGCTGATGATGACGATGAAGATGATGAGTTCGACATCGACGCCTCTGAAGTTGGTGGAGATCGAATCATCACCGCTTCTGGCGAAGTTCGAACTGTTGCTGGTACACAACGATTGATGGAACACGACCAAGCACCGCTTGTTGAATTGTATGAGGCTCAAGCACTTGCAGCAAATCCATTTTTGATTGCACCCGAAATGCTTGGTTCGCATGAATCATCTGTCGGTGCTCCAACTGTGGCTGCTTTGTTGCTCGACAACATGACGGGAATGGCTGCAGTGAGTTTCACTCAGAAAGCGATTGACTCCGGAATGCTCACCTCAGAAGAAGGGAAGCAAGTCTTAGCCATTGTTCAACTCGCAAACCCTGGTGATTCTGAAGGCGCACTCAAAGACCACTTGCCACATAGGGCACTTCTGACATTTTCGGCCTTGATTTCATCTTGGCGAGCAATGAAAAATCTACGTGGAGAAGAGTGACATGGGTGCTTCAGTTGGTATTGGCGGATTGATTGTCGGCATTTCGATGCTTGTCGTGTTTAGCATGGCCTATCAATCCATCAACGCCCAAATCGAGTCCGGAATTGAACGGATTGATGGGGCAGAAAAACCAATACCAACGTTCACTATTGACAACGCAGTTGTCTGGGAAGGAGCTGTTGTAAACATCACCGTGTCAAGCGGAGGTACAAATTACAACGGAGGTGGAACAGTTTCAGCATCCGGTGCCACTGGCTCTGGGTTCACTGCAAGCTACACCACTTCAAGTGGTGCTGTAACAAGCATCACCATCCTGACACCCGGCAATTACACATCAAATCCAACGATTTCAATCTCAGGGGACGGTGATGGAAACGCAGCGTTCACTGTGACAAGGGGACAATACATCTATGCTAATATGACAAACACTGGTTCGACAGAAGTTTCTTTTGAATCAATGTGGATGAGCGTTGATGGTGACATGCTCACACAAATGAGTTCGATACACTCGTCAATGCTCGCCGATACTTTGGTCAGTTACGATAGGTCATCCATACCATCAACGAATTGGTACACGGGAGAAACCTTGTATCTTCAGTGGAACGATGTTGGTGCTTCAACCAACCCATTGCGGATGTCATTGACTGTCGGGGAAACTACACTTGGGACGACATTAGGCTGAGGTGAAGATATGGCAGACGGAGGAGCATCATCGTTCATCATGCTGGTGACTGCGTTGCTCGTTTCTGGTGCTGCTGGAACTATTCTCATCGAGGAATGGGGCTCAGCAGTAAAAACCATCTCGAAGAATCAACAAAAATCAGAACATGAAGGAAAGGTTTCAATCGATTTTGCTGGGGACCCAATGATGGTTGTCATGGATTCAGCAAGCAGCAATGATATCACAATTTATGTTTTGAATTCAGGAGAAATCGAAATGAATACCACGAATTTCCTCATCCTCATCAACGGAGATGAACCTACCTCGACATCAACATCAATTTCGCCTTCGGGTACTGCATGGTTGTCAGGTTATGTTATGGAAATTACACTTTCTGATGCGGGATATTCCTCGTATGTCGATGGTGAAGACATCCAATTGTTTGTTACTGCTACATCAGAACCATTTGCTGGGAATACTTTTTCAAGCACTTTTTCAAAAGAGGTGAGACTTCATGAAATCTAATGATGACGATCCATTCATGATTGCACATAAACCAGTCGAAGACGGTTTTCCATTTGATTTGGAAACCGATTCACTTGCTGATTCGATGGGCTTGCGGTTGCCTAATCGTTCGTTGTATGTTGTGCAAGGAAGAGTCGGAGCAGGAAAATCATTGATTGCTCAGCGTTTGTCTTACGGTCTTGTTGAAAATGATGTCAAAGTACTGGTGATTACAACCGAACTCACGACGAGAGGTTGGATTGAACAAATGGAATCGATTGGATACGGCGTAACTCAGTCCATTCGAGAGGGGCGAATCATGGTCATCAGTCGTTATGGTACCATCGCTGATTCTCGAAGCGATGTGATGATTTCAGATGTCCTCGATAGTCCTGCAGTCGCCATGGCTGATGTGATTGTCATCGATGCAGCGAGCGCTCTTGTTCCTGCAAACCTGGATGCGAATGAACGATTTCAATTCATGCAAAAATTGAGGAAGATAGCCTCTCAAGGACGTTCAATCATGCTTTGCATCGACCCTGATGAAATGGATGGCAGACTTTTGCATTCCATGCGTTCCTCTGCTGAAATGGTTCTTGATATGAATACGGCAATGATTGGTGGAGACTTGAAACGAAATATTGTGGTAACAAGATTCCTTCGAGCCGCTGGCCCAGTTCAAACATCCATTGGATGGAGAGTTGAGCCAAGCATGGGATTCATTGTGGACATCACTGCAGTCAGTTGAGGTTGGAAGGATGGCAGAAGAATCCAGATTTGCAAAAGGCGACCTCAATGGCGTCATGAATGCACACCCTCACGTGGGTGAATGGGTTCGTGATTTTGAAATGCAACACGGTTCAAGGCCGATATATTATGGGCCACTCGACAGAGATGCGAAGAAACAAAGACCACTCAACTTGATTTATGTCACAAAAGAACCAATTTTTGTTCACATTTACGAGCCTCCAGAAGATGAAGAAGGTGGTGGACAAATTCTCTGGTTTGGTCTTGAGCCACAACTCACCGACCAAGAAGAAAATATTCGCCGTCATCTTGTTGAAACATTACTCCAAGAAGCACCGACTGCACCCACGTTTACGACCGATAATGAATTTGAAACCATTTTGAGCCAAATGATCGACCAGTATACCGTTCTTGAAAGCGAGGTGAACGCAATTGCACGTCGCCAAGGCCGATTGTGGGAACTTATCGGACTCGAGGATAAACGTCAAATCGTTACCTCCACTCAACGGGAGCGACTACGATACATCATTATCAGAGATTTGATTCGTAATGGACCTCTTGAGCCACTTCTTTCCGATGAAATGCTTGAAGATATTCACTCCATTGGGCTCAAACATATCCACATGGACCACAAGGTCTTTGGCATGGTGACTTCGAATATTCGATTCCGTGAACGAGAACTTCTTTCAAGGTACCTTCGAGCAATGTCCGAACGCATTGGTCGTCCTGTTTCGGACAACAAACCAATTATTGACGGTGCTTTGCTCGATGGTTCTCGTATCAATATTATCTTCTCAGATGACGTTTCAATGCTTGGGCCTTCGTTCACCATTCGTAAGTTTGCAGAAGAGACAATATCCGTGACGCAACTGATCAAGTGGGGTACGATGTCTGCCCAGCAAGCGGCCTACATTTGGATCTGTTTGGAATATGGTATGTCCGTGTTGGTTTCAGGTGAAACAGCGTCTGGTAAAACCACAACATTGAATGCCATTTTACCCTTTATTGACCACAATGTGAAAATTTATTCTGCTGAAGACACGCCTGAAGTGAAGGTTCGTCACAAAATTTGGCAACGTCTTGTCACTCGTGACTCCAAAAATGAAGAATCACGAGTCCAAATGTTCGACCTCCTCAAAGCAGCGTTGCGTAGTCGACCACGATACATCATCATCGGTGAAATTCGTGGTGTCGAGGGAGCTACTGCTTTTCAAGCAATGCAAACAGGTCACCCGGTGATTGCAACTTTCCACGCATCATCGATTGTAAAAATGATTCAAAGGTTTACAGGTGACCCAATCAACGTCCCAATTCGATTCTTTGACAATCTCAACTTTGCTATTTTCCAGGAAGTCGTCGAGGCACCTGGCGGTGGAATTGCACGACGTGTGACTGGAATTGATGAAGTCATTGGATACAACAAGCACAGCGATGGTGTCCTCACGCGTGGTATGTTTGAATGGGACCCTGTCAAAGACAAACACTACTTCCGAGGTATGTTCCAAAGCCACCTTCTTGAAAATAAGATTGCTGCAATGGCAGGTTTCGCCAATAAACGTGACATTTATGATGAAATGTTGCGGCGTGCTGCAGCAATTCAACGAATGTGCGATAGAGACCTAACGCATTACGATGATGTGTTCGATTTGCTGGGCATCTATTACACAAATGGATGGGATTCATTCGATAGAGCAGTAGACTCATGGGTTGGCGTCAACAAGAAGTGAGGTGCATGAACGATGGAAAAAATGCCAATTTGGCAAATCGCCGTTCGCCGCCTCGAAATGCCTGTTGAACGTTTTTTCTTCCTCTACGTCATTCCAATTATGGCTCTGGGTCTTGTCACCGCAATTGTACTCATTTTCATTTCGGGGGGATTTTCCGAAGGAGCCCTGTTCGCTGGACTTGCAGGAGTATTCCTTCTCATTCTGTTGCCACTTGTTCTCGGGATTGCGGCGATAGGATTTCCACTGCTTGAGGTTTCAAGGTCAGCGAACCTGATCGAAGAAGAAATGCATATGTTCATCACTCGAATGGGAATTCTTTCTCTGGGTGAAGTTGGAGCACAATCCATATTCGATATTCTCAAGCAAATGAAGGATTATGGTGAACTTGCTTCCGAAGTCAAACGAATCGAAACACTTGTTGACAAGTGGCATACTTCACTCCCTGAAGCAGCGAGGATTGTGGCCTACCAAAGCCCAAGTCCATTGTGGTCCGACTTCCTTGACCGTATGGCATTTTCCATCGAAGCAGGGCAACCAATCGATGAATTCATGCGAAGTGAGCAAGAAACCATTGCTGAACAATACAACACGATTTATGACACACGATTAGAATCGGTTGACACTCTCAAAGAGATTTACGTGAGCCTTGTCACAGCGGGTCTATTTGCCCTTGTCATTGCTGGTATTCATCTCGTTCTTTTTCAAGTCGGAGGCGATAGTGACACGCCAATAGAAATTGCCAATCGACTACGATATCTTCTTCTTGCTACCTTCATTTTCGTCTTCGTTCAAATTGGGGCAGTCTTTGCTTTTCGTTCGACCATTCCAAAAGACCAGACCTTTGCAAGAGACGAGATGGATACTCCGTTTCGAGTAAATTTTCGAAGGTCATTTCTCATCGCCACGGGAATCTCGGCTTTTTTATTGGTCATATTTTCATTTTCTGCGATATTTTTGTGGGATTTCCTCTCTGAACATTGGGACAAATATGGCCTCATCTATGTCGTTTTGCCGTTCACCCCATTTCTCCTTCCTTCCACAATGATTGGAAGAGAAGAACGCCAAATCCAACGAAGGGATGAAACCTATCCGGATTTTATTCGGGCACTCGGAGGAACGGCCCAAGCCCGATCTGCTGAACCCTCTGCCACCATTCGTGCCTTACGAGGCATTGATTTTGGACTTCTCGACAATTCTATTGATCGATTGGAGAAGCGACTTTCCACGCGCATTGATTCCGACCGTGCTTGGGATTACTTCAACGCAGACACAAATTCTGCTGTCATTTCTCGCTATACTAGAATTTACATCGAAGGTTCACAATCATCGGGTCAACCAGCTGATACGGCTGAGATGGTATCGCGGTCCGTGGGAAATCTACTCTCTCTGCGTCATCGTCGTTCACTATCGGCTAATACCATGTGGGGAGTTGCTCTTGGGTTGATGATTTCAAGTGTCGCTTCGCTCAACGTCACCATTGCTATTGTGTTGCAACTCGGTGAAGCCATCGCTGGGGTAGCGAGTAATTTCACCGGTACGGATGTTAATGCACTTTCAGAATTCGGTGCTGGCGTAGCCTTACCTGTCATGGAAGACCCCAGTGGCGTGGATGATAATATTCGAATGTTCAAAATTGTAGTATCTCTCATCATTTTGTCTCAAATTATCTCCGTTTCCATCATCGCAACTCGACTCCGAGGTGGAACCAAAACAAGTGCTCTTGGCCAAATGATTACCTTGACATGGGTCGCTGGGATTGCATCCCTCGTGACTGCAATTATTCTTGAACAAGCCTCGGCTGTCTTTGGTGTAGGCACGTAGTGAAGTGCCGTAAGGCTTCATTTTTTGTTTGCCTTTCGTTCTTGTTCTTGTCGCTTTTTTGTGGATGCCCAGGAACAAATTGGACATGTTGTCAATTCATGAAATCTTGCTGGACAATATTCGCGACCAAAAAAAATGATTTGCAAGTGTAGTTTGTTCCATGAGTCGCGGGGAAAAATGTGCTTTAGGTCTGCTTCAGTTTTTTCAACCGTTGAACCATTCGATAGCCCCCATCGTGCTGCTAATCGATGAATGTGTGTATCAACCGGAAATGCGGGGACGCCGAAAGCCTGTGACATGACCACACTCGCAGTCTTGTGTCCGACACCAGGTAGTGCTTCTAGCGCCTCAAAAGAACTTGGAACATTCCCCTCGTGCAGTTCCACAAGGAGTTCTGAAAGGCGTTTGATGTTCTTGGCTTTGGTGGGGGCAAGGCCAACTTGTCGAATATCGTTGAGAATCGTATCCACATCAAGTAAGGCCATCTTTGCAGCACTGTTGGCTTTCCCAAACAATGCTGGGGTCACTTCGTTGACTTTGAGGTCGGTAGTTTGTGCGCTCATGAGAACTGCAACGAGTAACTCAAATGGATTTGAATGGTCAAGGGGCACTGGCGTTGTCGGATACAATTCCTCCAACATGGACAGGATGCGTTCTGCTTTCTCTGTACGATTCATCACTGCCACATCTGCATCATTTTTCGATGCGAACACCGTATTCTTCGCCCGTCACCCAACCAAAGAACAATCCAAGGAAAATCGAAACGAGTGGAATTCCATTGCAAATGAGGGTCTCGAGTGGTTCTGTGTTTGGTTTTCCTGCGATGTACCACACAACGAGACCAAGAAACATTCCCGGTATGAACATGACGCCCCCCATGATCAGCGTTCTTAGGGTTCGCATGACAATACCAATAATTGATGATTCAAGAAGGTGTGTCTTATTCTTTTTGTGAAAGCAGAATGTCAAGTTCCGAAATGGTTCTTGTGTTCAACACATCATGAGCTTCAAGCCAACCTTTTCTGCCAGTCATCACACCGTACGAAATATCCGATAACCCTCTGGTGGAGTGAGCATCTGGATTGATGAAAATGGGTACGCCAAGTCCTTTTGCATGTTTGCAAAGCCTCCAATCCAAATCCAAACGATATGGACTTGCATTGAGTTCCATGGCTTTGAGCACGCCTGCCTCGTTGTACTCCGCCATATGTTCGAGGACAGCAAAGAGGTCGACTTCGTACCCTTCCCTCCCTTGCAATATGCGTCCTGTTGGATGGCCAAGAATGGTTGTGGCGGGATGGTCGATCACGTTGAGCAATTCCTCAGTGTTCGATTGTTCATCTCTGTTTCTCCATTTTGTCATCGCGTGAACACTTGCGACAACATAATCCAATTGTTCGAGCACATCATCGGGGTGGTCGAGTTTTCCACCTTCGAGAATATCCGATTCAACACCGTGATAGAGTTTGAAGTCGACCCCATCATCTGCCCATTGCTGATTGTATTTTCGAATGGTTCTTCCTTGGTCAAGCAAATCTTCGGCGTTCGCACCGTTGGCAATTTTGAGGGTTGGAGAATGGTCAGCAATGCCAAGCCAAGACCACCCCAGTTGTCTTGCTGCATCTGCCATTTGTTCGAGGCTTGCTTCGCCATCCGAGAGGGTGGTGTGGTTGTGAAGTGCTCCTCGGATGTACTCTTGTTCGATGAGCACAGGAAGTTGTCCCGATTCTGCCGCCACCACTTCACCCATGTCTTCACGTAATTCGGGTTCAACAAAAGCGAGGTCCAAATGTGAGTAAATGTCGTGCTCACTTGATGCGGGGAGTGAAAAATGAGCGGCATCCATGCCCTTGAGGTCTCCAGCACTCGCTTCGGGGATGAGACCGAATTCGTTGAGTTTGAGACCACGGTCAATCGCACGTTGCCTCATTGCGATGTTGTGTTCTTTGCTGCCAGTAAAGTATGCGAGCGTAAATGGGGCAATATGTGGTGGAACAAGCCGAACTTGAGCATCGATTGTACCTGATGCTTCGAGTTGCTCATAATCATCTCCTCCAATAGCCTCAAGGACATTTTTATCGATGTGACCAAGACGAAATTCTTCTTCAAAAATTGAGGTATCAAGGATCAAACTAATTTTCGAATCCCCAGCACCTTTTACATCGGCAATGCCCGAGAGGTCCAGAATGGCCTTAGAGACGTTGTCTTTGTCTGAATCCTCGACTGAAACCACAATATCGAGGTCTCCGATGGTCTCTCTCCTTCGCCTTGCACTTCCCGCAAGTGTAGCATGTTGAACTCCAGGAATTGAAGCAATTTTTGCTTCAAGAACTTGTCCGTATCGGAGCCCGACATCAAGGCGTCGTCGTGCGTGAAATCTCGACAGGAGTTCGATGCCGTCGAGCATTCGTTGCTGGGTTTTTTCTCCAAATCCCTTCATCGGTGCGATTCTATTCTCTTCTGCAGCCTGTCGAAGGGCTGCAACTGAATCAACGCCAAGTTCGTCGTACATGATTTTGATTCGTTTTGGACCAAGTCCGGGAATACCGAGCATCTCAATGAGTCCTTGGGGCGTGTCCGTGTGCAATCGGACCCAATCGCCTGGCCAATCTCCTGAGTTCATCGATTCTGTAATTGCCTCACCAAGGCCTTTGCCAATCCCTTTGAGATTGAACAATTCCCCACTTGCTACAAGTTCGTTGAAATCTTCAGATATAGAACCGATAAGCCGACTTCCATTTTGGTAGGACCGAATACGAAATACATTGGCATCTTGTAATTCAAGCAAAATCGCAACTTGATGAAGCATTTGAGCAACTTGATTTCTCGAAAAATAAGGTGGTCCATTCGGTCGAGGTTTAGGAATTGAAAACGATGAGCCTGCCATGGTACTTGCACCGCGACGACCATTCAAAACCTTACCATCAACAATCATGCCCACATTCAAGAAGCCCAATCAACACCGAGTGTCGTGGTCAATCCTACATTGATTGAAGCCATGGCAGAGGTCACCTGCTTTTTGTCCTTATTCTTGTTTACTTTTATTGCAACTTTTTCTCGTTCCGAACGTGCTGAACACATCGTTCAAAACATCCTCTTCTATCTCTTGCTCATCTGTGCAGGAGTACTTTGGTGGCTCTACCTTTCAGGTGGGGTGCTTTGGGGCTCAAACTATCTGCCAAGACCGCTCTCACTCTTCTGTATCATCCTTGCTATTTCTGCAAAAATAAATATCAAAGGTCAGAATGTTTCCTTTGGTGCAAATCCACACACATTGCGGAAAAAAGACGGCAAACGAGAGGAACAAGAATAACGCTCAAACGATTTCGCCTTGAGGTTCTTTGTCATCTCCGGTTTTATTCTCCTCGGCTTCCTTTCGCATTTTATCATCGATAAATGAACGCATGTATTCTGGCAATTCACCGTTGATGAAGATCACATCGTTCACTTCTGGAAGTTTCTTGAGTGAATAATAAATTTGCATGGCGGTCATTGGAGTCGAAGAACATCCTGTGCACCCACCCTCAAGTGAGATCATGATGTTACCATCGGTGGTGTCCACGACATTGACGACCCCGTCATGGGCATCGAGGATTTCTTGGACCGAGCCAATTTTTTCAAGAACCTCATCGGCCGAAATGCCCATGATTCGTAGCCACTGTCCCACCCTCTTTGAACAATTTGATTCAACTTTTGTTTTCGAGTATATGAAATGAGGGACAGAAACCGAATATTGTTCATCATTATCTGCGAGATACTTATGAATGGTTTCTAGGTCGCCGTCGGTAATAGGTGTAGTACATGATGGAAAATATACCCGAAATTTCAGCAGGCGTTGCAGTCGTAGGTCTACTTATTGCATTCTTGCTGTACAAGAAAAACAACAGTATCAACATCGAAGATGAGACTGTAGCAGAAATAACAGAAGAAATTCGAAAGGGTGCAATGGCATTTTTGACAGCAGAATACAAAATCCTCGCTATCTTCGTTGTCATTGTCGCTGCTGGACTGTCTCAACTCAATGATGTTCAAACCGCCTTAGCATTCCTCGCTGGAGCGGTTGCATCGGTTCTCGCCGGTTTCTCAGGTATGCGTTCAGCAACTTCGGCGAACGGCAGAACGGCTATGGCAGCAAAGAGTGGTGGCCAACCAGCAGCACTCGCCGTTTCATACAACGGGGGAGCAGTCATGGGACTCTCCGTCGGCGGACTTGGACTCCTCGGTATCTCACTCATCGCTTTGTGGCTCGGTGCAGGTTCAAATGATTCAACAATTGAAGCAGCAGCAGGTTTTGGAATGGGTGCATCATCCATTGCTCTGTTTGCTCGTGTCGGTGGTGGAATTTACACCAAAGCAGCCGATGTCGGTGCTGACCTTGTTGGAAAAGTCGAAGCAGGTATTCCCGAAGATGACCCTCGAAACCCTGGTGTTATCGCAGACAACGTTGGTGACAACGTAGGTGACGTTGCCGGCATGGGTGCTGATATTTTCGAGTCTTTTGTGGGCTCAATCATTGCTGCAATGGTCATTGCAGATACTTCGGGTTCCGGTGGCTTTACATCTCATTATGTATTAATGCCAATATTACTCGGTCTCATTGGATACCTTGCATCCATCGTTGGCGTCTTTTCGATGGCCGTCCTCAAGAATGGCAAAGACCCAGCAGCAGCCCTTCGAAACACCACCTTCATCGGTGCACTTCTGTTTTGGGCTGGTGGATATGGAGCCATTCAAATGGAGCTCATCATTGTCGATATGGCTGTTATGCATTCGGTCGTTCTCGGTTCAATCATCGGAATTCTCATTGGGCTCGTGACGGAGTATTATACTGGTATCGAACCTGTGTTTGGTATCAAAACACGTGCCATTCCAAAGATTGGTGAAATGTCCAAGCAAGGACCAGCTACCAATGCGATTGCTGGATTGTCAGTGGGTATGATGTCCACGTTCATTCCAATCCTCCTCATCGCAGGGGGCATTTACGGTGCCAACGAGTTCATGGGCGGAGGTGACATGGGACTCTATGGTATCGCAATGGCGGCTATGGGCATGCTTGCAACCGTCGGTGTGACCATGACGGTCGATGCGTACGGCCCAGTTGCAGACAACGCAGGTGGCATTGCAGAAATGGGTGGACTCGGAAAGGAAGTTCGAGAAATCACTGACGCTCTTGATTCGATTGGTAACACCACCGCTGCTGTCGGCAAAGGTTTCGCCATTGGTTCGGCAGCCCTCACCGCTCTCGCGCTTTTTGCCGCATATTCAACAGCGGTTGGCGGTCTAGCACTTTCACTCAAAGACCCGAACGTTGTGATTGGGCTCCTCATTGGCGGTGGACTTCCATTCCTCGTCGCAGCGATGACCATGGACTCAGTCGGAAAGGCGGCAGGACAAATGGTCGAAGAAATCCGACGTCAATTCCGTGAAATTGACGGCCTTCTCGAAGGAAGGGAAGGAGTCAAACCAGACTCAGCAACATGCGTTGACATCTCAACCAAAGCGGCTCTCAAAGAAATGATCGGCCCTTCAGTTGTCGCCGTACTTGCACCAGTTGTTGTGGGCATCGCCTTGGGTGCAGAAGCACTCGGAGGACTTCTTGCTGGAGCTCTCGTGACCGGTGTCCTTCTCGCTCTCTTTATGGCAAATGCAGGTGGTGCTTGGGACAACGCAAAGAAAGCCATCGAACAAGGTCACATTGAAGGTGCAAAGAAGAATGATGATGCCCACAGTGCAGCAGTGATTGGTGACACCATCGGTGACCCATTCAAGGACACATCTGGGCCTTCTCTCAACATTCTCATCAAATTGATGTCCATCGTTGCCGTTGTTCTTGCTGGAACAAGTTTGCTTTGAATGCACATTGAGCATCAAACGACGGAGCGTTAGCCTTTCAAGAGGCGAAGACGGGGCATAATTGTGCGAGTCCAACTCTTGACCTCTTTGGTGCTTGTTGCAATGCTTGCAGGGTGCATCGAGAATAACTCCACATCCATGGGTAACACCAAAGATGATGATTTACTTCTGCCTGATTGGGAGGTCGGTGATTCTTGGGTCTACACCTTCACTACACCACAATTTGGTCAAGATACTGCTCGACTGGTTGTAACCGAAGATGACGATGGTGAAGGAAATTACATCGTAGGCATATCCTCTGAACGAGAAGCACAACGACACGCCGTCATCAACCACAACCCGTTTCTTGGACGAATCAACCATCAAACTTTAGGCGTATATGAACAAGGTGAGGTTCAATCCGTCTTCTCATTCCCATGGCGGTACGATGCATCATGGTCCTTCAGTCTCTTCGGGGAAGAGTGGACTGCTGAAGTTGTATCAATTTACGACAAGGAAATTCGTGTTGAAGCTACCTCAACAGCAGGCCATGCGATAAAGTATACATTTAGTTCAACCATCGAATTTGTGACTTCATTTGAATGGATGAATGAGGAGGGGGTACCTCAACTGACCATGGTTGTTGGAGAGGTAAAAAGCGATTATAGTGGCGATGTATTCTTTTACCGAGCCCGTGATTTGCTTGATTCACATTATCAGTCCAACGACCAAGATGTGTACGATTCATTTTTTGATTCCGGACATCCAGATGGTTCGGAGTGGGATGTACTCGTATGGTACATCGACGCTCACATATCAAATGGCGGCCAAGGCAGCCTCGCAATGAAGGATAGAACGGGAGCCTCTCCGCTCCTTCGAGCGTGGGGCTCGGGTGCTACTGAACAAGGTGCAATCGGAACCATTCCTTCAAACACAGGCGAATATACGCTCACCATTCAACTTCGTGGTGCTGATTCGCATTTACATTTTCGAGTGGCCGGTGCTTTGTCGTTTCAATGGACTCTATGAGGTTGAGACATGTCCACACTCATTCTGATGCATGGAATGACGGGCACTGCAGAAATGATGAGGCCGTTTGCACAAAAGGTTGTACCTGAAGGTTGGACGTTGATCGTACCTGAGGCACGATTTTCCCATCCAAAGCGCGGCTACACATGGTGGAGGTATGAGGTTGAAGATTCCAGTGCTCCGAGAAGGCAACAACTCACGCGGAGGGAATACATTGATGTTGATTCAAGTCTAAGCCACCTCGAACAAATCATTGGGGAACATGCAGATTCAGGGCCTTTGGTTGTTGGAGGTTTTTCGCAAGGAGGAGCAATGGCCCAGGAGTTGCTCCATCTGCCGATTGGCGATAGAATTGCAGGGGTTATTTGTATGGCCTCCCGACTCATTCGACCCCTCGAACTCCGAATGAGGCTTGATGAACTTGAACCGAAGCGTTTGTTTTGGATGCACGGTGAAAAAGATTTGCGAGTTCCTATTGAAGATGGTTGGGCCATAGCCCATCTGTTTGAAACAGCAGGCTGGGCAGTTGAACTCGTTGAGCACACAAAAGGGCATATGATTCCAATCGAATTCCATGATGCACTCAAAGAATGGCTTGAGACCTTCAACGGAGCATAGCATTCGTTTCGTCGAATCCACCAATGAATCTTGGGTCACCTGACCTTAAATCAAACACGACCGGCACGGTTCGATGTCCAGTTTCAATCACAATTTGCTCTCGTAGTCCAGGGTGCTGGTCAAAGTTGTATTCGGTGAATGAATAATTGTGCCGTTCAAGCAAACGCTTGAGTGCCTGACAATAACCACAAAAATTCCCAGTGTACACTAGAAAGTCTGTCTCGGCGATTTCTGCATGCGAAAGCATCACCGAATCCACCATGAACTTTTCAAGTCCTTGTTGTTGATAAACATGATGTGGATGTCAACAAACAATATTCTGTGCATTGCTCACGAAACGATATCACATAAATGAGAACAGAACTGATTGAACCATGGGAAGGATTGTTGCGATGTATGCATCGACTGGAAAAAATGCTGAGTTAGCACGATCCATTGCTGAGATAGCACAACGTGAAGGTCATGAAACCATCTTGCTCGATATTTGTGGGCTCAACTTACCAATGTACACGCCAGAGGCTGATGACGCCATCGCTGAAATTGAAGGCCTCAAAGCAGTCATGAAACTTCTTCATGATTGTGATGGATGGTTTGTTTGTGCACCTGAATACAATGGTTCGATTCCGCCAGTCCTCAGCAACATGATCGCCTGGCTTTCGAGGGAAGGTGATGATTTTCGTGCATTGTTCCGGTTTCGGAGAGTTGCACTTGCGAGTGTTTCGGGCGGAGGTGGCCAAACGTGCATCGTCGCAATGCGGCTCCAATTTGCTCACTTGGGATGCACAGTCCTCGGTAGGTCACTGGTCATCAACAAACACAGACCTAAAAACTCAGACTCTATCTTAGAACTCATACAGGAGTTGATGTCATGATGGCTACGAATGCACGTCACATTGAATCCGTTGTACCCACACATGTTGTTCTCGAAGGAGGTGGCTTCAAAGTGCGTCGACCTGTTGCTATGGGTCGACTGATGAGTCCTTTCCTTCTTTTGGATGAAATGGGCCCAGTCAATTACGGACCAAGGCAGGCAATTGGTGCACCCGACCACCCTCACCGCGGTTTTGAAACCGTGACCTACATGCTGAGTGGTTGCATGCAACATGCCGACTCTGCTGGCAACAAAGGCGACCTCAACTCAGGGGATGTCCAATGGATGACTGCTGGACGAGGCGTCATTCATTCAGAGTTGCCACATCCAGATTTCTATGAAACAGGTGGTCTCATGCACGGATTCCAAATCTGGGTTAACCTACCCGCCAAGGATAAAATGATGGCACCGCGGTATCAAGACATCATGAGCGATGAGATACCTGTGGCAGAATCTGATGACAAATCGGTTTGGGCGAAGGTTATTGCAGGTAAGGCGTTAGGAGCAGAAGCCATCATCGACACCGTTATTCCCATCACCTACATTCACATGAAACTCAAACCCGGTGCAATCTATACGCACGATTGTGAACAAGACCACAACGTGATGGTTTATGTGTTTGGAGGTGCGGTTCACATCGGGAAGAAATCAGTTCAAGATGGCGAATTAGCGCTGAGCAGCAGCGGCGAGTCACTCACCCTCGAAGCTGGTGTGGAAGGTGCAGAATATTTGATTCTTGGTGGCCCAGAACTACGCGAACCTATTGCACGATATGGGCCATTTGTCATGAACACGAGGGAAGAAATCATGCAAGCGATTGAAGATTACAACAATGGAACACTTGCATGAGGGAATGAATATGAGTCAGGAGCGAGAACAAGCAAGTGCATGGACAACAGCGTTCAAGCAAGGCAAATTTCTTCGTAAATCGAGCGAGTTTCGTGATATGATCTCGCCCGATGGGCCTTTTACGCCTGAATCCGAACGTTATCATCTGTATATCTCTCATGCCTGCCCTTGGGCTCATCGGACCTTGCTTGTTCGAACTCTCATGGGTCTTGAGTCACACATTTCGGTTGATGTTGTTGATTGGCGTATGAATCATGACGGTTCATGGTCCTTCAATCCAAATGAACCCGGTGCAACAGTGGACTCACTCCATGGGAGCCAATCTCTTGAAGAGATTTACCAAAAAGCGGATGAGAACTGGGCTCGAAGCGGAAACATAGGTACAGTTCCAGTTCTTTGGGACAAAAAGTTGCAAACCATTGTGAACAATGAATCACGAGAAATTATTCGAATGCTTTCCGATAACTTCAGTCATCTCAGCGCTCCGCACGGAGTGAACTTGGCTCCAATTGACCTTAGAGGGGAAATTGATGCCATGATCGATGCAAATTATGAATCGATTAACAATGGTGTCTACAAAGCTGGCTTTGCACGAACCCAAGAAGCGTATGAAGAAGCCGTTGAAACCCTCTTTCATCGTTTGGACGAACTTGAATCCCATCTTGAGGGTCGTTGTTGGCTCGTTGGTGACGGTCAAGGGGTGGTAACCGAGGCTGATGTATGCCTATTCACAACGCTGGTTCGATTTGATTTGGTGTATGTCGTCCATTTCAAATGCAACTTAAAACGGATTCTTGATTATCCAAATCTTACCGCTTTCGTTCATCGATTTCTACGTCTTGATGGTGTTGCACCCACTTGCGATTGGACTCACATCAAATCTCATTATTATTGGTCACACACCAATCTCAACCCCTACCGAATCATTCCGCTCGGTCCGATAGACGGCCCACATGTGTACATTGAGTGATTCATACAGCGATTTAATAGGACAAACATCTATAAGTTGAATTTTAGTCAAACAAGGCAAGGAATGGTATGCAACACCACGTTGATTGCATAATTTTCATTTAGGAGCACAAACATTGCAAGAGACAAACATCTCCTCGATGACATGAAATTCGTTTAATGCATCATTGATTGTGACTGAAGAATTGGAGTGAAGTTGTATGCAAATTCAAGAATTCTCCGATTCGCTTCGCATTCGGTGGAGGGAAATGGCTCGTTTCAAAAGACGTTTGTTGATTGCAGCCATCGTGGCATTTGATGCAGTCATCGGCTTGCTGTATCAACGTGGTGTTTTCAATGGCATTGATACCATTCTCGGCGGCAATATTCCAAACGACATGATTTGGCTCTCCCAATCACTTCAGCTCATCTGTATGGGTTTCCTGCTTGTCAAAATCGTCTTTGATGATATCAAACCAGGATGGCCACGAACGATTCTGATGTCCATCTCGCCACTGTTCCTTTTGATCGTGGTGCTTATCACGGTCGAATTGTTGTTCATCGGACTGGACGTAAGCGGTCAGATCAGTTTCAATTTGACCTCAATTGGATTTAGCACACTCACATGGTCGTCAACCTACCTTGCGATTGCTGTAGGATGTACGCTGACGTACAGTGTCCAGCGGTATGGGAACTTTGCTCAAAGCGAATACTTCATGCTTGGAATGTACGTTGCCATCATGATGATGTGGATGGAATTCTTTTTCCCACTTCATGAAACCCCCAAGGACGGTGTTTTGATTTGGTCTGTGTTGGTATGGACATTGCTGGGTGCCTTTGTGCTCACCGGGATAGCTGGCATCATTATTGACAGGTTGGTGTTTCGAGGTTTTCGAGAACGAAAATCCTCCCCCGATGTGATGATGATTGCGTCTCTCGGGGTTGCCCTTGTTCTTCGTGCCATCGTGTATTTGAGATTTGGAGCAGGAACGAAACTGTTTGAACCCGATGTTGATTGGAGAATTCCATCGGAACAACGCTTTGAAGCACCAACGATGGTGACAAAATTCAACATTGGTGATAGGACCGTCGCTGAGGGCTCTACCTACACCTACGGTAGTTGTGAGCAAGTCGGTACTGTCGATGGAACGCCAGTGTACGAACAAATATCGACCAATGGAACAAAGCCACTGGTGGATGTATATTCTGTTGGTAGTGATTGTGTCACCGACTTAACTGCAAATTATACCTATTACAGTGCAGCCATGCCTTTTGTAATCTTTGCATCTGTTGGCCTTTTACTGCTTCTACTGACCAAGACTCGACTTGGAAGAAGAATGAGGGCTGTTGCCGATAATCCTGAATTGGCTGCAAGTTGTGGTATCAATGTCGAACGAGTTCACATGACCAGTGCGTTTCTTTCGGCCGGTATTTCCGGTATTGGGGGAGCCATCTTTGCGATGACGATTCGCTTCAGTCCAGAAACTGGTTTTACGCTCCTCTTACCTGCCTTTGCCGTTATTGTGTTGGGGACCATAGGCTCAGTTCAAGGAGCGATTGTGGGGGCCATCATCATCGGCTTTGTTCGTTCTATTTCTTCACCGATTCTCATTGGCATTGGTGCGCCTCTCGAACGTTCAAATTATGCAAACCTTGCTGAGGTGATGCCCTATGTTCTCATTATCGCAATTCTCCTCATCATGCCGAAAGGCATTGGTGATGCATTTGACCAATGGAACATCAAACGTATTCGAACTCGGGCAGAACAAGAATTCAACCCAAATCAAAAGCGAGCCGCTTTACTCGGTGTCTTCTTTGCCCCGACAGGAATTCAACATTTTCAGGTTCGAAATTCGTTACGTGGACAGCGTTATTTGTTGTCCACGTTCATCGCATTTGTGATGTACAAATTCAGTCAATTTGTGAACGAACATTCGATTGCGAATCGCTCGTTGTTCAACATCATCACAGGTGGAGATTCAAGCATTTCATTGTCCCATGCTCCAAGTTCTTTGACAACAGCACAACAAGAGCAGTGGTTGTTTTTGATGCATGGTGAGGAATGGTTGGTTGCCTTTTTGTCCAACATCGGCTTCATCGTTTGGCCGACTGTGCCCCTCATCCTGTATCTCTTTGCTTGGCGAGAAGCATACCTTATTTTCCAAGGCAAAGAAATCAAGAAGAATCATCGAATTGAGACCTTGACAGCATCAACTACCTTAGCGCTCAATTCAGTTGGCGAACGCATCCAAAAGCAATGGCATCGTCTAACAAATGCATTCGAAAACATCTCAATCAAAGCAAATCGTGCTGCAATAGATATTGCCACAACGCTGCGTATCAAGATTGGTGCATTGTTCAAATCAAAGGTGCAATCCACAAGGTTGGAGAAAGAACTCAACCGATTACGTATTCCATACGGCAGGGAGAGTGAAAAAGGCTCGTGGATTTTCTTTGGACTGCTTGCAGTGTTGATGCTCGGGTTCATCTATTGGCTTCCAGTTGCAGAATCAGATAAAGCAGCCTTCGTCAAAACATTACAGGTTTCGAACGTCCTTGTGACATTGACCATCTTTTCCATCCTTGCCATGTCGCTCAATCTCCATACTGGAATCACAGGTCAACTTAATTTCGGTGTGATCTTTTTTGCGGCCATTGGAGCAATCACCGTAGGATTGCTGACCGCACCCAAAGATTTGCATGGATACGATTGGCCCATCGGTTATGCACTCCTGCTTGCGATGATTATCGGTGCCATTGCAGGATGGTTCCTTGCCTACCCGACGGCTCGATTGCGTAGCGATTATTTTGCCATCATTACGATCTCCCTTGGAGAAATTGTTCGAGTTCTTTTGAGCGGTGAACCCCTTCTTCGAGCGGGTTCCTGGGGTAGTGCAGTAGGCATTTCAAGGTATGAACTGCCATTCCAAGAGTGGTGGTTTTGTGGTTCCACAACCCCCCTCGATGCCAACGGAAACCCACTATCACCCGTTGCATGTTCGAACACAGAAGGCATGGGAAGTATGGCCGAACAAGTAGGCGACCTGCTCGGTCTTGGTGAACCGGCACCATACATGTTCGTTCTTGCAACAATTGGAATTCTTGGACTCATCTTCACATGGTGGTTGCTCAATACGGTCCTTGCATCCCCATGGGGTCGAATTTTGCGCTCGATACGAGAAGATGAAATGGTCGCTCAACACCATGGCCACGATATCTTGCGTCACAAAGCAGCAAGTCTCGCACTTGGGGCCTCAATCGCAGCGTTTGCTGGTGCCCTTTGGGCATGGAAACTCAATGGATTCCAACCGTCATTCATGTCCCCCTCCAAAACCACATTCCTCGTTTGGGCTGCATTCATCATTGGAGGTGTGGGAAACAATCGGGGGATGCTCATTGGTGCAAGTATCATTGTTTTGATGGAATTCGTGTTCAACGTTCTTGTAGCAGCACAAGGAAGTAGCGACCTACCACTTCATGAAACAGCTGACATGATCGACAGTTGGTTCAATCTCTTCGTGACCGACACGATGTTGATGATGTGGGTGTGTTTTGCCATTATGGCTGTATCTTATCTCTTGAGAATCGTACCTTTACGGGAAACATTCCTTTGGTTTGGCGTTATCTTTGCACTTGCAACGTTTTTCTTTGACCAACGCTCAATTGACGAGGTGTTTATGATTGGACAAGAACTCCAAATCCGAGCAGGTATGGCGTATGTGAAAGTCCTGCTTGTCGGTTTGCTGCTCATCTTTTCACTGCGATACAATCCAAAGGGGTTGCTCCCTGAAGTACCGTATCGCCCACCACATCCACAGCAAGGTGGTGAAGAACAATGACCTCGCTTCTTTCAGTTCAAAATTTGAGAAAGGAATTCGGCGGACTTGTCGCTGTCAACGACGTTTCTTTTGAGATTGGAAAAGGTGAGTTTGTTGGACTCATCGGTCCGAACGGTTGCGGAAAATCAACCACATTCAATTGCATCAGTGGTCTGCTCGAAAAAACAAGTGGAACTGTCGAAGTGTTTGGGGTTGATGCATCAGATATGAGACCAGATCAGATTCAAAAATTGGGGATGACCCGTACATTCCAGCATACACAATTGTGGAAACAAATGACGGTCATCGAGAATTTACTTGTTCCACCACGTAAACAATTCGCACCTAATCCTCTGATGACGCTTCTTAGGGGAAGAACGAGGAAGGAAGAAAAAGACCGACTGGAAAAGGCGTTTGCGGTCCTTGAACAACTCGAAGTACCTCACATGGCTCACAATCTCGCCGGTGAGTTGTCAGGAGGTCAAAGCAAACTTGTCGATATTGGTCGCTCAATGATGGGTGACCCTCAACTGCTCCTACTCGATGAGCCAGTGGCTGGTGTGGCAGGCCCTCTCGCCATGAAGATTTTTAACAATCTCAGGTCACTTGTCGATACCACAGGCATCTCGATCTTAGTCATTGAACACAACATGGATTTTATTCTCCGTCAAGGCGTTGACCGCATTATTGTCATGAATGAAGGCAACGTCCTCATGGTGGGTACACCCGATGAAGTTCGCTCCAACAGAGCGGTGATCGAGGCGTATCTTGGTGCAGCAGGTGATGGAGGTGAGGAAGAATGACACGATTGCTTGAGGTCTCTGGCTTAAGCGGAGGATACGGTAGCGTTCAAATTCTCTATGACATTGATTTGTACATCGATGAAGGTGAGTTTGTGACCATCATCGGACCCAATGGTTGTGGGAAATCCACATTCATCAAGACCTTGTTTGGTATCGCCACATACTATAGTGGACAGGTGAACTATCGTGGTGAATCGATTGAGAAAATGAGAACAGACCAACTCGTTCGAAAAGGCATCGCCTATGTTCCTCAAGTCAACAATGTCTTCCCGACCTTGTCGGTTGAAGAGAATCTCCAAATGGGTGGCAATGCATTACCATCGCCCATCCTCAAACAGCGCATCGAACGAGCACTCAACATGTTTCCAGATTTGCGTTCAAGAGAGCATGACCTTGCTGCTTCATTGTCGGGCGGGGAGCGACAGATGCTTGCCATCTCGAGAGCATTGATTTCCGACCCATCTTTTTTGTTGCTTGACGAACCAACTGCTGCCCTCTCACCCCTCTACCAACAACAAATTATCGAACGAATTGACAACCTACGCAAAGAAGGCATTACCGTCCTTATCGTCGAGCAAAATGCTCGCTTAAGTCTTGCACGCTCAGACAGAGGCTACATCTTTGCAAGCGGCAAAGTCGTCCACACAGGTGACGCAAATTTCATTCTCAACGACCCCGAGATCGGAGAATATTTCCTCGGCTCTCACGATGACCATTGAATCATATCTTTGGAACAATTTTGCGTTCGGATGTTTCAACAGCATTGTATGCTTCTTCTTGTTCAACGTAGGCTTGTTCATTGTTTGAGTGGTGTGTATCGGGTTGAGGCAGGTCGTACAATTCTTGATGGAGTTGATTTTCGAGGACGTCATCAAGTTCTGTTCGAATTCGTTCCAATCGCAATGCTTGATGTGGGCCGAGCATTCGTAACATGACTGCTCGTTCGTACAATTGTGCGATGTCTTCAAGGTCTTCTCTGCGGGTTGCCATTCTCAATCTTCCTTCGAATTTTCGAGCCCTGCCTCCTCGAGTAATCAGCCCAATCAATATCCAAATCGTGAGTGGAACACCGAGGAGGATACCGATGAGGTCCCATGCCCCAAGCCCGATTGAAGTTCCGGGCAACACGATTTCAAATGTTTCAATCGGTTTTGATTTTGAATTGAACGGGTCTGTTCCTGCGTTGATTTCAGCAAGGTCAAGGTGGCCATCATTGTCGTCATCCGGGTCAGCTTCGTCACCGATTCCATCTCCATCAAAGTCACTTGTTTCTCGTGGGTCTGCTGGAAAAGCATCGTTCTCATCCATGACGCCATCGTTGTCGAGGTCACCAGGCGATGCAAGGAGGGGAAGAATGTCGATGCTGTCGTTGTACCCGTCGTTGTCTTGGTCAAACAGGTATGGGTCGGGATTGTTGCCACTCAAATTGTCGCCATATCCATCACCATCCTCGTCGATGCATTGGGTCGGGTCGGTTGGGAATTTATCGGGGAATCTTCCAATCGGATTGTCACCACAGCCATCACGGTCGACGTCCGACCATTGACTTGGTTCTGCAATGAACGCATCTGGATTTGTTCCATTGGGATTGTCGCCATAGCCATCACTGTCGATGTCCGACCATTGGGTTGGGTCGCCTGGAAATTTGTCTCCGTTCGAACCAAATCGGTTGTCACCAAATCCATCGCCGTCTGAATCAAGCCACTGTGTTGGGTCGAATGCAAAATCATCTTCGCTGTCTTCGTATCCATCCCCGTCCGTGTCGATGTATCTGGTGGGGTCAAATGGAAATCCATCGCCAGCATCGCTCACGCCATCACCATCGGTATCGGGGCAACCATAACGGTCTGATGTGCTGTTTCCGTACACGGTTGGGCAAGCATCGCCTCGATTTCCAGCCCTGTTATCTCCATACGAATCACCGTCTGTGTCTGCCGTCTGCGTTGGGTCGTAGGGAAAGGCGTCAAATTTGTCCTCAACACCGTCTCTATCGTTGTCAACCCATCGTAATGGGTCGAATGGAAATCCGTCGCCTTCATCGGAAAATCCATCGCCATCGGAATCAATGCATCCAAATCGATCGGCTGTGCTATTTCCGTACACTGTTGGGCAGGCATCCCCTCGATTCCCTGCTGGGTTGTCTCCGTAGGAATCACCGTCTGTATCGGATGATTGTGTCGGGTCGTAAGGAAAAGCATCGAAACTATCCTCTATTTGATCGCCATCGGTATCGATGTAACGTAGTGGGTCGAATGGGAATCCATCGCCTGCATCAGAGTAGCCATCACCATCGGAATCGAGGCAACCGTACCTGTCTATGGTCGAATTACCATAGGTGTCTGGACAAGCATCACCTCTCGTTCCCCCGATATTGTCACCGTATCCATCGCCATCTGTATCGTTATGTTGTGTAGGGTCGAATCGAAACTGGTCGGGGTTCGAACCGTTTGGATTGTCACCGTACCCGTCTCCATCGAGGTCTTTTTGCTGGGTAGGGTCGTAAGGTAATGCATCGATGATGTCAGCGTAATTGTCGCCGTCACTGTCCGGGCATCCTTGGAGTTCAATGGTACTTGTTCCGTAGGTTTCGGGACAATCATCACCACCTGCACCTGCCGAGTTATCGCCATAGCCGTCGCCATCGCTATCCTTCCATTGTGCTGGATTTGCCGGATAGTCATCGTTTGCATCACTAAATCCGTCAAAATCTTGGTCGGGGCA